>PXYT01000007.1 GCA_003023725.1 Sulfobacillus benefaciens | reverse complement strand
AAATTTTGTTGTGGACGAGAACGCTTGCCCCCGAAAGATACCCGCGAAAAAATTTGGCGCCATAATCCCGAAAAACTTATGGGTAAAGATAAGATATATGTGGACGGCGCCGAGCCGGGAGATACCCTCTTAGTCCATATACACGATGTAGAGTTAACCAGGGACTGGGCAGTGAGCGCACAGATTCCGTTCTTTGGAGGATTGACCTCCACCATGCTAACCCGGACTTTGCAAGATCCGTTACCCGAAAAAGTCTGGATTTACCGTAGGCAGCCGGATGGCCGCTTTGCCTATAGTGACAAGTTTTCCATTGCCCCACGCCCCTTCATGGGAACTATTGGCACCGCTCCAGACCTCGAAGCTCTCTCTGCCTTGACGCCATTTGCTCACGGCGGAAACATGGATGTTCCCGACGTCAAAGCCCAGAACACCGTGCATCTGCCCGTAAACGTCCCCGGAGCCTATTTCTCTACCGGCGACTGCCACGTGGCACAAGGCGAAGGGGAAGCATGTGGAGTCGCGTTGGAGATTTCCGGCAAGGTTACGCTTTCATTTGATCTCATTAAGAATCACCCGATTAGTTGGCCCCGGATTGAGTCAGCCACAGAAATCATGACTGTGGGCAGCGCGAGACCTATGGAGGATGCAGCCCGGATTGCCTATACTGAATTGGTCCTCTGGCTAGAGCGTGAACTGGGCTTCACTCGCTGGGATGCCTATCAATTGGTGAGCCAAGCCGGGAAATTGTATGTCGGAAACATGGTCGATACCTATTACAGTCTCGTTGCCAAATTATCCAAGGAGTTTCTGGAAAAATAGGATCAGCGTGCGCATGAAAATACCGGCAAATGTGATCTGCCGGTATTTTCATGAATTCCGTTTCCTTTACCCGGTTATCTCTTCCGACGTGTCGCCGGTTATAAGACCGGCATTCTGGATGCGATCCGGGGATTGTTTAAAGATGCGGACCAACAAGATGCCTCCCATAATGATCCATGCCCCAACGACATACGGCGGAATATTGTCGGGAAAGTTCGGCACTGGATAAACCGTGAAGTAGATCGGGAACAGATATAAAACCGTGGCCAATGCCGGAATAATTCCGTGGACGAGTACACGAAACTCACCTAACCTCTTGTAATAGCGCGTCAGCGAGAAGTTGGCAAAGATGTGCACCATCAAAGTCGAGAGCGTCATTAACTCCCCGAGAAAGACGAACCCGGCAAACGATCCCAGCCAAAAGCCCACCAAGCTCACCACTAAGATGTTGATAACTGACTGGAAATGGATTGCCTGGAATGGAGAGCGGTGCACAGCATGGGTCTGTCCTAACCGTTCAGGAACTACAAGCCTATCGCGGCCCAGCGCATAAAGCACTCGGACTTGCGCATTATGAATGGCGGTAATGCAAGCGAGCGTACCGTTTATCACCAAAATCGCCACCAGCCAAAACCATAAGGGCCCTAGATCCTTTTGCGCCATGGTCATCAAAGGAAGCGGAAGGCTGGCATAGCTGCTCATTTTATTCAGTCCCCATCCTACGGTTGAGGCATAGCCGATAAAAACATAATAAATGCCGACGATAAGCACAGCGAGAAAAACTGCCCGACTGATCGTTTTCTTGGGATTCTTGGCCTCTTCGCCCAAGGGGGCCGCCGCTCCATAACCGGCAAAGGAAAAGAGTCCAAAGACCATAGCCATCCCGACGCCCGCCCAACCGCGAGGCGAAGAGGCAGGAAGAAAGGGGGCAAAGGTATTGTGGGGACCTGCTTTTTCCACCAGGACAGTACCCAGAATAACAAACACAACAAATTCGATAAGTCCAGCCACCATTGAATATCGCAGGGACGGCTTGATGCCTTTGTATGAGATGTACCAAACAAAACCCGCGGCAGCCAATGCAAAAGGCCACCAGGTCCACCGGGGCAAATTCATACCCAACCCCATATCCAGGACTGAACGCAGGAGAAAACCGAAAAATAAGATCATGGCAGGAGCGTTAATTCCTTGGTACAACAAATAGATCCAACCGGTGAAGATGCCCATCCGAGGACCAGACCCATGAGCCACGAACGCATAATATCCTCCCGCGCTGGATATTTTTTTCGCAAATTGAATAAGCGTGTTTGCACCCAGCAAGGATGCTATCAAAGCGAGTATGATCGCAAGCGGCATCGCCCCGGCGGCAAAGCTTGCCGCAGCGGTTAGACCGGACACAGCGGATAGGCCCGGACCCATTTGCGATACTGATTGAAACAATACTTGCCAAAAACCCACATGGTTCTTGGCAAGCTGACCGTATGACTGGGCCATGATTGTCCACTCCAATATTAGATTGGCTACCATAAATATCAAATATCATCTGAAGCTATTGCATTATGCCATATGGGTTAAGTATTTGTATTGTGCATGATTCCAATATAAAAACACTAATTCTGCCGAGAATTGCCGCAACAGGGATTGTCCAGCTTTTTTGCCTCCATGGTCTGATCAAAATCGCCAAGAAATCGTCAACGAACCTGGACGTCTGCTGTAAGCTTGCATCTGAACCAACTCAACAAGGTGTCACAAGATAGCGACACTTCTCTGAACTGAGACTACCGGCATTTACCGTGATGCACTAACCCCCAAGGACAATGAACCTCCCAATATCGCGTGGGTTGAGATTGCTTGAGGGTCCACGGCAGGCCAACAATGAGAAATTTTCTTATGGCCTCACCTATGCACCGATTCCTCCCATTGGTCATTGGTTCTTCCGCCACGAAAATCCCAGAGACAAGACTAGCTCTCCTTGGTTCCTGATGACTTTTCAGAGCAATCCTGATAGCATTCAACATGAACAAGAGAAATGTGACCAATCGGGTATCTTTAGCCCGCTGGCAAGAGGAAGAGGAGAAAAATCCGTGTCGAAACCAAACTCCCGCGATCTCATTCTAAAGGCCGCATTGCAAGAATTTGCCGAAAAGGGCTATGACCGTACCACGGTTGACAGCATTGCGCAAAGCTCTCATGTGGCCAAAGGCTCTGTTTATTACCACTTTTCTTCCAAAGAAGCTATCTGGACCGCCTTATTCGAGTCAAAGACCCAAAGACTATTGGAAATCACTATCCAATCGCTAAACGACCACAACACACTTCCTCAACTCTTGTGCCACTGGATTGATTTTTTTTGGGAAGAGCAAGATTTTTTGGGTCTATTTCTAAGCGAAGCCTGGCGCGACCGAGAAAGAGAAAAATTAGTCGGAGAATTCCTCAACCAACTCTTGCAACCCGTCGCGGCGTATATTCCCGAACCCCACCGCCACAATGAATCCTTAGCCTATGCCTTGTTTGGCTCAGTAGCCGTGCCCACATTGCACATCTTAAAAAGTGAGCATCCAAAAAAATCGAGTCTTTACCAGATTGCCCAAGTGATCGCTGCACAATTTGCTTGATTTCTTTTTTTGAACGGTTTATTATACTGACTAGTCAGTATAAATGAAAAGAGGGTTATTCATGCATTCGCCATTGCTTCGCACCAAAAAAGGCTGGTTCGCCCTGGCCGCTGTGGCTATTGTTCCTTTGCTCTACAGCGGGTCCTATCTCAGTGCTTTTTGGAACCCCTATGGTCATCTCAATTCATTACCTATTGCCATCGTCAATCAAGACCAAGGGTATCATGGGCACCAAGAAGGACGGCAAGTGATTCATATGCTGCCTAAGGACTTGCACACACGCATTTTCACCTCCGGACAAAATGTTCATGCTCAAAAGCTCTTGAAATCGGGTAAAGTGGACATGGTAATCGATATTCCCAAGAACTTTAGCCGCGATTTGTTTCACCAACACACCCCTACGATAAGTTATGCCACTGACCCTGGAACCAATTATCTGACCGGAATATTAATGGACCGGGAAGCCGTCTCTTTGACCCAAAGTATGGTTCACCACATTCAGTCTCACATCACGCACCGGGAATTTGCGGGAATGACTCGCCTGCAACAGGACTCTTGGAAACTGCACGAAGCAGCGGCCACACTATCCCAAAAGTCCCAGGCACTAAAACCAGGCGGAATAACTTTAAGTCAAGATTTAAAGGCCGTTGCCACTGCAAGCCGCCAATTGTCTCAAAACACTCAGCAGCTTGCATCACAATATCATCTGTTTGCCTCAAATGTGCAAGCTTATGTCTTAAGTCAAGACAAAGTAAACCACAACATGAATATCCTGTCTCAAAAGGCTGGGGATTTCCACCAGGGGATCCTTCAAGAACAGCAAGCCATATCGGCCTTGGCATCTTACGCGAACAAACTCGCGAATCAATCCACGTCCTTGACAAGCGCTTCCTCTTCCCTGACTCAAGCCACCACACAGCTCCAAGGAAACGAAGAGAGGCAAGGCCAATTACTGCAAGAAGCCATAACTTTGGCACATAAGAGTCCTAACAATCCCTCGACTCAAAAAGAGTTGCAACAGGTTTTGGGACGTATGCAAGCACACCAAGTTCCCATTCAGAATCTCTCCCAGCACATCAATCAGGGAGCAACGGAGTTAACTCACAATCTTCAAGCTTTCACACAAGCCTCGAGTCAGCTTGCGGCCTCGACTCAAGTGCTTGATCAACACGCGGCCAGCTTAACCGCGTCTTCATCAGCATTTGACACGTCCATCATAGAGCTGCAACAAGCTTCGGCCCAAATCACCGAAGCTGCCCAAAAGATTGACTCTGGTGCGCAGCAATTGACAGAACCCTTGGCAAGCTTAGCCCAAGGGCAAAACACCGCAAGTCGTTCTCTCGGTAATTTGTCCAGTCACTTGACCCAATACACAAATTCGGTCAATCTCATCACCCAGCCTTTGTCCCTGTTTTCCTCTCACTTAACCCAATTGTCCAAAGATCTGGGCAAAGCCAAAAATCCTCTGTCTGTGCTAGCCTCGCCGTTAAAAACACATCATATGAACGTCGGCCCCCAAGGCAATTACGGGACAGGCTTGTCTCCGTATTTCGTTGGCTTGTCGTTGTGGGTAGGAGCGTTGGTAGTCACCGTCCTTGTGCCTGGCGGTAAGAAGGACGGGCTGAAAACACGGCAATGGCTGTCATTAGGATTATCCGCGGCCCAATTCTTGGTTTTAACGGCAGGCATCCTGATCCTATTGCCGTTACACCCCACACATCTTGTCGTATTTTGGCTCGTTTTAGCGGCAATTTCTCTTAGCTGGTGGGCTATCATGCGCTTTTTGGTCGAGAAATTTGGGGACGGAGGACGGCTCTTGGCCATCGTTCTCTTGGTCGTCCAACTGTCGGGATCGGCCGGCACTTACCCGATAGCGCTTTCCCCCCGGTTTTTTGCTCTCATTCATCCCTATTTGCCGATGACTTGGGCCATTCATGTGATGCGCTACGCATTGTCAGGAAGCTATCAGTCGGTCTTGGTTCCTGACTTAATCCGGCTTCTGGCGACAGCCCTAGTCTGTTGGTTGCTCACACAATTTCTGCCTGCCCGCCTAGCCTTTGACGCCCCGTCTCTAGAATCGCCGAAAACCTTATCGTGAAAGCGCCAAGACTATAACAGAACAGACCTCTGTGAATTAGACGTAAACAGGGGTCTGTTCTCCAACACGGGCACTTGACACGAACCTAACCTCTCTTCATCACAGTCCTTGCACTATTCCCATGATTCGGCAATGCGAAAGATGCCGTCGTCTTGAGATGCTACCAATTGGTCTTTAACTCATTGCCTGTTGGTTTAACAGAAGTGATGCAGACCATCTCAACTAGTTGGTTCTTTGTGCCAAAACCTTGTGCAGTTGGCCTCTATGAAATTTTCTCCTCATTCTGCTCGGCGAACCGTTGTTTTGGGTTCCGCCCCCCCAATCATTGAAAGCTTCCCCTGTGGAGATTGCCGTATCATGTCCTCGGGTGCTCTCGACTCTGAGCACCGGTGTTTTTGCCCCGACTCACGGAGAATGAACCCGAATGGAACTCCTTTGGTTGCCGTTGAACCAAAGCCAGTAAAACACATTTCTGTTCATCGACAACTTATTTCGAGAAGATATTGCCCCGTCATGGCAGACAACACCACGCTGCCATGGTGTATTGCCGGCAGTGGATGGTGAGACATCCCATCCATGTGCCAGCAGAAAAAAGCTTCAGAATTAGCCCAAAAGATGGTCACAACCCAGGACGGGTCATCTTCGACAAATTTCGGCTTTAGTGGCCTACGCAAACAGGGGCCGGATGGGACAGCAATGAGCTCCAAATCCGTCAAAAAACTCCATGGCCTCACGTATGGCTTCTAACCGTGTGAGAGAACGGCATCGGTGATGGCCACGGTACATGCTCTTAAAATCGTCGCAGTGCCTTCACCCCATGCCCTCGTCACGAATCATGAACGGCACAAATCCACGACTTTGGGGAATTTCTCTTCCAAAGCAAATGCTCCAGTCTTTTAAATCTTACTGGGAACCAAATCCCCCGGATACAGCTTTTATCCTTTCTGCATCCCTCGTGAAAACAGCTTAAATGAGGATGGAACGCTGTTGCCGGCGCAGACATACACTAGATTCTCAACTCTCTCAAAAGAGAGCTTCTAGGATAACGGACGCCATGACACAGCCATATGCAGCACATCCGGCGCCGGTTCACGCCCGCCCATAATAGAAAATAAAAATCGTCCGTTGAGCCAGTCAACCGATGCCGTATTTTGGTATACATCGATCAACCCCGGATGGGGCGGAAGAGAGGCCGTATGCAAATAAGCCTCTAGAGTCTTCGCTTGGGCAACATCTGGCCCCCGGTTTGCGTCTGTCCCCTGCACCATCAGGGTCCAATTGCCTTCATGCCAGATCACAGTGCCATTCTCATAAAGCTTACCCGTAATCCCCGTGCCTAATGATATGGAGTGGGAAGTGCCGGTCGTGACAGGTGGATGGTTCGGTCCGATTGGGTTATAAGCCTCTAACAGCCCAAGCTGATGGGTGTCCAATTGACTCGGAGTCATCACGTTGAGTCCCCAACTCACCCAGTTCCGCGTGTGGGGGGATTGATTGATAGCGGGATTGTTCACCCCATAGGGACGAGACGTTAAGTGCAGAAAAATCGCCCCTCCCTGCTGAGACACATTCGTCGTAGGAGAGAGATATTGTCCCTTGACCTTGGCCGCACCGGGAATCCACGTAGGCGCACCCAGAGCTCGTGAGGTTCGGGCGTGCAACCACTGCAGAGCTTGATTGACTACCGCTGGATAGGAGGAAGATGTCCCTCCCCCGGTGTTCGAAGTTTTTACTGTGCTACCAGGTGACGCGGACATTGACTTTGTCTCAGAGGACGTCGTGGGAAAAACATTTGATGATGGAGTAGTGCTGCCCGACACTGCACTGGCTAAAGACTGTACCGTCCCTTGATGAGTGCTCGGCCCTTCGAACGGGACAGCCAGATTCCCACTGAGCCCGCATCCGCTCACTCCAAACCCCAACAATCCACTCGCCCCAATCCCCATAACACGGTAACGCCATTTGCTATGCATGTTGCCTCATCTCCATAAACTTCACTTGCTATAGATGGAAACGACAAGGCATCAAAATTGGTCACAACATTATGCGTTCATCCACGGATCCGTGAACATTTCGCCTGTATCTCTAAGTCTGCAATGACTGGGCGTTTGGAACCAGCGTTTGGCCCTATACTCAAATGATGGCATAATCAGCACGGGATTGTTCTTGGCACGGAAGCCACCGGCACGAACGACCCCAACACGGCGGCATATTTAGTTGGATGGCGTGCCATTGATGCACCTGGGGGTCGCAGAGCGGTAGTGTCCTCAAACTCTTGGAAAGAAAAGAGTCCAGAGGGGCCAATATTCTGGCCATCTTGTTTTCCTTAAGAAGATTTAAGAAGATTGGCGAGAGTTCGGTTATAGCTGTGGTGTCAACGATATCCGAAATACCTGGCGGTCTTCATTTCTTTCGCAAGGACACCTGTAACGCGTAGATTACAGCATTATTCGACTTTTTCTGACAACAACCACAGCCATGCCGAGCCCAATAGCCATTCCGGAAATTAGGGCCGCCCAGGGAACCTCGGGTGTTTGACCGACAGGCAGACCGGAGCTAATGGGCAATTCATTCGTATCCTTCGTGTTACCGGACGGTGTGAAGATTACTACTTCAAGGTATCCCCTCTTCTTCGGGATTCCGTATGCGTTAGACTTAACAGAGTGCTTTTGCGCTGTACATTTATACTTCCTTGGTCTTTTCTGCTTTTCCATCTCCCACGATCAGCGGGTTCTAAGCAGTCTCCGTTAGGGTTTCGACTGCATCTCACATGCATCAAAGGCACAGTCTTCCAAGCCTCCCGCAAGCCCTTCGCGAGAGGGCAGAAAACAGTGGGAAACCAAGAAGGAGCCACCAGCGGTGCCGAAGACGGCATCTTCAGCACTTCCTTGGGATTAGTCAAAAGTTCAGGACGGATCTGACATCTTCTGTGACGTTATGAAATTGGAAACTGAGAAGAGCTTTGAAGCCATTCGGCGTAGGAGGCAAGATCCGTCATATCCCCAGGGACGATCTAAAGACATCGATGCCCATACCTATAATCGCGGACTCGAAAGAGAGATATTCCGTGAGCTGCCATGCTGAAATCTTGCGGAAAACACGATCTACGACCTTTGATTGATGATGTAAATCCCAATCCGGTCTTAGGCAGTCTTCGGGCTTTTTAGTTAAGACCCATCGAAAATTGATCACGGCTGCCCCATGCTCGCCGCATTGTCGCTGAAGAATGCTGAATTAGGTTTTGAACAAGCTTTATGAGGATACTGCTTACGGAGTCTGTATCTAGACCATAGTGTCTTGAGACAACACTAAAAAGATACTGGCCCAGCCAAATGCCCCCACTTTACGTTCTGAGACACTTCCATGACAATTAACGTACAAATACCCCGTTCGTCTAGGAATTTTAGGATCGATGTCTCAAAAAGGAGGAGCGTTTCTTTAGAGAGTGAATCACCCCCACAGCTATCTAAACGCCGGAACCCAGCTGTTCTTCGCAAGCCATTGAAAGAGCGCTGGATCTTTCATGATCATTGTTCGTCCTGATTGTCCTTGTTTTTGTATCACAACATCAGGCGATTGCCAGATCAAATGAAACAAGGTAGGTTTCTTTGTAGTACGGGAAACCACCTGGCCATTATTATATGTTATTGAAGTTATCCTAATCGATGATGAAATCCCTGAAATAATTCGGTAGTCAGGATAGATCTGATAGACTCCCGAGGAGGTTTTGAGATACAAAGTGGACGGGCCGAACGGCTCCATCCACGGATGTCCTGCTTTCCCATGCACACTAACGGGCGGTGCACCAGATGCACGGATCGCTCCTTTTAGCAATTGGTGGATCAGATGGAGGGTTTGCGATGCATTTTTGGGTGAGCGGTTGATCATCGCTTCGGAATTGCCAACCATCCACACCTTCTCAATCTGAGGGTTCCATGCCGGCGACGATGAATCAGGGGAAGAATACACCGCCAACCTCTGTCCAAAGCCGTCTACCGGTGATGAGGCAAAACCCGGTCCGCTTGCGGATGCACCGCATCCGGCCGCAACCAATACCGCGATAGCTGCTAGGCTTGCCGGCATAATTCTCTTCATTGTATTCACTCCAGTCACTCCATTCCACTGGGACGTATTCGGGGAGATGTTTCATGCGTCCCCCTCGAATTTGTGCGAACCACTTAACAACAAACTGAACAACAAGGATTTCACTACACCCTTAAAGGGTGGCCCACACTGAGCGCTGTCAACCGCCTTAGCATGGCTGATGCTTGAGAAGAATTTTGTGTGATCAGGCCGTTATCAACCACACTCCCATTTTGGGCATTCACGATGAGAATTAGCGTATTACCTTTTAAGGGAGCAGCCAAAGGGGGTTCACTGGCCCATAGGGGATTGGAAAAATGACCGCGCATCACGACCACATCGACCGGCATAGAGCTCTTGTCCACATAATCTCCAGACGTCGCCTCATTGCCTTGTTTACGTGTGGTGGTAAAATACATTGCAACACGGGGCTTGCTGTCGTGCGCGGAGCGAGCCGCCTTGTCGGCTAAAGCCGCTAGTGTCTGGTGTCCCCAAAGAGGCCCCCTAGACGTCATGTTCGATGAGAGTCTGGCATTCAACACTCCAGAACGAGCATAGAATCTAAAGAACACCGCTAATGCAAAAATAGCGCAAATCCCTAGGCTTCCGGCCGCTATTGCCCTTCGTGTTCGATTCACAGTCTTGAGACTCCTCTTCGTTCGGTTTTTGGCCTCGCATATCGTCTTCAGCAGGTTGCTGTTCTCCATAATTCACGCGCATCTCAAGGATGACATCCCTTGCTTTCTGGGCAGAACCGATCATTAGAAATTCCGTCCCAACATCGTATTCCTACTTTGTGAAACGTCATAATCTTTCCTAAAGTTACGGATAGTGAGGGATTTTATCGTGATCAAAACCGAAACTGTGGGCATCTTTCGCAGCGACTCGAAGATCTTATCGCGCAAGCTAACGTAATCGCTAAGCCGATATCCTAGGAAAAACACCCAAGAGAAACCCTGTTCGTCCATTTACTACACTGAAAAATGCTTTCACCAGACAACTCTCAAGCAAATCAAGACAACTGCCCGTGGACTGGACACGGCCTGTCCCTCACCCATTCTCCACCAAAGCGACACCATCAACAAGTGTAGCGGGTGTGATATCCTAAGCCGTCTGAAAACAACAAATCTCAGAGGGAGAAAACACGCTGGCCGCTGCTATGTCCCGCGCCAAAGAGACAGATCGTCTCGAGGGGATCTCGAGAAGTTTTGAGACGATCCGTCGCCCTTGCGCTCTCAACTCTCAATTTACTGATAAGTTCCGTCCTTTCGAGCTAACTTGACAGCTTGCTGGTAGGCAGCGTGCATAGCTTGTACCGGAGTTTCTTTATTGATCAATACGGCAACAATAGCATTAAGTAAAACCTCATGAGAGAATTGATCCCACCAGGCTACCTTCGGTTCTGCGACAGCCGTAGGCAATACACTTAATGAGACCCGTTGAGCCGGATGGGTTTTCAGAAAGGCTGTAGCCGCTTGAGCCACGTCCGTGCGCACCGGAAGATATCCCTGACTGTGCTCCATCCAATAAAGTTGCCCTGTTTTAGAGGTGAGATATTTCACAAAGGAAAAAGCGGCACGTTGTTGACTGGGCGTTGATTTAGCAAATATTCCTAGATATCCTCCGAACATAGACGTCGCGTGGCGAACATCGTGAGGCAATGGGGCTTCCGCCAGAGTAAATTTGTTTCCCACCGCCGCCTGCACATATGGATAAAAACCCGTCGTCCCAATAAGGATGGAGCTGGTTTCGTTGGCAAAGTCAGTTTGGGACGCATAACCGTGAGTTAATACCGCAGACCCGTTTTTAACCATATTACTCCATAAGGTTAAAGCTTTAACTGCGGGTCCGTGAGAAGAAAAAGCTGCTTTATTCGGCATGCCGTTGGAACCCACAAAATTTCCGGCCGCCTGGTCAAAGAATGCAAGCCACGGATAGGTGTGTACCAAGGTAATGGCAAAGGCCTGTTTGCCCGATCCGGACAACTTGGCGGCATCTCGGGCAAATTGTGTCCAGGTCTTAGGCGGAGCGGTAATTCCAGCGTTGTCGAAAGCATTTTTGTTGTAATACATAATGGCGGCACCGAGATTGAAGGGCAGCAGATATTGATCCCCATTCGGCCATTTCCCCGGCTTGAGCAGATTAGGGTAAAATGGCGTCAACGAAAATCCGTGAGGTCCTTTAATCAGAGGGTTCAGATTGATTAAGCTGTGTGTTTGGATAAACCCGGTGGCCCATGGCGGGTTCATTTGTGACAACGTCGGAGGATTGCCCGCAACGATAGCAGTCAACAACTTTGGCTCCAAAGCGGCATCATTGGGCACGACGATGTCGTTGACAGTAATCTGAGGATGCGACTTTTCAAATTGATGAATTTCTCCGGCTAAAGCAACTTTATAGGGCCCCGTCATTTCATTCCAAAAGGTAATGGTAACAGGGCTGGTACTGTGTGCAGTCTTATGCGATACACCAGGGCCGCAACCAGCCAAAGCAGACGACATGACTACCGTGCTGAGAAGCGAAAATATAATTGATGATTTTTTGTTCACGGAAAAACTCCTCCTTATATCGTAAGGTAATGGTCTCAACGACAAATCAGTATCATCCGAAAACTCAGAAATCTCTCAGCCTTTAATGCCTGTACGGCTAACCGATTCAACAATTTTGTGTTGGGCTATCACGTAAAAGATCAATACGGGCACTGTGGTAATGGCAGCTGCAGCAGACAACACTGTCCAATCTGTTCCGTTGGCTGTGGAAAGAAAATTAGCCAGGCCAACTTGAATAGGTTGGACTTGCGGACCATTCGTCACAATGAGCGGCCATAAGAAGGCATTCCAGCTCAGCAAAAACAGGTAAATACTCACCGTGGCTAAAGCCGGCATCAGATTAGGCACAACGATTTTCCACAAATATCTCCACGGAGTAACACCGTCAATCCGCCCCGCATCCCATAATTCTTTAGGCAAGGACCGCATGAACTGCATCAGCATGAAAACGGCAAATCCGTTTGCGGCAAAGGGGACAATTTGAGCCGTGTAGGTATTTAACCAATTTAAATCACGTATCAGTAAGTAGTCCGGTACAATAATCGAATAAAACGGGATCATCATTGTCGACAAAATGAGCGCCAAAAGATATTTGGTTATGCGGTTAGGCAAAAAGACAATGCTATAGGCAGCTAAGGTCGATGTTAAAAGCGCTAGCAGCGTTGTCACCAGGCCCATACCCAGCGAATTAACCAGAAAACGCAGCCATGGCGCCAGACTCCAAGCTGCTACATAGTTGTGAACAACTCCTTGTGGCAAAAGAGCACCAGGAAAACTATAGGCGCGAGTTGACGTCTCTAAAGAGGTAGCAAAAATCCACCAAATTGGAAACACCACAAGCACAGCGGACAGAGCCAGAAAAACATATGTGAATATCCGAGTCATGGTACGCTGGTGCATCGTTGTCATCCTCCATAGTAAATAGACCGGCGCGAAACCCAAAACTGCAAACCGGTCAAACCTAATATCATCACAAAAAATATTACGGCTTGAGCTGAAGCTTCTCCAAAGTGAAAATAATTAAAAGCGGTTTCATAAATCAGATACGTCAAGGTCGTCGTCCCGTTTAAGGGTCCTCCCCGCGTCAACGCAAAGATTTGGGTAAAAGTCTGAAATGCATTAATCGTATTAATCACAATCACGAACAATGTAGTCGGTGACAGAAGCGGCCAGATAATGTGCCAAAACTGGCGCCATGACGAAGCCCCATCAACCGAAGCGGCTTCAAGCAAGTCTCGAGGAATATTTGTCAGCCCCGCCAAAAACAGTAACATCGTGAAGCCAAAACTGAACCAAATCGTGTAGATTATCAGACTCACTAAAGCTAAGGTTGGATCGTTTACCCATCCAATCCCGCTTCCCAGACCCAAAACCCCCAAAACATGGTCAATGAGCCCGACACGAGGTTGGTACATCCACAACCAAACTGTCGAGGTGGCCACAACCGGCATCACATAGGGCAAGAAGAACAAAGCTCTAAATAAGCCGCTCGCACGCATACCTCGGTATAACAAAACGGCAAACAACAAGGAAATGGCACCCCCTACCACAACAACTCCCAAGGTAAAAAACAATGTGACTCGTAGGGCTTGCCAAAAAGACTGAGTCTCTAACAATTGGTGATATTGATTGAATCCAACAAACCGGGGATGCATCCCATACATAAAATGAAAAAAACTATACCCTCCCACAAAAAACAGCGGAACAATCCAGAAAACGATCAATACCATTAATGACGGAACCAGATACCAGAATCCATAAGACGATATGGATTGGTCTTGCCTTGTCATGATTCTGGTCTCTCCTTGAATTCCGTGTGCCGGATAATGCTATATGAAATATAGCCTTCCCGGTGATAGCCAATACTGTAGATGACGGGAATGTGTTCTGTCGTGTAGGCTACTTGTTGGAGATAAAGAACAGCCTCATCGGACGGAATTCCTAAGGCATTCGCGGCTTCTTCACTAGCGCGTTTGATCGAAATTTGAGTAGCAGCCGACGAAATTATGATGCCCAAACGAGCTAATGCAGCCATCATTTTGTCAGAAAAGACTGTTAAATCAACACGCATCGTCCCTACTTGGGCAGGCAGGTAATCAATGAGAAATACAGCCGGATCACCACTAGCCAGAACGGTTCGCGTGACGCGGTAACCGTCCGTTTCGTCCGGCAAATCAAGCGCATCCGTCACATGGTGCGGAAGACTGACAGATGCGATGTGAATATTTGTCACCGACGGCTCAAATCCATTGTCGGTCACAATATCCGCCACACTATTCAAGATATGCAATGGGGCATTCATGGTTCGTAGCGGTCTAGCAGCAAAAGTTCCGACACCGTGTTTTCGAACAACCAAGCCCTCTTGTTCAAGAGCACTAAGCGCAGAACGAATAGTAGGACGACTCATACCTAGAAGCTTGGCCAATTTGTCCTCGGACGGCAAGCGTTGACCAGGCGTTGTAGTCATTAAAATTTCTTCTATCCCATCACGTGCAAGACGTTGACGCGGAATAAACCGCTCTGTCATGACGGGTCCTCCCCCCACCACTCCTAAGACGTCTTACGACTTTGGATACAACCAAAATATAGCAAACCCCAGCGTAAACCGCAAGTCGTTCACTGCTTTTTTGTGGAACCTACGTCTATGTGAGGATTAGTACCGGTACTGCGTAATGGATCCCTTACGCAATGCACTTTCGCAAGCATGAATATTTGAGAAAATGCCCAAATGACAGAAAGAAGCGGAGGGCAAAATCGTTATATCGAAGGTTTCAATTCTTCTTTGTGCTCCAAATTTTCACCAAGGTTTAGCACTGCTCGCACCCACACATTCTCAACCGCTCAAGGCCTTGCTCTTCCCATCAATGCGCCGAGACTCCCAAAGTGCGCCAAGTCAAATCTGCGAGCAATCTTTATGGGCGCTCACGTGTCTGTGGCCTATTGCCACGTGTCCACCCAACAGGGCCAATGAAAACCTCAACCCCTTTAGAATATGGTGTCCCTCATATGCCCAGGGCTGAAATCCACGGACACACACAGAGTCTGACCCTTTTTCCTGGATGTAGATGGCAAGCGGCCATGGGCTTGCCCACCTCCTCCCCACGCTACCTTTTATTTTACTCTCCACTCCGCTAAGGTCTCTCTACAGGCCTCTACTCAGGCTTTCCCGGTCGTTTTTAGTGCAGGGTTGCCATCACGTTGATGACGACTAAGATCACCATGCCCACAACATAGAAACGCAGGCCCCACATAAGCCACTTCAACCCCGGGGTTAGCCGTACAAGGCCTAAGGATTCAATCCGGCGGCGCGACTCTTGATGTTGCTCGAGAAGTTTGGTAATCTCGGGTTTCTGGGAATTTAGCTGTGAATCATGGTATGAAGGCATGCGATCCGTCCTTTCTTCTTTCCCATCCTTTCTTCCGTTCTGTGTTCCTTCCGTCATAACATTGTGGCCACGGCATAAATGACGCCGGCAAGAGAAATAAACCCGCCCACCGTAATTCCCAGCACATTGAGCCACCAAGTATTGCGGTAGGATCCCATGATCTCGCGATCATTCACCAGGATCAGCAAAAATAAAAAAATGGGAGGCATGGTCAAGACTGCAATGATGTTGACGAAGATAACGATCATTTCAAGAGGAAAGCCAGGGATGAGCACCACCAGCCCGGCTGCCAAAGTCATACCAGCCAAAATCGCATAAAAGCCCAGGGCTTCAGACCACCGGCGATTGAGGCTGGCGGCTTGACGAAAACTCTCCCCCCAAACATAAGCGGACGATGTCGAAATCGTAGTAGCGGCCACAAGTCCTGCCTCTAAAATGCCCAAAGCAAACAGACTTCCTCCAATCCGGCCAATATAAGGGGTCAGTGCTTCAGCAAATTGAGCCCCATTAAATTGGCGGGTGTTCATGTGATGGGAAAACAATACACTGGTGGCTACAAGACATGCCACCGCAGCCAAAGAGGCCAAGCCAGCTCCCAACACGGTATCCCAACGCCCGTGACGAATGTCCGGTTCCATGAGCCCTTTATCCCGAATACTGGCTTGCTGAAAATACAGCATCCAGGGCGTGATCGTGGCTCCAATGTCCGAGAGCGCCAGTAAAATCATGTGTTTACTCCATCCTCCCTGTGGAGAGACAGAGATAAACGCGTGGGTTAACACCGGCCACGAGGGATGACTCATTAAGGCGATAGGCACAAACACCAGATTAAAAGTCGCAATAAGAAGAACTCTGCGTTCCCATGCAAAATACCGGTGAGAAAGAGGAGCCGCCATCACCAAAGCCATCCCTCCGCCAACAGCCAGTGCTGACGGGATATGAAAATAGCGGGCGCCCGCCACGATGCCGACAAATTCCGTAATGAGGGTGAGAAAATTAGTCAGCAACAGATCACCCATCGCCAAATGACCCCACTTACGGCCAAAGCGGCGATAGATCCATTCGGCCAGACCGCTTTGAGTCAAAGCGCCTAGGCGTACCGTCATTTCTTGGGTAATCACGGCGAGAACAAATGTCAAGAGAATGAAAGGGAGAAAAAAATTGATCCCAAATTGCGAGCCGGTTCCCGCATAAGACAACATGCTGGGGGCATCATTTTCGCCGAGCATGGCTAAAAGGCCTGGCCCTACCAACAGCCATAAAAGCCGCATCTGACGGCGTTTTTGCCGTGCCTGATGAACCTCGAAACAATCTTGTAGACGTTGATGCAAATCCCCTGGCAAAGGGAGCGGGTCCACTGCCTTGAAGTCTCTATGGATGTCACGGTTAGAGGGCACTTTCACTCACCTCGTCAATTGAGGAATACAATGGCCCATCTTTTGGCCCGTTCTTGAGAATTCGAAGACCCGGCTGTTTTTCATTGGCATCCCATGTGCCGTGCGTCCTTCTACCGGGTCTCCTTGAATTTACTTAATTTGCGGTATAGTGTGCTTCGGTGAATGCCGAGACGTTGCGCCGCCCGAGAAATATTGTTGTCACATTCCGCTACGACATGTAAAATCCAGTCCATTTCTTGTTGGCGCAACCCCGGTTCTGACGGACCATTTTGGCGTATTTGCGAGACGGCTTCGTGAAAACTCTCGGGGAGATCCTGGGTGGTAATAACGGGAGATTGGTGTGATTGAGCCATAATGCGCTCGGCCACATTGCGGATCTCGCGCACGTTTCCTTTCCAAGGGTAATTATTGAAGACCACAGCGACCCCAGGAGAAATGGCCGGGGAGAGCCTTCCCGTTTTTTGCGCAATGCGGCTTAAAAAATACTCCAGGATTTTCACAGCGTCCCCCGGACGCTCTCTGACCGGGGGAAGAAAAATGGGCAATACGTTTAAGCGATAAAACAAATCACGGCGGAAGGCGCCGTCTTCAACCATCTCTTCCAGATTTTGATTGGTAGCCGCAATGACTCTCACTTGAAGATGCATAGACGATTGTGCCCCAATGCGGGTGACCTCGCCCGTATCCAAGACCCGAAGCAGATACGGTTGCAAGGACAATGGCAATTCCCCAATTTCATCCAGGAATATGGTTCCTTTGTGAGCCAGCTCAAATTTGCCAGGACGTCCCTCTTTGGCCGCTCCCGTAAACGAGCCGCCCTCGAACCCGAACAACTCACTGCCAATAAGTTCATGCGGAATGGCTCCGCAGTTGACGGCAATATACGGGCCTGCGGCCCGGTGAGAGGCACAATGAATGGCCTGCGCCATAAGTTCTTTGCCTGTCCCGGTTTCCCCCAGCAATAAAACGGGTGAGTCATAACGAGCCGCGGCCCGCCCTTGCTCCACGGCTTGCAGAAATTGGGGTGCCTCCCCAATTAAGCTGCCAAAGGAGGCCAGGGGCATGGGCGTATCCTCCTTATGATGATTTTTGAGGGCCAGGGTTGAGGGTTTCCCCACCCGGGAAGCTCCCGCAGGGACGGCTTGGATAAGAGTTCCGATAGGCTGACGCTGCCGGTAACAGCGATGCAACACCCATTTCCACCTGGCATAGGCACCTTGCACTTCCCACGTGGTTCCATCCTCCATCTGTGAATAATGCGCAGGCAGAAAGCGCAGTTGGTTCTGGTTGTCAATCCACCCTTGATCCCAGGCAGCCGATGAGCAGCGAATAATTTGACTCCCGCGGTCCAGAGCAATAACAAGCGTGTTAGGGTAACGGGCCGCCAACTCCAAGTATTCTCCAAAGATCATAAACCGCTCCAACTCCAATGAATCACGCAACCGGTCTTCGATAGCGCGTGCAATGGACTGCACGACCGCCAGCGAATGCGGATGATGGTACTCCCTGAGCCCGGTGAGATCGATAACCCCCAGCACTTTGTGGGTGGCGGGATCGGTGATGGGGGCCGCACTGCATGTCCAAGAATGCACCGGCTGACAGTAATGCTCTGCCGCAAAGATTTGAACTGCCGTTCCTAAGGACAGGCAAGTGCCAATGGCATTGGTTCCAGCATGGTCTTCCCGCCAACTGGACCCGGGCACAAAGTTCATTTTTTCGGCCGCTTGACGGATATTGGACTCCCCGGCAATATTCAAAATCAACCCCTCGGCATCAGTAAAAACCACCAAATGCCGCGAAGGCATCATCGTATCGGTCAGAGCATGAATATAGGGCACAAGATTTTCGTGCAGAAAGTGATTGGCCCATAACATTTCCACGGCCGATTCGTTGGTCAGCCTTTGGGCTGCCGAGCGTTGTGGGCTAATGCCCACGTCTTGACAACGCTTCCAGGAATCCACCACAAAACTTCGTCCGATTACGGGATATTGCCCGGAAATAACAAACTGCTTCCAGGTCTGTTCAGTTTCGTTGATGGCGTGATGGATATTTTTAGGAACACTCCGGACTAATAACTCGCTTCCCATACTCATTCCTCCTTAGCCCCTAAGCCTAACCCAGCACTACACCTGAACTGACATATCCAAAGGACGGCATCTCTTGGCTAGTGCATCCCAAGCGCTTCTCCGCCTCCGCCTCGGGCGGGGCCTTGGGTCGGATCGGGCGCATCCAGAGTGTCACTGATAAGAACCGAGGTGGTGAGAACCATTTTGGCGATTGATAACGCATTGACCAAGGCCTGAATCACGGATGTCACCGAATCCAAAATGCGTGCCTCACGGAGATCCTCCAATTGCGCATTGAGTGCATTCAACCCTAAATAGGAACCCAAATCGATGTGGGCCAGCACCGTTTCGGGCGACAGCCCCGAATTTTCCGCCAAGGTCCTCAAGGGCTCCTCTAAGGCACGGCAAAGAATTTGGCGCGCCCATTCTTTGGTGTCTGGACGAGAAGCCAAAGCGAGGTCTTTGATCTTCATGGCGGCATGGACATAACTGATACCCCCGCCTAACACCACGCCGTCTTGGAGGGCATGCTTGGCTGCGTTAATGGCATCTTCGGCCCGTTGCAAACGTTCTTTTTGTTCAACAGTGTTAAGCCCTCCGACCAACAAAACCGCAGTGTTTCCGGCCAGACGAGTCAGCCGTTCCTCCAGCTTGTCCCTTTCAAAGGGCTGTTGCGTGTAAGCAAGTTGTTCGCGGATAGCATTTTGCCGCCCTTGAATGATATCAGGAGATCCGTGCCCATCTGTCATAGTAATGCGATCTTGGGTGACAACAACATGCCCGGCGAAGCCCAAATCAGTCCACTCGGCTTCGTCAGGGGATAAGCTCAAATCCCGGGCTAAGAACCGCCCGCCGGTAAAAATGGCCAAATCCTCCAACGCCATCTTGCGCCAGGGCCCAAATTCCGGCGCTCTAATGGCTGCGATATGGCGCAAGGAGGATTCATTCAGTGCCACAATATGAGCCGTCGCTTTTTCGTCATAATCTTCCGCGATGAGAAGAACGTCGTGTCCTTGTTCCACGGCCTGCTCTATCAAAGCATCTAATGTCCCGAAATGACTCAACTTTTGGTCGGTGAAAAGAAGGGCAACATCGGTCATTTCGATAGTCATGCTCTTCGGATTGGTAACAAGATGATGAGAGATGTATCCGCGGTCAAATTGCATACCGCCATGGTACTGAATAGTGTCTGGTCCAAAATGGGGTTCCAGTTCAATATGACTTTCAACCCCTAAGCGAGTCAGGATCTCGGCGACTAGCTGGCCCAAAGTTTCGTCTCCGGCGGCAATGCGAGCAACGGCTTCCAGAGCATTTTGGCCATCCAGGGCAAAACACTGGGATAAGATGATGTCCTGGACGGTTTTCCCCCAGAGTTCCAATTGTCTGGTCAGATCCACCGAGTTAATGCCCTCATCCAAAGCTGGTTGGGCATGCTGGATCAGAGCATCAGCCAAAATCATGGAGGTGGTGGTGCCGTCACCTGCCACTTCATTCGTTTGAAAGGCCGCCTCACGAGCCAATTGTATACCCATATTCTGAAATCGGTCCAAGACTTCGATTTCGTTGGCAATACTAATGCCGTCGTTCGATACCGCCGGTTTGCCAATCAACCGGTCCATCACCGCCAATTTTCCTTTAGGGCCCAAGGTGCCGCGCACGGCTAGGGACAAGATATGGACACCCTGGGCCAGTGATTGGCGGGCTTCTTCTTCAAATCGCAATAACTTTGGCATCCCCAAAACTCCTTCCTATCCTGTCCTGTTTCTGTTCCAGAAGCCCAGGGCTTAGGGCACGAGCACCGCTCGCCCCATGATTTCTCCTTGCTCCAGCATAGCCATGACGCGTGGCGCATCTTGCAGAGGGAATTGGCGAGCCGTGATGATCACCTTGCCTTGGCGGTTTAATTCCATCAGTTCCGCCAATTCATTGTAGGTGCCCACCAAATTGCCCACGATATTGATTTCACGATTGACAAAATCCAAGGTCGGCACATTAACACGGCCGCCATATCCCACCACCGAATAAGTGCCTCCTTTGGCTAGCATTTCAATGGCACTTTGAGGAGTTTGGTGTTCACCCACGAAATCGATCACAATATCGACACCGTCTTTAGCAATGCTCCGGACTCCCTGAACGCCTCCGTCCGGTCCGGCTAATACGCTATAGTGCGCACCGATTTCTTCAGCGAATTGGAGACGGTTTTTTTGGGTATCCACAGCAATGAGGGTAGCCGGTGTGAGAGCCTGGAGAATTTGGATGGCAAAATGCCCGAGACCTCCAATCCCGATAATCACAATACGGGTGCCCGGCACACTCCACGGCACTAACTTTTTGATGGCATGATAAGCCGTGATGCCGGCGTCGGCAAAGGGAGCAAGAGGAAGGGGATCGGTGCCTGGGGCTAATGGCACTACCGAGCGGACAGAGGTTTTCAGATACTCGGCATAGCCGCCATCGGTGCCGTCCAAACCCGGAAAATGCCCGTTGACACAATACATATCGCGCCCCTGGCGGCACGTTGCACAAATTCCACAAGACATCAAGGGATGCAATATCACAGGATCTCCTTTTTTCAGGTGAGTTGCGTTTTTGCCCACGCTCTCGACCCAACCGGCATTTTCATGGCCAATCGTATAGGGCAAAGAAGGATTGCCTAAAGCGTCTTTCCAAATGCCGTCGACAATATGCAAGTCGGTGCGGCAGACTCCGGCCCCGGCAATTTTTACAATGACATCGGTATCCGCACCGATTTCAGGCGGATCAATCTCATCGACGGTTATGGGCTCATGATAGGCGTGAATACGTCCAGCTTTCATCATTTAACCTCCCCAAAAGAATAGTCTTGCGGCTCGTGAACCGGCCGTGTTGTGAATACCCGCTAATGCGAATCCACCAAAGGTAAAGAATAACCCGGGTCTTGGCGGGGATAACGCACGGCAAGGAGCCCTTGGCAGATATGGGCATTGGATTCCATATTCAGGGCAACCAGCCGCAGAATATGAGAATGACGCCCCCACAACTCTGGGCTAATCGCCCTCCCCGAGATGTCCACGATCACCGCATCATTATCACCGCATCCCACTTTCCAATATTGCGCCATCTCCTCATAACGCTCCAGCAGTTGTTGACCCGGAGCAGGCGCTTGAAGGATTTGGCGCACTTCCTGCCATGTCCCCGGTGTCCACGAAGACATATTGAGACCCTGGGTCTGAAGATAGTCCAAAACCCGCTTCTGCCGGGAATAAAACGCCTTTTCCTTGAATACACGGCGCACACTTTCCAAATCTCCCGTCGATTCCGAAAATATTTGGGAAAATGACTGATGGCGGGCAATGCCTTGATTGAGTTTCTCTTGGCTTTCGTGATCAATAAGCGTAATGCGCGCCGATTTAACCCACGGCAATGCCATTAAAGCGTCGTCCAAATCTTTCATCATCATAAACGAGAAATTAGGCGAGCACCAATAGGTCGGCAACCGCAAGGTGACGGCAACATCTGTGTCTGATACCTCGAGACAGGCGACAAAGTTGAGTTCGTGAATGGACCGGTCCAATTCCGGATCATAGACATGATCTAGAACATGCCAAATTTCTTTAATTCGAGCCTCTTGCGTATACATTACGCACACAACCTTTCTTAACCTGCTTGACGGGTTTTTTGGCTGATGACATCATGGCGCAGTTGGGACAGGCGGGAAGGCACGTCAATCTCATAAAGACGCGCGGCATTCGTCCCCAGAATTTTTTTCTTAATCTCGCGTGTCAGCTGGACACCCGTTTCCTGACGGATGTCATCCGGCAATTCAAAACTCATGAACTGATCGATAAGCCACCGAGGCTGCCATAAGGCGTAATCACTGCCAAACACAATGCGGTCTTCATTAAGCCAATACAAAAGCTCGCTGATAATTTGGGCAAAGTAGCGGGGTCTGGTGTGAATGAAAGCGTTAGCGACGGCCAGACCGGCATAGACGTTGGGCTCTTGAGTGGCAATCCAGCAAAATTGCTCCAGACGGGGCAATCCCACATGCTCCACAATAAAGTTCAGATCCGGAAAAGTACTGGCGGCGTCATCGATGTCGGAGACATCGAAGGCATCCATGTTCAATGGTTTAATGGTGGGGCCTTTGTGAACATGAATGTTGCGAATGCCCACTTGCAGGCACTTAGCCAAATATCTTTGCGCCCAAGCATCCGACAACCGGTATCCTTTCGAGTCTCCATGCCATTCGGCGGTATAGAGCTTAACCCCTCGGAGATGATACGTTTTTGCCCACTCTTCCAGACGCTCCAGACCCTCCTCACCATCACGGGGGTCAAAATATCCATTGCCAATCAGCCGGCCCGGATATTGCTCGGCTAAGGCAAAGTTTTTGGCGACGTTGCCAAAGGGTTCCTTATAGAAGTCCGTTAAGCCGACCGGTTGAAAAATCGCCACGTCAACATACCCCGTTTCGAACACGTCATGAATGAAGGTCTCTTGATCGTATCGGAGAAATTTGTCATGGGGCCAGAGCCACTCCTGGGGACTCAAGTTGCGGTGATAATCATAAAAGCAGTCAATAAATTCCTGGCCGTGACGATTCTTTTGGTTGGCTGTACTGCCATCCCACAACGCGACATGACCATCAACCACAAAAATTTCCTCACCGTCTGTTGTCTTGTACATTTTCCTACCTCCTAGTCGATGTGGTGATTTGTACTCGTCGGAAGATCGCTTTCCACGCTTTCCTCAAGACAAGAATATTGCCCGGGAATTTGAGGATCACGGCCCTCACTAATATGTAAAGAAGCATTTTTGGTGCCAACATTCTGTCTCGATCTGATTCGTCTGTCTTCCAAGGGTCAGCCGACCTTTTCCGTTTCCATGGGTCTATGGTTTGTTGCAGATTTCTTGGAGCGTTGCATATTGCAACAAAAGTAACAAAATTCTATTTACTATCTTACAACGAAGTTTAGGTGTTCTGAGGGAGCTCGTTTGAATCATCTGCCATTATTTTTTGGTAAAGTTTAAATTTGTGAATAGTCGTCCTATTATGTCGTTTTAAAACCCTTGAGACCACTCGGGTCAAGCGAGATGTTGCAAAACGCAACATCTAAATCCCTTGCGCAACAATCCCGAGACCATCCCCCCTTAAAATACCCTTGAAACACGGCGGTGTGAGCCAATTGGAGCAACTGGCACCAAACATGCTGCATATAGGGGATAAGAGCGTAACGACGTTCTTCATCCGTGTTGATAGGCGGATGCATAGCCGAAAGTTGTGATCCTGACCCATGAGCACAGAAGGATTGGGTCAAATTGAAAAAGCATTTCGGGAAGGACCTATAAGGATCTAAAGGAGGGTGCATCATGGCAACGCCGTTATCGAAAATTACCGCACAAAAGGGCATTAGCCTGGCTGAAGCAACGAGGCGGATTGCGGATTTGGGGTGGCTGCCCACATACGCGCAGCAGTCATTAAAATATCCGACCGACTACAAATTCTCGAAAGCGCCCAAAGACCCGATGAAGCAAGTACTCCGGTCATATTTTCCCATGCAGGAAGAGAAGGATAACCGCGTCTATGGAGCCTTGGACGCTGGACTTAGGGGGAATATGTTCCGCAATGTGGAACCCCGGTGGATCGAGTGGATGAAATTGTTTTTGGCGATCATCCCGTTTCCCGAAATTTCCGCGGCCCGCTCAATGGCCATTGAAGCCAATGTGGTGCCCGGACATGATCTCAGAACCGGATACACCCTGCAAATGATTGACGAGATGCGGCACTCCACCATTCAAATGAACCTAAAGAAATGGTATATGGAGAATTACGTCGATCCCTCAGGATTTGATATTACCGAGGCGGCATTTGGCAAGTGCTATGCCACGACGATCGGCAGGCAGTTTGGCGAAGGCTTTATCACCGGAGATGCTATTACCGCGACCAACATCTATTTGCAAGTCGTAGCCGAAACGGCCTTTACCAATACCCTCTTCGTGGCAATGCCATCAGAGGCCGCAAGCAACGGCGACTACGCCTTGCCCACCGTCTTCTTATCCGTGCAATCCGATGAGTCCCGGCATATTGGCAACGGGCACTCCACATTAATGTCGGTCTTAAACGATCCCGACAACCACCTGTTGCTGGAACGCGATATCCGCTATGCATTTTGGCAAAATCACGCCATTGTCGATGCCGCAATTGGCACGATCATTGAATACGGGACCAAAGACCGCCGCAAGGACAAAGAATCGTATGCGGAATTGTGGCAGCGGTGGATCTTCGATGACTACTACCGCAGTTACCTCCTGCCGTTGGAAAAGTACGGGCTGAAGATTCATCATGACGATGTGCAAGCGGCGTGGGACAGGATCATCAAGAAAGACTATGTTCATTACGTCGCACAGTTCTTCTCCGCAGGATGGCCCGTGAACTTTTGGCGCATTGATCCCTTGGATGAACGGGACTTCGAATGGTTTGAATACAAATATCCCGGATGGTACAACAAATTCGGCGCGTGGTGGGAAAACTACCGAGCGCTTTCCAAACCGGGGAGCACCCCCGTCGTCTTTGCCGATACCGGCTATGTCTATCCCCACCGGTGCTGGAGTTGCTTGGTTCCTTGTCTGATTCGGGAGGACATGGTGGTCGATGAAGTTGATGGGCAGCTGTATACCTATTGTTCCGAACAATGCCGCTGGACTCATAAAGTGGCTTTCGCCAGCGAATATCAGGGACGTCCAACGCCGGCGATGGGAAGATTCAGCGGGCGCCGACAGTGGGAGGAAGTCTATCACGGCTGGGATCTGGCCGACATTATTCAAGACTTGGGATTTGTCCGTTCTGACGGCAAAACCTTAATTCCCCAACCCCATTTGGAGTTTGACGATGCCCAAATGTGGACTTTAGACCATGTTCGGGGTTATGAATTGCGCAGTCCTCTTATTGATCTCCGCAATATGAACCCCGAACAAAGACAAAAGCACATTGATCAATATCGCCAAGGCTTTAGTGTGCACAAGATTTAAAATATTGCTCCCGGGGCTGCTCGTCCCAGGAGGCCATGGCGTACGTATTGGGGAGGGTTGAAGGTTATGGCGTATACGGTGCGACTCGAACCGGTGGGCATCGAGATGGAAGTGGACGAAGGCGAGAGTGTGCTCAAGGCCGCGTTTCGGCAGGGGATTATGCTCATGCATGGATGCAAAGAGGGGCAGTGCGCGAGCTGCAAATCCATTCTGCTTGACGGGGATATTGACTTGCTGCAGCATTCCACCTTCGCACTGCCAGATTACGAACAAGAACAGAATTACATTCTTTTGTGTCGGACGATACCTTACAGTGATGTGAGTATTGAATTGCTCAATTACGACGAGGAAATCCTGAAATTTGCCATTCCCGTTAAAGAATATGCCGCCACCGTCACGGGGATTGAGACGTTAACACATGACATGCGTCTATTGCGTGTACACTTAACCGATCCTCAGGGCTTGCGGTTTTTTGCCGGGCAATATGTGGATTTAAGTTTGCCTGAGTTTGGTGTAAGCCGGTCGTATTCAATGGCCAACACGCCATCTTCGTCCCAGGACTTGGAGTTTATCATCAAAGTGTATCCCGGGGGAGCATTTTCTCAAGCGTTGAATGAACGGATTAAACCGGGTGATCCGATTAAGGTGACAGGACCTTATGGCATTTGCTGCCGGCGGGACAATGATAGCCTGGTGATTTTGGCCGGCGGCGGATCGGGCATGGCCCCTTTGCTTTCTATCTTCTACGACCTGTTGGAAAATCATATTGACCGCCCCGTGCGCTTCTTTTACGGCGCGAGAACTCCGGATGATCTGTTTTATGTGGACAGGATTTTGGAGGCGGGAAAAACTCTCCGGGATTTTCAATTTGTGCCCGCTTTATCCCATCTCCCAGATGGACAATTGTGGGACGGAGACAGGGGATTTATCCACGAGGTTGTCAACCGGCACTTAGAGAGGACTCAAGACGCGGCAGCCGACGCCTATGTCTGCGGTCCTCCCCCCCTTATCGATGCCATCGTCCCCATCTTGCGGATGAAGGGTCTCGATGCAGATCGCATCTACTTTGACAAGTTTTATCAGGCTTCTCCTCTGCTATCTCCCATTAACCAAAGGAGTGATCAATAATGGCCACGACATTCAACAAATCCGCAGCGGCCGGCGCGAAAAAATTTGCCGACTGGGATTCCCGGCATTACCGCTACTATAAACCCAAAGGACGCAAGGCGACTCTCTATGAGGACGTGACGGTCGATGTCCAGCCGGATCCCAACCGTTATTTACTGCAGGGATGGATTATATCCTTCGCAGATGGCATTCCCGCCTACTCTCCCACCCGCACGCGCCTGAATTGCAGCGACTGGCACTTTTACAGAGCCCCTGACGAAGAATGGGAACGGCCGCACTACCAACGCCAGTCGGCTATTGTGAAGATGATTGGTCAAGCCGTAGCCAATGCTCGCCAGCAAAAAGCCGTTAGCAACTTTGATCCCGACTGGGTCCATATTTTGCAAGATCATGTGAGTGCGTCCAAGCACGCCGAATATGGATTAGGCACAGCGCTTATGAGCGCCCAGCGCGACGGCATGACCCAGATGATCAATAATTCGATCTTAACCAACGCGTCCTACAAACTCCGCTATTCTCAGGATTTGACCCTGTATTTCGCCGATATTGCTCCCGATTTTTCCCAAACGTTTGATGAATCGGCCGGAAAGGAGCACTGGCTAAACGACCCGATTTGGCAGCCGACCAGAAAATTGGTGGAAACGGTATTGGCCACGGCCGATCACTTGGAGCAATATTTTGCCATCAATGTCCTCATTGAACCGTTGGTACTGGAGCTGTTCCGCAGTGGATTTGTCATGCAACTGGCCGCTTTGCATGGAGATTTTCTCACACCGACCGTGATCTCAGCCGCGGAAGCTGACTATTCCCGGAACATGGTCAACACCATTTCACTCATGCAGATTTTGGCGGACGACGAGAAATTCTCTCAGCAAAACCAAAAGGTAATGACAGAGTGGCTACGCCGTTGGTGGCCGTTGGCCACTGAGGCAGCTCAGCACCTGCAGCCTATTTGGTCATTGCCTCGGGTCAAGGCGCGTGGGTTTGCGGATGCCATGAAGAATGCCGAGAACCACGTCCAGCAAATCTTGCGCCAGATCGGCGTTGATTTTGAGGAGGGAGGAGAGCATTCATGAGTGCGCGACAGGATAATCTGAAACGGGAAATTTCCACCAAATGCGGCGTGACCTTAAATGACAGTGTCGAAGGCCGGGTCATAGCCGAGGTGATGGCCCAAAAACCCGGGGTGGTCGTGAAGTATTATCCGGCCATGATTCGTATTGACGGAGAAGGACGCCTCGAATTCGACATGACCGAATTCAGTGAGGCCCTAGGCTATGAATTAACCCCGTTCCTCTTCGAAGTCGAGACATCAACCCATTACGGGCGGATGGTGCGTTTCGATGACAAAGTCGTACTGTTCGGACGATTGGAAGATGCCCTACAATACGAAGAAGAAGAAGCTGACAAATAAGCTTAAGACACAGGATACCAGGCGGGATGAACCAAAGGGGCCAGAGCGATGCTCAATCACCAACTTGAAGACCGCTTGAATCAATCCCAGAATCTGGCGATGACGCCCCAGATGGTGGTGTCATTGAAGGTGCTGGCGTTGTCCGGACCGGATTTGGCCTCTTATTTGCAAGAACTCTTGCTGGACAATCCGGTTGTGGAATTGACCCACCCGGATTACGCAAGGGCCTTGGACTACTCGGGTATCACCTGGGCCAAAAACGCGGCCAAGGACCCCACAGACATTGCCGATCCTCAAAATCACGATCTGTACAGCTATGTTGAAGAACAGATCAGACTCATGCTTCCTCTAGGAAATTGCCGGCAATATGCTTTGTTTATTGCCGGCAACTTGAATCCGGATGGCTATTTGCGCATGAGTACCCGAGAATTGGCCCAGGCCATCAAGGTCAGTGAGGCGGATTTATTTCCGGCGCTAAGAGTTGTCCAACAGTGTGATCCTGCAGGAATCGGAGCCAGGTCCTTGCAGGAATGTTTATATTTACAAGCCTTAAGACGCTTTGGCGCATCACACCTGCTCACCCAAATTCTCCAGTACCACTGGGACGCTTTGAAATCCCCTTCGCCGTCCCGACTGGCCAAGACACTGAAACTGACGAACCAAAGAGCCTTGGAGATATTGCAAGATTTACGGCTTTTGCAACCTAAACCAGGGGCTGCCTTTGGTCCAGGGGCTCCCGTTATGACGGGATATCCCGATATTCAGATGTCATGCCGTCCAAAAGGCGAGGTAGCCGTCGAAGTGCTTAAGGATTCGCAACCCTCACTCTCTTATGTCCCGGAATATAAACGCTTGAGCAAAACGGCACAAGACCCGGCGGTGACGGATTTCCTGGCGCAGTCCCTAAAACAAGCCCGGTGGGTCCAAAAAGCCTTGCGAGAACGGCAGAGCACCTTGCAGACGGTGGGATCCTTGATGGTGGTCCGGCAAAGAGGTTATTGTTGCCAAAATGAGCCGTTATTGCCCCTCACGGTTAAAGAGATGTCACAGACTCTGGGATTTCATGAATCCACCATCAGGCGAGCGATAGCGGACAAAATCTTGATCTGTCCCCGGGGATTTTTGCCCTTGTCTAGTCTTTTGTGCGAGCCTGCCACCTTCGACCATAGCGTGTCCGTGGCAATGATCAAAGACTGTATCCAGTGCATGATACGAGGAGAAGATCCCGCTCATCCCCTCTCAGATGCGGCAATAGCTCATCAACTAGAAAAAAGAGGAGTGTGGGTTGCCCGGCGCACCGTCGCGAAATATCGCCAGGAATTGGGTTTGCTTGCCGCCCACCAGCGCCGGCAACAAAGAGACTTGGGATGGCGGCAGCCGAAGTAATGCAGCTTTCGTCATATGAACGCCCACACAACTTTCCTAAGAATCTCCTGAAATTTGGCAAAGAAACCGCCGCCTAAACGTGCCTGGTTAGACGGCGAAAGTTCATTAACGAAGCACAAGGGGTGGAAAGGCTGTTGGCTGGAAACACCCCGGCGGGGATCCAACCTAGGAAAAACGTTTTGGTCAAAGGGAGGCATGATGAAAGACGAGATGGAGATTTACGATTTCGGTGACGGACAAGGGTCTGTTTTAGCCCGCCGCCATGAAAATGGCGGAGGTTTGGTGGCGGCCACAGCGCACGTTGAGCCGTCTGCTTTTGTGGATGAATTCGCGGCCGTGTTTGGACAAGCGGTGGTACGCGGTGTGGCCAAATTGCTGGATCGTGCGCGAGTGGGCGGTCATGCCACCGTAGAGGAACTCGCGACTGTCAGAGAACAAGCCTTAATAGAAGGATCCAGCCATGTGTACGGTTCAGCTCAAGTATCCGGATCTGCACGCTGTGACGAGTTTTCCCAAGTGGGAGGGAATGCGCGCATATTTGATCAAGCCCAGATATCGGGGCATAGCCTGATCGCTGATAACGCCTGGGTTTATGGCCAGGCGCAGGTGAAGGATTATGCCAAAGTAAGGGGCACGGCCCGCGTAAGTGGAAGTAGTGTCATCACAGGACAGGCAGTGGTCAGTGGATATGTCAAGATTGATGACAACGCCCTGGTCGAGGAGAACAGCGTAGTCGCCGGAAACTGCTCACTCAAAGGCAATGTCCGCATTACCGGCCACGCCGAAGTCATCGGTTTTGTGGAGATTGACCACGGTGTGGTGAATGATCACAGGGAATAGGGTTGTCTCGAAGCCCGGAATAGTGTTGTTCTCACGGATATGAAGATGGATTTTGGGATAGATGAGTTTTTCCGTAAAGGGAATTGTCAGCATGCGCAATAGAGAACGAACAACTCTTTGCTTTGAAGCCCAGCCTGTGTTCTTCCAAGAGACTGAGACGATGACTCAAGGCAATCCACTCACATGCGTATCATCATCCTGATCACAAACAATAACCGGAGTGCCTTAAACTAGGCGGGAGAGAATATTCCCGGGTTGCACACCTTGCAGCAATCCCACGCGGTATCGTGAGCATTTTCCTGGGGCATGAATTTTAGGCTTGAAATGGCGAAGATACAACACGGGTTCTGACGATCAATGCCCTATTATCAAGGGAACAGCGACACTCAGCAAATCGATGAGGTTATGCAAAATTGCGGCTCCCCATAAATTCTGGGTGCGGTCATAATAATGACCTAAGATCAGGCCGATGACAAAAGCAAAGCTTGCTTGTCCGATCGTGAGGCTCAGTGGCTGATACCATAGATTGCCTACATGAGCGAGACCGAATACGAGAGCCGTCCCAATTGTTTGTCCCCAAACGCAAGCTTCCCCAGACAGGAGATGCCATGATGCTGTGGTTCATCGCCGTTTGGATGAGCCCCCGAAACAACAGCTCTTCCGTTGGGCCAACCACAACACCCTGAAAAATGAGAAGAGAGACAATCGCGTGGTGAGCGGGAGGACCCGGACTCAAAAGCACTAGAACCAAATAGAGAGTGCCCACAAGGATCCATGGGCGAAACCATCCACTGAGGCCTTGTCGCGACAAACGCCCCAAAGGAAACCGACGCCCTAGAATCCACACCCAAAAACCTACGATGGCGAGATACCAAGCGTGAGTGAGATAGGCTAAGGCCAGATTGTTGACGCTGTGGGGTGTAAAGGCCTCCAGCCCAAATCCCCCACAAAGCGCCAAAAGCAACGGGCCGACGATATCGGGCCATCCCTGCGCAGGTGTTTGCTTGTGCGGTCGTAAACCCGATCTTCTTTCGGTAAACATTAGCTTGTCTCCACACGCCCCCCACCGTCTACCGTACGTTCTTTTCCTTAGGGTCTCAATGTTTCATTTTGAATCGCTTGCCAGCGCATTTTGTCGACTTCACACAGGCTCGCAGTTGTAGGGCGCACCATAGGCATTTGCCACCGAACCCTCCTGATGTGGTAGCAATAGCCGTATCCAGTGTAGGTATTTGCCGTGTTTTGGGCCCTATCCCTGTGCAACACTGATTTCACTCGAAGCATTTATATAAGGTGTCTTTCAAATGGCTGCTACGACAGATTATACCCTAATGACAAGGCCAATTTATTCATTGAAATTGTGAAAAGAGAACCGTGTTGAGAAAAATCCTCTGTCAAACCCAACACCCCGAGAGACTGGAGGGACTACAATACATGCAGCACTCCTAATCTTTTTACGGTGCAGCTTTTCTGTAGTCGCCTGCATGTGAGCAGATCAACCGCATCGGGCGAATCGATGGCCATGATTAATAGCATGGGAGCCTTAGGTTCATTTGTTGGCGCCTATTTTGTCGGATACCTTAACGCAAGCACAGGCGGGCCTAATGACGGATTTCTCTTCATGTCGTGAAGTCTCGTCTTGTCAGCCGTTCTGACAATGCTGGTCCACACCAGGCCCGCCGTGTCTATTGAAACCGCTCAACGCGCACAATAACCTGGAGAGAGATCAGGCGAGTTCACAATACTCTCAGGGAAGGATGCATAAAGTGGAGATCTGCCAGGCTATCACACCCTTAATAGGATGGGATACCGTAAATTCGGGCCCAGCTCAGTGGTCCTTCGGAATCCCAGACTCCCATCTTTTGCCGGACATCCAAGGATTGATCACCAATCCTTCATTTCCCCTAACACGCGAACGATTGACTTCCATGCCCAATCTCGTTGTGGTCTCGTCCTATGGGGTGGGCTATGACTATATTGACGTTGAGGCGGCTTCAGAATTAGGCATTCTGGTCACCCATACGCCCCATGCCGTCACCCAGGCCACAGCAGAATTGGGATTGACACTGGTTTTGGCCTTGATGCGCCACATCGTCATTCATGACCGGGCTGTGCGACAAGAAAGCAACAGCCCCCACCCCATGTTGTCCCATCACGCAATTCTGGCGCATGATGCCTCGAGTCAAACCGTGGGCCTGGTGGGTTATGGGCGCATCGGCCAGCGGCTTGGCCAATTGTTAGACGCCGTAGGCTTTCAAGTTCTTTACACCAGAGCTCACGGTCCTCTCGCTGATCACCCGGGCTACCGTGATTTGCACAGCCTGTTAGAGGAGGCCGATATTGTTGTTCTAGCTCTCCCTCTGACGCCGGATACTCGCCACGTTCTCAACAGCAGCACAATTAAGCTGATGAAACCGACTGCCCAAATTGTGAACATCGGACGCGGACCATGCATTGATGAGAGAGCCTTGGTGGACGGGTTACAGACACAGCAAATTGCGGGGGCCGCTCTCGATGTGTTTGAATTCGAACCGCGCGTCAGCAAGGCATTGCTCCACATGCCGCAAGTAATTCTCTCGCCGCATGTGGGCACATTAACTAAGGAAACACGCATTGAGATGACTCGCGACGCCGTGTCAAACATTCTCGCGGCCCTAGACGGCTGTGATCAAAATGCCGTCAATGCCCAGTACTGGACACGCCGTCCCCACTAAGCCAAAGCTCATGGATCGGCCATTTCTCATTGTGAGAGATGCTGTTACTGTGGTACCAAAGAGCTGAAGTCACACTGCCCGCTTTCAGATCTTTGCCCCATGTTCTCGGCAGTAAAGGACTCATGGCAATTTGTCTCTTCTATCTTTACTTGGCTTACCCATTGGAAATGGGCGCGCTCTTCTTTTATCCAGGCCAGAGCGCGCCGATTTGGGTTTACCCATCGGACCTTTGATGCCACTGTTGAAAAATTTTTTGTATTGCATCATCCATAATTATTTTCCCAGTGTTATACTAGTTATATAACATAGGGGTGATTGCCATGATGTTTTTGATCAAATGGGATAGTGAACAACCCTTGTACCTGCAAATTCGCAACCAGGTCGTTGAAGCCCTGGCTCGAGGGGATATCCGCCCCGGAGATTCCCTGCCTTCTATTCGAACCTTGGCCGAAGAGCTGGCAATCAATCTGCACACGGTTCACAAAGCCTATCAGTTGTTGGATCAAGAGGGTTATATCCGGCTCTCGCGGCGCAATGGCGGTATTGTCCGTGATTTAGCGCATCCCGCTCAGGACTTTGTGGAGGGTTGGCGAGACAGACTTTCCACGGTTTTATCCGAAGCTTTTGCTCAAGGCATGACCTCGCCAGAGATCCTCCAACATTGCCAGCAAGTCACCCAGGAATTTTCTAATAAGACCCATCATCAAGATGAGGGGGAGGGTGTTTTTTAATGAATTATGAAGTCATAAGCTTATGGGGTATATGGATATTCTTGTTATTGGGTTACGGCATGATGCCTTTTTTAACTCAGAAAACCATTGCATTTGGCGTTCGGATTCCATCCGATATGCGCCAGCATCCCTTTTTGAGCCTGGTATTGCGCCGGTATTGGCTAGGCGAGGGGCTGGCCGCCATTCTCGTTCTCTTAATCGTTCATTTTTCTCATCTTGTGCGAAGCCCAGCAAGCGGCTCTGCCATATTGCTAGGCTTAACCCTTATTCTCTTGGCACTGAATTATGTCCTAGCTTTTCTGGCTGTGCATGCCCGCAAAGTCAAGGAAGGATGGTACGAAAATCGGCACCAGGCCTCTTTGGCTGTCCCCGGTGCCACAAAACTGAATCCGTGGCTATGGTTATGGTGGGAGATTCCCGCTTGGGCTCTGGCCATGGGGCTTTTCGTAGCGGGAGTCTTGCGCTACCCCTATTTACCCCGCCGCATTCCGGTGCATTTTAACAGCCAAGGGGTGGCTAATGGCTGGATGAATAAGAATATTTTTGTGGTCATCTTCCCAGTGGGCGTAAGTGTCAGCGCTATTTTGCTAGCAACGGGGATATTGTGGCTCGTCGTGTTCAAAACGCGCCCGGATCTAGACCCCAGTGAACCCCAAAATTCCACAACCAGAAGCCAGATCTTTCACCGCCGCATGATCATCAGCTTAGACATCCTGGCCCTGGCATCTGTATTCACCACATCTTTAGCTGCACTGAGCACTTGGGGGATAATTTCTCCGTCCGCTCTGCCCAAAATCATTCCCGTGGCGATGTTGATTGCCCTAGCGGCCATTTTTGCCATCACCATGAAAACCGGCCAAGAAGGACGCCGCGTTCGTCCCGTGTCCTCAGAAAAGACCGATTCCGTACACTATGATGATGACCGGTTTTGGAAAGGCGGAATGGTGTACTATAACCCGAATGACCCCAAGATCCTGGTGGATAAACGCTTTGGTGTCGGATGGACGCTAAATTTCGCCCGTCCCAGCGTGTGGGTAGGGCTGGTGGTATTGATCCTGATTGCGCTCTTTCCCACCATCTGGCATTTATGATTCGGATGGGAAGGGGGCCATCACAGCAGATGGCAGGAAAAGAATCGGGCCACACCCCCCAACCATCCTATGGGACTCCGGTTTTTTCACTCATGGACCTTGCAGACCCCGTAGCCACCCGAATCTGGAAGGATTCGAATCATCTTGGCTGAAGAATGCTACACATCTTCAGCCAGTTTCTTCCCCCCACCTCCTATAATGGGACAAAACCAAGCTGGTGCCGGATTTTCCGGTAGGACAATGCTAAGCATTCGAAGAGAACAGAGATGTTTGTCTAAAGGAGCTTAAAGCAGTGAATATATTGTGCCCAAGGTACTTCCAAACGTATTGCAACAGAAGCAGTGGGCGTATCCTCTATCCGGCGGGGCTGAATCCTTACGAAGAAAAGATGTCTTCGATGAAGAGCCATTCTAGCTCAACAGGAAAATTTTCGGTAACATGCTACTATAGATACAAGAGTTAGGTCATAAGATATGACATGACAGACTATCCCCAAGGCACCATCACCTTTGTGAATTTCAATTGGGAGGCGAAGACTATTGAGCAAAGCTGCTTGGCCTTTAGAATGGACACTGCTGCAGGATGTCTTTCCACAAGATTCTTGGACAATGCCATTGGCAGAGGAGATCACAGAAGCCGAACGACGTTATGATGTGTGGCTTCATTGGCATGACGAAGGAATCTATATAGCCCGTACGGACTCGACGCGCAATTGGTGCCCTCTTTGCGCCACTTCCATGGGAGAACCCATCAACAGAAGTCAGGTTCTCCCTGAGACCCGCCCCTTTGAATCATGGAATGAGGCCAAAGATCGGTTGATTGAGTGGATCAGGGCTAATGCCGGTACCCACTGGATGATTAGCCACCAGATGTCTGATATGACCGGGATTGATATGCAATGCAGGGTGATCAAAAATGATGCGAGTGCGACCTTGCAGCGACTGTTCCTAATGCTTCAAAGGGACCCTCCTGATGGCGTTAAAGTCTGCGCCCATGAACAATCTGAGTTGTTTTGGGCAGTGGCTACCGAAAACACCCAAACTCCTTGCCCTTTTTGCACGATGGAAATGCCCAAACAATCACCCGCATCTGTCGTTGTGGACCAAAATGGCAGAGTGGTGGGATTCACAGATAGAGTGATTAGAGCTTTGGAACAACAGCAGGACCGGGCCTCAGCCGAAACTCTGTACAAGGCTGCCAAAGAGGGTCATCAGCATCCGGTAACCTTGGAAAACCTTGAAGACATCGACTGCCCCGACTGCCGCCGCGTCGCAGAAGCGCGCTTAAGCCAAGGTCCTTTATCGCCAAGCTATCCCACGGACAGATTGCCGTTCTGACGACCTTAATTGGACAGCTAACACTTCGTTGTATTCATTGGGAACCAATTTGATCGCGGGTTCGTGATCACTTTAGGCCAACCATCGTCCTCGCTTTCTCCTTCCTTATGTGCAGTCTCGTGAGAAATGCGCTAAAGAAGTGGGCGGTTTGAGAGCGCCGTCCACTTCATATTGGCCAAGAACTTGCTGTGTCAACCCGTTCCATGCACACGTTCCCGGACTTGGGGAAGATCACTTCCGGAGTCTCGTTCTAAGAGCAGGGACACAGCCCTCGTATGATGTCTTTCCTCTAATCGTCCGCTACTCTGAAACCGAACACAGGATATTGTTATTAATATTTGTTAGTACTCAATATGCATGCTCCATGGGAATTTCTGTGGGTAATTGACGCCAGCTTCCTTTACTAATGCATTAAGGTTTTAATACAATATGATTTAAACTGAGGAAAGGACGTGTCCCATGCGCTTGCGCAAATCTTTCGTTGTAGCAGGATTAAGTGGACTCGCGGGTATTAGTATCGCAGGATGCGGTACATCCAGTCCAACCGTTTCGGCTTCGTCCGTCGCTCATCACATTATTCAGGCCCAATCACAAATCAAATCCTCGCACAGCGTCATGAGGCTGACTATCAAGGGGTTGCCAAATGGTTCCATAAAACAGACCATCCATTTGTGGACGAAATCTCCCAATTTGGCCCGAAGCTCTGTGGACATCAATGGTCATACACAGGTTGTCAGCGTGTCCAATGCCCACACCATAACCATTCTGAATTCCGCCAACAATACCTATATGAGCATGCCTCTTCCCAAAGGTTCTGCGCTTTCAGCCCAAAACCCCGCCATGCTTACGACAATCTTAAAACACCTTATCTCGCAAAACCATGTGAGCCTGGTGAGTACTAGCGCTAAAATCGCCAATCACCCCACCTACGAATTGAAACTGACGCCTAAGAAAAGCAATCAGACTTTAGGATTGTCATCGATGACGCTATGGGTCAACCAGCAAACTTACCAACCCTTGGCTATAAACCTGAGTGCGAAATTACCGAACGGCAAAGCCCTCAACGAATCCTTGCGCTATGTGAGCATACAGAATAACGTGTCAGTGCCGTCCAGCATGTTTCACCTGCAAATTCCCAAAGGGGCCCATAAAATGGCCATACCGGGTCTGCCTGCTTCAACGTCTCAAACTAGCCCCTGAATGAAGGGAAGACAAGACCACGATGTGCTGCCCACCCCAGGCCCGGCGTGCTTGTCTTGTTTGTTCACTGTGGTGGAGTTCTGTGTGCCCGATCCCACGAAATCTATGCCTGATATACCTGAGCACACAGAACTCGGACAAAACATAGCACTTAAAGACCCCTGATTAAAGTCAAACCGTATGTCTTAACTCTGCTGGTGCAAAAAGAAAGCACAGGGAACAAAGACATATGGACGGATAAAACCTGGGGTGTTAGGAATAGCCAGGAGGGAGTAGAGGCCACAAGAACCGGTATGTTTGGTATCACGATTATTTCACGCCACTTTCCTAGTCAAAGCCCGGAAAGAAGGCGAGAAGGCTTTATCAACGTTGTCCGGCAATCCATTTCACTGGGAGTGCGCATCAAGGCTTTTTTGCCTCTGCCGCACCCTTGTCGTTCTTAAGACGAGAGCTTTTTGAACTATTTCATGAAATCCATGCCGAACAACACCCAAACCTCTCGGCCAATTGAATGAACTGTATAGTATCTACACATCAATGAAGATTGAGATAGATCATCATGCTAACAGACTTCAGTGCTCACGGATGTGAGCCGGGACGACGGGAGGAATCATACGATGAACAAGAACAAGCCAAAAATTACTCTGGAAACCCAATCAGGCGTACCGCTTTACGTACAGATCCGCGACCAAATCAAAACGGCTATTCAGTCAGGGCAAATCCCGCCGCAGCACCGTCTGCAAACCATACGGGAATTAGCCCGTAACCTGAAGATTAATCCCAACACAGTAGCGCGGGCCTACCGCGAATTGGAATACCAAGGATATCTGAAAACTCTCTCGGGCCGCGGAACCTTTGTCATAGACAAAGATCCGGTGGACAGGGATTTCGAACCGGATTTTTGGATTATCGCCGAACTCGAAGACTGTCTAAAACGCATCCAAAATGAATGGCATGTGCCCCCCGATCGATTGCTTCACATGGCCACACATGCGGTAGAAAGAATCTCTGCCGAAAAAATTCCCACCAAGCTGGGTGACAAAAGATGAATCGATTACAAGATTCGGCCCTCTGAATCCGGCTCACCCGAGTACTCAGAGGGCCGACCCCTAAAAATCATCCCACGTCTTCACCCCCCATCGCCTCGATGGACAATGGCTGCATTAAAAGCACTCGCAAACCAAAGCAGGATCGGGAAGACAACCTCCGCCTCAGTTCAAGCCCAGAGTGAAGCTAGCAGGACAGAAAAACCGTGTTACAAGGACTGGCTATTCACACCACGACTTCTTTTTCCATGGGCTCAGGGGACTACCGTGGTCTACCAAGAATAATGAAATTCCCCACATTGCGATGATCTAATGTGCACTGCGGAATCGGTTGGATTTCGTTAAAACGAGTCCAAGTAGGCCTACCTCTTATGATCCGTTTTTGAGATTTCATGCATGTAAAGCACGACATGTGCTTGAACGCAAAAGGCCGGGACGAAAGGAGAAATATCGGCCGAAGACATATGAAGGCAGACAAAGAGGGACAGGGGTCTTGAGGATCCGCCGGTGGTGATATTCTTGCTGGTAGCAAAAGATATCCACAATTGTCCACAGACTTATCCACAAAAACTACACAAAAGAAGATATTATTGTTAAACATTTTTCCTTATCTTGACGAACCTACCCTTTTATGGAAACACTCTGTGCATCTTGACCCAATAGATGGTACAGGGACAAATTCGGGTCTTGCAGAGCCGGTGCATGGGGCATTTTCACACTGATGCATGCCGCTTGTTCTTTAACCACCCAAGTTTTCTTGTTGTTAAAGTGGATGGTTAATGTGGCTCCTTGACCAAAATCCGCGGCACAGTGATACAACTCCTGGGGTTGAACCGGCAGAGCATTCAAGAGCTTCACCACAGCATCTATTTGCTGGCTTTGAGTCAACGTGAATGACATGGCAGGATGGCCATAGCGCCAGGGTTTGTAGCTCACGTCAATAGACTTCACCGAGGACGGTGAAGAGATCAGGCTGGATGAGGGACGGGCGGGAACAGAGAGGCGGGCTGAAATATACTGATATTCGGTCAGAGTCGGGGTAATGGGAACAATATTGATACCCACCTGATCCACATTCTCCTGGCCTTTGGCAAACAATAGGCCAAAGGTTTCCGACTCCGAATGATTCAGAGACGACAAGGCCCGGCTGATGAGATGGTAGCCCTGATCTTCCATTTTCCTTATGTACCAATTTTCTACCTGACGGTAAGAGACGGGGACTTTCCACACCGAAGATTGTTGATTGGCCGCTCCGAAGATCAGCGGCATGGAAAAGGGAGAGGTGATACTCATACTCTGGGTCCTCTGGCTGTTCGGATATACAGGAACAACCTTTTGGTGAGAAGAGTTGCTTTGGGTGATGTTCTTAGATACTCCAGGCGTTACTTGGGCCTGTGCCATTCCAGCACCCGGAGACAGGCCCACCAATCCTGAAGACAGAACAATAGGCAATCCCCAATGAACAATGGCTTTTAGCATACACTCATCCCTCCATCTATTGCTGCCAATACCGTCAAATGCCTCTTACTCCTAACAACGCCTAGGATGGCAAATTGTCACAGGAAATATGCGTGAGAATAATAAAAATGGTATCCCGACGCCGCGATGGTAAAATGACGCGACAATCGTATCACTACATAAGCCAACCCAGCCCTAAAAAGTATGGAGCTGGGTTGGCTGTTTGCAAAATCTCGACCGCGAGATTCCGTCCTATGAGATGGTTATCTTAGCCGTAGTTGTTTGACCATCACGCATCGTCATTTGCAGGGTATATGTTCCGGTAGTGAGGGAATTCGGCAATTCCACGGAGACAAAGTATGGTGACCAGCTTCTAATCGTCAAGGATGTTGTCCCCAACATTACCGTGCCCGGCATCGTCCCAAAGTTTATGCCGGATACACTGACAATGGATCCGGGTTTGGCAGGGTTAGGATACACCGCACGAATGACCGGTGAAGGTGGTGGCACCACAGCTTCCACGAAGTAAGGTGTCCACATAGTAATGGAGGCGGATTGTCCACCGATAGTCAGCGTGCCTTTGGCTGTTCCCAGATCCGATCCGAAAATTCGGATGGATTGTCCAACTAAAGCCGGGTTCGGAAAGACGGAACGAATGACAGGGCTCAGCGGCGGCAGTCGGACCGGGCGCATATGTTGGTGTGTTATGAGGCGCGTCCCACGGGGTTCGAAATGACCCGTCTCCTCGATGAACCGGGAGTCGCCTGCCAGGTGATAGCCCCGGGGCTGGTGCCCCGGGAGGCGACTGATCGGGTCAAGACCGATCGGCGCGATGCGCGGAAATTGGCGAGGGCCTTGCGGGCCGACTCTCTGACGCCGATTCGGATCCCGGCCCGATTGGAGGAAGCTTTTCGCGATTTGATTCGCACGCGGACGCGCCCTGAGGTCTTGTTGTTTTCTCCGCGAACACCTACGGTTCTAGGAAAAAGGCGCACGACACCAGAATGTTGATCTGGGCACCACAACATCGCTCCCAGTCGATGCGACCCCGGCAGATCCTGCCGTGACGAGCTTGGCGCCCCATTCTTGGCATACAACTGCAGACAAAAATTACCCACCCACAGCCCTAATTTTGGCACAGCGGAAAAGACTCTATTATGCATCTTTACCGCGTGCTCACAGTTCAGGCCTCTTTGCGGGAGAGAATCTTGGAACGTCCCCTTTTGCCACATTTCATGTTTTCAGGACGCGACAGCTTTCGGAACTGTCTACGACAGATTGTTGGGCTTCTCGCACTGCCTCTCGACCATACTCAATTTGAAGTGATGGCGCCGATGCCAGGGTGCCATTCGTGCCTCTTGGGTTTCTTTCAATCCTAACGCCTTTAACATAGACCGAGAGATGAAATGTCTCTAATCCTTCCGGAGTCGCTTACCCTGTTACAGCTCGCGCATGCCCCATTTCATACCGAAAAGTTATGATGGTTCCGATATTTCTATGCCTTCACAGCATTTTTTAAATTTCTTCCCGCTGCCACAAATACAGGGATCATTGCGACCAGGCAATTTCCCGCCGCGTCGTTTGTAGCCGGCGAGTCGCTGCGCTTTAATGGTCCGCGCCAGTTTCATCATCCGGTCATGACCATAGCGATATACTTGCTGGTAACTTGCACAAAAATAGTCGACATCCACCGTCGTCGCATCGTCACCCCAGCGCGTCTCTTCTCGGTTGCGCGGACATCCTCCGTGACAAAATGATAACCATTCGCAACTCTGGCACTTTTGAGGAAGCGTCGGCTTTTTTTGCAAAAAGCGGTGATAGTTCATATTATGCAAAATCGTGTCCAAGGTCTCTGTTCCGACGTTGCCAACTTTATACTCATCACTCATGTAGAAATCACACGGGTACACATCGCCATTCGGTTCAATAATCATCGTCGTAGGACAACTCGCCCGCAAGATACACAGCTCGGCTTCTTCCCCTACATACCTCGCGAGAATATTGTCAAAAAACCGGACGGAAATGTCTGGTTGCCCATGATTGTACCACTCATCAAAGGCATCACACAAAAATTGTCCGTACTCTTCCGGCGTAATTAAATACCGCGGCGGATGACCCGGATCTTGCGCTCGAAAATCCATCGCCGGAATAAACTGCACATACGAAAAACCTTCGGATCGATAAAATTGAAATAAGTCCGCCACTCGGTGAACATTGTGTTCGTGAAGCACCGTTAAGATATTGAAATCTACCTCCGCTCGTCGCAAGTGTTCGATGCCTCGCATCACCCGGCGATAACTCCCGACGCCAGCGTGCGTCACACGCCGCGCATCATGAATCTCCTCGGGGCCATCCATACTTACCCCCACTAAAAACTGGTATTGTTTAAAGTACCGTGCCCACGCGTCGTTAATTAAGGTCCCATTCGTTTGCACCGCATTACTAATAATCGTATGCGGATACGCATACTGGGCCTGATAATACACGACCTCTTCAAAAAACTTCAATCCCGCCAGAAGAGGCTCTCCCCCTTGCCAGGCAAACGATGCCACACCCCCTTGCACATATTTCATATATTCCTGAAGGAATTTTTTCAGCAACGGTGTTTCAATTTGGTGAACTTTGGGACCGATTTTTCCCCCAACCCGGCTATAATAGCAATAGTCACAAGCTAAGTTACAATCCTCCGAGACCGTCTTCCACATGACTGCGACGTTGCTGGTAGACATCGAGAAAATCACCCTCTTCGCAAATGAATTTTACTTACTCGAACCGGGAATCATCGGGACTGTAGCAATCCACAGTATTAACGATGGTACCAGGAGGTTTCGCAATCCGGCCATGAAGTATCGGATCGTTGGTGCTCACCATCCATTGTTGCAAGCGATTGACTAGACGCGTACGAATATGCTGATGTTCCGGTGAATGGGCCAAGTTGATCCTTTCCGAAGGATCAAGATGCAAATCATATAGCTCTTCCGTTTCGTTGGCATACATATCTGTGTAGCCTTGGTCATATAAAAAGGTCTTGGAATCGCTATCGTCGATGTTTGCTGACACCACACCTGCTCTGTATCGCCGGATGAATTTGTAACGGTCAGTTCGTATACATCTCATCGGTTCATACGCGGCATGATAATTAGTTTCGGCAAAAACTGCATCGTGAACGGAGGACTTGTCTCCAAACAACACCGGGCCCAGGGATTGTCCTTGCAACCACTCTGGCTTTGGCAGGTCCAAAAGATCGCACAACGTGGGAAACACGTCCAAGTGTGAAACCAGGGCATCCGACACTACTCCCGCTGGACCCGAACCGTCCGGAGGCTTCACAATTAGAGACACCCCAATTCCGGTATCATACAATGTGGCCTTCATCCCCGGAAAAGCCATGCCATGATCGGTCGTATAAATCACCAAAGTATCGTTGACTTGACCCGATTCCTGCAATGCCTCCATGACAATCCCCACACACTTATCAACCACCCGTACCGATGTTAGAAATTGTGCATAGTCTTGTCGGGTGGCTGCAACATCGGGTAACGGAAACGGAGGCCTGACGTATTTTTCATCGACATCAGCGTTCGGAAAAGGGCGATGGGTACTGAACAGCCCAAAAGACAGGAAATAGGGGAGCTCATGTTTTCCTTTGATAAACTGTGCGACATGCTGTGCATTATCCAGATCGTCTAAATGTCCTGAATTCCAACGCTTGGATTCCAACAACTGACCAATAATTTTTTTATATCCAATATCTTTCACATCTCGTGCCTCATGTTGTACTCCACTAAGCGCCGTCTCATACCCGTGAGCATTTAGATACCTCACTAGGTGCTTATGATAGTCCTGAAGCCGAAAGCCACGGTGGACCAGGCCTAACATGCCGTTGGAATGAGGGACCATTCCCGTCAATAGCGCCGATCGACTTGGTGAACATGTCGGTGCCGCACTAAAGGCTTGGCGAAAAACGATGCCTCGCTCTGCGAGTTTTTGTAAATTGGGCGTCCCGTCGCCAAGACCGTACGGTGTGATCTGTCGACCTGTATCATGTGAATGAACATAAATGACGTTCAAATCGTGATCCCTCCCATTTCTCATTCTGCTATCGGTTAGAAGTGCTAAACTGAGTAAATTTTTCTTCGGTCCACCGCAGAGTCTCTCTAACCTGCGTTAAGCGGAGCTCAGTCATCGGCTCGTTCACATGGTAAGGCGTGGAAGGACACTCAAACAGAAAGTGCTGACTGAGGTAATTTTTTAACTTTCGCCGATCATTCCCATAATACGACTCGTCGTAGACATTGTGAGTTTCCATGGGATCCTTCCTTAGATCGAATAACATATTATTCTTTGCATCCCTCCGTAGGATTAATTTCAGATTCGCAGTTCGAACCATGTACTGACGGCCGGACAGCTCCTCCGCTACGATATACTCCCGTGAGGGGAATTTGTCTAAGAGGTTCGACCCGTTCGAATAGGGCATCGGCTCCATCCCTACGTGCCCCAAAATCGTATTGGCCAAATCAATATTGCTTACTAGCTGATCATTTCGGGTGGGTCGAGAAGTCTGATAGAGAGGCTTCATAATGAGGGGAATTCGGACCACCGGATCGTACATATGATTCTCTTTGAGCAGCAGGTGATGAAATCCCATGTACTCACCATGGTCGCTGGTATAGATAATTAGCGTATTGTCGTAGAGACCCTTCTTTTTCAGTGTTTCCAGGACTTCACCAATATAGAAATCCACATGACTAATGCTGGCATAGTACATAGCCATAACGGCTTTCAACGCATTCTCGGTTAACTTCTTATGAGGGAAGAATCCAGAATGGAAATGCAGGTCGGCCGCGGAATTTGTCTCAGTCCATCCCGGTAATAACGTGAGTCGATCGGGGTTATACATCATACTCCATGGGTACGGGGGATCAAACGGGTGATGCGGCTTAACGAAACTCAGCATCAAGAAGTTACCCCCGCCTCTCCATTGAGCAACATGCTCTACGGCGGTACGCCCAATCCACGCGGTTGAATGCGCCCATTCCGGCAAGTTAGACTCTTCAGAACCAAAAGAGTCCCAATATCTCTTGGAAGCTCGTTGGCGAAACATGTCAACCTGGTCGATTAGGTCAACATAATCGATCAAATCGTGCTCGCGCAGGTATCGATGATAGTCATCTTCAAATCGCCCCATACCATTTTGTTCCGCCAGCGTCATCGCGTCAAACCCCACGTCCATATAGGTTGGCGTCAGATGCATTTTTCCAATCGCTTGGGTGCGGTAACCGTGAGCTTGTAATACCCTAGGGAATGTCGGCACATCGGTGGGAATTGACGACCCGTTATCCCAACCTAGATGTTGATGGGGATATAGTCCTGTTAAAATTGAATACCGCGATGGGGCACATAAAGGAGACGAACAAAACGCTTGATCAAACACCACACCATTATCCGCCAAGAAATCAAGAGTGGGTGTCTCGATTTCCTCATTCCCATACGCCCGAAGGCAATCCGCTCGATGTTCATCGGCCAGAATTAGCAAAATGTTAGGCTTCTCGTCTGACATTCCTACCACTCCTCTAGAGAAATTGCCCTGTTGTTGAATTGGGGCTACAAATAGACCGGCGCGCCGTTGCTCGCCGACAGGTAGAGGGCCTCAACAACTGCCGTCACGATATATGCTTGCTGAGGCAGTACGCAAGGAGAGGTATCATGGATGATACTCTCAATCCAGCGCCGCATTTCCAGGTCATGCGGCGACTGTGAACTTATGACATCGTTGAAATTCACTCCTTTAGGATCCGTATCTACTGAGGTTACAAATAGTTTACCATGGTGTTCCCCATTAATTCGAATCCCCTCGTGCATGTCCGCCCCCGCCAGGGTGCCAAATAGACTGCACTGAGCTTCCATTGGCACCCGTGTATTGAGTGCCCAACTCGCATCGATGGCTATCGATGCACCGTTTTTCATAACAATCAACCCAAAAGCGGCATCTTCTACCTCAAAATTATCCCCATTCCAATTCCCAAACGGATTAGCCAATGATCCCATGCGGCCAAGATGATTATAGGTGACCCCGGTCACCTCATGAGGTTCATAGTTGTCCATTAACCACAATGTCAAATCCAAAGCGTGGGTGCCAATGTCCACCAAGGCTCCTCCGCCTTGAACCTCTGCCTCTAAAAAATGCCCCCATGTTGGAACTCCACGCCGACGCACGGCATGTGCCTTAGCATGATAAATATGCCCGAGTTCAGCGCGACGACATGCATCAAATAAATATTGACTATCTCTGCGAAAGCGATTAGTGAAAGATATTGTGAGCTTCTTTCCTGACTTCTCAGCTGCATCCATCATAGCTTGTGCTTCACGGGTATTGCGAGCCATCGGCTTCTCGCACATCACATCCTTGCCAGCGGATAGTGCCGCAACCGAAATTTCGGCGTGAGAAGAATTTGGGGTGCACACGTGAACAACGTCCACCTGTGGGTCACGCACCAGATCTCGATAGTCTGTAACGACCACGGCCTGAGGTGACCCGAACATCATCGCAGCCCGTTGAGCTACCGCAAGATCTGGATGGCAAAATGCCGACATTTCGACTTCAGGAATTTTAGCTAGACTTGGCATATGTTTGGAAAACGCAATACGACCACACCCGACAATTCCAACTCTAATGTGTTCCATCCGCGTCACCTTCTTTGGCTGAGATGCGAACATCTCGAATGAAAATCGGCCGATGCAACGCGGCCGATTGATAGGCAGCTAAGGTTACTTCTAGTGCTCGAAGTCCGTCAATGCCGTAAGCGGAACCGCCATGGACACTAAGGCAGTGATCAAGAAATTCTCGCAGCATGAAATATTCTTTTGGAAGACCCACAGGCACTCTCGTGATTTGAGGATGCCTGTTATCATACACGACCACTCCTTGCGAAAATCCATCGACACGAAGGCCGCCTCGATCTCCAACAAATTCAAACGTTAAGTCTCCCCACTCTAGACGCGATGGAATGTAGGAACAACTAGGGTCATGAGACGCGATCACCCCGTTGTCGAACATCATCGTCAAAAGGGCGATATCCTCGACACTTGCACTAGTGCCCATGTGTCCCATTTCGGCATATACTTCAGTGATCTCCGCATTGAGAACCCAACGTAAAATGTCCACCGCATGAATGGTGTGATCTATGAGGGCACCACCACCGGACTGATGCGGGTCGAGGAACCAACCACCAGGGTTTTTGCCACGATTCGTCGAATGCACGGCATGAACTCTCCCGATATTCCCTCGGTCCACGGCGTCCTTCACATCTCGAATAGGCCCAAGGTAACGATTGGGAAGGGCTAGTTGGAAATATACACGAGTCTCTTGACACGCCGCAATCATACGATGAGCATCATCTAAGTTCAGCGCCATTGGCTTCTCACAGAGGATAGCCTTCCCCGCCTGAGCTGCACTCACGACAATTTCGGCATGGCGAACCGTCTCAGCACAAATAATGACGCAGTCAATCGTGTCATCTTGGAGCATCGCATGGTAATCCGGGATAAAAGGACATCGATACCGATCGGCCGCTTTCCTGCCTCGCGGGACATCCGCATCGGATATCGCGGCAATTGTCACGTCACACATTCGCGCCAAGAGATCTCCGTATGTCCACGCATGGAAATGTGCAAAGCTAATGAAGCCCACTCGCATTCCTAACGCTCCTCGTTTAAAGACACAGGTAATCTAGTCTCCAGTGATTGATCAATGGCGTCCAATGTGGAAAGCTGACGCCGTAGTTCAGCTATTCCAAAATTCGTCGGGGGGAAAGTTCGCAGATGATCAATAAGAATCCGGTAATCTATTATCAACCGTTCCTGGGATTCTTGCTCAGTGTCCGGTTCAGTAACGGAAACAGTCATGGTACGTGTGGCGGTAGAGACCTCGACTTCGACCGTATTCAAGGAAACCCTACAAAAAGAAAGCAATAAATGTCCGATCATCCCGCTGGCAAATCGTAAGGACACTGTTAAATGGGTTTGGAAATCATGCGTTCCGGTTCGGTGTGCATAAACCCTTTCTACCGCTCCCATCGCCCAGGTCAGAAAGCCCACATCATGATGAAGCAAATGGCGTTCCCTTGCATCTAGCAAGCTCCCATCATCCGTGTCTATAGCGCACCTCCTCCACAGGCGCAGGGTTCCTGGTGTCAACAGCTGAGCGCCGAAACGATCCCGGTAGTCCCTATACGGCAGTGCAATCATATTCCGAAATAAGACATGGGCACGCCTATTGTCACAGTCATGGACGATTTGCTCCAGGCGCCGCTCGCCCAACCCAAAGGGGTTGGTACATAACACGGTTCGAATGCCAGCCTGAAGGGCTTTGTCTACCCATGTGTGGCAATGGTTGCCGGCCACTGCCACATCAATCATATCCATGTTCTTACGCGCCACCGCGTGATCAAACCGTGCGAAGTCGGACATACTCCCGTTTTGGTCCGAAACAACTAAGACATGGGCCCTTACACCGTTTATCAGTCCATATATATTTGCTCGAAGTTCGGCAGACTGGCTTCTGCCCACAACTATTACGTTCATTGCGTCGCCCCATGTAAAAAGTTGGAGTCGTTATAGCAAGTTACCTTGGAGCTAATGTCGAACTCTCCCGCATTTCGATATCCTCCAATGATAATCCCTTTGTTTCAAATAGAGAATTGCTTGCCACAATGACACAGTAAAGAACCACCGGAACCGCCATAATTACCATCGCCCAAGAAAATCCAATAGTGGCAATGGCTACAGGGATTAAGTACGTTGTAATTATTACAGCAAACCGTCCCGCACCATTGATAATCCCTTGACTAAAGCCGCGAAACTGCGTTGGGAATATCTCCGATCCCCAGGCCCACTGCAAAGCTGATGCCCCACCCCAATCGAAAAAGCCAAAAAGAAAGAATGCCGGTATAAATATCACAGCGTCCTTTACAGTAAGCGCCATAATGAGAGCAAATGCTATTGTGGGAATCTGCGAGATCAATGCCAAGCTTTTATGACTGATTTTGTCGATTATGAAGGATCCGGCCACAACACCCAGAAAATTCGCCGCCCACAGCATTAGCGTAAAGAGCATAGACCCGGTGAGTGTCGCATGGCTGACGTATTTGAAAATATAAGGGGAGGATATCGTCGACACTGCTCCCGCTAAGGCATTTAGCCAAAAAACCAATGCAACAAGAGAGATTTTTTTCCCCCAGCCGGTGCCCGAAATTTTCTCTTTCGAATTCCGAACGCGTTCCATTTCTTTAAATTCATCATAGGTGATCCCCAAACGCTGACACGCAATTTCAGCTTCTTGCACTTTCCCTCGATTCATAAGCCACCGCGGTGATTCCGGCAGTTTCTGGCGAAGGATGAGAATAACCAGAGCGGGCACCGCCCCAAGTCCCAACAGCCATCGCCAAGTAGATGGCCCCGCGAAGTGGCTCACTACTAGAGCAACCGCCACGGAGACGATCGCCCCGCCAGTCCATAGACCTTGCGTTAACGATCCTAAAATTGCCCCGCGCCGTTGTTTTGACGACACCTCCGCAAGAAATGCCATCGCTGTCGGAATATCGGCACCAATTCCCAGACCCACAACCAAACGCATTACTATAAGTTCCCATGAGTTAGTTACGAATGCCGAGAGAATCGATGCGACAACGAAAAACATGAGATTGAAGACAAAGATTGTCTTGCGCCCAAAGCGATCAGTTAAATTCCCAAAGAGCAACATGCCAACCAAAGCACCGAATACGCCAGCCGATCCAACTAGTCCAACTTGCGACGCAGATAGATGGAGAGCAGACTTAAGAAACAAATTGGCCGTACCAATCACTAACAAATCATACCCATCGATAAAAATCCCTAGACCAATTAGGGTGATGGCTCTGCGTCTTGCACTCGAGAACTCACCTGGGACATTGGCCGAGTTTGCAACCATGTCGTTACCGCCTTTCATGTTGCGAGAGTTTTATTTCATATCAAGAAACGTCTAAAAACCCACCATACTAACTAAAGACACTTCCATCGTGTCTGGGGATCCATCGTGACGGACACGAAATGCCCTATCTAGAATTTGGCTAGCCACTCCTATTAGCATTGTCTTTGTCTTGTCACGAAGAACGCGAAGTTGCAAGTTGCTCCATAACACAGGCGCAGTCTCAGCACGGATCATTTTCCATACACGTTCCAACATCAAATGCTCCGCTTCCTCAAAGAGTGGTCCGCCGATGACGATGCCTGCAGGATTCAAAATGTTTACCACCGTGGTGATCGCTCGCCCCATGTAGAATCCTACCTCGTCCATCACTCCGAGCGCCTCCGGCACTCCTTGCATAGCTAAACGTGCAATAATCTGAGCGTCTATTTGGTCAAGCGGTGTTCCTATTTTCCCCGCTATTTCTTCCGCAGCCTCTGGAGACAATCTGGCCACGAAATTAGTTTTCACCGCAGAATTAGACACGAAAGTTTCTAGACATCCAGTTTGACCACAAGAACAGAGCATTCCATCATCGGAAACTTTCATATGTCCGATTTGACCGGCCCCAAGAGATCCCCCCTTGACCATCATGCCGTTGGCGATAATCCCGGCACCAATGCCGTCTTCGACAAGCATAACCAGCATGTCATCGAGATTGGCGGGAGTGTACTTCATACGTTCTCCTAAACAAAGAGCGTTGGCGTCATTTTCTACGGCAACCGCTTTTCCCAAAGTTTCAGACAACCACGAGGCTATCGGAAATTCAGGCCATTTACTTAAACGCGATATGGACACTGTTGATGTATTAATGACTCCCGGTAAAGCTAAGGACACTCCTAAGACGTCGTGTTCCCAATCAATTTTTGCATCAAGGCAAATTGTCCTGACCAATGGCACGAGTTCTCTCAAGATATCCTCCCAGGAATATCCGCGTAAGGGTTTCGCGATCTTTTTGTCGTATATAATTTGCCCTTTAAGATTGATAATCCCCACATGCACCTGTGAAATATCTAGCCGCACAGCTATCACGTATTTCCAGTTGGAATTCATCCGTAATGATCGGGGCTTGCGCCCGATTGATGATTGCTGTGCTCCCATCTCCTCCACTGCACCACAACTCATCAAAGCGTTGATAATCACCGTGATGGTCGACTTCCCCAACCCCAGGGCATGTGACAGTTCGACTCTGGACACTGCGTCTTGCACACGAAGTACATTTAACACATTGCTCACGTTGATATCGCGTATCATTTGTTGATTGCCGGACTGAAGTTCATCCAACACAGCACACTCCTTTATAGGTTACGCATCACAAAAACAATTAGTTCGTCCAGCAAACAAACTATATCTTGTGTGAGCACTAATTGTCAATGCTATTGCAATAATTTAGACGAATATAATGCTCACAGAATTCTCGGTCATCATCGTGATAGTATCGCCGACGCATACAGATACCGATCCCCACACTCCTAAGACAAGCCGGAGCTTGCCGCCAATGAGAAGAACGTCCTGTGTTCGGATTACACGCTCTCTTCCAAATCTGTAGAAACCGAGGCGTCTCGACGGTTGTTGGTCGTGATATTTCTACTTTGGCGATTCAGCGCAGTGTAGCGATGGGGCACATTGAGCAGCACTAGGCGCTGGACTTACGCTCCAAATATGTTAACAGCCACGCTATTCTCCTTCTCATTTCTCAAAAACCGAAGACTTGGCTGTAAAAGTGTTGCCCACTTCTCGTGGGATCAGATCGTGCATTCTCGGTTCCTGCAGGCGATGGGTGTAGGTGGTTGACTCGTTCTTCCCGGTTGAGGGCAACACAAAATCTGCAACTGCATGCGGTATAAGACGCTCAAATAGAAGGCGTGGGCAGGATTCTTACGGCACAAGGCGGAACATTTTGTCCCGCCTTGTGCCTATGATGCTCAATGAATAAGCAAGTTTAGCACCCTATGGAAGTCAGTGGCACTCATTTCGTGGTGTTTAAGAACGCTGAAGAATTTGTCTGGACTGCTCTTTAAGATAGTTGAGCTGGGCTTCGACTTCTTTGGCCTCAGGATTGGCCTCTAAGGCCATTTTGTATAAGGTGACAGCATCATTCAACCGGCCTTGCAATTTAGCGACGTCCGCCAATCCTACCACTGAACGAAAACCAGGTATGGCACTGTCATAAGAAACTATGCCGCGGTAAGATGGCGCCTGGTCTCTTGATTGGGCGAAGGAGACTTTGGCTTCCTCCAGCATTTTCACGGCAATCGTCAATTCCACCCGGCCCTTAAGATACCAGCCGCCGGGAAATTGAGGCATGTCTTTGACCAGTCGCTTGGTCACTTGCAGTGCCTCTTCCAGACGATCGAGCTTTAACAAAGCCTCGGTCAAGTAAGAACGCACCTCGGGTACCCGTCCGTAATTGGGATTGCCTGCCGCCAAGCCTTCGGCTTGGTAAAGGGCCCGCACTGCTTCTTCCAGTTTACCGACTAAGTAATATTCCCGGCCTAAGAAACCCCAGGAGGCCACATCTCTGGGATCTTCCTCTACCGTCTTGCGCAATAGCTCAATATTGCGGTCCAGTTTCTTCTTTTGCAGCATGACTTCGGGTTCATATCCGGTGTGATGAAGACGGATACGAACGACAGGACGGTTATAGACCTGAGCAAATACTCCGCCTTCAGGCGGACCAATCTGTTCGTGAATGCGGCCCCACCACCTCAGTCCAAAACGGGTGGGAAAAAGACGAGACATATCATAGTTGGGTTCAATTGTGCCGCCCATATGATTGACTTGCACAATGCGGAAGATAAAAGGAGGATCCTGCTGGTTAAAGAGTCCTGCTACCGTGCGCGGAACATAGACATCCTCATCATCCAGCACTTCATCGCCGTCGACAAACAGCACCCAGTCGCCGCTGACGTGGGACAGTGCCTCATTGCGAGCTTGGCCAAAATCGTCCTCCCAGGTGTACGAATACACTTTGGCCCCGGCATCTTTGGCCAAAGCCATGGTGTCATCCTCACTGCCCGTGTCGACGACAATCACTTCATCAGTGGCCTTGAGCAATTGCTTCACGGCATCGGCAATGGTCTGGGCTTCATTTTTCACAATCATGGCTGCGGAGAGAGAAACCTTAGGAACCTCCAATAACGATTTCAACCATTTCGGGATCTGTCCATTTACATGGGCTTTCAACCGTTCTTTCGTGCCGGGTGCCCAAGCCGCCGCCGGATCCAAAATCCAGGCTCTTTCATAGCAAGCCCAGGCCTCTTCTTTTTTATTTAAATGCTCCAATGCTTCCGCCAAAAACACCCACAACTGGGCTATGGCAGGATTGTCTTCTAATATTGAGACAACTGTTTCCTGGACCCGAGGATATTGTTCCTGACGCAACATATTGGTAATTTCCTGCATCGTTTCGGCCGTAACCGGCGTTGCCGCAGGTGCCATACAATCCATGCCCCTTCCTATTCTAAACATAGAAAAATTTCCGTCACAGACGGCCTTCATGTCTTAATACGCCGTCCAGAGGGAATCCGGGTTCCTCTTATTGAAGGAGGAGGACGGAAGAAACCGTCCTCCTCCTAACCCCAGGCTATAGTAACAGATAACTGCTCTGGCTGCTACCATCAGCGCCCGAGAGATTAATCACTGAGTCCGGTCACTGTACCCGAATAGGTATTGCCGGATATCGTCGTAGTAGCCGTGACTGAGCCACTGGTGAAGGCACTTGAGTGAGTGACTACGTCAAACGAGGCCGTCGACTGACCAGAGGAAATCGTCACGGAAGAGATCGGCACTCCCGAAGACGTTTCAAGGCTAATTCCCGAAGTGACACTCAAACTCACGGTCGCGCTCGCGTTCGTGATAATCGGATTGCCGCCCGCGTCCACCAACGTAACGTTTACCGGATAGGCCGTGCCCGTGGTCAAAGTCTCATTATTGGTAAGACCCGAGATAGACAAAGCCGCCGGTGTCGTGCTGGCTACCACATCAATCCCCGCGGAACCCGAAGCTCCGGTGCTGTTGTCCTTGATAGACACGGTGACTTCTCCCGCTTTCCCGGCCTTGAGTGTACTGCCACTCAAGAGGGCACTGACATTCGAAAGCGTGCCGCTCAAAGTCTCCGTATTGGTGGTGCTGTTCGCCGTCACACTCACACTGCTCGTAGATGTTGTGGGCAGACCCATCAGACCCGAAGCATGGCTAATGGTTACCGTGACATTGTCTACGCCGTCCACTGAAGATGACACCGGATTGCTGTTGGCATCTAGACCCGCTTTAGCCAAAGACGGCGTGATCACAACCGTATTCCCTGCTTCAGCATAGGTGGTGTTGCCGCTGTAGGTGCCGGAACTCGTGTCTTTCAGCTTGTAGGAATAACTGGCTACCGGGTGGTTTTGAACATAGAGGCTCACTGCCGACGGTGCACTGATGCTGCTGGAGGATCCGACCGAGGGCGTCACAGTCCAGGTGCTGGTGTAATCCTGGGCGTTAAACATCACACTGGCCGATCCGGCAGCATTCGTGTCCACCGTAATGGAAGGCGAGGAACTGTAACTGCCGCTGTTAAAGGATGCCGCACCGGCGGTTCCGGTTGCACTCAGCGTAATGGGCACATTCGAATCCAATACCGGGTTGCCGTAAGCATCGGTTACCTGCATGTTCAGCGCCGTGGACAAATGAGACGGGCTCAGCACGTTCGTAGCCGGTTTCAAGGTAAAGGTGTGAGCACTGGCTGCCTTTTCGGTGACAGTGAGACTCGTGGAGGCCAAAGGCGACGTGCTCTGCCCATCTTTCACCGTGACGGTGTATGTGCCCGCATCCGGCTTGCCGCTGGTGTCGGTTATCGTAAAGGACGAGGTTCCCGACGGCAAGTCATAGGTCGTTCCCGACATTGTCGAGCTGCCTGTGTTGGGAGTGACCGCAAGGCCTGTTACGGCAGTTCCCGAGGCATTGGTAATCGTAACTTCGGGACTCACAGAGCTAGGCAGTGTAACGGTATTGCCGCTGGAGTCTGTGGCACCCAATGTCACAGTTGTTCCCGTTGATGATCCTTCCACAAAGGAAGGGGTGGTGTCCGATGCAGTGAGATCTTTTGCCACGCCGGTGATGACAGCAGAGATATCGGCCGTTCCGGTGGTGAGAGAATTGCCGCTAACAGTCAAGACGTAGGTGCCTGTGACTCCCTGCGCGCCATAAACGGTCAGAGAAGTTGTGGCGGGGTTCCCGGAAGCATAGATGGTTTCAGACGTCGCCGATCCACTAAAGCTTGCTCCTCCCGAAATGGCGGCATGAAGGGCATAAGTGCCTCCCAGCATGGGGTAACCAGCCTGATCGTCTACTGTGACATTCACCGTATCCGGCTGATCGTTGGAATTGACTGAGAGGGTCTTAGAGGAGGGCTTCACCGCAATACTCGTGGCCGACTGCGGCACACTGGCGATATTGACGCCTGATCCGTAGGAAATGCTGGATGACTGCGAAGATCCACTGGCTGCGGTCAAGCTCGATACCGTTACCGTTGAGGAGATTCCCGGAGTCGAACTGGCCTGCACCACGAACGTTGCCACTCCGCCAGAGAAAGTCACTGTGCTTCCTGAGACATCCGAGGCTTGAGAGGATCCCGTCGCCAGAGCGACAGCGGAACCGGAAATGGCGACCGTGGCTGTGCCGCTGTAGTCTGAAACGGCGTTGCCATTTGCGTCAGTGACTGTGGCCGTGATGGTGTCAAGCTCTTTGCCGTCAGCCACGACATGGGAATGACTGGCCGTCTCCGACACTGCCGAAGCTTGTCCATAAGCCACAACTTTATAGGCTGTCGAAGTCACTCCATCGACACTCGCCGTCACCATATAGGTTCCCGGATCACTGGAAGGCACGTTAAACGAGGTGACTAAGCTACCGGGATGAGTGAACGCCACGTCTGACGCCGTACCATTGCTGGAGGTTACCGTCCAGCTGACAGCACTAGGACTCGTCACGATGGATCCGTTGGCCGTAGCCGTTGCCGTTAACGTGGTGGAATTCCCGGCCGCAAAATCGTTGGTGCCAGAAACACTAACAGAGGATACGGCGTTCACGGATTTCTCCGTAACGGTCTTGCTGTATAAGGCACCTTCGGGATCATTAAGAGCTAATGGGGATTTTGCATATGCGATGATGTTATAAGTTCCCGTCGTAGCGGCTTTGAAAGAAAATGTGCCCGACGAGGAGTAATTGCCGCTTTGATGCCAAGTTCCCGAAGGGGTTTTATACCAGAATTGGTACAAGGGGGAATAAATATTCGACGCAGTCGCCGTGACCGTAACCTGGCTGCCGGCAGTCACCGTCGCACTGGAGGCGGTTAAACTCACCGAACTGTTTACAAATACCCCGTCGACTTGCTGAAGTCCATTAGAGCCTACATTGGTGGCCGCAGAATAGTCACCGGTGCTTATTTGCTGAGCTCCTAGGACATAGGCTGTAACCAGGTAATCCCCCGAACTCACGTTATTTAACTTAAATGTGTTGCTAGTCGAATAATTTTGGGCCATAACCCACTGTCCATTGGGTTTTTCTACCCAAAACTGGTAACGAGGGTTGGTGACTCCATTAGAATTTGCGGTAAAACTTACACTCTTTCCCGGAGTTACCTGGGCTGCGATAGAATAGCCCTGTTCGCTTAAGCTCACGGTCGGAGCGGATGCAGCAAAAGCCGATGCTGCGGGCAGCATCGAAAGAACTAGCATCGAGGAACCTAACGCTAAGCTAGATGCCTTTTTGCCAAATTTAGTGGTCATCAATCCATAAACCTCCTCAAACTCACAAAATACCCATGACTCACATTAATCATCGGTGCCGGGGTTTTTCTTTTTAGGATTCGGAATGCCCGGCAACGATTCAGAAACGGATTCCAGATCCTTTTCTAAAGAGACGGATCCCGTCTCGACATGGTCCAAATAATATTCCAAGGCCGCATTGACGATAGCGACTTGGCTAAATCCGCCTTCATAGGACATCTTGGCCAAACGCTCTTTCAGTTCTGGCGTCAAACGGGCTTGGAACGCCACGTAAGCTCGGGATTTCCCGTGAAAGTTGGCCATAGCTTCACCTCTCATAGCTCCCGTTCCTATGAACAGTTGCTCGCCAAAAAACCGTTATTGCCTAACCGCTTGCGGTTGGAGTATCTCTAGATTGTTACCAAGCGTTCATGATACCAACCACGCTGAACAGTATACACCAATATTCGCCAAGAATGTGGAAGATTACGGCCGATTTTCCGAGAAATTTATACTCGGAGCACAAAATGGTTGAATCGGTACCTTATGGAGGATCCATATTCAGCGGAAAAGATGGTCTTTTCCGCTGAATATGTTTACATAATATTTGTGTCGGATGATCTGATTGGTTGCCATCCTTTCATCTACGGGCTCACAAGCCTAAGGCGGATGATCACAGATTCTTATACGTCTTTGAAGAGACCTGCGGCTTCACCATCACCTCCTGTGCTTCAAACCCCTTGCTCTGTCTTATCTTCCCTCTTCCTTTTCATTTATCCGTTCATCCCGTCACAGAGAAGGTTTTGCCGTCGAAGGACACGACATAAGTCACCTTCGCGGCACCTTGATCCTGGTAAGGAATCTTCCAGCTGTCCAAAGTGGCCACGCCCGATGTGCTTAACACATCCGCTTCACCGCCTGAAAGTCCCGCTAAGGAACCCGATGGCGATCCGGGCATGATCACCACTGACTGACCGGAGGGAATGGACGCTCCGTGATTCGACACGGTAACGTTAAGATTGCCGTTTTGGGCGGTTGCCTGAATTTCTGGCGCAGACGGTGCAAATGCCGTCACCACGCTGGATGGTGCCGCTTGTTGATAGGTGTCACTGACAATACTCGTGATCCCGTTATAAGTCACGGGAGTCACAGCCACTTGAATGCCGGAGTGCGCTGAAATATCGGGATTGGAGTTAGACAAAGTCAGTGCCACTTGAGATCCCTGGACCTGAAGGGAGTGGACTTGATAGACCATGCCCGTGTGAGGATTCTTGACCACAAACTGCGATCCGTTGGAGAGCACCGAATTAGGATCAACGCTGCGGGAAAAGCTCACGGTGAGGATATTAGGCTTTTTGGCAGCATTAAGGCTTAGTGTCAGGGGAACCATCTGAGACACCCCTAAAGGCTTAAGCCAACTGAGGGGTGTCGTCACTGACGCTGTTGTCTTGGGACTTGAAGCCTCGAGTGTATCCTCTTCCCCCGCTTGCCCCCCCGATACCCACACTTGAGCAAGCCCTTCGGCATTCGTGCTCACACTTCCGGTATTTAATGCGGCAGTCTTTTGTCCCCACAACGAGAAGGAAATAGGATCATTGACCAAGGGATTACCGTCGGCATTCTTAGCCAAAACCGTGAACGGTACTTTGGCTCCGACCGCAGCCAAAGCGGGCGGGGGGACATTCCACTTCAGAGACGGAATAGATTCACTCTGCCAGGAGAGAGGAATTTTCAGTTCGGGAAATCCCGCTACCGGGCCTTGTCCGGCATCGGGAGAACCATTCAAAGCCAAAATGGTGCCTTGATCCAAACTAGATGACACACTCTTGACATTCCAAGTTTCCGCTGGATAGTGATTGGTCGTGATTTTCCATTGCGCAATGCCGTGAGAATTGGTAATAGCGGGTGTTGTCTGGCCTTGTTTGTTGTCCATTTCCACACCGTATCCCGATAACGGCTCATTCCCGGCTAATACCTGAATCCCCATCTCATAAGACTGTGATGCATTGAGTGTTTGTGTTGGCACCCTTTTGACAAATTGAGCGGATGACGTGTCATAGGTTCTTGCCAACCTTGATGTAAAGGCAAAACGAAGAGGCAACCACTTTAAAGCCAGGCTGGTTCCAGTGGCATCTTTATCCTGAATCTTCACCTGATATCCCGGGCTTTTTGCACTCACCAGGCCTTTCGTCAATCCATTAGCCTCTAGTACAATTTTGGCCTCGCCTTGCCCGTCGGTCGTGCCTTGACGGCTCAGTACCGTGATCTGAGTGGGAACGGACCATTGGACAGGGGTGCCCCAAGGAGCTGGATTGCCAAAGCGATCTGTCACTTGCGCTCGCACCACCACACTTTGCCCGGCCAATGCCCATGACGAGGGATAGGACGATACCAACCCGGATCCAGCCACGAACGCCGCATAGGAATGCATCAAAGGCCAGGCCATATGGGTGCCGGGAATGGCAAGACGTCCCACGAATTCGGCCCCGCCACTTTGGGTGCTGCTGACAGTGTAAGGTGAACCCCAATCCATTTTAGGCAAAGTGTCCATCACTTTGGGCGCCACCGGCACAGCTTTTTGAGTATCCGTCAGTACATTTTGGTTGTTCCCGTTATTTACACTGGGTACCAAAAAGTCACTCACGGTGTGATGGTTCATCACTTCAGAAATGACCCCGTCCCCGACTTCAGGATATACAGGCACTCTGACGTGATAAGAGACCCCGGACTGATAATAGGATCCCAAATACTTTTGGGCCTGGCTGGAGTTTAAATCCGTAGCCACGGAGTAGTTCACGCCAGCGGCCTGCCAGGCGGTGTCAGACGGGGGCACAGGTACACGCACCACACTGCCGGAAAGGGTGTGCCAGGTGAGAGAGGTGACATTAACCCCGGACGCCTCCTGCGAATTGATTAAAGATGGCGTCGACAATGTCAAGGACAAGGTTCCCCCCGTCATCTCAGGTGGAATTGGTATGCTTGCCGCTAATTGGCTGATAGGTCCCGAAATCGTACGGACGTAAGGAGTGCCTTTGCCCTTTGGGGTGAAAGTCACCTTGAAGACGCTGCCCTGGGGCAAATTTAGCCTGCTCAATTTGAGAAGAGCCCTGGTAAATCCTTCGGGTATCGTCACAGCTTTTGGCGACCACGTTTCGAGAGGTTCCAGATCCTGAGAATTGTCGTGGACTTGAAGAGTCGCTGCAGAATGATTAGAGGAGACCGGCAAAATGAAAGACGCTGGCATCTTTAACGTCAAGGGTTTTCCCAGGCTTTGATCAATATTTTCGGCAAAGGCGTATTGCAGATGGTAGACTGGAGAGCCCCACGACGCGGTTTTTTCCACCCCTCCCGTGGCATTGGCCACGGCCGTTCCCGACTCTTGCACAGCCCCAAAGAGCACACTATTCGTAGCGGCCACCCCTGGGGCCGACGGCACCGTGACCTGGTAGGTGATCCGGGCAATAGCTCCGGAATTCATGGCCAGAGAGGTTGCATATCCGTTCTCCGGATTGGTTAGACTCAGCACACTTTCCGCCATGCCTTGCGCATTGGTAACTTCCGTGTCATTTAACCCTTGCGGAAGACTCACATGATCGGATGGATTGGAATCATTGGTCAGAGTGAATTCCACAGGAACATCAACTAAAGGATTGCCGTGATCATCCTTGATACTACAACTCACCAAAGCACTTTGTCCCAATAGCAGCGCATGCGAATTATGCAAAAGAGGCAAAGGATTGTCGAGATGCGTGGCAATCGTGGCGACAGTGGTTTCGGTCGGAGCGGCTTGCATTCTTTCAACCCGGCTCCAAACACTGTCTTTGCCATTATTAGGAGCACCTCTATCCTTGGCATAGGCAATAATGCGGTAAGTTCCAGCCAGGGGTGGAACATAGCGAAAAGATGATGAAGATTGGTATCCTCCACTCGACGTCCACTGTCCGTTAGGATTCTCAATCCAAAATTGATACACCGGGTCAATGAGATTAGTGCTATGCGCCTTGAGGCTCACACCTTGCTCTTGGACGGCGCTGGGGCCAAGACTTAACTGTACCTGGCTTCCCGCATTGATGACGGCAGTGGCTATCTGAGCTTGACTCCACTGATGTTGGTCAAACTGACTCTGAGTTAGCCCGTAGACCGCTGCAATATAGCTGCCGGATTTCAAGGGAACACGGACCATATTGCTGGAAGAGTAATCCTGAATCATTGACCATCCCTTCTCACTCTCTAGCCAGAACTGATAAAGCATATGGGGATCGGTTGATCCGGGTAATGACGCTTGAAATTTCACGCTGCCATTGCTCGCAACTGATCCCGAAGCCATAAGCGATAAATTCCTCTGGGAAACAGCGGGCCTATTCGATGCCGCATAGATCCGGGGCATAAAAGAAAATGTGGCCAAAGTGCCACTAAAAATCGCACTGAGCCACACATGTCGATGTCGTGTCAAAAAAGTGACCTCCCCCATTGGGTATAATGTGAAGAGCAAGCGTTGAAGCCTATTGCTCTTCTGTCATGATTCGACATATTTCGACATAGTCCTCTATTCTTCCAGGGGTTTTATATGCTATTTCTCAACGATGTTTTTACACCGCTTCGCAGGACCTCAGGTCAATTTCTCTTGTGGAAACGGACAATCCTCTCATTGCGCAAAGATGAAGAAAGCCGAAAATACAAGCGAATTCTTGAATTGTTTCACCGGATAACGGGTCCTGCTGGTATTAGCCGTTCCCACAATTACTGTGGGGGCGCTTTTAATTGAGCACAGCTTATAACAAAAAGGATCTGGGCGGCGTAACAGCCCAAGAGCTCTTCAGCAAAGCTGATGACACTCAGGTATAATCAGATGGGGAGCCGGGAGCAACGGGGCCAACCTCACTTTCACTTGTTGGGGCAACTCATTATTCACCAGGAGGTTTTTCAATGCCCAGACGAAAAGGTGTTGTGAAGTGGTTCAAAGAAGAAAAGGGCTATGGCCGCATTATGTTGGACGGACAAGACGGTCATCATGTCTTCGTTCACTTCAGTGCAATTCGGCCTAATCCTCGAAGATTTCCCAATGGCTATCGCTTTCTCAAGCCAGGTCAGAAAGTGACATTTCACTTAATCGAGACAAATGCCACAGATAGTCAACGATTAACAGCCGTCGACGTTGAAATCTTGTCTGACTAGCAAATGTTCCGCCATAAATCGCCGCATCATGGACTCTCACGACGGTTTATTCGCTGTCAATTTGGATGAGGGCACAGACAAATTTAACATATGTCTATTGCCAAAAGCTGATGACACGATGATGTCAGTACCTTATCCGCCGTCTCGTAATGGCCCGGTCTTCCGGGTGACAGAGATTCACACGCCCAAACAGGATTGTCTGCCAGAAAGAAATGAATGGATGCGAATAGGGTTAGAACAGTGCACCGATCATCCGCTCTAACGTATAATAAAGAATAGAGAATATTGGTGATAATCACGCTAAGGAAGGTTAAAGACTATGACGACTCTGAAAAAATGGAACCTTGTCCAGTGGAAGCGCTGGAATCAATTGCCTTTACAACAGCGCTCCGGATGGTTAGTCGGACTCATTGCACTGGGGGCGACGATGACTGCTGTCTCCGCCACACAATTGACGTCCCCAGCCTTCTGGCGGGGATTCATGACCGGAATTTGGGCCAGCGACACATTGATTCTCATTGGATTCCTGGCCCTGATTCAGTTCCAGGCGCGGAAACGTTAATTTTCCTGGCATCCCTCTTCCCGGATTAGCCTCATCTGCCTCAGATCCAGGGCCGTGTCAACCTTAGGGCAGAAGCAGGTTTTCAGTGGGTGTGCCCGAAAGAGGTAGCCTGAGGATTTCCCCAACGGAATTCGCGGTGCCAAAACGGTGAGCATGCCTAAGAGTCAGGCGTGTCTTTGGGTGCGCGCAAAACAAATTCACTTCTCGTGTACCCGGGTCCTCAAGAGAAAGGTGCCATGGCCCTTGGTTGCACTGCTCTGGTCTTCCTCTGGAATTCCCCACCCGGCACAGATCTTTCAATTACTTTCGCCCAACCAAGATCATGCCTATTTGCACAACTTTTTCTCTACGCGGTAATATGCGGTCCCATCAAGGCTAGGATCGCTTGTGCGTCCTGGCTCTTAAGCTTTCGAGGTAATCTTGTCACTTAAGTTGGACAGTGTTTCGCATTCATCCCAGGACAAGCGAAAAGACAAGGTGTCAGCCAGGTGCTGAGCTTGCTCGGGCTTAGTGGCTCCGGGAATAGCGAGCATCTCGGGATGGGCCGTGATAATCCAGTTCAACGCCACCTGGCTGACTGTTTTATGGTAACGTTGACCAATTTCTTGCATCAGATTCACCAAAGGCTCACTTCTAGCCAAATACCCTGGAGACATACGTGGACTCCAGCGCCGCAATCCGGCAGGACGCACGCCGGGTTGGTGAAACTTTCCGGACAATATGCCCTGTTGCAAAGGAGAATACGCGATGATGGCCACTTTCAAGTCCTGGGCTTCAGACAATATGCCATTTCGCTCGATAGACCGATCGAGGAGATTATAGCGCACCTGATTTGAGGCCAGCGGAAAGCCGGCGTCGTTTAAGCGGTGAGCCATCTCCCTCATTGCCCTAGCCGAAAAGTTACTGACCCCAACGCCAGACACGAGTTTTTCCTGCAATAAATGGATGAGGGCTCGAGCTTGGTCTTTAAGGGAACTTAAAGCCCAGGGCTGATGAATCTGGTAGAGCGTGACGGGATAGCCGTTAAGGGCTTGCAAGCGCCTAGGAATACTTGTTGCCAGGGACCGGTATGTTCGTCCCACAGGCCACCATTTCGTGGCTATAAGCGCATCACCTGCGACAATTCCAAGCGAGTGCAAGGCTCTGGACAATGCCTCTTCAGAAGCGCCATGACCATAAATCTCGGCGGTATCAAACCAGTGGATTCCCCCCCTCCATGCCGCTTGAACAATTTGGGCAATAACCTCATCATCCAAACGAGGCCAAAAACTTCCCACCAATCCGCGTCCTTGGCTAAACTGCCAAGTTCCCAGCCCAAGTGGCGTCAATTTGATGCGACTGTGCCCAAGTCGGCGCAGCTCGAACGTCATTCGCTTCCCCACCTACTTTTTCGGGACATCTTGTTGCCCTTATGATAGCGCAAATTTGTCATAAGAAAGACAGCCATGCCCTGTGAATTCGAGGCATCATTCCAACCTGGGGTTTTTCATTGATGCAAATAGGTGGCTAGGTTTGAGAGGAAATCCGACATGACTAGATCAAATGCGTAGCGGTTGGAGATTGTCGATTTCAGAGTATACGATCCTCCAGAAAACGTCATCTACCATCTTCTTTAAAGCATGCGGTAGTTCTTGTGACCCAGCAAGATCGTAAACTCGGCATAAAGATTGTTCATAAATCATACGCCCTTTCATGCACCTCTTGGCATTATCGTATTAGAATAGAAGATGCCATGTGGTTATCACTTGAACTGGAACCAGATATACTCATCACCCCAATTTGTCTCACAATCTTCGCTGTTTCCCCTAAAGTTCAACCAGATGGTTTTATCCTCCGATTCAACCAGCTTAAAACTCGGAAGGAGTCAAGCAATGCCCACACCGCAAAATGAATCTGTGATTTCCCTTCGCAACCTCCAGGTGAATTATGGCAACACCAAAGTATTAGAGGACATCAACTTAGAAGTTCAGTCTGGCCAAATCATTGGCTACATCGGTCCCAACGGAGCCGGTAAAAGCACTACCATAAAAGCCATTCTCGGATTAATTACGGATTATAGCGGAACGATTACCGTGCTGGGACACGATGTAGCCGGGGGTGATGTCGCGTACAAAGCCCAGGTCGGCTATGTTCCGGAATCAGCGGAGTTATATGAGGCGTTAACAGCCGAAGAATACCTCAATTTTGTTGGCACTCTCTACGGCTTGCCTGAAAAGAAGGCAGCCAGCAAGTCCCAAGAACTGATACGGCTATTGGGATTGGAAGAAGCCTACCGCTCCCGCCTCTCCTCTTATTCCAAGGGCATGAAACAAAAGGTCCTATTAATTTCCAGCTTATTGCACAACCCCGAGATCTTGTTTTTGGATGAGCCTTTGAGCGGATTAGACGCGAATAGCGTCATGATAGTCAAAGATCTCATGGCTGAATTAAAGGAGGCCGGGAAAACCATTTTCTACTCTTCCCATATCATGGATGTTGTCGAGAAGATCAGCAGCCGGATTATCTTGCTCAACCAGGGCCGAGTCATCGCAGACGGGGATTTTGCTACGCTAAGCCAAAAGGCCCATGAACAATCTTTGGAAGAGATTTTCGGCCATATGACAGGCTTCTTCGAACATCAGAACATCGCACATCAAGCCCTTTTGGTCATCCAAGAAGACTGATCCGTAAAGACGCCCTTATCCTTCCCATCATTATATTTGGAGGCGCAGTAAAAAACTCATGCGAAACTTCTATTCCTTGAAAATCCTAGACCGCTTTCAAAATGCATTTGAAGCCCGGGGTTATGATTACACCGTATTGCGCAATATCCTGCAAGTACATCTGACGATGGATTCCAGGCGCGTTCCGGCGATTTTAACCCGTAGCCGCAAGCAACTGAAGCGCGACTCTTCCAACCCTCATGCCAATACCTTCATCAGCTCTTTATGGTTCTATGTACTGTTGGGAGCCGTCGTCATTCCCGTCGTGGCGATGACGCATCACCTCATATTTTTTATGAGCAGCGCCATGGCTATCTTAATGTTTCTCGTCATGTTATCCATGATTTCAGACTTTTCCTCGGTATTGCTCGATATTCGAGATCGCACCATTTTAGCGTCTAAGCCCATTTCCCCCAAAACTATTTCCATGGCCCGAACCTTGCGCATTGGGATTTATTTGGCGTTGATTACCCTAGCCGTGGCTCTGCCGGCTTTACTCACGGCCCTTATTCGCCACGGCTTGGTCTTCTTTATGGTTTTAGCCGTGGCGCTCATTTTGATGGATTTGTTCATTATGGCCTTAACCGCACTGTTATACTTTCTTATCTTGCGGTACTTTGACGGAGAAAGGCTGAAGGATTTTATCAACTATGTCCAAATAGGCCTCTCCCTGATGATGACCATCGGCTATCAATTATTGGGACGCTCGTTCCAACTCTTAAATGCCCATATTGTTTTTCATCCGGCATGGTGGGAAATCATCATTCCGCCTTTATGGTTTGGCTCCGCGTTTCAGGTGCTTTTCGCCTCGTCAAACAACCCGGAGGTGATGGTGCTCGCGGCCATGGCTCTAGCCGTTCCTCTGATGGTCTATAGGCTCTACCTCCACTTTATGCCGGCTTTCGAAAGACATCTGGAGAAACTCTCGGCCACCGCCAAACAATCCGGGAATCTGAGCCAGGCGTGGTCTAAGTGGTATTCTACTCTCTTTTGCCGAAATCCCAGAGAACGGCAGGCGTTTATTTTTGGCGCGGCCATGATGACCAGAGAACGGGAATTCAAATTAAAAGTCTACCCGGCATTGACCCTTAGCATTTTCCTGCCCTTAATTATGATGCTAAACGCATCACCCAAGCCTTTTCAAGGATTGTCGGCCTCTCCTTGGTATCTGTCTATTTATTTCATAGACATGATGATTCCCTCGGCCGTAATGATGATGCGCTACTCACAATATTATAAGGCGGCCTGGATCTATCAGACGACCCCTTTGTCTTCTCCGGCACTTCTCTTCCGCGGGATTTTAAAGGCCCTCTTGGCACGGTTGGTACTTCCCGTCTATGTGATTGAAAGTGTCATTTTTATTGCCATTTTCGGACCGGGTATTGGGATGAATTTGATTGTGGCCTACGCATCGACATGGCTTTTTGCCGTAATCACCGTACTCATCACACTCAAGGATTTGCCATTTTCAGCTCCTTATCAAGCGGCCCAACAAAAACAGACTTATGTGATCTTTCTCTTTATGGCTCTGACCGCAGTGTTTGCCGGGATTCAGTATGCCGTAAGCCAGATGCCATTGGGACTATACTGGTACTTGGCCATCCTTTTAGTCGTCACCTTAGGGGTCTGGCGCAAAGTCTTTCCCATCACTAGAAACGAACTAGCCTAATACAGTCATGCTGCAGTGGTTAAGTCGAATCCGATTGATCTCCAGGCTGAAGGGAGGTGAATGCCAATATCGGGGTCTTCATTGCGCCAGTGCCTTAACCACCATAACAAATTGTATTGGGAAAATTTCCCTATCGGGACTTATCTCCGGGATGGTTGGAGACCAGGATTTTTTCGCCTTCACACCAGGTTGCATCTATATGCCGAAGCTCATTGCGAATTGAATGCAACCGCAGCACAATGTGAGTGCTAGTGGAAGTCGTTCCAGAACCACTTAGGCAAGCAGTCTTCCGGCACGGTACGACGGACATTACCGGTCATCCAACGCGGAGTTCCAAGAAGCGTTCCCAACAACATCAACGTCCAAAACCGTTCCATTGATGGCGGGAGCATCGCGGCATGCTCCCTGGTCCACATCCGATTGACGTCCCAGACGGACACTCAACAACCAACTCCCAATGATCTACGGTCCCAGCGGATAAGATTGCGGGAATAATGAGAGATCGCATGGCGCTCAAAGTTCAACCGGTCTGCATGGCAGCCGCAGAATAGCTGTTGCAACGCCCAGTGGCAAGCACATCAGCTTCGTCCCCTCTGACCGGAGAATTGGGTGGGTTCTCACTCGTCCAATTTTGATGCTGGCGGCTCAAAACATGGATAGCGCCAGAGAACTCCAATAGAGTTGTCATCCCCAGTCAGTTTCTCATTGATTTCATCTCGGAATACACCCGCGGGTTTATCGCCCTCGCGCAATACATATACTCTCACGCCTTGGTTTTGAGTCGCTTTACGACAAACACAGCTTTCCCTGCATCCCGGCGGCCTCCAACAGACCAACTCACATCGACTTTAATATAACCAAAAAACTGAGGGGTGTGGGCCGGCCACTTCATGGTCATGGCGGGTCCGTTATGAACTAACCGTGACGCTGAACTGATCGTAAGCACACGGCGCCACTTAGATCGGGCGGAGGTTTTTGAGTAAACTGTCACGGCCGGATCCGCGGCTTTTGTACCTAAGTAGGCAACTCTAATGATTAATGGAGGGGTGGGTATAACCTGAACGTTCCAGGATGTCATGTTGTGTTGACTGATCAGTATAGTCATAGCGTTTGTGATTATGGGTGTGTTCTTAGATTGAGATATTCGCGGCGCCTTGCTTCCACATCCCGACACAACACCACCTACTGCTATAGCGACTAAACATAGGCATGTAATTTTTGTCATAATTATAGTTGCCTTCTTTAAAAGAATTCCCTGCTAAGCCTCTTTGGACATAACCTCTGAAATATTTACGCACAATATAACTGAGAAATCTCTTGTGTCATCCCGCTGTCGTTGTTTGAGCGTCTGGGTGATTTCCCGATTTGCCAGGGAATCCCTAGCCGTGAACAAGTCGTGTACATGAAAGACCCCAAAGCAGTGCCTTAATTAGATATGCCTAGGAGTCAGCCGGCCCGGTAGGCCCCGGAACCTCATCTTTACTTCGGAATCAAATGAACCTAGCGTCTTTAATGATGGAGCAAATGCAAGATGGCGATAAATATTAACCATAAGGCTAATAGGCCGAGAATCGTTCCGGCAAGCTTTTCTGACCATTCCCCCAGATATGGTTTCAATTTTGACCCAAAAGTGAGACCCACCACCGTAAAAACAAAGGCTTGGCACGCTATTAATATGACCGTAAGCGTTACAGGGATTCCAATAAGACCGATCGAAAAACCCATGGCTAATTCGTCCAAACTGATGCTTATGGCTGTCAAAATCAATGTCCATCCAACCAAATCATGTTCGAATCGGTTCTTTTCCTCGTCGTCATTGTCGAAAACCAGAAGCCACACGGCCACTCCCAACAACAGAATGCCTCCGGTAAGAGATGCCCAATTTCCAATGAATGTCCCGAGCCCTTTACCGATAAACAATCCGACTAAGGCCATGATCACTTCGGCGCTGGCAAATGTCGTGGCAATGCGAATCTTCCCTGAGGTCCGGTAAAACCCTAGGGCTATCGACATCATGAGGGTATCAATGCCCAGTGAGAGGACGAACACCACCATTTTCAGAACGACCAATATTTCTCACGCTTTCCTGAGTTGGGTTATCGATGACCTTGACACTTCCCAGCTGGGAGGGATTCTGACAAGGAAGACGAATGAGTAACGTCAGCTCTGCTCGCCCGGGGATCTGCAAAACCTTCCTCGCCATCGCTACTAAATCGCCGGTTTCTTGTGGATTCGCCGCTCCTTGCCATTCCGGGATAAGAGACGTTAATCCGCCGCCACATCAAGGGGATCGTCTGAGACCGAATGAGAGGATGGAGTGGACTTTCAAAATCTTTCCACACATCCCGCGCCATCCCCATATGCTGAAACCTTTCTTAACATACCAATATATCTGGAAATCTCAAAGAGTGCATTGACCTGCAATATCGCCATATCCCTGAGTCAACCGGCTAAAGCCCCTAGCCATCTTGTGTATCTTGGACTGGAAAGTCATGAGAACAAGGGGCCAAAGCTTGGAATAGGTGACAGAGCTCTAGAAATTCCCCTGACTTTAGGTACTGCCAACGTACTAAAAGGGGATGATATAAAGGACCATTCAGCAAGTGTAGAGCGTAGTCCCAGACTTTATCATACCCCCTGGATGAAACTATTGTTCGACAAAATATCTGGAACCTTCTCTAAAACCATTTCAATATTATCGACACCTTGTCATCCACCGAAATAAATTGCCCTGGGATCAGTTTCCATTATCTCTGGGGCCCTCATTCAGCCACTGTAAGAGTAATTCCGTAAGGCGCCTGGGCTGAGATAAGTTGGGGAAGTGGGCGACACCGGGCATGCGAATAAGGGTGGCCCGAGGCAAGATGTTCTCCAAATAGTTCGCCACCTTCAAACAATATAGGGTGTCATTCTCGCCGATGAGAACCATAACCGGCCTGTCAAGATTTGCGAGCGCACCTTTATCATCCAGATCCTGGTACTCGGGAAATTTCCGGCGGTTATTGAGAAAATCCCTGTACATCATGCGGAACAAGTCGCGACTAACGCGAGGCACACGCGACTCGCTGCCTTCGGTGCCAATAAGCCATATGCGCTCGGCCAAGTCAACGATTCTTGTGGTGTCATGATGGGCCAATGCTTCCTCATACTCCCGGTAGATCTCCGGCTCGGGACCGTCGAGCTGGGGCTGAAATCCAAAGAGTCCCGTTCCGGCCACGAAAATTGACCGGACCCGGTCCGGAAATCGACAGGCGGCATGAATCGCCACCGATCCGCCTAAGGAGGAACCCACCAATGTTGCTGTTTCTACTTCCAAATGATCCAAGAGTTCGAGAAGGGTATCACTCGGATCGTAAGTTTCCGGGGCGTTTTCGCTCGACCCATATCCCAATAAATCGTACGAGATACACCGGTAGTTAGAGGACAATGCCTCAACTTGTTCGCACCATTGCCTGTGATCGGCCAAAGCCGAGTGAAGGAACACCAGCTCTGACCCATGACCGGTAACGGCGTATGCAATTCTTCCTAGACCAGTGATTAAGTCCTTCATCACAGTCACCTTCTGGAAATTTCTTTTCCATATTATTCTATTCATCCGGGTTTTTTGACGCAATCGCTTGCGGAAATAAACATCCCCTTAACGCCGTAACCAAAACGACCCTAATGATTTTCGAACACGCTAGTCTAATAACAGGAAGCCATAAAGGGACAAGGATGCGCTCACACCCGCCGCCATTTTATCCCCCCCATCGTCCAGGACTTAGGATCCGAGTGGGCAAGAATCCTGGGGGCTCACCGCGCAAGATACGACCTACGTCAACTATACGCATCATCCGGTGACAGCAGGCTTGGGCCCCGTAGAACGGGCAGACGAGCAGGATTGATGGTTCATACGGCACTCGCCATGACGGCAGCACGGGTGCCTTGGGGCATTGTGTCCCAAAAATTTGGACACGCGACCCCGCCGGCAAAAAGCCGCCACCGACGTGCTATAAAGCCCCCTAACAATCATGGACAAAACGAATCCACGACGGGCATAGATGAGGGGCTCGCTCATCACCTGTCTGGGATGGTATTGGCAATGCGGGTAGCGATAAGGCCCATGTCGGGTGCACAGGAAGCTTCTGTCAAGACATTAACTGGGCGCATAAGTCTTCGAAATAATCGATATCGAATCTGTCTTTTGCCTCCGCATTAATCGCAATGAGCACTCGGATTTCATGTCTGACGAACTCAAAAAGTGCTTATGGCACTTTTCCAGTCGTCTATTACACATGCCCCAGGTTAACAACAGTGGATTTAAGACGGGTCATCGCCAGAATTGAATAACGGACACCTTGAGCTCCCAGCCCCGAAGATTTTGTTCCCACGAACGGAAAATGGTCCGGCCCCCGTGATGTCTTACCGTTGATCTGAACAGTCCCCACATCGAGATGTTCGGCAAGATCAAATGCCTTGGAAATGTCTTGCGTAAAAATTGCCGCTTGCAACCCGTATTCGCTGGCATTGGCGAGGCTGATGCCCTCGGCCTCATCTTGAATGCGGATAATGGGCAGAACGGGTCCGAAGGGCTCTTCCCAGGCAATGCGCATGGACGGTGTCACATAGTCTAACACGACCGGAAAGATCAGGTTATCCTTTCTGTGCACAGGAGTGAGGGCTACAGCTCCTTGTTCCAAGGCTTCCTGAATTAATTCCCACACGAAGTCCGCCGACTGTTGGGAGATTAATGGAGTAATCATACAGTTGTCTTCCGGCAATCCGACCGTAAGGGTGCGGACTTTTTCGGCAATCGCGAGTCCCAGGGAGCTAGCAAGCTCGTCGACAGCCAGCACGCGCTTGACAGCCGTGCAGCGCTGCCCGGAATACGAAAAAGCACCGCTGACAATTTGATCCCGGGCGAGAGTCATATCGGCGTCGGACAGTACGAGGGCGGCATCTTTGCCACCGAGCTCAAGGAGCAAGGGCATCATTGTGGTGATTTGGGCAATATGCTGTCCCGTCGGAGTTGAGCCAGTGAAGTTGACCATCTTGACATACGGGTGTGACACTAAGTAATCACCGATGTTGCGCGAAGAACCGGTAATGGCCGCCAGAACATTGAAGGGGATCCCGGCTTCATAGGCCAGGTGAACAATATTCAACCCGGAAAGAGCCCCTTGTGTCGGTGGTTTGAGAATCACGGCATTGCCTCCCATTAGAGCCGGTGCGATTTTCGTAATAGCCAAGTTGATGGGATAATTGAAAGGAGGAATGGCCAGAACCACACCCAGGGGGACCCGGCCCACTAGGCTCACTTTATTGCGGGCGTGGCCAGGAAATGCATCCCCATAAAGCGCTTCTCCACTCAAGCGCAGGCCCTCTTCGGCCGTATAGTGAATAAAATCCACGGAGCGCTGAATTTCGTCGGAAGCATCCTGACGGTTTTTAGCAATTTCTAGCATCAGCAGCTGGGCCAGAGGTGTGATATGCTTCTCCAGGATATCGGCCCAACGGTGCAAGAGCCGGGCACGGTCCGTGAGACGCGTAAACCGCCACGTCTGATATCCTTGGGCCAGCTGCTCAATCCGCTGGTCGATTTCACTGGGCTCATAAGCGTGAACACAGCCAATGGCGTGCCCTTTAGCAGGCCCGTAAACCTCTATTGTCTCACCGCGTGGATGGGTGATCCATCCATCTTCATTAAGCTGGACCGAGTCGCGTGAGTCTGTCGGTATAAAAATTGTGGTGTCTGACATGTCTTTGCCTCCCATGGAGAAAATACGAAGCTTTAAATAGGCGGAATCAGATGGGTTTCAACCAATTTGTCATGGTGATTACCGTTTTCTTTCCTCAAAGAACGCCATCAGGTGTTAAGACGGGTCAGTGGAAGAGATTACCGGAATACGGCCTCTAACCAAATGATTCTCGATAAAGAGAGCGGTTTGCTAAATCAGAAAACAGAATTTCTGAAAAAGAGAAGGACTCATCAACGAATGATTTGTCCGAAATACCGAGGCCTGCCAACGCATTCAGACAGCCTGTTTTAATTCAAGCGGTATTAATGACTTATTATTCACGACATGCCAGTCATGTGTCAACACTTTTTCTTCCGCGGCTTTTCCCACTGTGTGGAAAATTAGGGCGGTGCCTGTCTTTTTTATGCTAAACATTTGGATAAGACCCTTGTGCCGTGATCATATTCCCGGTCCTTACCTCCCCTGCTCCCGAAGGGCCAATCCCATAGGCATTAACGGAATTCGCCCTGTAAAATAAAACATCCACGCACAACTCCCCCCAGTCTTAGCAGAATCGCAGAAAAACGGGCTAACCGAGAAATCTCCAGACCGAAAATCGTCGGCTGCCCAAAGACACCTGAGCCACGAGGCGCCGGAAACCCTGATGCAGGGGCAGCCCTTGGCGATAGCTTCGGCGAGGACGTGAATCTGGTCTGGATGTCTATGGCCATCCAAGATGAATGGCCTTCCCCTAAAGCATATATTGCCGTTCTGTACTGGGAAGCGCATTGGGGCCCGTGTCGACTATGGCCCGAATAGGCTCTGCCCAATCCTCACGGCCTCGGACCCAAAACTCGATTCTCCGTGGAGAACCGTCCCCTGCGCAGGTCGGCATTACACCAACTCGAAACGAGCAGCTGACCTCAACAAACCAAGTATTTAGCCATTCATACATAATCGGTTCAATCAGATGACAAAGATGAGATTCCACAATCAGGATCGTGACGCCCATTATGGGTAGCCAAGGCTGAGGCTCAACACATTAGATTACTGCGCTGTCCTAAATCTGACTTATCTGAGGATTTTTTGTATCCATAACCTTATCCTTATCGATACTTTGCCATTGTGGTATTAGTCATCCGTCTCAAAACACGCTATTGTGAGGGTGCAAAACTCAAATGAGATCTAAAAACCCCAAGGAGTGAAACATTATGGCCCAGAACAACAAACTATTATCCTATCCGATTGTGCCCACCATGGTGCTCTATTGTGGTCGGTGCGATACCTCCTACACTGATACGCAGGTTCCCGAAGGCTTGTGTCCGGATTGCGATGAACCCTTAATGATTCTCGGACACATCAGCTCGTCCTAACGGATGCCGTTCTCGTCTTGTTCGTCGGGTAGTTTCGTCATAATGCATAAAGGAATGGCTCTCCGAATTTTCTCATCATCATGCATTTTATTTAGGCATTAGACATCTGTTCAACGCCACGCGAGAGCCGCCACCCTGATCCCGCTTCCAAGGTGTTTACACACCAAACCGCACGAGCTTACTGCGTTCGCCATGCATCAAATCAAGACCGCCTGGTTCAACGACTCAAAGGAGGAGAAGGAAGTGACCGGACAAGAAATTAAACGCTTGCGTTTGGAACACCATTTTTCGCAAAAAGAACTGGGAAACCAATCGTTTTCTGCTGCCTATATTAGTCGAGTCGAGCGAGGACGCCAGAAGCCTTCAAAGAAATTCCTTGATCATGTGTCTACAATGCGCAGTTATCGTCCGCAAAAATACCGAGATCTCGAGCGCAACGATCATCTTGTGGATGTGCTGCTGCATCTTGCGTCAAGCTTGCTAGAGCTGAATCAATTGGAAGTGGCGTCTATGGTGGCCAAACACGCCCTCCTACAAGCATCCAATTCTGGAAATATTCAGATTATTGCTGGAATGTTGCATATATCCTTGGCGGTTCACACGGAGCAGACCGTAGCCATTCCACAAAAAATAAGGCACATCATGGTTACTGCCGATTTTTCAAAATCCCCTTTGAACGATATCCTGCAGTTACTGAATCCGTGAGGGCATCATCAAGTGTGGTAGCCCCACACAAATTTTGGCGATAGTGGCAGACACCTCCAAGGGAAAAGTTTCCTCATAGATCCATATCGATACGTCACCGGGCCACCAGCATGGCATCGGGGGTGCCTGCTCTGCCTTCACGACGGGTTCTTTGAACTTTGAGAAAACCTGGTCCAATGACAAAACTTTTCCTGAGTGCTCGAATCAAGGGATTAGGCAGTATTCTCATTTTGATCAAATATGTGAATAATCCCCACCACATCCGTCCCCGCTTACAAGCCTATTCCATCATAATCCCCCTCGCTATCCTCTCCTCATTCGGCAAACTTCCTCCACTGCATCGTACCTGCCTCAAAGATCGAAACGTATCGATAGAATAATAGACAAATTTTGTTCGCCTTCTCTATAAAACAGACACGGCGAACGGAAATAAATCCTAATCGTTGGGGAAAGACAAGACAAAACGCAGTTTGACCAACCCCGGTTTACCTCGTCACGATCAGGCGAACCAGGACAGTCTATCCCTGGGTTCCCGGCCGGCTTGAACGCGTTCTGCAGGACCAGTCTCGGCATGAATCCGTGAATTTTCATGGCCCTCTACACCTTTATAATCATCAAATTGCAACTCTTTTACGTCCTTCTTTGACAACAGAGTTTAACAAATCTCAAACAAACAGAGAGCATTGCCCCTTAATTTTTCTTCCAATCTATTGACTTTTTACACAACACAGAAAATAATGAAGGAGCATCGAAACGTTTCGATAAGTAGGAGAGGTCAATGGCTACAATTCGTGATGTCGCTCATTTGGCGCAAGTATCGGTTTCCACCGTGTCACTCGTTTTAAGGCAACCTCACCGAGTTTCTCCCGAAACTCGCGAAAAGGTTGAAAAAGCCGTGCAGGAATTGCAATACCAGCCTAATGGCATTGCTCGCGACCTTAGAGTGCGCAAAACCAACACCATTGCGGTTCTGTTGCATAACTTAAGCGGTCCATTTTATTCCGAATTGATTCGCGGGGTGGAAGAAGCCGGTGAAAATCTTGGTTTTACCACACTGGCAGCCGGCAGCTCCAAAAGTCAAGATCAGGGATCGTTAAGACTCTTGCATGAAGGGCGGGTAGACGGCGCCATTGTCTTGGATCCCACCATCAGTTCGCCCGTGTTGCTGCGCTACGCCCGCAAAACACTCCCTATCGTCGTGTTGGACCGCGGACTCTCAGGGACACTGCAATCCGATTTCATTACCGCGGTGGGATCGGACCATGAATCTGGCGGATATTTAGCGGGAAAGCATTTGCTCACCCAAGGCTATCGGCGTTTTGCCCTCATTGCCGGACCCGTGGACTCAGAACACAGCCATTTGCGCGAAGTGGGTTTTTTTCGAGCACTGCAAGAAGAGCCAATCGATGTCACTACGATTCCCGTCGTCCACGGCGACTTTACCGAAATTGGCGGGGTACGCGCCATGACGATGTTGCTCGATCACGAGTGGTCTTTTGACGCTATCTTCTGCGCAAATGACGAGATGGCAATCGGAGCGATGCAAGTACTGGAAGAACGGCATGTGACGATTCCGGAACAAGTCGCCATTATGGGATTTGACGATATTCGCCTTGCCAGATACGTCAACCCGTCTTTGTCGACGATTCATCAACCGATGTATGAGTTGGGAATATCTGCCATGAAACAACTCTCCCGCGCCCTGCAGGGGAAAACACTTATTCCCGGCGAGATGCTGCCCGTAAAACTGATTGCGCGCACTTCGACACAAAAAAGGACCACGAAAGTCGGTGAAGAACCTAATGTCTCTTGAGATGAAGAATCACGCTTTTTGGTATAATCACGCGCCTCACTTCTTTTATGGAGGGGAAATCCACTATTTCCGCCTCCCGCCTGAAAAATGGGCCACTCACCTGGATCAATTGCGAGATTTAGGACTGACCACAGTCAGCACCTATGTTCCCTGGCTGTGGCACGAGCCTCACGCGGGTCAATTCGATTTCCGGGGAGAGACCCATCCTCAACGCAATTTACTGAAATTTCTATCCCTTGCGCAAACTCGTGGTCTCCATGTCTTTCTGCGGGTGGGTCCTTATGTTATGGCTGAACTGCGCCAGGAAGGTCTTCCAGAGTGGCTGTTTACCCAATATCCCGACATCATTGCCAAAGACCCCCAAGGGGATGTTCATCCAGCTCGCATTATCAGCTATTTGCACCCCACATATCTAAAACTGGTAGAAAGGTGGTATTCAAACCTCGCGTCGGCGGTGTCTTCCTATTTTTGTACGAACCAAGGGCCCATTTTCCTCACCCAGCTTGACAACGAAGTGGGTATGCTTCATTGGGTGACCGCTCTGGGCGATTCGTCCTTTCACATTCAAGAAGCGTATCAGACATTTCTCAGCCAAAGAAATCAACCCCGCTCCTATTGGACCTACAGCTTGTTTTGGCGAGAATATCGGGCCCAATATCTGCAACATCTTGCCGATTTGGCCCATTCTCTAACTTTCCCCTCTCCTTATGTCATCAATGTGCACGGGTTTCGGGATTTCTCCATCTATAGCCGGGGAGTAGACTATCCCGTTGGCCTCTCTCAGCTGGCTTTTGCCAAAGTTCTGCCCACTTCTCTCTTAGGCGGAGACTTCTACCCAGGCCACGTCACTTACGACAATTTCCACGATATCGCTCTGGCTGTTCTTTTTACCCGGGCCGTCAATTCCCCGGATACAGCCGCATTTTCACCCGAATTCCAGTCGGGGCGGTTTCAGGACCGGCCTCACATCGAACCCTCCGACCTGGATCTTGCTGCACGTGTGGCGATAGCCTATGGTCTCAACGGCCTCAACTGGTACATGCTTTCATCCGGTGAAAATCCGGAGAACATCGGCGTCTTCGGCCAAGCTCACGACTGGCAAGCTCCTCTGGCCCTAGATGGGTCTCCGAGACCTCAGGCCGAGTCCATCAGACATCTCGGTCAATTGCTGAAAGACTTTGCGCCCAGTTTGGTCCAATCTGAACCCCTTCCGGATATCACCGTGGGCTTCTATTCCCCGTATTATATGACTGAAAATTCCGTTTCAGACACAGGGGAAAAGCCGCCATCTATGGTCGACACCATCGTGAGGGAACGCGAGGCTTTGCATTTTGATGGAACCTACCGGTGTCTTGTGGCGGCAGGCGTCAACTTGGATGCGTTATGGCTGGACGATCCCGATAGCGACGCTTTGGACATTGACAGCCATCCTTGGCTATGGGTCGCCACCACGCGCTTTATGGATGCAAACACCCAAAAACGCTTAGCGTCTTATGCCCTAGCGGGCGGCACCTTAATTATTGGTCCCTATGTTCCGGACCAAGACCTCTTAGGTGAGACGTGCCATATCCTGGCGGACGCCCTCGGAATTTCCTTGCCGTTAGGCCCCAGTTATTCCGGCGTCGTTCAGATCCTGCCCCATGATTCTCTCTTTTCTCCCACTTGTGTTTCTTATTCTCCAAGTCCGGATGTGGAGGTCATGGCTTATGTAAAAACCGAGAATGGTGATCCGGCTCCTGTTATTCTTACGCAGCCAACGCGGAAGGGGAAAGTCATTGTAATCGGGGTAGCCCTCTTGGGCACCTATGACACAACCTATCCTCTTGTCAAGCGCCTTCTCAAATCTTGGGGCAAAGACATCGGGCTTGACAACCAGAACCCCAAAGTTCATGTTGCCCGCCGCTTAGGGCCCCAAGGGCACTTTCTTTTCGTGCATAACTTCCATGAAACCCCAGAAAAAACCTGCATAACCCTGCACGACCAAGAAAAAGGAGTGATGACCTGGACTCTTCAATTGGAAGGCCGTCAAGCCCTGATGCTGCCCTATGGAGATGTGCCTTTGATTCCGCAGCACCTGGACATCGTCCAAACCACGGCCGAACTCTCCTTAAATGAAGAGACCATAGTCATCTACCGCACCAAAGCGGAAGGGTTTGTCAAACTGAAGCAGCTTTGCGACCGATCTCCCGAATGTAAACCCGGGGACAAAGGAATCCGGGTAGAAATCGCAGACAGATCCATCACGATTCAGTGGCCAGCAACCGATCATCCCACTCCCATTCATATTCCATGCACGTGGCCCCACGATTCTTCGTCATCTCACCACACGTCGACAGAAGTGTTGCCCATCAAAGACAAATATTGAAGGAGGCTTTTATCAGATGAAACTCTCACGTACGATTCTGAGTTCTTTTGGGCTCTTGGCAGCCTCGGCTGTGGCCTTGGCTGGTTGCGGCCAGGCACCGACAACCCAAGCCAATCAAAAACCCAATCAGCCCTTGACCGTGATCCCCGGATTGAATGGAGCTTTTGCGGATAATTTTAACCCCTATTCCTCCAGTGCATTGAGCGGCACTTTGGGTCTCATTTATCAACCACTGTTCTATTTCAATTTGGTGGGATCGCAAACCTATGGTTTGATCGGCAAGTCCTATCAATGGAGCAATGGCAACCGCACCCTCACCGTCACTCTCAGACCCCATGTCAAATGGTCCAATGGTCAGCCCGTGACAGTTCAAGATGTTGTTTACAGCTATGACCTGTTGAAAAAATTCCCGAGTCTCGATACGAACGGCATTTGGACTCATCTAGCTTCGGTTCAAGCCAAAGGCACCAATCAGGTCGTCTTTACCTTCCATTCGCCCGACGTGCCTTTTGGCAACTTTGTCTTGGGCGATGTGTATATCGTGCCTAAAAGCATATGGAGTAAAGTGTCCAATCCTACCAAAATTACGAACACGCATCCCATTGGCACGGGTCCTTATCTGGTCCACACATTTTCCACCCAAGCCTACACCTACACGGCCAATCCCCGGTACTGGGGCGGAGAACCTAAGGTGCATGAGTTGAAATATCTCGATTACAGTGGAAACCAAAGCGCCACATTAGCACTTGCCTCGGGGAAAGTCGACTGGACAGATTTGTTTTTCCCCAACATTAAGAAGGTTTTTGTCAGTAAGGCTCCGCAATACAATCATTACTGGTTTTCCGTAGGCGGCACCAACATGCTCTACCCCAATCTCAAGAATCCGCTGCTGTCAAAACTTCCGGTGCGTCAAGCCATTAGTGATGCCATTAACCGCGTCCAGCTTGATAAAGTGGGAGAATACGGCTACGAGGCGCCGGCCACCCCGACGGCCTTGCTCTTGCCCCAGGAAAAATCGTGGATTGATCCTCATCTGCCTTCGTCGGACTTGCATTTTTCCTATAGTCCCCAAACGGCCATTGCCCTCTTGCAAAAAGCCGGGTTCAAACGCAATGCCAAAGGCATTTTCACGACCCCAGGCGGCACTCCCTTGTCCTTCACCCTCGAAGTTCCGACAGGCTGGACCGACTGGGACGCCGATTGCGCTTTAATTGCCCATGATCTGAAAAAGATTGGGATTCAGGTGAGTGTTCAGCAACTCAGTTTTGGGGCCTATTATTCCAACATCACCACGGGCCACTACCAGTTGGCCATGTCGTGGAGCGGCGCCGGATCCACCCCATATTACCTCTACCAGGCATTATTACAGCCCAAGAATCCGGGAAATTTCGAAGGGTGGTCCAACCCGACAACCAATGCCGCTCTCACGCTTTACAGACGCTCCAGCAACCCCCTTGTCCAGCATCAGGCTATTGACACTTTGGAAAAAGCGGTGGCCCAGAATTTGCCGGCCATCCCGCTGGTTTATGGCGCCACCTGGTATGAATACAACACCAAATACTTTACTGGATGGCCCTCGGCTCAAAATCCCTATGCGCAACCCGCTCCCTACAACTATCCCGCGGAAGGCATTGTCCTGTCCCATTTGAAACCTCGGGGTTAATAGAGGGAGCTTTAAAAATTCACCCGGTTAGAAATTCTTGACGGGTTGAAAGGCTTTTTCAAAGGAGGCACAACTCATGCAATTTGTACGCCAACGTCTCGCCTTCCTTCTCGTGTCCTTGTGGGCTGCTGCCACCATCAACTTCATTCTGCCCAGGCTCATGCCCGGCAACCCCGCCGTGCTCATGATTGGCCGCTTCAAAGGCCAATTGAACGCCAGGGCCCTCAAAGCCTTGGAGTTGCAGTTCGGCGTCACGCATAAACCTCTTTGGGATCAGTATCTCATCTACCTGAATAACCTTATTCATGGGCAATTAGGGCTCTCCCTCACCTACTACCCGGTCCCGGTCTCTCAAATCATTGCCGAGAGTTTGCCTTGGACTTTGGGTCTGGTGGGGGTAGCCACCCTGATGAGCGTGTGTATTGGGCTTATGGCTGGCATTTACATCGCCTGGCACCGGGGAGGCAAATGGGACGGCATTCTTTCCACGATGGCCACCTTTACCGCGGCTTTGCCCTATTTCTGGCTGGGACTCTTGATGCTTTTTCTCTTTGGGTACTTATGGCACTGGTTCCCCTTGGCCCATGCCTATTCCACCAGCCTCACGCCCGCTTTCACCTGGCCCTTTATCCGCAATATGCTCTACCATGCGCTGTTGCCTGCCGTGACTATTGTCATCAGTTCCATGGGAGGATGGCTTTTGGGCATGCGCAACAATATGATTCAAACCTTGGGCGAGGACTATGTTCTCTTTGGCCGCGCCCGAGGTCTCTCCCAATCCCGGTTAATGATTCATTACGCCGCCCGCAACGCGATTTTGCCCAGTATGACCGGATTTGCCATGGCCATCGGATTCGTGGTGGGCGGCGCTCTTTTGACGGAAGTCGTGTTCTCTTATCCCGGCTTAGGCTATCAACTCCTGGCGGCCGTGCAAAACGAAGATTACCCCCTGATGCAAGGGCTCTTCCTCATTATTGCCTTTTCGGTTTTGATCACCAATTTTATCGTGGAGATGCTCTATGGCAGGCTAGATCCCCGCACCCGGGGAGGTGTTTCAAAATGAGCACATCGCATGTCCCCATTTCCTCACCCACGGTGCCCACTCGCCGCCGGCTTTTGAGGTGGCGAGCCATCGGGCGCATATTAGAGGGCGACAAACGCCCGATATTCGGGGCAGCAATTTTGGCCGCGTTTGTACTGCTGGCTGTTTGTGCTCCTTTACTCACCCCCTATTCGCCATCCCAAACCAGCTTTGTGCCTCTGTCCGCTCCCAGTGCCAGGCATTGGCTTGGAACCACGGCCTCGGGCCAGGACATCATGGCCCAGTTCTTGTATGGTGGCCGCGTCTCGTTAGGTGTTGGCTTTGCCGCCGGCTTTATTGCCACCCTCTTGGCCGTGGTTTTGGGTATGTTCCCCGCCTATCTCGGCGGACGCACCGATACTTTCATGGCGACTTTCACCAATATTATGCTGGTCATTCCAGGCCTTCCCCTGTTAATCGTGATTACCGCCTATGTCCATCAAACCGGCCCCCTGGTCATTGCGCTTGTCATCGGCCTCACGGGATGGGCTTGGGGCGCCAGGATACTCCGCTCCCAGACCCTCACCTTGTCTCAGCGCGACTTCGTTATCGCAGCGCGTCTGGCAGGAGAAAACCGTTGGCGCATCTTGGTGGCGGAAATTTTGCCCAATATGCTGTCCTTGGTCGTGGCCAACTTGGTTTTCGCCACCATTGGAGCCATTTTGGCAGAAGCCAGCTTGGAGTTCTTAGGACTCGGCAACCCTGACATCGTGACCTGGGGTACCATGCTCTATTGGGCAGATGCCGGAGAAGCGCTGCTAAATGGCGCCTGGTGGTGGATTGTGCCTCCAGGACTCGCAATCGCTTTGGTCGGATTAAGCCTCGCTTTGATCAACTTTGGCATCGATCAACTCTCCAATCCCCGGCTCAGAGTGAACCCTAGCCATAGAAAAACCCGCAATCAGAAGGGAGCCAAGCTATGAAGGCAGCATTGTCGACAGAACACCTCACAGTGTCTTATGATACGCCGCAAGGCCTGGTTGCGGCCTTGCGAGGCGTTTCGTTTACCTTGTTTCAGGATGAAATTTTGGGGTTGGTGGGAGAATCCGGAAGCGGCAAATCCACATTGGCTCTGGCCATCAGTAGGCTTCTGGATCCGAGACGCACCCAGGTATCGGGAAAGGTTCTGATCGGTTCGCGCTCTCTCTATGATCTCTCTTCTTCGAATCTCAGGCACCTGTGGTGGGAAGATATTGCCATGGTCTTTCAGAGTTCGATGAATGCCCTCAACCCCGTTTTATCCGTGAAAGACCATTTTGCGGATACTTTTCTGGCTCACAGACCCACGATGACAAGGACTGAAATCCGAAAGAAAACCATTTCATTGTTGCAGCAGGTGCAATTAAGTCCCCAGGTTATCCACTCCTACCCCCACGAATTGTCGGGTGGGATGAAACAGCGGGTGGTGATTGCCCTGGCCTTAGCGCTCGACCCCAAAGTCCTGATTATGGACGAACCCACCACCGCCTTGGACGTGGTGGTGCAGCACTCCATCTTGGCCGAAGTCGCTGCCATTCAAAAAGAACGCCATTTGGCCGTCTTGTTTATCAGTCACGACTTTTCTATGGTATCAGGATTAGCGCACCGCATTGCGGTCATGTATGCCGGAGAATTGGTCGAGATTACGAAAAGCGCTTTGGCCACCGGCCATTCCACTCCTCACCATCCTTACACCCAAGGCTTGATTCAAGCCACACCACAGATCCTAGGGGGGCGTGTCCGGATTCAAGGAATTCCAGGAGAGCCGCCAGATATGAGCAAACTGAATCCGGGTTGTGCATTTTGGGAGCGCTGCTCCCAGCGTTTAGATAAGTGCCAAACCCTTCCGGTTCCGCCCCAAAATACTCACACCTTTATCCGTTGCCATCTTATGGACTCTTCCTCATCCGACTTTTCCTCTCAGTCCCAAGAGTCCCAAGGGTCCAGTGAATCTAACGGTTCCAGAGGTTCCAGAGGTTCCAAGGAGGAAATAGCTCATGGACGATAACGTGCTCATCCAAACTGAAAATTTACATGTGCGTTTTCCCCGTCAGAATGGCGACATTTACGCGGCGCGCTCTTTGAATTTGGAGGTCAAAGAAGGAGAAACTCTGGCCCTGGTCGGGGAGTCCGGGAGCGGTAAAACAAGCACAGGGCATGCGCTAGTGCGTCTCTTGCGCCCGGAATCCGGAACCATCCGTTTTGAAGGAGAAGATGTCACCCGAATTCGAGGAAAGCGCCTAGCCCGATATCATGGCTTAGCGCAGCTCATCTTTCAGGATCCCTTTGCTTCGTTGAATCCGTTCCACACCGTATCCTATCATTTGCAGCGCCCGCTTAGGCGTCTCGGAGGATTGTCGCCCAAAACGGCACGGAAGCGTTGCCAAGAATTGCTGGCCCAGGTGGGACTGACGCCCAGTGCCACATTCGAGAGTAAATATCCTCATGAACTTTCCGGGGGTCAGAGACAACGAGTGGCCATTGCTCGCTCACTCGCTGCCGATCCCCGTTTCGTCGTCTGTGATGAGCCGATATCCATGTTAGATGTATCTCTTCGGGCAGGAATCTTGCAACTGCTCGAATCGTTGCAAGCAAGCCAAGGACTCAGCTATCTGTACATTACCCATGACTTGGCCTCGGCGCGCTATCTTTCCCAGCGCATTGCCGTCATGTACGGCGGATCCCTGGTCGAGATTGCGGAAGCAGAGGAGTTGATTCAAGCCCCGGCCCATCCTTATACTCAGCTTTTATTGCAAGCTTCGGTTTCGCCTCCCGGCCAAGAAATTGCGCGATTGCCTGAAAAAGAACCTGGCGCTCCGGATTTAGGCATCACTCGCAGGGGATGTCCTTTTGCGCCCCGCTGCCTTTATGCCTTGCCAAAATGCGCCAAGGAAATGCCTCAGCTAATTCCCGTTGCTCCGGGACATGAATCGGCGTGTTTTCTCCTCTCTCCTTCGCAAGGGAATTAGGCGATTGTCAACTTCCCAAGAAAGGCGGAATGGCTTAAGCAGCCATCCCGCCTTTGTCATGGTTGATGCTTGGAGGCTCAGCGTGTTAATCCACCGAACCCTATCGACCGAGTTGATGACATACTTTCAATCTTCGCCAGCGCTACGCAAAATCCTGTTTACTCAAAACCCTTAAACCCCCCTGGCGTTTGCGGTCCCGGGACAATCAAGAGCATCTTTCGCCCGATCTTCTTCATTACATGCTACAATCATTCGTGTTAACTGATGACCCCAGAAAGGATCCCATCGTGATCGCGAAATTGACCGTAGCCCTCATTAATGCCAATCACATTGTGCGAGCTTTTGGTATAGGTTTGATGACAATTACGTTTCCGCTTCTCGCCGCAACCTATGGTTTACATGCCATCACAATCGGCATAGTCATCGGTGTGAGTGTTTTCTTTGGTGCTGTATACACCTATGCGTTCACGAGAAGTGCTTCTGGTTGGGGGGCTATTCCGTTTGTTTTTCTGTCCTCCATGATGTTCTTAGGTTCAGCAGTGATATACTTTCAACACCCCGCACAGACGGGCCTCCTATTTGTTGCCGTTCTCGGATTCATCCCGCCCGTCGGCGGCATTTTTTCTTCGGCGTTGGAAGAAGGAATATTGGCCCATGTTCCCGATGCTCAACGTACACGGACCTTTGCTGTGTATGGCATGGTCGGCACGGCGGCGGCGGCATTAGGCTCCTTAGCGGCAGGTCTTCCCCACAGCAGTGGTCTGTCTTTTCAGACCGGACTCGAAATTCTGTTAACGGTCTATGGTTTGATGAGCCTTATCTCTGTTCTGATATCCACTGTTCTTCTAGTGGCCCATCGACGCGAGAAAGACAAAATTCAGGACCATACCGAACCCCAACCCCCCATCCATTATGGACGTCTTAATGCCTCTCATGGAATCGTTTATCGGTTGGCTGCTTTATTTGTCGTCGACGCCTCAGGAAGCGGCATGGTGACCACGCCACTTCTTGTGTACTGGCTACACACCCATTTTGGAATGTCCAGCACGCATCTAGCTCTCCTCTTTTTTGGCGAACAGTTGTTAGAAGCCCTCTCCTTCCCAATTGCAGAGCGGTTGTCACGGCGTCTCGGATTACTCAATACGGCCGTATTGACTCATATTCCGTCTTCACTTTTGCTTATCGCCGTGCCATTTTCCTCAAACGGGACGTTTGCTGCCCTATTTCTTTTGCTTCGCGGCTTATTAGTGGAAATGGATGTTCCGACCCGGCAATCCTACATCGCCGCAGTCGTTCATCCGACAGAACGCGTGGAAGCTGCGGGTGTTACCTCTATAGGAAAACAAATTGGACGGGCCATAGGGCCAATAGGGGGAGGCTGGATGCTGAGCTCTTTTGGTGCCCTGGGTCCTTTTGTAAGTGGCGGCGTTCTTAAAATCGCCTACGACCTGAGCTTGTGGTATTCTTTTCGTCATATCAAACCTGGATCATCGAGCAATATGTCACAAACACTAGAAGAGTAGTCTGTTGGCATAGAGACAACGCAAGATCGATATTTTCTGATCCGCATGACCTGAATGAGTAAATGGACGCAAGGGCACAGCCACACCCCTGTGGTCTGGCTGTGCCCACCTTGTACGATCTGAACGACCCCCGCTTGTTCGGTATCTATTACCGGCCATGCTTATGGTCTTTAAATTTCAACTTTCCCCGCTCAAATGTCCCAAACCTTTGACCCGGTTGGAATTGACGAATTTATGGGAGTCGACAAGAGAGCTGACTCTTTGGTTTTGGAGACGAAGGGCTGTCCAGCGTGTTGCCCACATCTTCACGAGAAAAAAAGCGGGAGCCTGAGCACCATTAGATGAAAACCCGTCTGAAACCAGCAGCCCAAGGGGATGATGGGACATTTGAACCCCTGAATACCGAACAGCATTCCTTCCAGGGTAAACGGGAAGACATCGTTCGACCCCAGCCGCAAACATAAAAGTAATTTTCACTCGCCGGCTAAGCCCCACACATCCAGCGAGCCAGCGATGATCACATCCTATGAGAGTTGCCCATGCCCGGGTCGGCATCAACCAATATGATTACCAGATTTTGCCTCGGCTGAAAACACTCGGCATGCAACCTCCATGAGTCAACAATCTACGGACACCCCATACAAATTTCCGAGGAAGACAGCCGGTTCTTTGACGCCACTCGTTAGCGATTCAGAGGTGTCATCGGGGCAGACGACTCCCGGTCGTCCACCCGCCCCGCTACGGATACCACGAAATAGCGTTGGGTCAAGAGAAATACCATAACAATCGGGGTCAAGGTCAGAATGGAGGCCGCCGCCAATTCGCGCCAGTGTGTGCCGTCAAACCCTTGGAAGTAGGACAAAGCTACCTCAACCGGCCGGGCACTCTGCCCCTGGGTAATAATCAAGGGCCATTGGAACTGACTCCATTGCGAAGAGAATGTCAAGAGAGACACCGTCGCCACAGCCGGTTTGGCCAAGGGTAAGGCCAAATTCCAGAGATATCGCCACCAGGAAGCTCCGTCAAGCTGCGCCGCATCCCATAACTCGGACGGCAATGTCTTAAAAAACTGCCGGAAAATGAAGATGGCAAAGACATTCACGGCAAACGGCAATACCTGTCCGCGAAGGGAATTCAATATATGCAAATGATACGCCACGACATAGTCGGGAATGAGAATCGCTTCGGGGGGGACCATTAAGGCCGCCAAAAATATCCCGAACACGATTTCACGCCCCCGGAAGGTGGGCAAACTCAACGCATAACCAGCACATGCCCCGGTTATCAGCACCAGAATAATGGTGCTGCCGGTAATAATGACCGAGTGCAGGAAATATAATCCCCAGGGAGCTGCTTGAAACACCTGCACCCAGGGATGAAAATCCCACCCGGGCAACAAGTCGGGGGGCAGAGTGAAAACGTGGGATTTTGGCGCCACACTCAGTACCATCGCCCAGTAAAAAGGGAACAGAAAAACGAGCGCCACTATCGCTTGAAACACCGTGCGCAACGCGCGCCGACCTTTACCCTGCCCTAAACGCATGACTCCTGCCTCCTCACAGTTTTTGGATTACCACGCTCCCAGCGGACCTTATTGATACGTGGTATACCTCTCACCCACCTGTTTTTGCACAATGGTCATAAGCAGCAGCAAGGCAAACAGTACCACCGACACCGCGGCACCATAGCCATAGTGGAAAAAGATAAACGCGGATTTGTAGAGATAGATCGCCGTCGTGGTCGTGGAATTAAGCGGCCCTCCTCCTCCGCCAAATTGCCCTCCTGTCATCGCGTAAATGGATCCAAAGGCCTGCATGGCCTGGATGGTCGTTAAGATGACCACCATCAGCGTTACCGGCGAGAGATAAGGCAAGACCACATAACGAAAAGTTTGCCATCCGCCTGCGCCATCCAGCCAAGCCGCTTCCACTGCTTCGCCCGGGATATTCGACAAACCCGCGAGGAAGAGAACCACGGTAAATCCCAGGTTGTGCCACAGATTGTTGATCATCACCGCGGGTAAAGCCCACGTCGAACTCACCAGCCACCCCAGAGCCGGAATGTGAAAGAATCTCAGGGCAGCGTTGGCTAGACCAAATTGCGGATTAAAAATGAACACCCAGATAATTGACGTGGCGATAGCCGGTGTAATATAAGGAAGGAATACAGCCGCTCGCGTGAAGGTCAACCAGGGAGTCGGCTTATGGGCCGCTCCCCGGAAGAGCCATGCAATGCCCAGTCCGAGGGCAATGGTCATAGGCACCATAATTCCCACATAATAAAAGGTCACACTCAAGGACTCAAGAAATCCGGAAATGGGATTAAGAAGTTCTTGGTAGTGTAAAGCCCCTACCCACTGGGAGTCTTGAAAGCCTCCGAGACTCCAGTGATAGAAGCTCATGGCCACCACCAACAAGGCCGGACCATAGGTAAAGAGAGTTAAAATCGCCAGGGCCGGCAAAACCAAGAGCCAACCACTCACTGCTTTTGTGGTCCGCCTCAAAGTGCGTGCCGCACTGAGGGGTGGGGCCAAGGGCCGGGATTTCTCCCATGGGGTCTGCAAGTTTTCTTGCATTGAAGCCTCCTTTACTGAACTGCTGCACCGGATAGATAGGCGGTAGCCTGCTTTTGCATATTGCTCAAGGCCTGGCTAACCGATTCTTTGTGTTGAACCACGCTTTGGATTTGATCCTGAATCACGGTGTCGATTTCGCTCTGGTTGGGACCGAGGATTTTATGTATCACATGCCCGCTTTCCAGTTCGCGAATCGCGACAGCTGTTCCCGCGTACGGTCCCGGATTGGCTGAAAACTGGCCCCCGGCCATCTTTTCGACACTGGCAACATCTGCTCGGCTTACCGGAGGCTCTCCGCCCACTGTTGACCAAATACTTTGGCCGTGAGGAGAATCGAAATATTTGATGAAAGACCACGCAGCTTGTTGCTGTGCCTGAGAGGCATGTCGAAAAATGACAAAGCTCAGTCCCTGGTAGAGAGACTCCGAATGACCGCTTGATCCCGGTGGAGGAGAAAACACACCGACGGGGAATTTTCCTCCAACTTCTTCTCGAACCATCTCATAGCCATCCGCCGTGTTTTCCAAGATTCCCAGCTTGCCCGAAGCAAAGTCCTCAAAACTGGTGTTATACGAGAGAATCTTGACGGAGGGCGCATTGTCCCGGGCTACGACCTGCCGGATCGTTGCGGCCATCGCAGGTGAATTCAAGTCCAGCTGTCCCGGATGCCCCGGCTTGTAATAATGCCCTCCGTTGGAGTAAAACAATGGCAGCCAGTCATTGTGATCCAGCCGCGCTCCCAGTCCCATAGCACCTGTCTTGCTTTGAATTTGTTGGGCATCGGTCATGAGCTGACTCCATGTCGTCGGAGGTGAACTAAGCCCGGATTTTTTCCACAGATTGGCGTTATAAAAGAACTCGGCCACTTTGATATCGACGGGAAACAAATACTGCTGGTGTGAAGGAGTAAATTCCGCCTGATACACCGCTGGCCAGATCTGATGCCGCTGCTGAGATGAAAATCCATTGGGTCCATTAATAAACGACTTTAAATTCACCAAGGCATGAGCGCGTTCATATCCGTATTGGGGTTGATGGCCGATCATGGCCATAACCGGCGGATCCCCCGCTTGAACAGCGGCGAGCGCTTTGGCGGAAGCTGGGGTGACATGCACTTCCACTGTAATACCAGAATGACTATGGTTAAACTCCCTGACGATTTTCGCCAAAGCCTTTCCCTGTTGATTGGCGGCACTGTGGGATTCCCAAAACGTCACGAGGGTTTTCCCGCTGCCATGAAGGGGGCTATTATGCGAGGGAGCTGCCGCGTTTGTTCCGCATCCGGCTAATGCCGCTCCGCTGAAGAGAGTCAAAGTAATCCAAACCGTACGAGTTCTGTGCTTCATCGTGAAAGGGTCATCTCCTTGAGTCCAAAGTCACGGCATAACCGTGTTTAGTTCCCTTACCCTTTCACACTAAGTGGCGCGTGTTATAAATCTGTAATACCCGTGTTAAAACTTCTGGTAGATTCCGTGTTCAAAGAAAGCATCAAACACTCTGACTTCCGTACGGAAACCCGTCCCTGCCGGTAGAAAAATTGGCGGGGGTGTATCCGAAACGGTTTATGACACCACGTTTGGTCCTCGGACCGGGCTTATCACTATTCGTCGTCCCTTTTCATATGGCGCAGAGGATTGGCCGCTCTGAGCGCACGGTCCAAGGTATTTTCCACGACCACGCGGCCCGCTTAGACACCCTTGTGTATGACCCAAGAAAAATGGACAGTTTGGCCCCTACACACTGTTCTCCGGTGGCGAGGGAAACGGATCCCGTGACTGGCGGTCCGAGCAGATGCCCTCTTAACTGGACAGCAAAGCAGCCAAGTTTCGCAATTCGTTTCATCGGGTACCCAATCCCTGAGGATTTGGGCTTATCCATTTTGGGCAATTGAAGTTGTCGTGCTTGCGGAGTGAGTCCCGGCGATTCCGGGGAATGTAATCTACCCGTTTTGGGGATGGTAAATGGTCCTTGGCCAATGCGATCTGCTGAGTTTGGATTCGGGTGAAAGGGTTGATCTATACCGCAATCCGCCCCAGAATCCGGGCGCTGCTCAACGTATGGCAAAAGGTTGGCCCGTCTTGCTGAACTGGTCGTCCATCCGGTATGGCAAGTCTTGTGGAGCCTTTTCCGCTGCTTGGAAAAGGCTCCAACGAAAAAACCCCTTGTCAACCACTGCCGAAAGGAAGCACAACACAATTGATATCCTGGGGATTTTCTATTCCCTCGTTCACACCTTTCCTGATTAGCTGTTAACTGCGATTGAGATTACACCCAAATCCTTGATTCATTGCCTTTCTCTTTTGATGACGTTGCAGTTATGAACGATACGGCGGCGGGCGACTACAGTGATCAGCCAGGCGAGGTATTCCAGGGCTCCTCCACCCAATGTGAAGAAGACCGTAAGAATGGTCCTACTTCCCGCAAGTCGCTCACCCAGTACGAACCCTTTCCAAAGGCAACGGATGCGAACATAGACACTGTGAAACTCAATGATTTTTCTTGGCGGTGTCATCCCAACCTCGATTGGGACAGCATTGGTGTTCGTTCCTTTCTTCCCCATCTGGCAGCTTCTCTTATTCAAAATACCCAACGGTTTTTAGTGCTCTATTCTAGGCGATGTACTTTTTAGGGGTGGGATGGGTTGATCGTTTCCTGGCTAGAAGGCGAGTGAGCGGAATCTTCCAAAATCTGTTCTTGGGACGCTTGCCGCAACGTCAAACCCTTAGGTTCCGGCAGGACGAGCATCGTGAGGACAGCTCCCAACAGAGAAATACCTGCCAACAGTCCCATCGTGCCGGGCAGTTTCAACTGCACCAGCAGCAACGGAAACAAAAAGGCCGCGATCGCCGCCCCAAACTTGCCCGCGGAGGCGGAAATCCCGAAGCCCATGCCGCGCACTGTCACGGGAAACACCTCCGAGGGAAATACGAAAGTGGTACAGTTGGGACCAAACTCGATGAAAAAGTAACTGACGGCGTACACCAAAAGAAAATCAATTGGGACCGTGGCAATGCCGGGATCAAGCCATAATAGCCCATAGGCGAGTGCCATCACCAGGAAACCCATAATTTGAATAAACCGACGACCTAATTTGTCCATGGTGAGTGCAGAGATCCAATACCCCGGCACCGCCGCCGCCAAAAATATCCAAAAGGAGGTCAGCGTGTGGGAAATCAGGGTACCATGCGGTTGCAATGCCTTCATTACCAATCCGGACGACACACTGTTGCCGTAAAATGCCATATCCAAGAACATCCACGAAAAGGCCGTGCCAATAAGTGTCAAGAAGACCCGCTTGTCACCGAACAATGCCCGAGGAGAACTGGACAGTTTGGAGACCTTGAGTTCAGGAACAGCCACCGGTTTTCCGGTTAATTGCTGCACAATCTGGGCCGTTCCCTTGACATCGCCTCGTACTCCGAGGGTGAAATGCGGGGTTTCGGCAATTTTGCGGCGTAGATAGATGACAACGGCCGCGGGGATTGCTCCTAAGCCCAGCATAACCCGCCATGCCACCGCATCAGGCATGCCGCTAGCGAGCAGAATAATAGCGACCAATGGCCCGACCAACAAGCCAAAGCCTTGCATGGCAAAGACCGAGTTGACCAGAAATCCGCGGTTCTTACGGTTAGAGTATTCACTCATGATAATCCCGCTCATTGGGTAATCGCCGCCGACCCCCATTCCGACAATAAAGCGAAGAATCAGAAGCATCCAGAAGTTGGCGGAAAATGCCGATAAGATGGCACCTAAAGTCAGCAGTGTGGCTTCCAGACCATAAATGGCTTTCCGGCCCAAGCGGTCCATTAAGCGTCCAAAAATCAAGGCTCCCAGCACCGCGGCAAACAGTGCAGAACTGTTGAGCAACATCAGATCTAAGGTGCTCAGGTGCCATAATGGGGTCAAAAGTGTGGTCACCACTCCGATAATGAACAAATCATAGGCATCCGTGAAAAAACCCATACCGGCCGTAAGCCAGGTGCGAAAGTGAAATTTTTGCAGCCCCGTATCCTCCAGCGGTTTCAAGAGGCGATCACGGGTATTTCCTGATGAGTCCCGGTCCATAATTCACAAAACCTCCTCAAGTAAACTTACGGTATTTTTGTGTCGGTATCCCCATCGCGTATCGCCGGTCCTCTTGGTGTTGTCAGCAAGAAACAGTCCCTATTTTCCACAACGAGTAGATGGTGCGACGAGTCCAGAATCAGCATAGCGGGAGCATGTTAAGACGTGGCGATAACTGCATTATGGATATGTTAAGTCCTCATGAATTTCTCATGAATTTGATTGAGGACTAAGACACGGTCCCAGGTCATATGGTACGGAATCGAAATCTCTTGACATGCCATGCCTTGAAGGGATTGGTCTCTGTGGGGGAATGTCTCGGGTGGATGTGGGGTATCAGAAGTGATGGAACGAAAAACCTCGATGAGCGATCCAGTTTATGGATGGCGTCAGATGTTCCGCAATTTTTCCAAACTGTCGTGCCCTCGCTCACTCTGTCTAGCCTTCCCGCGAAGAAGGACCACTCATGTCCCAGATGTATTGCAGAAGAAACACCGTGCGTAACACAGACCCCGTTCATTTTGAAATATGGCAATATCTTAAATACGTTTTGACAAAGATTATTTTCTTTCTTAATCTCCTTTTTCGAGGGGTTGGGCAAAAACACCCAATACCGACTGCAGGTTTAGAATCGACGGGAACGATACTACCATGTGATTGGACTTATTATCCAGCCTATTGCCTGTTTTGGCGCGTATATCGGCTGAAGACCAAAATGACCGGGGCTGTCTCAAAAGGCTTTAGTCCTAAAATTTTCTCCCACTTGACCCCTAAAAATGAGGAGGAAAGTGACCTACTTTCTCCACTACGTAGGGTAAAATGGGCACATTTTAGGGACGGCATCACGGCCGACATACCTTTTGAGACAGCCCCGTCATGGGTTCCTGTGGGACACTTTGAAAACTCTGATTAGAAAGCACTTAGGGGCTCGATGATGTCAGGGTCGATTGGGATACGCCGTAATCTGAATGTGCATTCGCCCTCACCGCCATTCTATCAGCTTGTCTGTTCGGGCAGGCTGATGTTTTTTTGGGGCAGGCATTCTTTTCCCTTGTGGCGGCTTCAGGGAAAAAGACATATTGGAGTTCCTAAGGGGAAGGGATCCTGGGGTATCAGTAGATAGAATGATGACACCGATATGCAAAATCGTTAACAGTGATTCCGGACAGTGATTCACAGGCATTCCGGTAATTGCGTTAACACGGTGTCCGGAAAGTCGCGAACAAGGGAAGCGAGATTCGCAGGATCACTTGGTCCTAGTACACAGGTCAATATGCTGATCGAAAGCTTGATGGGCCGAGGCAAAAGCTTAAGGTTACTCAATTTGCCATTAGGTCTCAGTCAGGAGAGGATGCTCCATAATCGTTCTGGGTAGAGCTATCTCTTCACGATCCGTATCTTCCAATGATTTGCGGCGAGTTTCCGGAATCCATATCATCGTGACCAACGATACCAAAACGGCCACACCGGTAAAAACATGATGGCACCCGACTCGCCCCATCGGTGAAAGAGCGTGGGAAAGGCAAAGACACTCAAGGATGCTCCCAAGCGTCCGGCAGAGACCGTAAAGCCTTGAACCAAACTTCGGATCTTCGTCGGCGCCCATTCCACCCCAAGAACTCCGGACGCCGAAATAGATCCCGGTCCCGCCTGGCGACATCAAATTCTGCCCACCATACAGCACAAGGCTAACGGCCGGTACAACTGCTGTGCCTCCCTGATGCACACTAAAACCTTAAGAGATCGCAATACTCATTTCGGTAACCCGAATTTGTCTCTGGGATTATCCAAGAAAATCAATAAGTTAAGCCGCTTCAATCCCTGGCTCTTTCCCATAGGCCAGGGCAACCAGAGCCACCAGATAAGATGCCCTGTGAGGCTTTTTGCTGACTTTGTCCTTTCTGTCTTCCCCCCTATCTGTCTTGATGGGCGGCAGAAGGTATCTGGATGTGAGAAGTCAGAGATTGGATGCCAAAGCGCGACCCTTCTTGAGACATATCCAAGTGTTCAACCAAAGGTGGCTCGGCAGCGGTAGCATTCCAGAACGTTAAAGGCCCATTACCCAGGACCGAATAATACAGGAGCTGTTCTTCCGTCACCTGGTACACCCAAAATTGGCTGGTCCCGAGCCCCAGGGCTCCCGCACTGAACTGCCAGGTTCGGTTAAAGAGATGCCGGCGCGAGGCGACATGCACATGACCGCATCCATAGAGCTGCACTCGCGGAAAACGATAGAATAGCCGATAAAGATCATCAAGAGTCTCTCCCAGATACTCATGACTGTCAAACGTGGCCAGAGGCCCCTCATGACTGACCCGAATTAAGGGATAGTGGCCAAAAGCCAAAACGGGAGTCGTTTCTTCGGTGAGATAGGATTCAAGCAGAACCAAGGTATGATCCGGATCGTGCTGGCGGACGGAAAACGCCAAAATCGTGATGCCCTGATGATTCCAGCGCACTACCGGAGGTTGGCGAAAGACTTGAAAAAAGTGGGTCTGGGACCAAGGTACATTTTCGTATGCTTCACTCACAGGAAAGTGCTGTCCTCTGAATGAATTAGCACCCAAATCATGGTTTCCGGCTACGACCAAATACTCGAGCTCCATTTGATCCAGGGCCCAACGGACTTGCTGCAAACCTTTTTCGTTGTGGCTGCCAGTTGATGTCAAATCTCCACTCACAATTACCAAATCAGGATGCATTAGACGCAGAGCCTGACAGAAATTCTCCCATTCCCTTACGTTTTCAGCAAAAATCACATCCCAGTGCAAATCCGAAAGATGGACAATCGTAAGCGCCATGATCATTGCCTCCTCCGACGACGTCATAACCCGTCCCTATAGAGCATCCTTACTCCCCGAATATAAGGGGAAACTATTGTCTTTGTGCGATCCAGTCGTTAAGGTTTGGCAAATATTTCGTGACTTACCTCATGCCACAATCTTCCGGTCTTCCCATTATTTTCGGTGAATACCCGGCACAAGTTGCACAAGACTCTGGAGCCGAGGCTCTTAACAAGGATAAAAATCCGCCACCACGACCCACCAGTTCTCTGCTGGTTGTCGGGCCATTTTTATGAGGTAAGGTTCAGGGGAATGAACTTCGATCGAATTTTGCTGGATGCGGATCGATACGGCAGGGTGATCGATGGATTTCTTTGTCAACGACTCCGCCCTCAAGTTATCTTGAAAAGCAAAATGCCTTCTACACTGTAAACAACGTCGCCGAATGAGACGAAACACGCCGTTGGAGAATCATTATCGTCAGGGATTCTCTAACGAAGAAACCCTATCCGTTAAAGACCCAAAGTCCCGAATGTTTGACCACCCTTTCCGGAAGTCCTGAATTTTTCGTGTTGTGCGTCGCAGATCCTTCTACGATGTCACAAAGGCTTATTCCTTCAGGGTTTTTAACATCTGACTGGAGATAACTTCAGGACGGAGCTTAGATCCGGACTCCACCTCAATTCCAAGAACCTTTGCACAAAGAGATTGCGCGGTTGTCTTAACACGAGGCTGGCGCTGTGGATTTAGACATCACTCGCCCGCATCCCTTGTTGCAATCCGCAGCCTTTATGCCTGGTCAAAATGGACCCAAGGAATGCCTCAGCGAATTTTCCGTTGCCACAGGACATAAAGCCGCCTGTGTTCTCCTCTCTCCCTCGCCAGAAAAAAAGAGAATGGATTGACCAAAATCCTGCCATTGTCCAGATTAATGCTTGGTGGCTCGGCGTGTAGAATGGTTGATCCAACTCACTATGTCGGCGACAACACGCGGATCAACGTGATCTGCCTGAGCATAATCCCGAGGGGTAGCCATTTTCTTTGGTGATGGCATAAACAAATGATGAAGCCCTGGATAGCTTAGGCATGTCCACTGGGGACAATTCCGAGACTGTTTTTGCCAGAGATGGAAGTCTTCATCCATTCTCACCTGATAGTCGCTTTCTCCCTGCAATATCAAGGCTGACATGGCCATGTCACACAATACCCTGGGGGGACGGTAGTCTTGCAGATCGACCCAGTAACTGGCAGGCACATCAAAAGGAGTCACATCTGCATGAGGGTCTTGTTTGAGCGATCGGATCAGTTCAATTTGAGCCGCCATCGACTGCAACACTTCACGGATATCATCCGTTGCTTCTTCCAAAGTTTCGAGATAGGCAATTTGCGATGCCATGACCTCGTCCAGAGGCCGCGCATTGGCAGCTAATAGTATCACCCCAGCCAAAGCGGCTGCTTGGGGATACATCTGGACAATCCGGGGCAAAGCAAATCCTCCCAGACTGTGGCCTAGAGCAAAGATTTTGCCGCTATCCACAGTATCGAGATTTTCAACAAATTCGATAGCGGATACCGCGTCATCAGTGGTTTCATCCTTTATCGTAAAAGAGGAAAGATTTTTCAGTGCATCCGGATAGATTCGCGTGCGCTTTTCGTAACGCAAGACCGCAATCTGATGAGAGGCCAGTCCCCAGGCTAGATCACGGAACGGTTGATTGGGACCAATGGTTTCATTGCGATCTTGTGGGCCGGAGCCGTGCACCAGAATGACACAAGGGCA
>PXYT01000069.1 GCA_003023725.1 Sulfobacillus benefaciens | reverse complement strand
GCTCAGCATCCAAGGATTAATCACCCATCTTATGACCAAACTGCAATCCAGCATGCTAGGGTCCTTTGTGTCCTCATCCCTGTCCAGTCATGTGCCTCACCTGGGATTCGCGCCTTTTCTCGCCCTCATCGGCAGCATCGGCTGGGCTATTATAATCTGGCGGATTTATCCCGATCCTGCGATTTCATCACCCCAGTCTTAGCAAAATCCATGGCCGCTCCGGAAGACCTGTACAAAGGAGGCCCCTTACGGGGCCGTCTCCGGATAGACGGGCTATCCACCTTGCGCAGCAGCCCAACCCCTTTTTTTCGGTTATTTGCAGTGTCCCGATGATCTTGGGCCTCATGACCAAAAGGATCCGTTATCTGATATCAATCTAACTCGGGCACGGGAAAGTCTCCGATTGTGGTCAACATCTCAGAGGCCGTCACATCCATTTGAATCGGAGTCAAGGTGATGAATCCCCGACGAAGAGCCTCCACGTCACTTTGCTCCGCGTTAGTGACTTCCAGGGGATTTCCTACAAACCAGAAATATTCATGCCCCTGGGGATCAACACGGCGAATGTAGGTATTCTGATATTCACGGCGACCTAAGGGTACGCTGACCAGTCGGGTTGGCGGCACTGTTCCCCCATGAGGAAAATTGAGATTATAGAAAATGCCTGGCGGCGGTTCTATGAAATGCTCAGAATGAATCCACCATTGGATAAAACGAGCACACCAGACGAAATCTTGATCCAAGCCGTCATCCGAAATATCCAATGATAAAGCCAATGATGGAATTCCAAGAAACATCCCTTCCATGGCTGCAGAAATAGTGCCGGAATAATAAACATCACGTCCTAAGTTCGAACCGCGGTTAATACCGGAGATAATCAACTCAGGAGGCTCTGAGAGCAATAACGTCACCCCTAATTTCACATTGTCTGCAGGAGTCCCATTGGTCTTCCATATCCGTTTGATGCCCCAAGACGGGTCCTTAAAGTCCTCGGTGATACGTAAGGGCTTATGGCGTGTTATGGCATGAGAACCTGTGCTCTGCTCGTGGCTAGAGGCCACTATGTACACTTCGTCACTCTGGCCTAAAACGCGTGCCAGAGCTTCTAAACCCGGGGCATATAATCCATCGTCATTGGTCATCAAAATACGCATCGCAATCGTCTCCTCTTCATATCACGTATGACCTACCGCACGCAAGGGAGGGGCTCTCCTTATCCCAGGACAGCCCCCGGCGGAGGTCGTTTAGCCATCGTAGACTTGCTGATACCTTTGGGATCCCGAGCTCGGTGATACTTTCTCAACAAGTCTGCATATAGGACCTGCAGTTTACTGCCACATATGACCCATGACCGACAGTGCTCTACGTTCCGCTATCTTCCTGATCTCGTAAGTGAGCTGAAGGATGTCACAACGATTTGCCGTAATCGTCCGGCGTGCCGAACGGGACTCCCCATTTATGTTCTCCGCCAGGTCACAGCGCACGACATTCACGGACCTGCCAAGGGTATTTCCCTACTACCCTATTTCCTAAAAGGAGTAGGGGGTTCTAAGCTGCTTTTCATCGCAGCATGTCATTCAAACTTCTCGCTCTCCATTGAACCGTGAGCCCTATATCAGGGGGCTCTCCCATTAATTATCCGATAGGGGTTGATTCCGAGTTTCCGGTGCCAGCCACACTGTCAAAATAAAAGCCAGCAAGACGGCTATTCCCAAAATCCGGACTCCAGTCGACAATCCCATATCCTTCATGAGCAGCGGGAAAATAAAGATACCCATCAGTCCTCCCAAACGAGAAATGGCCGTGGCAAATCCCTGACCGGTGGCACGAACCGAGGTCGGAAACACTTCTACGGAAAACAGATAGGTCATTTGCGCAGGGGCTTGCAGGAAAATGTACATAATCATGAACAAAATGACAAACACCGAAAATCCCGGTGTGATGACAGACAAGAGAATAAACATGAGTCCCAATCCCAATAATCCCACAGCTTGTAAATATTTACGGCCTACTCGGTCAACTAAGAGCAAATCTAAGATAATGCCGACGAAAGCCACTGCAGCAATAATCGCAGAGGCCAACACCGATGATTCAATAGTGCTCCCTTTCAGCGATTTAAATATCGTGGGGTAAAATACGCTAAAGGCATAGGCCCCTGAATCAAAAAGAAACCACGTCAGCGCCGTGAAAACGGTCATGCGTATCAAATCTTTTCGGAATAACCGACGAAAATCGCCTAACTCCGAGGTTTTTGGTTTGGCATTTTGTTCTCTTTGAGTGGTCTTATTTGCCTCGACGGTCTGCTGGAGAGCAGCGTGACCGATGCTACGATAGACTTCTTGTCCCTCGGCCACTTTACCTGCTCGAATCAGCCATCGCGGAGATTCGGGAATCGACCGCCGTGACCACATGACCAGTAATGCCGGTACGGCTCCGCTCGCTAACATCCAGCGCCATGCATCGGGTCCTAACGGTATTAAAGCCAGTCCCACTAAATAGGCCACCACAGCACCCACTTGATAAGACGCTATCGTAGCCACCAAGAGCAAGCCACGCTTCTTCGTTGGAGAAAATTCTGCGGTCAAAGCCGACGACACCGGATAGTCGGCACCAATTCCAATGCCTAGCAAGAATCGAAAAACAATGAGTTCAGTGATATTTTGCGACAATGCAGAGAGAATGGCGAAGACGACGAAAAAAAGCAAGTCCAACAAGTACATGGTTCGCCGGCCAAAACGGTCACTTAAATTGCCAAATACCAGCGATCCCACAAACATGCCCGCCACTGCTGCTGCTCCAACCATCCCCAGGAGTGTCGCGCTAGGATGAAAATGCGGAATGATGAAAAGAAGAGCAACGGAAATAATGGTTAAGTCATATCCATCCAAAAACACCCCCATTGCGGAGAGAAGAGTTAACCGCCGCACAAACGCATTTAAGGGGAGTTCGGGCATCCCGGTTTCACTCGCGCCGGGGACAGAATGTTTTTCACTCATGAGAGATATCGCTCCCTTGATGTTAAGGTTTCAAATCCTACAATCAGCTACTATTATTGCCAATATTCACAGCATTCACAGGATCTCGTTTAGTATAGATCAGACATCCGATCTCAATCTATAGCTCAATCGATTCAAAATATTATGGTTTATGTGTGATTTCTTGTAGTTTGATTAACCTACCTCGAATTGGCCTTCATCTTGTGGAAGCCAGCCAGGCGAACTTTACCTGTTGGAAGTGCCCCCGATAAATTGGATGGCCGCCTGAATCGTGCCTGTTGCATCCACACTGAGAGTCACTTTCTCGATCAGCCGCAAAATAATCTCCCGCCGTGCTTCCCACGACAACACGGATAAATCGGGTCCCATCGCTTCCCGCACATTGCGGGCAATCGCCGGAAGTGACGGCTGCACTTGACGCAAATGGTCCTCTTCGTCTTTCAATCGCGTCTCCTCCTTCTTCAAGACTCCCAAATCACGTTCCGCATCCTCCAGCGTAATCAACTCTTTCCGCACCAATTCCAACAAGCGATTCCGGCTCCGGCGCACACGCTGCAAGTCCTCGGCAATCCGCGTGGCATCGCTTTCTCCCACGGGCTCCACCGTCTCCTGAGCCGCCTTCCAGGCATCGGGATCGTCCAGCAAGGCCACCACATCGGTCCACACGGCGTCTTCAACGGGGCTCGCCGGGATCCATGGCATGGTACAGGGAGCAGGATGCGGGGACGCGTCGGTGTGGTATTTTCGAATATGACGATTCGGGCAAAAGTAATAGCGATAGGTGACACCGCCGAGCGTGCGCACATTGGTGCTCATCATGTGCCCGCATTGCCCGCAGTAGACCACGCGGCGAAGAAGCATCGGCAACTCCTGGCGCCCTTTCCAGGTTTTTTGGTACTGGTAAATAACGGCACGAGCCTGGGACCAGACCTCAGGATCCACAATCGCGGGCACCTCGATGGCAATCCACTCGTCTGGGTCCCGCGGCCGATACCGCACCACGGAATCGTATTGATGCACATAGGCCAACCCGGTGTAGGCCGGATTGCGCAAAATCTTGCTTACGGTATCCCGCCACCACACCGTCCCCCGCGGAGGTTTGATCCGGCGGCGGGCGAGTTCTTGGGCAATGCGGCCGGTGCTCAAATGTTCTTCGGCGGCCAACCGAAAAATTTCCCGCACGACAGGGGCCGTTTCCGGATCTTCCCGGACGGTTTTGGTTTGCGGATCGTAGAGATAGCCGTAGCGCTGCATGCCCGCCACTAATTGTCCATGCCGGGCCTTCGTCATCCAGCCGCGCCGGGTCCGTTCGCGAATTTTTTCCCGTTCAAATTCCGAAATAGCGCCCCGTAAGGAGTAAAAGAGTCGCCCTTCCGGGCTTTGTTCCCACTCAAAATTGACAAATTCCAGGGATACGCCGGCCCGCTCGAATTCTTCGGTGAGCAACAATTGATGCACCAGCTTGCGGGACAGGCGGTCGGGATCATAAATCACCAGTCGGCTCACCTGACCTTGCGCAATGGCCTGGCGCAATTTCGCGAGTTGGGGGCGATCTAAGGTGGCACCGCTTTCTCCCCCATCGACAAATTCCTGAATGGTGTCAGCAGGCGAGCCCAGATGTTGTCGACAGGCCTCGACTTGGGAGATCAAACTGGCTCCGTGTAGAGCTTGTTCTTCGGTGCTGACACGGGCATAAATGGCGATCACGACAACTGCTCCTTCTTGATCGAAGGTGCAGGACCTGCCATCATCTGCCTCCGGATGGCCTGAATGGCCACGCGGCGCGCCGTGGCAACCCCTTCCGACGATGGGGTATTCACATGGCGCACAGCCACTTTTTCGCATACTGGTGTTTTCATGACGTCCTCCTTTCGACTAAAGATCGCCGGACGCGTCCCAGAGGCACCCCCGCGGAGGCCTCGGATAAAGAAGACAAAGTGTGTCAAGCGAGCCGCCACTTAACGGACAAAGTGGCGTAGGTCTGCGTAACCCGGGCCGATTTCTGCCATCACGCGAACAGCGGCGAAAAGCCTTGCCGTTCTCCGTTCTGAGAGCGGGCAGGATTTTCCGCATGGGGATCGAATGAACCTGAACCTCCCCACGGCTAAAGCCGGGGGGTTCTAAAAACCTCTACCTTCACACTTTCATCGGCTCTCACTCCCACTTGCGCAAGAATTACAACATCCGGTGTCTTATGCTCGGGCAGGCTTTCTTTCTCGGGCGACCTACTCTGACTCGGGCCACGGACAAAGTGGCCAAAGGAGGGCGGCTGGCGCTGTCCACTCGCGGGTTGGTTTTGGGTTGCCTGTTGCCAAGCCGTCCGCAGGAGCGGTTCCGCACCTGGCCAAGACTCGTGGGCCTTGGCGACTTGGAGGGCATCATCTTCAACAAAGCGGGCCAGATACGCACTGAACAGATCGCGTTGCATGATCACGCCACACTCACACGTGTGGACGCGCTCGGATAATCGTTTCTTGTGCTTCTGCCCGCAGAGACAGGTTTGCGATAAGGCCGTCGTGCGCGTGTTGAATTCGATGACCTGCCCGCCAGCACTTTCAGCCTTGCGGGTCAAGATCGTCAAAAACAAACGTGGCGCCCGAATACTGATAGATCGGCCCCATCGTTTTTGAAAGGCTTTGTAGCTCAATTTTTCGGTGAGAATGGTGGCCCCTTGCGCCAGGATGCGGTGAGCTAATTGCCCATGCAATGTTTTACGATGGGCAGCTTCCTTGCGGTGAAGGTCACGGATTCTGGCTTCGGTGTGGCGTTGCCGGCGGCTCTTATTGTGCGGATGTTTGCCCTTGATCGCCCGCCCTTGCGCATCATAACAGTTGGGATTGTTGGCGCGGCGCTGGCGGTCCGCATGCCGCTGCTCCCGTCGCAAGGTCGCGTGATCCCGCACAATGTCCTCCGCAAATCGTTGCAAGGATGCCTGGATTTCCCCCGCTACCGCGATGGTCGACGGCCCGATATCTAAGCCCACCACATCCGATCCCAGAGGATGTTGGAAGCACCCATTTTGCGGATCAAGTTTGCGCAGGGGGATACCTTCGCAGACGAGTTGGGCATAATAGCGATCTCGCCCCCGGAGATTGCGGCGCACGAGTCGTACATATTTGATCGGATGAGCCAATCCATAGGCGATGACGGGATCTTGTGCTGCCCCCTGGATCATGGGCAAGGATAGAGCACCCCATTCGAGATGGTCCGTGCGCCACCGGAGTCCCGCCTGATTCGATTTGCCTTCGAGACTCCCGATTTGATGGATACCGCGTCGTCCTTTGAATCGGACTTTCTTTGCCCGCCCGAGGACCATCTTATCCACCGCGTCAAAAGCCCGGTGGGCAAGCGTCTGCCCGAGGACCGCATCCACATGATCCCCGATCCACGAGTGGTGAATCTCCGTGGCATAGCGAGACAAGGCAGACTCCGTGAACTCCATGGACTGGCGGACTTGCTTGAAGGCGGCTCTCCGTTCGACGAGATGTGCGACGCCGTGCGGAATCTTGCAGGCCGCCTGATAGGCTTGCGATTGTTTCATGAGCCGCATCCGGCGCAACGCTTCCCCGAGCAAGGCATTGTAGCACTGCCGAGCCGCCTCGAAGCGGGTCTGCAAGACAGGCTCTTGAGACGGCAACACGTGCAAGGGCACCTCGCAAATGAAGGAAGGTGTCGTGCTTCTGCCGTGCTTAGACGGTTTTTTGATTTTCAATATATTGCTTAATAATGGCAAGAGGTGCACCTCCCACGGTGGAAACAAAGGAGGAATTTGTCCATAAACTCGGCAATCGACTCTTCAACCACGGGAATTCCTGACGGAGCACGCGAGAAGATCGGCCTTTCACCTGTTTGATGAATTTGTGGATGCCAAACTGCGGATCGACCTCGCACAACAGATGCACGTGATCCGGCATGACTTCGAGCTCGATCACCGCGACTTGACGCTCATTCGCGACATCATGGATGAGAATCTTCAACCGTTCATCCACCCCGCGCACCAACACGGATCGCCGGTATTTGGGGCACCACACCACATGATATTGGCACGAATAGACGACATTGTGATTCGATTGGTAGTTCATATGATTACATACATCCCCAGATAACTCAGGTAGGGACCGCAAAGTGGAGGGAACCTGCTATAATTTAGGTAATATCATGTGTCCGGGGGTGTCGTGATGACGATCTTGGAATGGCAGGATCAGTTTCCCACCGACGAAGCCTGTCGGGAATATCTCTTTAAACAACGGTGGCCTGAAGGATTTTTGTGCCCCCAATGTCAAGGCCAAAAATACTGGACGATCCAGCGGTCCGAACGGACCGCACCCCTCTATGAATGTACCCAGTGCCATCATCAAACATCCGTCACCGCCGGGACTCTCTTTCACCGCACCAAAGTGGCCTTGCGGGTCTGGTTTATGGCGATCTTCATGGTCGCGGTCGACAAAGGAGGCCAGTCAGCCCTCACCTTGAGTCGCGAATTGGGACTGAAATACGTGACAGCGTGGCTGTTGCATCATAAAATCCAGCAAGCCATGGCGGATCGCAATGGCTTGTATAAATTGGGCGGGTTGCTCGAGCTCGATGATGCGTATTTTGGGGGCATTAGCCATGGCTCGGGCAAACGGGGCCGGGGCACCGACCAAGACCCCGTCATTGTCGGGGTCAGTCTGGATGCCCAAGGGCACCCCCAACATGCCTTTTTCGAGGCCGTCTCGGACGTTACGAATGAGACCATTGCGGAGGTTTTGGACCGTCGCGTCGAGTCTTTGGGGGTGTGGCGCACTGATGGCTGGGCAGGTTACGCGGCCGCAGCCAAAACCCATCACGCGGACCATGAAATTACCCTCAGCGATGATCCCGAGGCCCCCGTGGTGTTTCATTGGGTCAACATCCTCATCAGTAATGCGAAGACATTTATCGATGGAACCTATCACGGGCGGGGCCGTGCCCGCCGTCAACTCCACCTCGAGGAATTTGCCTACCGGTTTAATCGGCGGCACTTTGGTACACGTCTCGCGGATCGCCTCCTGGTGGCCTGTTTCACGGCCTCGCCCCACCCGTACCGGACGTGACCGACCCCCGATGACATCAGGTGTCATCGGCCAACAAACGGACGCGAAGGATTCCTCATAAAATAGGGAGTATAGATGTATGACACCCAGTGTTATACATGATATACCTGGTATACATGATATACATCTGAGAAAAGTCGGCAAGAATATCGCAAGAATTCGGTGGGAATAAACAGCGGGTATCACAACGTCGGGAATGTAACAATTGCTCTAGTTTCCACTTTTCTCCAAATGGAGCCGTCCCTGCCACCTGAGTTATCCTGTATGATTATTATACCACGATGCGGAGTCTAACCCTCTTCGAGGGCGCAAATATTGGCCCTGTCGGGCCGTGGGCTTATATCCCCACGGCTGAAGCCGGGGGCTTTACGCCCTGTTTTGGCAATGGTGGATGTGTCGTGGCACCGTCAACGCATCAAGATAGACCAACCACCTCGGCCTGAAGACCGGAGTGGTTAGTGGTGTATATTCCCAACAGATTTTCTGCATGCAGAATGTTAAGCAAGACGCCTCTAAGATTTTCTGCATGCAGAAAGTTCAGCAAAAAGGGCTATAACAGGAGGCACCATAATAGTGACCCCCTCATCCAATTCCTTTATCCCACGGCGTTTTCTGACTCCGCCTCTTTCTCTTGCGGTGGCTGCAAAACCTCCACAATGCGGGGGAACTCGTCGAGCGTAATCTCCCGGGGACTGGTGTAGGCTTGGCCCAAGGTTTTGTTGGTCAAGTCCAGTAACCCGCCGACGCTTAATCCGGCTTTTTTGGCCAATTGCCAGAGCTCTTTGCTTTGCTCGTCCGAAATGAGGGGAGCGGCCCCGTCGGTCAGCCACGCCTTCAGCACGGGAGCGATGTTGTCTTCGCCGGGATGGTGGATCGTGGCTTGAAATAAGGACTTGCACCGCGTCTTGGTAATGACTAGCGTGTTGTTCTCGTCTAAATTGCCCACGACATCCAGTTCGAATTCGATGCCGTCCCGTTGAATGGGTTTTAGACCCACCTTGTGGATCACGCTTTTCCCGTGTTCGTCTTTTTCCATCAGATATTCGGTTTTCACCCGCATCGTGACGAGAACGTGCAGGGGAGCGCGTAAAATAGCATCCACGAGCCGGTTATGCTCAGGGGTGACTTTCCGCCACGCGGTAAAATCATTGGTGCTTTTATCTTGGGCCGCGATAGCGTCGTGGAGTTCGAGAATCCCGCCTTTGTCGTTCCAAGCGTGGGACAACGAGTCAATGATTAAGACGTCGTACCCTCCCTGGACGGCCGCTTCAATCCCTTCAATGTATTCCGACGGACTGAACGAGGTGTCGAGCTCGACGGTATCAAACGTAAAATCGCCGGCATACTTGGCCGCCGATCCCCGTTCCGAGTCGATAAGGGCAATCCGATTGCCTAGTCCCTGGGCGATGCGCAAGCTACTGTAGGTCTTGCCGGACCCGCTGGGACCCACCAGAGCCATGCGGAGAAAACTTTGTTGTTTGGTGGCTTTATGAAACTGTTTCATTTGTGAGAATCCCCCTTCTTGGAATGCGCCTTTTTGGCGGGTTTTTGAACAGTCCACCGGTGTGACGGCTGACCGATTTTGAGATACGGCTTGATGGCCGCTTCACTGACCACGCCATCGGCGATGGCGTCTTGAATCCGCGTCGTGATGCGCCCGGGCATGAGGGTGTGCTTCACGGACACGTCCCCGGCCCGCAGTACCGTGGCTTGACGGCTCGTCAGAATGTCGACAAATCCGGCTTCCAACGCATCGCGCCGCACGTCCAACAAATCGCTTTGAGCTTTCAAGGCTTGCTGTTGCTGACGAATCCGGGCGTATTCGGCCAGATCCGCGGTCAAGGGCGGGACAACAGCGACGACATCTTTCTTCTCCGCCATCGTGGTGACGTGGGCGCCCCAACAATAATCCCAGAACCCGCAGCGGCGGAGCCCCTGCGGTGTGTACCAGGCGCAGGGATACTGCGTGGCCTGGTAGTCGTCCGGAATCGGCACCGGCTCCCGCGTCAGCTGAATGGCCGCCTGGACCTCCATCAGCCCCACGATGAGTTCGCGGGCATATTGCCGGTCATAGGTCACCGGATAGGAGTGAATCTCGCCGGTTTCCTTGATCAGGTAGCTAATCTCGGCGGTGGCCTGGCGGGCGTTGCCCCAGAAGTGCAAATACATGGTGACCTGCGCCACGTGACTGGACAGCGGCAAATCCTTTAGCCGCTTCTCAGTGGTAGTTTTGCACTCCACCAGACGCGCCGCCGGGGGCACCCAGAGATCAATATGGCCCACGCCGAATTCCGTTTGCACCAGCACTTCTCGTTCTGTCTGTCCGGGATAGCGCTGTTCCCACAAGGCCGTAATCCGCTCTTCCGCCAGGTGGCCGGTTTCGAAGATGGCCATTTCCCGGAGCGTGGGCGGAGTCGGCACAAAGCCCAAAGCGCGCAGCGTTTGCCGGCGCGGACACTGGCCCGCCTCCGACAGCCGGATCTCGTGCGGATCAAACTTGCTCGGCCCGGCCAGTTCCTGCTCATATTTCTGCTTTTGCAAGTCCGACGTAGACACCGGACAGGGTGTCACCAGGTCCTGCGGGGTGTCGGGATCCGTAAACATCCGAATCCTCTCCTTTCGTGGTGAATGTTAAAACCGGGTGAGACGCTCCCCCGCCGGTAGGCGGGAGGAATCACGATGGGCCGCGGGCCACGCTTCATGCTCCGGGGAATGTTGCCGATAGGCATACAAGACGAAAATCGGATGGGACGCAATTTGTTGGCGGATAAGACGAAGCAGACGGTCATCCATGCGGCGCAGTTTGCGGACGAATTGTTGTCCGCGCCAGGCGGCATACGCCTGATTACATTCCTGATGGCTGAGCCGGAGGCTCAGCAGTTGGCTCATTCTATCGATTCGCGGCCAAAGGCGGCCGCCATACGGCAAGACATGTTCGACGGTGGCCGCATCGGATGCCATTGGAGCATGACACCAAAAACAGCGGGTGCCCTGGGCCTCGTGCAGCCAGGCAATCCAGGAAGGCCAAATGCGGGTGCCGAGGCCATAAGGATGGAGAAAGAGCTGGGGCCAGGGCGCGACCCCGGCGTCCAGCAGGGGCACTAGGGGCGCGACAATCCCGGTGAGACTAGTACGCCACCGGGCGGATCCGACGTAAAAGCGAGCGTGATCTACATGGGCCGTGCGGACGATCAATCGCGACATGATTATCAAATCCTTTCCAAAAAGATGACGACCCATCCGGAAAGCTGGCTGTTAAAGCGCACACGCTTCCGGATCGATCATAACCACACCCCCGCGCTCACGGGGGCCACCATGCGCCGGCCGATCGTTACGCACCTGGTCGGCTCTTGTGGGCAGGGGCAAACACAAAGACCACTTTGCCGTTGTCCAATTGCAACCGGGCGTCGAACGCTTTCCCGGCCTTGCTCTTAAAGCCCTTGAGCACGGGGGTGGGTTGGCCACTGAGTAACGTTTTGACTTGGGCTTCGGTTAACTTTTTCCCGGCTACTGTCTTCCAAATGGTAAACGGACACCCCTCTTTCCAGCGCGAACAGCCCCAGGCTTTACGGCCCAGCACAATCTCGCCGTGATGGCAGACCGGGCAGGGGCCCAAGGTGCGAGGGTCCGCCAAAGCCTCCCGGGTTTGAGTGCGCGCTGCTTCCACCACGTCCCGGGTCAGATGGTGAATGGCGGCCAAAAAGTCCGCTGCGTTTTCTTGTCCGGTGGCAATGGCCTCCAGCCGGGCCTCCCATTCCCCGGTAAGATCCGGCGCCCGCAAAATGTCCGGCAAGACCTGCAAAAGATGCTGGCCTTTTTCGGTGGAGATCAAGGTTTTCTTGTCGCGACGGACGAATTCGCGGGCCAGCAACACTTCCAGAATCCGGGCGCGAGTGGCCGGAGTGCCCAGCCCGTACTTTTCCATCAAGGCTAACAAACTGGCATCGGTCATCCGCGCCGGGGGCTTCGTTTGTTTGCCGGTCACAGTGGTGTCGCTGACCGTCACCGCGTCCCCGGTTTGCAGACCCGCCGGCAGGGGCCCATCCGCGGCGGAATCGTCATCCGGCCCCGCCGCTTCGGAATCCGGCGAATCTTTGTGAGCCGCCGCCGTGTCTTCCGGAGCCTGAGCCGCACGCCAGCCGGGGTCTAAGACCACCGTTCCCGTAGTCTTAAACAATTCCCCGGCGGCGGTTGTCCATATCGTCGTCCGCTCATCCCGGCCTGGAGGCAGTAAGGCCGCCAGAAAGCGGCGGGCAATCAAATCATAGACGGCTTGGTCGCGGGCCGAGAGGGTTCCCGGCGGTGCCTGACCGGTGGGAATCACGGCATAGTGCCCGGCCTTCGCGACCGCGGCATCGTTAACCAGACGCGGCAAACGCTGGGCGAGCAGACTGTGGGCTTGAGCTCGCAAGGCTGGCGATCCCACCGACAACGCCTGCAACCGGGCTCCGACCGTGCGGGCCACATCCTGGGCAAGCACCCGGGCTTCGGTGCGGGGATAACTGATCAGATGCTGATCGTACAGACTTTGGGCCGCATCCAGCGTTTGCTGCGCCGTCAACCCCATCCGGCGGTTGGCTTCTTTTTGCAAATCGTTGAGGTTGAAGAAAAACGGCGGCTTGATCAGGGCGACCTTGGTGTCAATACGGGCAATGCGGCCTGGGGTGCCCGGCGGCAATTTTTGCTTCAACGCCTGGGCTTGGGCGTCCGTGGGGATCCGGTCGGGGTGATCGCCGGCGGGCGCCTGCCAGCGGCCGGTGTATTCTCCCGCCGGGGCTTGAAAGGTTGCTGCCACCTGCCAATAGGGCACGGGCTGAAACTGCGCGATGGCGGTATCCCGCTCGACGACGAGGTGCAAGGTCGGGGTTTGCACCCGGCCGACGGACAGGGGCTGCCCCGGTTGCCCATGGCGCAGAGAAAAGGCGCGGGTGGCATTCAAACCCACCAACCAATCGGCCTGAGCGCGGACCTGCGCGGCTTGAGCCAGGGCATTATAGGCGGATTCGGGCCGCATCGCAGCCAAAGCCTTGCGAATAGCCGGGACCGTGTTTTCCGACAGCCACAACCGATCCACCGGTTTACGCACCTGGGCCAACGCATAGATGTAGCGAAAGATCAGTTCCCCTTCCCGGTCGGCGTCGGTGGCGCACACAATGCTGTCGGCCTGGCGCAAAAGCTTCGTGACGATGGTAAGCTGGGAAGCCGTTTTGGGGATCGGTTGCAACTGAAATTTGTCGGGCAACATAGGAAGCGTCGTCCAGGCCCAGGTTTTCCACGCGGGATCGTAGGCTTCCGGCGCAGCCAAAGTGACTAAGTGCCCGTAAGCCCAGGTAATGGTATCGGATCCGACGGTGAGATAGCCGTTGTGCTTTTGAAATCCGCCGAGGGCACGCGCAATGTCGAGGGCGACGGAGGGTTTTTCCGCGAGAATGCAGCGCATAACGAAACCTCCTCAGAAAAGTGCCCTGCCTTCGAGGCGGGCGGAAAGTGGAGCGTGTGTGAAAGGTTAAGGCACGGACAAAAAACTGTAAAAGAAATCATTCACCAGCCAGTCTTGCGAGGTGTGAGTGCACTGAATCGTGAGGGTGGATTTTATAGCGCCTTAATGCCGCGCTCAGTCTTGGGCGCCCTGTTTCGTCTGCAATCCGCGGATAGCGTAGTCTGTCCAGTTGCGAAGTTCCTGGAGGCATTGCACGAGAAACTGCGGTGTGCGCATCACCGGTTCGTTATTGCTGGCAATCGTTTCTAACATATCCGCCACGGTGAAAGCTTCAGTGGTGTACTGATTCTTCAGATCGGCGATCAGGTGTTCGACCTTGTTTGATGGCATGGGATGATCACTCCTTACATGAGAAGTTCAAGCCGATTAACGGTGTGACGAATCGGCAGCGCGTTCTTGTTCCGCCATAAACGCCGGCAAACACGGCATACAAATAAAGTCGATAGGCAGCAAAGGCCCGTACGTGTTGAGGTACCGATACACAAACGACTCACCGCAACGCCGGCAGATATGTTCCGTGCTGGATAGCGGGACGAACGGAAACGGAATAGAAGACACGGAAGACACTCCTTTGGTGACGCAAAGTGGGCTGGGTCGCCGTCCAAGCCATATCGCTTCAAAAATCTGCTAAAATCCCAACAAACAACGATGGTATCGTTCGCGGGTTTAATGTATCGCGAAATTTCCGCCTCAACGGATTGTCAGAAGAGGCATATTCCCAATCAGTGCCTTATACTAGACTCAATCAAACAAAAGGAGCGAATTCTAGTGGCAAAGCAGATGACGGTGTCGGTCGAAATTGTTCCTCAAGAAGATTCTCCCGGTTACTTAGCGCTTTGTCCAACGATTCCCGGATGTCATGCTGAAGGATCCACCATCGGCGAAGCGCTTGATCGTGTCATTGATGTGGCTCGTGCGCTGCTGGAGGCGATGCACGAGGATGGAGTGCCTTGGCCAGCTACGCTTGCGGACAATGATGGGGTTCCTGTCAAGGGGCAGATGACGGTTCTCGTAAAATGACCCGACTGCCTTCACTCACCTATCGTCAATTAACGACACGGCTTCAGCGTCTAGGTTGTGAGTTTCGCCGACAAGCGAAAGGATCTCACGAAATTTGGTGGTGCCCGGAGAAACGTCGATACACGACCATTCCGCGCCATACAGGCCCCATCGATCGGGGCACTCTGCGCAAAATTCTGCAGGATTTGGACATCGACCTCAATGATTTGAATGCCTAATCCCGAAACCATTTTCGAAGCAGAAACACCTTCGCTGACGCATCACCCAAAGCCGGTGAACTACTCACGACCGCCGCTCCGCTTAGAGGTGGGAGACACCAAAGGCATCTCCCGCATCAGAGAGTCTCCACACAATGAGCACCTCACCGTGATGAATTTCGGACGTCTTATCCTTCCAATGCGCGGCGTACGGTTTTGCGGGCAATATCCAGTTGCATGGTCAAATTGTCCAACTGCCCGCCAAACAATTCGGCATAGCGTTGCACGCGAGTGTCCAGATCGTGCAGTTGAGACACCAATTTGGCCTGTTGGCCGGTGGTAGGCGTTTTGCCGGCTTCCCGAGTCGTCTGGACCGTCTTAAGCAAGGCGGCGGTTTTCTTGGTGATCTCGGCATCGAGACTGGCCGTCAACGTAGTGACGACGTCTTGCGAACGTTGCAGCGGCATGGACCACACATGCACACCCAAATCATCTTGCGCTCGAGTCAACGCGTCAATGAGACCAGTCGCCGTGTCCGGCACGAACTGCATAGGGCCGGCCGCCGCCATTTGCAAAGCGCCCACCGCAGCCAACCACTGGCGAACCTGGCGCCGCCGGTCTCCGGGCGTATAAGTGTGCCGGGCGGTATCGACGAGTTCCGGTAAGCGGCTCAACGCATCGCTTTCCGCGGCGGTCAACGTATCCAAGGGATGCGTCATCAGCACATCTTGTTTGGCGCGCCGCTCCAACGCCGCCAGCACGCGAAAATGCACATGGCCGCCCGACACCGTCTCTTCAATCCAATGATGCACGGTCCGGCCGTGTTCTTGTTCTACCCGGCGAATCAAGGTGCGGGTCGGGGTCGCTTGCTGCAGGGCGCGAAGTCCACGCAGATACGCGGTGGTAGCGGGAATACCAGCCGGGGTGCCATAAACAGCTAATCCGGCTTGCACCGCCGCCTGCAGCCATTGCGTTTGATTCACTGGTCCGTCATTCACGGTAAACCAAACCAAACGGCCAATTTCGGGATTGGATGCCAACAGTTCCGCCATCCAATCATGCTGTGAACTGGTCTCAGTCATTGCACAATCACTCTCCTTTTTCAAGTCAACATCAAAAGCCCCGCCCCAGCGGGGCGGGCAGGCACAAACCCAAAATGAATAGAGGATCTAGAGATCTTGTAGCACCTGCTCGGCCCAAACGGGCGGACAATGGGGATTGTCGGGAAAATAGCCCTGGGGATCGGGAAACACCACGCGCAAAACCTGGCGTGCGGATTCGTCCCGAGCGATAAACCGAATCGGCACCGAAAAGAGCGTGTAATCTTCGTCACCGGCGGCGAACCGCTGGCCGTTGGTGACGGCGTCCGCCACCGGAGCCAGCAAGGCATAGCGCTTTTCGGGAGACACCGGCAAACGGATTTCCAAGTCGAGATGGTGGAATCGCTCCCACAGGCCGTGCGTATGAATGAGCGGCCGGTCGGCAAGAGCATGGGCCACCCAGCCAATCCGGGCAATTAAATCCTGTTCGCGCTGGCGGATGGCGTCCAGGACTTCGAGGGGCGATAACCCCTGGGTGTGTTCGAGCACACAAGTGGAGCAGAGACAAGCCGCATCGTGTGGATACACGCAGAAAGACCTCCTTTTACAGTGAACTATTCGTCATGACAGACGTGAATTGGCCCCCGCTGGGAAGCGGGGGCGCACGTTCCCACAAAAGGTTGTAATTCTGATGGCGCCCTGGTGTTTCTCTAATGCAAGAACTCCCTCACCATCCCCACAAACACTAATCTTCTCGGGGCACCACCGCCGGCGCGTTGTACTGCGCATCAAAACGGGCATCCGATTGCGCGATGAGAACAATGCCCTCGATGAATCCCACAAGACTGGGAATACCCGTCCAGCAGAATAATATATACACGATACCCCATCCAATCTGGCCTAGGTAAAACTTGTGAATCCCCAAACCCCCCAAGAAAATCCCCAGCAGTCCGGCAACCAGTTTATTTTTCACGTGAGTCGCTCCTCTGTCTCTGTCATCTAACACGCTGCGTCACACCTTACGGCCACGGTAAACGTCTTATTCGCCGCGACAAACACATAGTCTCCATCTGAGAAGAGAGCATTCCTTATCGCGATGGCTCGTTACTTGAACAACACAAAACTTGCGGCAGCGATGGCCCCCAGCAGACCCACGCCCACTCCACCATATACCCACCATCGATTGGAAAC
>PXYT01000068.1 GCA_003023725.1 Sulfobacillus benefaciens | reverse complement strand
AATCGCATCTTCGAGCAAAGTCATATTTGGAATCGCTGAGAGAACCTCCAAAATCTGCTTTGGGGCGAGGACCATGGTAAGCCGTTGATAGACAATAGGGGCATCAGTATTGGCTACAAACGCAAGATATTCCTTCCATGCCGGATAAAAGGCCGGTTTTAACTGGATGGTTTTGAGGTAGTAGGCCTCTGCCAAAGTCAGATTTCCCTGTAACCAGCTAACGCGAGCTAATTGCCACAGCGCCTTGAACGTACCCACGCCCAATTCTGACTGTAAATAGTCTTTAGGAACCCCCAAGGAGATCGCCTTGTTAAAGCACTCTTCGGCCTTGCCCCATTGTCCTTCGTCAATAAACACTAATCCTTCCCAATAGACAAGATCCGTATAATCCCCAAAAAGTTTCAAGGCTTCCCTCACGGTTTGGTGGACTTTTCGAAGATCCCGCTTTGCCGTATGGATCTTAACCAGTGTCATCCAGAACAACGGCTGCAGGGGTGCCGTGGGATGAGACAAATCCATGGCTTGTCTTACGTCTTTAATTGCCTTATCATATCGCTCCAAAGGAACCAAAGTCTGCGCCCGCTGCCAATATAAATACGCCTTCCATTCAGGCTGAACCGCTTCGGCTAAACTTTGATCCAAAAGGTCCAAGTTCCTCTCCAGTTTCTTTCTGTCAACCATTACCTTGTTCAGGTATCCGTAATGCATCAACCGAACGTCCAACGGGTTCAAGACCATCCCCGCACGGTTTATCGAAGGAATAATCTGCTCATGCACTCGTCCTTCCCAGCGTATCCGAGGGTCATTACGAAATAAGCGGGTTACCCGGGCCTCGGCCAAGTCTTCAGCGCGATCTGTCAACGATACGATCCGTAAATTGTAGGCATCCGCCGTGGGTCGAGTTACCGCCTGTATCAGCTTGTCTTTGTCATCGGCCAAGAATACTTCATCAGCATCGATCATAAGAATCCAAGGATTTTTGGCTTCTTCAAGGGCCCAGTTTCGGGCCCGGGCAAAGTCCCCTGGCCATGGTCGGGAGATAACCCGCGCTCCCTCTTTCTGGGCTAACTTAATCGTTGCATCCTCGCTACCCGTGTCGACCACCACAATATCATCCGTGATGTCGCGCACAGATTGTAGGCATTGCTCAATAAACTGCTCTTCATTGCGGACAATGAGAGCAACCGAAATCACGCTCATCCCGACCACCCTAATCCGGCGACTTGACGATTGTCGGACACGCTAAGGCGCTGATCCAACTGATGGATGAGATCTACCACTACCTGAGTGACCTCCTCCAAGGTCTTGCTGTCGTGACGTCTCATGATGTCGTTAAGATATTCCCACAATCCCCGATGCAATGTTTTGAAATCCTGGCCGGCCCGAGTACTGGTATCGGCCACGTCATGCAGTGCCGAGATGATCCACTGGGCATGAGTTCCTTGATTGACTAACTGATCCCATTTCTGTTGTTCTAACGCACTCTTCATGCTTAATAAATCTCGGTAAACCGCTCGGTAAAGCTCCCGGCCCAAATAATCCGGATTGTCCGAAAGCACCTGGCTTTGTTGATAAGCGCTCAATGAAGCATCCATGTCCATAAAAATGTTCCCCCGCCTCATCCGCCATTTTGCGTGTTTCCTTGTCGTGTAAAGGAATTAAAGGCATTTTCGGATTGTGCCAGCGTCGTCATCGTGTCGACAAAGGCACTGTATTGAGCCTTGGCATTGGCGATAGCCTGCTTGATTTCTTCCTGCATATTCGAAATTTGTTGATTAATTTGGTTCTCCTGGTTCGAATCATTGGTGATCGCATCCGCCGTTACACCCGGTGTGGTGGTCTGGCTAAAGTTCTTGATCATGGGAGATATCGTATTCACTAGTTGTTGAAAAAATTGTTGGACACCGGACAAATTAGACTGCATTGCCGAGGTCAACGTGCTGGAATTCACCGTAAAGGTTGATGTCTTATAGTCATAGGTAATCCCCAAGGCCCCTAAAGACATCCCCTGGGGATTTTTGTAGGCTACCAACTGCGATGCCACCTGGTTTAAGTCCATCATGGGGACAGGAGAATGAATTACTTGATTGCCATTGAATTGATAAGATCCGGCACCGGTAGAGGTAGAAGCCGATCCCAAGTTCACCGCGTACGCCAAATTTTGCGTGTCCTTCACCCAGGTGTTGAAATCCTGAAACACCGACGAAATGCTTTGGGTATCCCCAGAATAATTGGGCGAAATGATCACATTGGTACTTCCCGTGGATGCTAACGACAACGTGACATTGGGAATAAGATTCGAATACAGATTCGTGGCATTAGACACGGTAGTCCCCTGATAGGAGACTAGTGCTACCGTCGCCGCCTGGACCTGATTCAACTGATATCCGCTAGACGTGCTCGAAAAGATCCCCACATCGGATAAGGCTACGGTTCCATTGATATAATTAATCGTCTGATCCGTTTGAGTTCCATAGAGTTTCAAATAATAATTGCTGCCCGACTGTGCCGCTTGAGCATCAACCGGCGCACCGCTTTGGTTGATGTCGCTTACCAATTGATTCAGGGTCGTGGTAGAATTGACCGCGACGGAAACGCTGGTTCCTCCTACAACAAACGCCACCGTTGCAGTGGATAGATTCAGAGCCGCATTAGGATTCGTAATTGAAATTGCGGTTGATGCCGTCCCGTCAATCTCCGTTTGGGCCATCTGCAATACTTTCACCGAATACGTGCCAGCCGGAGCATTACCGTCTGCAGCAGCCGTGGCCACATTGGAATTAGACGTGCTTGCTTGCATGGCCTGCAAGCTCGTAGAGCCGAGACCCTGGAGACCTGTCAAAAAAGATCCTGCATCTCCTTGCAGCATAGTCCAGGCTGAACTATTCTTCTGTAATGTTTGGAGTTGTTGTTGAAGGGCATTAAGTTGTTGGGTTAAAGGCTCAATCGCCAGGCTCTCCATCTCGTTAAGCGACAAGTCCGATAACATCTGCGCGGCGACATTGTTGTTGCCATACACTGCCGCCCAATTCACGGCTACGCCAGACATAGAACATGACCTCGCTGTGCGGAAAGCCCGGACAGTTCTTCATTTACCACCATGACCTATTCCTCCTTGAATGACGATTCCCCAATCCTTGGGAAGATAGCAATGATTTGACTACGGTTATTCTACCTACGCACGAACAGCTTCGCAAAATTTTAGGCCATTAATTACGAATAAAAATTTGCGCCGTTGTAACATAGAGCCGTACACTAGAATTGAAATCTCAGGATTTCAATTGCGCACAACCAACCGGTTTCGATGGAGCGAGACCTAAACCAGTCAAGGAGGAAATCACGATGATTATCAATACCAACGTATCGGCCTTGTTTGCGGAAAATGCCCTCAATAACACGACGAATTCACTGACCAATCTTGAACAGGAAATGTCGACGGGATATCAAATTAATTCGCCCGGTAACAACCCGGCGGGCCTTGCCATTTCCACCCTGATGAGCGGAGAATTAGGCGGGATCAACGCCGCGGTCAGTAATGCCAATCAGGCCCTGAACTTGTTGGATACGGCCAACGGCGGTATCCAAAATGACGTACAAATTGTCACCCAAATCCAGCAGCTCGCCACTCAGGCTTCCAATAGTACCGAAACAACTCAAGACCAACAGGACTTGCAATCACAAATCAACAGTTTATTGTCCCAGTTGGATAGCAATGCCCAGTCTGTCAACTACAACAACAAAGTTTTGTTGCACGGTTCCTATGGGGCCACGATTTCTTCGTCTACAAGCAGTATGACCGGAGCCGCTACTGTCAGCCTGGGAGCAGACAGTGGCAACGCGGCAACCTCGCAGTTCTCCATCTCCATTCAATATTCTACTTCGGGCTTGGCGACCCTAAGTCTCACCAATGGGAGTCAAACTCTTGGAACAATTTCGCTCAGTAACATCGCCTCGACGGCCACGACCGCGACCGCACAGTTTGTCGCCGGAACGGGCAATGACTCGGGAACAACATCTTTCGTCGTCAACTTTAATCCCAGCGTCATTGCAGCCAGCACAACAGCCACCAGTGTGGCATTAAGCTTCTCCGTGGCGTCGGCCAGCAACGCTTTGACGTTCCAAGTCGGCCCGAATAACAATCCGGCCAACCAGGTCCAAACTCAGTTAGGGAGTTTCACAAGTTTAAGCCTCGGTCTGTCCAATATCAACGTCGTGGGCACTACCAATGCGCAGAATGCGATTACACAATCAAACAACGCATTGTCCATGTTAACCAATGCCCAAGGGCAAATCGGCGCACAGCAGGATCAACTGAACTACACGATTCAAAACCTCAACACTGAAAACACCAACTTGCAAGCAGCCAAATCGACGATTATGGACGCGAACATGTCCCAGGTGATGAGTAACTTCTCCAGGGAACAAATCCTGCAGCAAACAGGACTGCAGGCTTTGTCATCGGCCAATTCACTACCCGGATTGGTCTTGAAGTTGCTCGGTTAAGTCTAACGACTAGCGGCCCGCCGAGATCTTATTCTTGGCGGGCTTCTTGATGGGACGCCCTTTAAAAAATGGGCGAAAAATCCCGCCCCGGCTCCATCCGATATGCCTCATATTGCGTAATCAATCCGCCATTCGAGGGTCGTGGCGCCGGCAGATGAAAAGACTCAGTTGTCACCGGCTCCACTAAATTGGCATCATAGCCAAAGGCTCTAGCAATCCGGCGAGTCAATTCGTAGCGGGTTAAACGCTCGGGTCCGGCAATATGCAAAACCCCTTCGAACCCGTCTTGGACAGCCTGCCAAGCTATCTTCACCAGCCCTTCGCTAGGGGTCGGCGTATTGACCTGGTCGGTTACGGCTTTTATTGGCTTTCCGGCCCGAAGTTGTTCCAGCACTCGGTAAACAAAATTTCGGGGATTCTCGTCCCGGCTGTAAATCCATGCGGGACGGATGATCAGGGTGTGAGGAATTTCCCTCAGAAGAAAGCCTTCGATTTCCGCTTTGTGCTCTCCATATACTTGAATGGGCCGTACCCGCGCCTCTTCGGTATAGGGACCGTTCAGCCCGTCAAACACATAGTCGGTAGAGAAAAAGACCACTCGTCCCCCCCTCTTTACCGCCGATTCCGCCACAAAACGGGGTCCCAGCACATTGTATCGGTAGCTCTCGCCCGGCTCGTTTTGGCATTGATCAACATTGGCCATGGCTGCCGGAATCCATACCACATCCGGCCTCAGAGCATCAAAAAACTTTCGGACGTCCGCCTCCCGGATAATATCCAATTCGCTCAAAGAGGGATCGGGATGCCGATAGTAAGTTCCCTCGACCTCTTCTCCCAAGTGAGTCAATGTGCGGTACAAATAGCCGCCGACCTGGCCTGAAGCGCCGATTATGGCGTGTTTCACCGCTGTCAGCTCCTCTTTAAGGCCCTCTCTGGTGTGCGCTCAGGGAGGGCCCTTAGGTTCTTTCAAAATTTTGCAGCCAGCCGTTCGACCACTTCCCGGGCATTTCCGTCCACCCCTAAATGGGTCCGAAGCCGCATCGATTCCAACATTCTGGCCATACCGGGGCCCATGTGGTTTGCCGCCACATCCGTAACCTGGTTATCCATGAGGAATTTGGCAACCCGGGCGTGATGCCGGCCTTCGCCATCCTCGTCGTGCAAAGTGTCCCAATGGACATCCACTTCATTCCAACTGGTAATCTGATGACTATCGACCGTTGCTAAGGCTACTCGCGCGGCTCTGCCCCACCGGGCATCCACCTGTCCTTGCGCGTCAACGGGAATACACACAACACGGTCCATCTGTCCACCTCTTTCTAGAGTTTTCCGGCCTCTTTTTTCTGTATGTAAACCAAAATCCCTTGACTGTTTAACATCATATCCACCGCCAGAGGATCTGTGTTGCTTACTTTGTGACCCAAACGTTGCAAGTCTTGCGCAATGATCTGAGACAGCGCCTGGTAAATCAGCTCATATGTCACATTGGCGGGTAAGCGCCCAATCAACTCTTGGATATAGTGCACTCCCCGGCGGCAAAAGTCAAAAGCTTCATCTGCTGGTTCCGTCACACCAAAGTGGGTGTGAAAAATGCGCCGAGGATGAAGAGTCTGAAGGCGGTCCAAGGAGGCCAGCATCACCTCCGGATCAAAGTCGCCTGGAGAAGTGGTGGGAAAGCCGTAAGTAAAATCCCATCCGGTATATCCTGGATGATACCGGATTCCCACCATATCCCCACTAAAAATCGCATGTCCCAGATCATCACCAATGCATAGGTGGTGTTTAGCATGACCCGGGGTATGATAAAAAGTCAGGGTGCGGCGGCCTAAGCGCAATACCTCGCCGTCATCCCGAGACAGCACGCGGTTCTTGTCCACTGGCATTAAAGGGCCAAATAATGCCGTCGTCTGCTCTCCATAGACCCGGCGTACGCCCTGTTCCAGTCTTGCGGGATCAATGAGATGTTCAGCCGCCAGCGGATGGGCATGAAGCAACGCCCGAGTGCTCTTCTGCATCATTTGCCCAGCGCCTCCGGCGTGATCGAGATGAACATGAGTCATAATAAGATGGTCGATATCCTCAGCTCTCAGTTTTAGTTCGGCAAGTCCGTCAAGCAATACTTGATGGCTTTTGGCCGATCCGGTGTCAATTAACGCGATCTCGCTGTCCTTAATAACGTAAGCGGTTGATCTAAAGGGTCGCCCTTCCTCGAACAGATCAATTCCGTAAATATCTGAGCCATAATCGATGATGGGCATTGCCACTCCCCCCTGATTATTGTCCCCCCTTTCCAAGACTTCCGCAAGCATCCGGATGCCGTACCCTATAGACGCAGACGACAGGTGCCGTCTTAACTAGTGTCACTGATCTTGCGGGGATGAAAGGGAGTGATGGGATTCCCACATGTCCAGAGTTTGTCGCACCAGGAACCCGTGTCCTATTTCATTAAAGACCCTCAGCGCACGAAGAAAATTTTCATGGGCCTCATCCGGCTGATTTCGCGCAAGGTGCCACTGCATCCGGCGCCTGAAAGCTAATCCGTCGATTCGGCGATTTTCTATTTTCCGGGCCGCATGAAACATTTTCTCAATGACTTGTTGGGCTTTTCGCCAGAATCGGCGGTGAATATACAGCTCGGCCAAATCATCAAGAATTATGGCATAGACAAAATTGTCGTCGGTGAGATAGCTCAGCGCATCAGCCATGCATCTTTCTGCCTCTGCCCAGCGTCCTCCGTAAAGATAATATTCACCCTGATTATGAATAGCGGCGGTGTAAGCGGCGGAATCATCGCCATCGAGCGCGAATTGTCTCGCCATATCGAGGTAGTCCTGTACGCGGGGCAAAGATTTGTGCCGTCCCAAGTCGCAGACGGCAAGATCGATAAACACCCATGCCAGCCAACGGGGCTCCTGAAGGGTTTCCGCAACCTCCCTCGCCTGCAGCAAGGTCTGACGGGCAGCCTCAAATTCCCCCAAATTCAGTTGGCATACAGCGGCATTCAACAGCATTTTGACAGCCACCACCAAATCCTCCGGCGCTTCATGCCTTGCCCTATCGTATAATAAAGACGCGGCAGAAAAATTATTGGCGGCAAATAACGCGTTGCCCGTAAGAATGAGCATTTTGAGACGCACGGCATGATCGGTTTCGGCAGGCAGCGCCAAAAGGGAACGAAAGCTGTAATCGACTGCTTGAGACACCTGCCCACTCATCTGGAGAGAGCGCGACAGGCACAGCCCCACTTCCGCTTCTACATCCCGCCATCCGTAATCACGGGCAAAATCACTGGCTTGGCGGAGGATATGCACGGCATTCTCAACTTGCCCCGCTTCCATGGCGTCCATGCCGGCCTTCGCCAAGGACCAGGCGGCCCTTTTTAAGTCCGCCTCATGCGCCCCGGTTAACCATCCCATGTCCACACCCAAAACCTGGGCAAAGTGCCGAAGCCACTCTTGGGGCGGATCACACTGATTTGCTTCAATGAGGGCAATTACCTGGACGGGCAGTCCTGGTCCGGCCAAATTCTCCTGAGTCAGTCCTTGGCTGAGTCTAAGAGTCTTAACGCGCTCGCCAAGGGTTTGGTGCAACTGTCCGACTTCCGCTTTCCTCACGTGTGCCACCTTTTTCCAACAAAATCTTAAGTCATGATAACAAAATTCACCGGGTGTGGAAAGATTGATGACGCAGAGGCATTGTTTTTCGCCACTGATGTCGAATCATCCGGATCTTTCGGCGGTTTTTCAGCAGCATGGTCCACGCAGCCCACAATTCTTGACGGTATGAGGGATCCCGGCGCGATCCGCTCAGAGCAAAAAAACTATAGTGCACCGTCGAGCCAAGGGCGGATAAGAAGGGATAGTACTTCCATAACAAAAGAAGCCGGGCCATTTCCGCCAATTGGTGCCGCTTGCGCCCCTCCCGAGGATCCGAATGTCCGGGATAATGGAGGACAAGGGACGAGGGCTCAAATGGGACTTGGTATCCCAATCGGCGGATCCGGATTCCAATTTCGGTATCATCGTGCCATTTGGGCATACTCTCATCCAAAGGCCAGATACTCTCTAGCCCCTTCCGGCGGATAATCATCCCGCATCCCATAGGGTAATCGACCGGCTGCCCACGCCACGCCCTCACGCAGCCCTCATGCATATCAAGAGGTTCTCCTCGCAACCGGTCGCGTCCGTGTCCCCAGGCATCGAGAAAGGATCCGGCACCATTAATGATGTCGCCCGAGCCCATCAATACCAAGGGGGCGATTGCCCCGGCCGCCGGGTTTTGAGCGAGAACCGCCACGCCTGCAGGAAGCCAACTTAGCGTAGCTTGCCCATCGCTATCCAAAAACGCGTACACCTGTCCTTTGGCCACAGCGACCCCCCGGTTTCGCCCGCCTGCCACACCGTAATTTTCAGAGAGGCTTAGTATACGCAAGAGGGGATCGTGGAACTTTTGGGCTACGTCCAGACTCTTATCGGTGGATCCGTTGTCCACGAGAATACATTCCAAGGGCCTGGGATCCAGCGAGAGCACGGAATTCAAAGAGCGATCCAGCACGCTTTCTCCGTTGTAATTGACGATTATTACCGAAACATCCTGAACCCTGAGAGGATTGTCACCGCGTCCCATGCGACACCTCATGATACAAAGCGGCATGTTGCCGATAGGTATTTTCCCAGGTGGGAAGAAGCTCATGATCAATAGTCGGAGAGTGGAGCACTAGCTCATGAATCTTGTCCGCCCAGACTTCGTCATCGCCATCTTCTTCCCGGATGGGCAGCACGCTCAGTCCCTCAATCAGATAATCGTTGGCGCCCCCGGTGGGAGACGAAATCACCGGGCACCCGTGCCACAAAGCCTCGAAACTGCCCAGTCCAAACCCTTCATAGTGGGATGGCGAAAGATACACCGCCGCCCCCTGATATAGCCTGACGGTCTCTTCATCCGAGACGTAACCCAAAAGATGAACACGATCCTTGAAACGAAAATGCTCGTAACTTCGCCAAAATTTCTCATTATTCCAGCCGTTGGCCCCGGCGAGAACCAGATGATGAGGCACGTCTTTCATCCGTATCAGTTGCGAGAAAACACGAAGCAAAAATTCCAGGTTCTTCCTCGGCTCAATGGTACCGACGTGCAGGAGATAAGGTGTAGCGACGGGATTCGGGGAACTAGAGCGGGGAAGCATGTCTTTCAACCGGTCGGCCCCGAGACTAATCACCACAACATTCCGTTCTTGAACCCAAGGAGCCATTTCCAGCACATCGTCCCGAACCTCCCGCGAGGGGACAATAATCCGATTCGCCTCGCGAAAAGCACGCGGTACCATGCGAGCCAAATATTTCACCGTATCGGCACGCACAAATTCCGGCATCCGGTAGAATGCCGCATCGTGGACGGTGACAATTTTGGGCATCTTGACCCAAGGCGGAAGACTAAAAGCCGGACCATGAAAAACATCATAATGATGGTTTCTTAGGTGCCATGGCAATAACACACTTTGCCAGGGAACTCCTTTCTTGCGCGGAATCACCGTCACCGGTATCCCCTCGAATCCCTGGATAGAACTCGCATACGATAGCCCCTGCAATTCGACACGGCGGCGATCTTTAAGATATTCGGCCAGAAGACACGCCATATACTGTGCGATGCCTGTACGCTGGCTCTGTCCGGCTAGTACCCGCACATCCATGGCCACGGTGGTCATGATATTCCCTCGTCCTCTCCATCTGTCGCAACTGTATCTGAAACCACATTCCTTGGTTGTTCCGGGCAAATCCTTTCCCGTATCCTCTGACCCCGATTGAGACTTATCCGTCTTCCTCATAGGGTAGCCGTATCCATTTCTTCCACAGCCTCTTCATGGGAATAGCAATAGGGGACGGCAGGCGGCGAGACAATCGCCGGGCCCACTGGATAATTTGAACGGGTTCATTCCCGGCAGCATGCTCAAAATGCGCCGCGGTTTTTTCATCGGCATACCATAGCGCCAATTCAAATCCGCCCTCGCCCAGAATTTTATTCTCCTGATGATGCCATAGCCGCCTCCTCCATGCGCTCTCGGAGGTCTTCACCCGGCCAATGCCAAAAACCGGCAGCAGTTCAGGGTGCACGCCGTCTTCAACCATTTGAATCAAAAGACGCCAGACACCGGTGTCATCTCGGGGATGCATCCCTTCACCTTCGGGTAAAAAACGAAATAGAGCATGACGGTTCACCAAGGGCCGAATCAGACTCTGTCCCGGCAACAAAATCCGAGCCTTGGTTCCATCATCCGGAACCTGCCATCTGTAAAGAATACTATCTTCCTGGACCATCGGATAGACCGCCTCGATATCCGGATGGCGTTCGAGTGCCGTTACCGCCTCATACAAAAAGGATTCGGTTATCCACTCCCCGGCCTCTAAAAATAACACGAAATCCCCCTGAATCTGCTCCAATGGCCACCATTCGTCCAAACTCCCCAAGGGGTTCGGATGGGCTGCTACGATTTCATAGGCCGGATACCCGCTTTGCTTTATGCTGTCCACCGTTTGTTCCCATCCATTGCTCCCTTCCCCGTTGCGGGGACTGATGATCACAGAAATTTTTGGCCACCGCGTGCGCTCCAAGGCTTTGGGCTCACGAGAACTCGTTGAGGCATGGGGAAGAACTGCCGCCAGAATATCGGAGGCCCGAACATCAAGGTGTGTAATCGCCTGAAGGCTTGCATCCTTTAGCTGGGCCGACAAAAGGGAATCCTCGAGGACTGATTGAAGGGCCATGGCGAAACTGGGCGTGTGCTCCGGGTTAACCAAAATGCCGGCTCCCCCGGATAACATTTCCCGCATACCGCCCGATTTCGAAGCGATAACGGGGCACCCCAAAGACATGGCTTCGAGACACACGTTAGGCCAATTTTCAAACCGGCTGGGGAAAACCACGGCTGCCGCCTTCGCGTAATACCGGGATAGCTGTTCGCGGCTCATGTCACCGGCAAAATGAACATAACCGTGATAAGGCGCCGGAATCAAAGCCTCCAGCTGTTTTTGAAAGGACCGGCCTTGATAGCGCGTGTCTTGTCCAATAAGCCACAGCCCAAAGGTCAAATCTTGCTCCCACAAGACTTTGGCGGCTTTGAGCAATAAGTCCACACCCTTGCGGTATTCAAGACGGCCTACATATAAAATCACAGGCTCGTCAGGATTCTGCCGCGTTTGGGATGTGGACTGCAAGGCACTTTCAGACTCTGGGGGCAACGGCAACTTCGGCAGAGGGTGGCGGGTGAGCAGGACTTCACGGCCCGTCGCGTGTCTGTACCGACTCTGTAAATCCTGCGAAGGGACGGTGAGGACATCGCAAAAACGGAGAGCGTAGCGTTCCATGTGGTGGATGGTCCGGCGGTTCGAGTCCGGGATTTCCTGATTCAGAACGTCGCACAATTCCAATGACATGTGGCCATGAACCCTCAGAACGGTATCGGCAAACTCGCCGCAGAGTCTTTTCGCCTTGATTGTAAAATATCCTTCACCCAAATAGTCGGGGAATTCGATAATATCCCAGTGCCGTTCACGACTCAGAGCGAGAAGACGCTGATACAGGGCATAGGAATACCCTTGGGCAACGTGGCTAAATCGCCTATCCTCCTCAATCATCTCCACCGCAAAAGGATAATTTTGGAGGTTCACCGGGTGTTTTGGGTCGGATGTCACAACCCGGACATAATGACCTTCTTTTTGCAGGGATTTTGCCCAGGTTAAGGTATATACTCCGATTCCGCCCCCGTCATTGATCCCCGGCAACTCCCGGCTTGCCAGCAAAATGTTCATCGTCACAGGCCTCTCTTCCGAAGTGTCAGCAGAACACGCCGATACCCTTCGTCGGTCAAGCCGGCCGTCTTTTCCCAATTAAAGAGCCGGGCGTGCTGTTGGCCGCGTTCTGCCAATTGCCGCTGCCTGAGCGGATTATTGATCACGTCCCATATGGCTTGGGCCAGATGAGGAGCGTCGAGAGGCTGAACAAACAAGGCGGCGTCACCCGCGATCTCCGGCAGTGAACTGTTGGTTCCCGTGATCACCGGGCATCCCATTGCCATGGCCTCCAATAGCGGCAGCCCAAATCCTTCATAGAGACTGGGATAGACAAATAATGCCGCCTCTTGGTACAGCGCATAAAGCGTCCGGTCATCGACCAATCCCGATAGCTCAACATTGTCCGGAATCCTAGATTGCGCCATAAGCGCAAGAAGATGGTCCTTCTCAATCCCCACCACCTTGAAACGCACTTGCCGCGCGGCCAAAATCGTCGCCGTGTCCATCATCACCTGAAGATTTTTTCGGGGATCCATGGCACCTAAAACCAATACGAAAGGTTTTTTGGGCCAAGTGATATCGTTGGCCTGGTATTTGGGAGCCAACGGCGTGATCATGATCTTGTCAGAAGCAACTCCGAGCGTCTCGCGGATATCCCATGCCGCATGCTCCGAGACGGTAAATATCAGAGAACTCTTTTTTGCCAGGTATTTAAGGGTATTCATCCGGTAGAACCGGCTCACATGGTGGCGAAAGGGTATAGCCGAGCCGAAGTCTTTGCCCCTGTGCCATTCAATTACGTCATGCACAGTCAACACTAAAGGCCGGCCTGCACGTACCGGTCCGATATTGGCAGTACCGTGAAATACGGTGACTTCCTCCCGTGATCTGGCCCATGCCAACTGCTCCCAGGTGAAGAAATTCGCCGCAGGAAGAATGCTGATCCGGAACACCTGGCGGAACAAGTTTGCCGTGTCCGGATCGGCTTTTTGATCACCAAACAGGTGAATATCGTAAGAACGGGGAATTTCCGCCAAATGCCGCAGCAATTGGTAGACGTATTCGCCGATGCCACGCCGGGGGTTTTGCAGTCCATAACGAGCATCAATACCGATAACCGCTCGTTTCACCCTATTCCACCTGCCATTGGTGCGGGAGGACCAGCAGTCCCGGACTCATCGTCATGGACTGGACCGCAAGGGGAATCGCCCCCGGCCATTCTTTCAACCGGCGGCCATTCTCGTCATACAGCGTGATACTCAGTTCATATCGACCGGCCGTGAGGTAGAGTTCTGACAAGTTTAAAGACAGACGCCGCGACCCGGGCGGGAATTTTAGGGGAGTACCATCCAGGACTGTGGAAAAACTGGCAATTTCCAGACCGTCGGGGCGCCTGATGGCAATGCCCAAATGGCCGATAAATTCTCGCATCGAAACATTTTCCATGGACATCACCACACTTAAGGGTTCTCCCGACAAGAGGGTCTCCACCACTTTGTCCTGACTGATGACATAAGCTTTTTGCAACTGCACCACACCTTCCTCTTCCCCGGATGTCTCGAGGGCATCCGGTTCAGCCACAGTGTGGTCGAGCATACTTTGCCGGTAGGCCAGAACCACGTCACGAGGTGATCCGGATTTTTCCATGACGCCTTGATTGATCCATATGGCCTGGTCCATCAGCCGTTCAATGGACGACAAACTATGCGAAACCAGCAAAATACTGGTCCCTTCCCGTTTCATCTCAAAAATCCGGTCCATGCACTTTTGCTGAAAGGCTTCGTCTCCTACGGCCAGAACCTCATCGACAATGAGAATTTCGGGCTCGACGCTGATCGCAACGGAAAATCCCAGACGGGCATTCATGCCTGAAGAATAATATTTTACGGGTGTATCGATAAAGGCATGAATCTCGGCAAAGTCGATAATATGATCCATCTTTCGTTCGATGTCTTTTCGGCTGATACCGAGAATCGATGCATTGAGATAGACATTTTCCCGGCCAGTAAAGTCCGGATGGAACCCGGCTCCCAGTTCAATCAGCGCCGACACACGGCCGTCGATGCGAACATGTCCTTTGGTCGGGCTCATCGTTCGCGTTAAGATTTTCAATAAGGTGCTCTTCCCCGAACCATTGTTGCCAACGATACCGAAGGACGTGCCTGGGGGCATATTCAAAGAAATGTCTTTTAACGCCCAAAACGGTTCTGCCGGGGTTTTCGCGCGTCTTTTGGGAATCATCCGCGTTAATAGTTGCCCCACACTGTCAGCACGGTCGCGGCGCAACAGAAATTGTTTCCATACCTGGTCCACGACAATGGTGGCCATTTACATCACCTCGGCAAACAGCGGTTCAATCCGCCGGAAGAGACTGATTCCCCCGAAGAACACAAACACGGTCCACGTCAGTGCCACCCATGCGAATAGCGGGTATTGCAAGTGGCCGGTAAAAATCACATCCCTTTCCATCTGTAAAAGACTGCCCATGGGATTCATCAATAAAATGCTGCGCAGGCTGGGTTTTAAATTGGTAACCGGGTACATGACAGGCGAAAAATACATCCACACCAAAAGAATCAATCCCACCAACTGATTGACATCACGATAGAGCACATTGAGAGCCGCCACCAGATATCCGATTCCGAGAGTGAAAAAGACTTGCAGCACTAAAATCACGGGAATCCACAAACTGCTCCAGTAAATGGGCGTATGGTAGATGAAAATAAACACGATCAAAACCAGCAACGAAAACATAAAGTCGATGAATCGGGCCAAGACTGATGCCGTGGGCAACACGATGCGGGGAAAGTAAATCTTCGCCAATAGAGCGGCATTGCCGGAAATGCTCCCGACCGCCGACATCACACCATTGGCAAAAAAGTTCCAAAAAGTTATGCCGGTCAGCATGAACACAACATAAGGAATCGGTTTGCTCGAGGCGTGAAAAATGACGCCAAATACGAATCCAAAAATTGCCGCCGTCACCAACGGGTTGATGATCGCCCAATACAGTCCCAACATGGAATGTTTGTAGCGCGTTTCCACATCCCGAACAGCCAGGTTCCGGGTCAGTTCCGCCCAGATTCCCAGCTGATGAATGTTTTTATGCCATCTTTCCGTCCATGCCACCCGAATACCGGACGGACTGCGCTCGGATGACGGTTCGTCCATACGTATAGATTTTGACACGCTTAATGTTCTCTCCCTTATTCACGCCAAAGATGGCCCGTACAACATAATCCTTCGCTAATTTTAGACATCCTCGCCGAAAATGCCAACATCGAAGGTTAGGGGTTCGAGCTGTGAGGATGGTCCGACAGAAGCCGGAATACCAAAACTCCGGCCTTGTGGAAAATGATTCGGACGCCGTGCGAATGAAGGCGATTATTCAGATACGCATAGACCCAGGCCGGCGTGGTTTTGTCGGTAAATTGCGTATCCCAGATAATTTCGGCTCCCTTGGGAATCCGTTGCGGATTCAGCCGGCTCAACGGAATTTCCCGGGCCGACATCCCCAGGTGCGGAAGGATGTTGTTTTGGGCATAAACCCACTGTCTGGAGGATACGTGGCTAAGAGCCGCCGTAAGCGCCTGGGTATTTTGCGGTCTAACCCGCCAGGCGGAATGATAGAAGTCGAGAACCATAATGCCTATCATGCCGATCAATGCCACTTTCATCACGACATGGTCCCGCCGGGGCCAAGACATGCCCAAATGGGCCGCCGTGTCGATAACTGGCCAGATCAGGAACGGAACCAGAAGAGTCGAATTCTGATCAAACGGGGAAGTTTGGGCAGGGGAAGAAGAAAGAACATGAGTCGCCAAACCGATGAGCGGCAATAGCCAGTAAGGGCTTAGGTAGAAACGCCTATTTTTCAAAAACATCAGAAGAGTTAGCACAAATGGCGCAACCGTCCAAGCCCCATACAGCAGGATGCGAAGCGACGTATGCACTGACACTTGTCCCGTCACCGGCAAAATCCAACTCATGACTGGCGTCTTTAAATAGTTTTGCAACACAATCAGCCATATCCCCACCACAACAACAGAAACTAAGGCCAAGGGTTTAATACCCTTCATCATCACCACCAATAGCACCAGCAGGATGGCGGCTAAAGCCACGTGATCACCCAGAGCGGTTAACAGCAACAGAGCCGTCATGAACGCCGCAAGCCTGGACTCCCGGACACTGAGCAACGCCCACAATATAAGAGGAGCCGCTAAAACACTCACATGAAAATCGTAGAGATTGCCAGAGATTAACAAGGGGTTTAGCAAATACAAGGTGCCGAGAAGCGCGGCCTGAGAGGGCGGCAATTTGGCCATCTTAGCCAGCTTAATAATGGGAATGTACCCAAGCGCCACAGCCAGGCTTTCGACAACAAATAAAAATCCTGTTCCGAACACGGCGGCGGGATAGGCCAGCACAGGCATAAGCCAGGCCCCATTATGTGCCAGTACCCCACCGTGAAAGTATGTGGACTGTGCCCGAAAACCGTTGTGAACCCATGCTGCCAGAGCTTGTTGGTAAAATCCCAGATCGAATCCGTGAGATACATACAAACTCCATCGCAAAATTTGTGCCGAGACAACAAGGGCCATGTAGGCAAAAATACGGCTCCACATCCCCGCACCGAAATATTCCTCGTTGCGGTACTCTGTTTGGGGCCTAATCCATACACTTTCCGTCATAAAATTTTCCTCTTTCGTTGATTCATTCCATAATCATGGCTCTAGGCTGATTCTGTCACATCCAGGGAGCAAAGGGCAAGAACGCCAAAATCCCCCGCGCCTATCCTCTTTTCCACCGTTTCCTACAACCCCAAGCCACATGACACAATCCCATGCCCTTCGGAAGTTGGCAGGTGCTCCTTACAACATCTAAGAATACCATTCACGGCCATGAAAAGTTCTGCCCATAATACGGTTGAACATAATGCCCGCGCATTCCCCTTCCCAGGCGAAGCCGGGAGGAGGTCAAGCGGGTGGCGGCCTCTTGGCCGCCTTCCGGGGTTTTTCTTTTGTCCCTTGAGCCTCGACATAACGTTTTACCGTCTCTAAGGATGCTCCGCCG
>PXYT01000067.1 GCA_003023725.1 Sulfobacillus benefaciens | reverse complement strand
CTCCTACGTTCCCGCCACCCTAATCAGCATTGGTAGGCGAGCTGTCTCTGCAGGGTTACCATTCCACAGGATCGATCTTCGTGCCATCATGTGCGTTCTCGATTTCTGTTTGTTTAATCCACTCGTGATCTAAAGTAAGGAAACTTGCCGCAAAAACGCCGTTGCCACGTTGGTGCATTACAAGTGAAGACCACGATTGAAAGCACAAGTCAGGATGAAAAACGGAAGATGAATCCCGAGGCAAGACGACCCTCAAGCGACTCATTATTGTAGCGGGTTATTATAAGGCATCCCATCAGGATGATTGGCGACGGACAAGGAAGAGCACCACTTTCAAGATGGTCCATAATCAATCTTGGATTGAGAACGCAGCCCCCCATTGCCTGGCTCATCCGTAAATGAACAATTTTGGCGTCTTCATTCAAAAACGGAGATTACAGAAATATTGAAAACATATGCGCGGACACAGATCGTGCGAAGAAGGCAACAATTCATAATAAGAAAAAGGACCCCAGCTCTCGGCACAGCATCGGCAGATGCCGGAGTCCCTGAGCCAAAATTTTTATCGCGGTGTTGCGATAATGTTGTACTTTTTTAACAATTCTAGAGCCGTTGGACGGTCAATGACACCGACATGAACGACTTGATTGTTAATGATTGTGCTGGGAACGCTGCGGATATATAATTTCACCGCAAGTTCGCGTCCTTCCAATGTGCCCACGTCAACCTCGCGCACCGTGAATCCGTATTCCTGTCCTAATTGTTTCCATTGACGAATGGTCGCCGGGCATGTTTGGCACCAGGGAGACGTGGCAACAATGACTTCACCCATATTGGTCACCCCTTAACTACACCGCATGCACTGAATTTTATCACGGACGATCTTCTCACGATAGAGCTTAAGGGCGCGTTCTCCTGTAACCAAATGACCCAAATCTTGGTGCTCATCACTACGTAGTTTTGCAATCCATGCTGTTCCGTAGGGATCGATGTTTAACAGTGCCGGTTCGTCCTTGAGACGGTCATTCGTTTCGATAATCGCACCTGACACGGGACAAACCAAAGGGCCTGCCCACTTCCCGCTCTCTAGCGAAGCCAGGGATTTCCCTCGCAATACGTGCGTCCCGACCTTTTTAGGGCGTACGAACAAGATACGGCCGGAGAGAGTTTGAGCGGGGTCGGTCATTCCCACGGTGATGATGTCTCCCTCCTGTTTTACCCACACGTTGTTCTCGATATCGTAGTAAAGGTTTTCGGGTATGTCACACCCCTGAATCTCGGCCATCTTGCACCTCCTGTCCGGCCTTTTGGGTGCATCAATGAATCACTGAGCCGGCAATGAGTATTCCATCCGGGACAGAAATTGTTGAATCGTCCCCAAGGCATCCGATTCCATGTCGCCCACATAAAGCTCATTGGGTTGATGACCAAAAGCAATGCCAATTAACTGGGTATAATACATGACAGGCAACTCCGCGTTGTCGCCCACGGCATTGATCGCCCTGGACTGGAGAGCGTCCAGCCCTCCCGCACACTTGGGACACATGAGGGCGAGCACATCGGCACCGCTCGACTTGGCCTGAGAAAGAATGCGGCCCGTCAGTCTTCCCGATGTGCGGTCATCAGATAGGAGATTTTTACCTCCGCAACATGTGGTTTCTGCGGGGTGGGAGACGACGGTTGCACCCAGAGTTTTCAAGAGGTCGTGCATGAAGTGCGGATGTTCCGTATCTTCGCCGGCAATTTGCACAGAACTGAGCATCTTTCCCGGCCGATGGTAAAGACAGCCATAGTACGGAGCAACACGTAATCCGGTCAAGGGCACCTTAACATGTTTAGCAATCGTGTCCAGTCCAATGACATTGACCAGATATTCCAGTGTATTGCGTACTGACGGTTTTTCCGTCAAGGGAGGTTCATCCGCTTCTTTGAGCATGGCCGTAATATCCTCACTGACTTTTCCGCCCACATCAAAGGTATAGGCTGTTCGGGACAGTTCATGGTAGCACACGTTGCACGAAACCATGACTTCGGTTTCCCCTTGCGCCAACAAATGAGCCAGGTTTCTGGCCGGGAGAAAGTGGCTCTTGAGACCTTCTCCTTTGAGTTCGCCGGCTCCACAGCATGAGTAATCTTCGACATCAACCAGTGTCATTTCCAGATCCTTTGCAACCACTCGTGTACTAATGTCGTAGGCCCGGTCAATGGTTTTAAGCGAACAACCGGGAAAATAGGCTGTTTTCATCATCTCTGCCTCCTCGTCGAAATGCCCTTAAGCTTGTTGATGGGTAAGAAACATAGCGCTACGCGACCAACGCCGAGGTTTGCCGATAAATAACGTGCGCATAACGCGTCCGTCTTTCAGCATTTTCATCGCGGTTTTTCGCATTTCAGATGTGAATAGTTCCTGCCGACGTCCGGTGCGGCTCAAAAATTCCGCTTGCAGGCGGGGCAGACTGAGCCGGCCATAAGTAAAAAGTTGGTGACGATAAGTCTCATGGTTGGCCTTAAAAGCCTGATCCATTTTTTCAGGTACGGTGCGGTGCAGCCATTGTCCAATCGATTCAATCACTTCGGCCGTGTTGACCTCTTTGGGACAGTGATTAGTGCAGATGTAGCATCCCACACAACGCCAGATGACATCTGCATTTTTAATGAGTTCATCCTGACGACCGGTCCGAACCCAGTAAATAAACTGACGCGGATTGAATTCAGGTATTTCATGGGCGACGGTACATCCGGCCGTGCACATGCCGCACTGAATGCAGTTGTCAATACTGGCCCCGATGAAGCTCTGGCGAATCTCATCCCAGGAATCGAGTTCGGGCCGACTGTGTACGCGCGTTTTCAGCATGGTATTCCAGCGTCCGGAAATGTCGATTCCATCCATGACCAAATTTTCATATTCCATGATTTGATCATCCGTCAGCAATGATCGTTCGATGATACCGGATCCTTTTGCCATATGCTCACCTCCAAGGAGCTAAATGTCTGTCAAGAAATCCAACTAGTTCTCTTGTTCGATGGGAACGCCAGTGGGCACCGCATCCTTGGGGATAGGCAATCCCAGGAGATAACTCATAACACCGAGAACCGTAGGAATGGTCGAAAAAATCGATTTTGAGGTGGTGAAGTACATTTTGTAGAGATAATCCGCATAAATGTACGCTAACACCACATCATTGGAATATATACCCCAGCGGTGTAGCTTCACTTGTTTTAGCGCGAAGTCCACCTGGCCCAGACGCGCAAAGAGTTCTTGGTACCCGGCGCCGAAAGAATGAAATCGATCTTTGCCATTAAGCCCGATTTCATTCGTGAATTCGAGAAGATAGGGCAGGGCGCCGGTTCCGGTCTTCCAGGAATAAACCCATGTGGCCGCTAGCGGATAACGCTTGGGCGAATAGAAGTGAAGAAATTCGATTGCGATATCATGAGCGGCCTCTTTGGGAAGCATGGGAAGGGTCATGCCCAGTGCTCGAACCTGATCATCGATGTCGTCGTCCATCTCCATCAGCGCCGTCAAATACACGACAAGCTGTTCCAGAGATAATTGGCCTTCGATCTTTGATAGCCAACGTCGTGCGGATCGCAGTCGCATAAGGGCGGCGCGCCACTCGGGGTAATACTTTGCCGACATCATAGCGGCACCGCTTGCCACATGTTGAATCTGCCGGCTTGTTACCGTCAACCCCTGGATCACTCCATCCAACGGGATGGCCCCCAGATTTGCTTGAATGGAGGCCCACACCTCGTTCATTGAAGAACTTAAGAGCCGATTCAGGAAGTCTTCGTTTTCTGTGCTTTCTGCCTCGTTCATAATGTCACCTTCGCTTTTAAGTACTCGAACACGGCTAAGCTTGCGACATCTCCCTCGGAAATGCTGTCTTCAATCGCTTTGGGTCCGCTGGCGGCCCCGGCCACAAAGACGCCGGGATGATCTGTCAAGCTTGCATTATGAATAGCGCCTGCTTGTTTGATAAAGCCATGGGATTCCAGCGATACCTGGAATTTGTCGGCCATCTCACGCGTTCCGCCGCTGGGCTCCATACCCGCTGCCAGAACCACTAAATCAAAAGGCCATTCGAATGGTCCGCGTACTAAAGTATCTTCTCCTTTAAGAACTGGACGTCCATGTTGTTCGGTTACCTCGGCAATACGGCCTTTGACATAGACAACACCGGCTTCTTCCTGAGATCTCCAGTACAACGTGTCCTCCCATAATCCATACGTGCGGACGTCCATGTAAAACATACTGATTCGTGCCTTGGGCAATTGCTCTCGCAATTCAATCGCCTGTTTGGCAGAGACGGCGCAGCAGACGCGGGAACAGTAGGTGTTGCCAACCTGGCGGTCACGTGAACCAACACAGTAGATAAATGCCACCGATTGGGGAATTTCCCCATTAGAAGGACGACGAATCGGACCTTTGGCAAACATTTCCTCAAGTTCCGCGCCGGTTATGACGTCGGGAAAAAGTCCATACCCGTATTTGCCGTCTCGTGCCGGATTAAAGTGATCGAAGCCAGTGGCCAGCACCACTGCCTGGGACTGCAGTGTCTTTTGGTTGGCTCCGCTGAGCTTGATCGTGAAAATATCGTGTGATTCGCTGACTTCTTCTACTTGTGTGCCAGTGTAAACCGTTATATGCGAGTCGTTATCGACACGTTCAATCAACCTGCTGAGAAGTTCCGGACCGCTGCTGAAATCCGGCATGAGCACTTGGTATTGATGCCGTGCGACGGCGCCGCCCAGGTAGTCTTGCTGTTCGACGAGAGTCACGTCAAACCCAAGATGACTTAACGTGGATGCCGCTTGTAGGCCCGCCGGGCCTGCTCCGATGACCATAACAGACGTAGACATATTAACCCTCCTTATTAATGGAGATTAAGATTCTCGACCGGGGGAACATATAATTGTTCCGGTTCGCGGCCAGACTTAAGTTCTTCGAGATAGGCTTCGTATTCGGCTTTGGACGTTCTCCAATCGACTCCCATCTTGTCAAGCAGTTTTTCCCACGCCGATGTGTGCCACTGTATCTGAACGACTTTGTAAGGATCGGCTCCAGCGGCCAGTGCGGCGAACTGAACGTCGGCCATTACTGGCAGTTCATAGTTGTATCCATGGGCCTTCCCAATCCATTGATTCTTGTCAAGAGTTGTGGTGCAGCCGGTGTCCTGTGTGATGGCCACGTCGGAATTAGCCTCTTCCACCATGACTTTAATTTTTCGCTCCAGCGAAAAAGACCGGGAAAATTCACGTTCGGTTAAGATATGGCGGAATCCGAAGCCACAGCAGTCATACCATGTGGAGTAATCGGCTACTTGGGCGCCCAGAGCCAGCAGTATCGCGGTCGTCGGGGCAGGACGCTGACCGCCATAAATGTTGGGGTCATAGATGACGTCCTCGGGAACCAATTTCCAGACGTGACAAGCCGGATGCACAGTTGTGATAATAGAGGACACATCGTGAATTTTGAGGGCTGCGATTTGGTGCCGCAATACGTGTAACCATTCGCTGTAGTGTACAATTTCTTCCGGAATGACCAGTTCGCGACCGACCTTGTTCATAATCCGCCGTACCTCATCCCGTAAGTCCTTGTGCTCAATTAACAGGTTGCGCATCTCTTTGTAGTTTCCGAAGGAGGTGCCGCAATGAATCAGGGGGAAATAGCCGGTTTCATAGGCGCGGTGCCAGTTTCTGACGGCAACTGCGGCCAAAGCCACCAAATTCGAAGTGCCGGACCCATGGTAATTCCATGCCGTGCAACTGGTTTGATGTGTTTCATCCAGATATTCCAATCCGAGTTTGTTCATGAACCACATAATGCTGGTGGGATAGCCAGGAATGTTGCCGCATTGTCCGCAGGACTTGTGATGCCACAGTTTGTTGGTGGGAATGCGTTTGGTGCGTCCTAACAAGGTTTCCACCTCAATAGGGCGATTTTCCTCAGTAATGTGAATAACCTTTACCTCACCTTTAGCTTCCAGCTCGGCGAGTTCCTCCCGTGGGTCCTTGGGAGCGGCTTTCATAATAGCGCGTTTGTCCACCGTCTTCGTGATGAATTCCCACCCGGACGTTCGTACCTTGTCACTAATAGGACTCGTTGCCATGAATCTCCCTCCTTTGCACTGATGTGCACCTCTGCACTTGTCTATCCAGCAATGCCGTCACTGCATGTCATCCAATCCGCTCACGGTGGACAATCTTCGACGACAGAGACGACTTAATACGAACTAACGTGAGGATTCGATCATGTCTCGAAGGTCCTCGACCATGTCTGATACGACTTCGTAGAGATTAGGATCAATTTGTTCAATCAAACGGAAAACGCCCGTTTCTTCATAGATGGTATATAGTTCATACGACGTTTCCGGTGATACACGCCATGCGGAGGTCGTCACCTGCAAGGTATACACCGGTATTGCCTTGCGCTTTATCGCCAAATCAGTGGAGCTCCAAGGAATTTTTGGACCCCAGTCGGGAAAGAAATCGGGTTGAATCATGTCTGGTGTAAGCTGATTACCAATCGACAACACTTTCAGCAAAACCCGTCCGTACGGTTTGAGCAGCCGGTGAACAGCTTCCATACCCCGCCAAACCGCAACTTCCCGCATAATCATGACCAAACCGCCGGGAGAATTGTGGAAGGGGCAGCGCATTGCACAGGTGTAACACTGTGCACAAGCCCAAATATACTCATCCATCATGTCTTTGACGGCCTGGGCGTCGCCGGATAGCACGGTCTGCACGACAATGCGCGGCGAATAGTCAAAGAATCGGTGGGACGGACAAGAACCACTACAGACACCACAGTTGAGACATCCGTGTATGACTTCTTCATAGCGGAGATCGCTTTTGATCGCATCCAGCAAACTCTCGGCATCTTGCTCTCCGACATCCTCGGGATCCAAACGCAGATGATGGGTCACAACGGCTTCTTCACTCATAATAGGTGTCACCTCCTCATTATCACGCGGGTTCAGCGCCATTGCGCGAACCGTTGTTCATCGTTCAGGACAAGTAGACGGCGCGATCGGCTTCTAGGAGGAGCTCGTGGAAATCAGCTGCACCAATCCATGTAATGGGCCACGAAACGGCAGACGGTTCTATATCTACCAAGGGCAAGCTGAGCTGGCACCCATAAAAGGTGACGCCTTGTTCGTAGGCGTTACGCATAAAGTCTGTCAACGTTTTGCCGCTTCCGTCCAGCGCCAGAACATGATCGGCAAAATCTCTCGCGAAGATGGACAGCCCCGTTTGCGTAAATACGATGGCAGCATCGTCATCCAGCGCTCTGGCTACGGCGGCCATAAAGAACACGGTGAAACACCGTTCCGGAGCCTCACTTCCACGAGTTTGAACATAGACAAATCGTGCCATGATAAGCCTCTTTTCTGTTAGGTTCCATCTGCTCCAGTTGAGTGGTTCTTTCGAACCAAAATCCGATCGTCGTCATCGTATCACGCACTTAAACTCGGTTAAATGACCATTGAGTACGAATTAAATTTGAATTTACAAAGTTCAGACAAGCGGCAAAGGGACAAAGCGTCATTACCGCCTAACTCCCAGAAAGACAAAGCGTCGGATTGTGGCGCTTTAAATTGGTGAGGAGGTTCACAAAACGTCCCAGGCAGGGCCATATGGTCCACCGTGTGGGGTACCTTCGGACCTGTTTAAGCGGACCTACTTGCCGAAGAATGACGATAATGCACTACAATGGAGGTGGTGGTACCCACCAGAAGCAGTGCGCGGGAGGGACAAAAATGGCTGTCGTATCAGACTGTAATATTCCGGAAGATTGCTACTATTGGATTGACAAGCATGTATGGGCCCGGCGAATACCCAGTGGTGAATTTGAGATCGGGATTACCGATCCCGCTCAGGCATTGGCGGGAAAGCTGTTGGTGTGTCGCATTAAAAAAGTGGGACGCGAGCTAAAAAGAGGTGCAAGCGGAGCAAGTCTGGAAAGCGGAAAATGGGTCGGAGGGGTTCCGACGCCCGTTGCCGGCACAATAGTTGCCACAAATGAGGAAGCAGAACAAGACCCAGAGAGCCTTAACCGGGATCCGTACGCGACCTGGCTTTTTCGCTTGCGCTCGCAGAGCGCCGACGAAGATTTGGCTCTATTGGTGACCGGGCCGGAAGCGGTGTCCTTGTACCATGAGAAGATCCAGCATGACGGGATCGAATGTCACCGTAGCTGAGAAGAGTGAGTTGCAACAGAGACGGAAAAATGCGAAAGGAGAGAGAACAATGGCTGAAAACGAACAAATTTTGGATTTGCGAGGACTGTCTTGTCCGATGCCTATCGTGAAAACTAAAAAAGCCATAGATCAGATTGGGGATGGAGTACAACTTTTCATTATGGCAACGGATCCGGGATCCGTTGCGGATTTTCAGGCTTGGACCAAGCGGACCGGACACAAGTTGCTGTTATCGGAGCAAGTCGGGAGTGAATTTCATTTTCGTATCGAAAAAGTTGCGGCAAAACCTAAGGAGGCGTAGATCATGAGTAAGATTTTATACATTCATACGTCCGGGCCCAACACACCCGAACGGACCGCGTCACCGTTTTTTTTGGCTACGGCGGCGTGTTTGTTGGACCATGAGGTCACGATGCTGTTCACGATGCGAGGAACAGAACTAATGAAAAAGGGAGTCGCGGAAAACCTTTATGTGAAGGAAGGAGGCGAAACTCTTCAATATTTTCTCGACCAAGCCCTCGATGCGGGTGTAAAATTTTTAGTATGCACACCCTCACTGGATTTAAATGACATGACCAAAGACGATTTGATTGACAGCGTGTCGGGAGTGGTAGGCGGGACGTTTGTCAATGAAGAAGCGTTATCATGTGATCTGGTGGTGTCCTTTTAACTTTTTCAGTTTGCTCCATGGCAGAATGGAATTTTTTCTTCACGAAGGTCAATTTCCAGCCATGCAATGAGGATAGGCACGAGAGGAACGGGAGGGAATGATGTATGCGAACCATTCATTTAGGGCGTGTTGCCATTCCGAGATCATTATCGGTGTTTCATGCTGTGGCTGCAGTAGCAAAGTCCACAGATGAGATGGTTCTGATCTCGTCTACACCTGCCGGACCTTTTGTGTCCGTGGGATATCACCAACTGGCCGGGCGCGAACTCAATGTATCTTATTGCGAATCCCACGGCATTCCCATTGCCCGCCGTCTGGTTGGCGGAGGTGCCGTGTTGCTGGATTCCCATCAAACTTTTTGGCATTTGATAATGCCGGGAGCGCATGCAGCGATCAAGGATTTGTACGCGGCATTGATGCCAGCGCCGGTGGCTGCCTACCAGCGATTTGGCATTGCAGCTGAACATCGGCCCTTAAATGATCTCGTTGTGGGTCAAAAGAAGATTGGGGGAACCGGGGCAGCCACGATCGGGGAAAGTCTGGTATTCGTGGGAAGCTGGATGTTTGATTTTGATCGCGAATTAATGGCGCACGTCTTAAATGTTCCGTCCGAAAAATTCCGGGATAAGACCATCGAGTCGCTGAGGGATTATATGACCACGATGAAGGACGAACTGGGAGAGAACCGTCTTCCATCTCCCGAGGAGGCTATGGACGTTCTGACCGAGGAATTTGTGAATTTGCTGGATACTCCGGCTCACGCCGACACCCTGACCGACGAGGAGGAGAAGGAATCCGAACGATTGGCTCAAAAGCTATTCGATCCAGAATTCGTGTTCCAAAACGAAGGATGGACTACGCTCGGCAGAAAGATTCGAGATGGCGTCTATCTGTACGAAGGTCTTCACAAAACCCCTAGTGGCTTAATTCGCATGATTTGGCTGGAACAAGACGGATGGATCGAAAATATTTGGTTGGGAGGAGACTTGGTCATCGAACCCCAGGACGGATTAAGTCGGTTGACTGCGGATTTGACGCGCCAACGGTTCTTGGCAACGGATTTTGCCGACCGCCTCGCCGAGAGTTTGGCTCGAGTGCCGTTAACCGGTCTGACGCCGTCGGATTTAGTGGAAGCATATCAGCATAAACTGTCCATAGCACCTGTTTCAACGTCGATGAAATGATGGGGGGAAAAGTGATGACGGTATCCCTTCGTGAACGCTTATTAGAATACTTGGACCAGCATAAAGAAGTAACGACGGAACAGCTGCAGAAAGTCTTCGGGGTTTCCAGACGCCATATCCAGCGTCATTTGCATCAGCTCGTTGAAGAAGAGCGTGTCTCAATGAGTCTTCTTCCAGGCTCCCACCATACCGGGGTGTATCAAAGTGTCCTACCCCGTGACGACGAATTCCACGCCATACCTCAGTTGCTGAAAGCTGTTGAACGGGTCGGGGGTCAGAATTTGCTGGGAAAAGTTCTCGAACAGTTTATTGACCAATATTATGGGAAAGCCATCGAGAAAAGTCCTGAATTTTTGAGTCAGGAAGAATCCGTTTTCATGGACTGGAAAAAGAGCCCGAACGGGTGGTGGATTACCATGCGTCAGTGTCCTTTGCCCAACACTCCCGACGCGGAAATGGTATGTCAAGCGGAAACGCGAATTTTTTCTAAACATTTCCATGCTCCGGCAATCCACTTCAGCCGCGGAGAGACCGGTGTGTGCCAGTTTTTTATACCTCAAAAAACACAGGAAACCGAGACGACGAGCGAACTGCACCAAGATATCAGCTCGGTCAAGCCGCGTTAACCGTTGTGATGGAAGGTGGCAAGGAACTTGATGAGGGATTCGGCAACACAAAAACAGTCTATTTTAGTTATTTCAGATTTTCCTGACGTGGTCCAAGGGGATCTTGCGACCCAATTAGGGCTGGATGGAACGGATGGTGTTGACGCCGAAATCCGTACATTGCGGTTGGGCGAAATGGAAGGAAATGCGTCTTCAGACATTTTCTATGCTGGATACGTCAAAGCCTTGACGGGTGCCAGGCAACAAGCCGGAGAATGGTTGTTGAGCGTCGACCAGGCTTGGTTGGTCGGGTTTGGCCTAGGCGGACTCGTGGCTTTGTGGGCGGCTGCCGATAACCGCGACGCGCCGATTCGCGGTGTGGCCGTCATTGGCGGCACTCCCAATTTTGAATTCCTAAAAGGGCGCCATCCATACTATGACTGGCCCGCCGATCACGTTAAAAAGACCTTGTTGGATTGGGATGTCAGTTACAAGGTTCCCCGAATCGGTAATCGTGCCGTCTTGCTGTTGCACGGGGACGACGATCGAGAAATCGGAACCAACTGGATTGAAGAATTTTTTTTGCTGGCGACTGGTGTCAGCCGTTGGCCCGACAACTGGGAATATCATCGGATTCACGGGTTGGGGCACCAATGGGACCCAAGGACTCCCGCGGTCGATGAGGCCAGGCAATATCTTCTCACTTTCCGCCAGAAAATCTTCCTTGATGTAACTTGATGGAAAACGACACGCAGCGACACGCGAACGTCCCCCTTCCTTCACCGCAACAGACCCAGCAAGAGGTCTCTGAACTTTCCTTTTCGGCATTGTCTGCTAAAATAGAGCAGAATGTCTGAGAAGGGGACGATTAATAATGAAATTCCGCTGGTCTCATCGCAATCATCTCGAGGCGATTCTGCGGCGGCAAGCTGTCTTGTCCCGGTTGCCTCAGATGGGTGAAGAGGACCAAAGAATTTTTTCGTGGTCTGTCGGTCCAGAGATGTTGGCACCATTTCAGGAATGCCTGACCGGGGAAATGGTGTTGCCGGTTGGTGTCGTCGGGCCGATTGCCATCGATATGGGCATTTATGACCGGAATTCCAACGGACAACTGCAGGAACGGATGAGGAAAACGGACCAGGTTTTTATTCCGTTGGCCCACACCGAAGGAGGACTATCGGAATCCATGCTGCGCGGCAGTCATGTCGGCACCATGGCTGGCGGCATTAAGACATGGGTGTTGCAGGATGAGATGACGCGTGACTGCGCTTTTGTGTTTGAGACCGCTCGCGAGGCCGTGTCTTTGCATTCCTGGATATTAGCCCGAGAGCAGTTGTTGAAAACATGGATTAATGATCCGCGTCACGACGGCAAGGTGATCCGGGAGGGCGAGAGCACGGCTCGTGTGTCATCCCATGCCGAACTGTTGAACATCCGAACTCATGTGGTCGGCCCGGTTTGTCATGTCCTTTATGGATTTGACACCCAGGAAGCCTGCGGACCAAATATGATTACCCGTAATGCCTACGCACTAAACGAGCATATTGTGAGTGAGATCGAGGAGCTGGGTCTCTCGCCCCGCAATATTTTTTTGGAAGCGAATATGGGGGGAGACAAAAAGCCGAGCTACGAATATTTCCACGGAGGTCACGGAAAAACGGTTCTGGCGGAAAGTGTGATTCCCGATCACATTGTGACTCGGTATTTGAACACGACGCCCGAGCAGTTGCAGGCTCTTGAGTGGACGGGCCTGCATGGGGCACACGACAGTGGTATGCAGGCCTTTGGCTTTACACCGGCTTCGGCTATTGCTGCGATTTTTTCAGCGACAGGCCAGGACCTGGGGATGGTGGGCACCAGCAGCATGGCGCATGCCGCCGTCTCCCGCGTTCCGAACGGTGTGGCGTTTAGTATTACCTTAAAGGGATTGGAAGTGGGGACTGTCGGCGGAGGAACCAAGCTGCCCCATGCTCGATCCTACTTGCGAATGATGGGCTGTGAAGGTCCTCACTCTGCACGCAGACTTGCTCAAATTATCGCTGCCGGAACGCTTGCCTTGGAGATTTCGGCTGCGGCGTCAATGGCCAGTCGCGGTAGTGAAAATTTCTTTCGGGCTCATTGGACACGTGGGGGACTTCGGTAGAAGGCCCCCACGACTTCTTTCTTAAACGCACTGGGCACGCTGGAATAAAGGAGTCCGGCATAAAAGTGCCAAGTAACAGGAACTGCATTTGGATGGCTTTAACGCCTTAAAAGATATCGGCGGATGGGGCGCAGTGGAGGAAGATACTCCTCTTTTCGCACCGGAGTTTATGGGTTGGCCACCGGGAGAATGTGGATCCCGCGAGCCGTTGAGGCCGATGCGCTGTGCTTTGTTTTCGATGTCTGCCCGCAGCCGATCTAAAAATTTCCGGCCGTCGATTCCGACGCTTTCGGCATCATCGTGAAGTCGCATGTACATCGTGTCCATAATTGTTAGGAGCTCATCCTTCATGTCCAGCAGAACTTGGTAACGCTCCCTGGGCACTGTGGGCAACGAGGTCTTTAGATAATGTTCAGCAAATGCCTGGTGTCTGGACTCATCTTTCACAATGCGGCCAGATAATTTGCCAAATAACGCTTCCGGTTGTGTTTTAGCATAGGTTGAGTAGAAATTTTTCGCGAAAATGTCGCTGATCAAAATACCCCACACCCAATCCAGTCGATCGCCCTTGCGTAAACGGTTATGATAGCGAAGCATCTCGGGCATTTGGCGGATGGTTAAGGGATCCGCCTGAAGGCGCTGATAAAGGCGGGTAAGTACTTCAAAGTGGCGTGCTTCGTCCATCAGAAAACTGCTGAGGTATAATTGGGCCGTCGTTTCTCCTGCTTGGGCCATTTGAGGCAATGCCACGCTGGCTCCAATCATGGCCGACTGCTCACCCAAATACACGGGTGTCAACATGCGCGCAAGGGCGTAAGATTGTTGTGGTGTAAATTGAATAGGATCGTTCCAATTGACGTCCTCTACCGTCCACTGCGATTTCACGCCCTTATGGAATAAGCGCACGAGCAGGTCTTCTTCTAATTGTGGATAGACTTTTATCACCTGCAACCGTCCTTTCACCCGTCTTGCAAATTTGTTGGGAGACCCAAAACCCATCTCTTCCATTGACGTCTTCGACTGAACAAAGCTGAATCGCGAATTTAACGCCTGGGGTCTTTCACACGGAGCCTGGGCATAATGGAGTTGGCATCCTATCATGGTTTAGCCTAATCGGTTCCGTGATGGCCTATTTTTTCGGAAGTCTCCCGCATCCGGGCCGCCGTCCTTCAATTTTGAGGCAAAATGTGCCTATGCACTTGTAACCATACTAAAAGCGGCTACTAATTGCAAATGCTCTGGGTTTGAAAACGTTTGGATCACGCAAATATGGGTGCCTCGGTAATGCCACCTCTACAAGAGGGGATGACGTGAGTCAGGAAGATGCGGGGTCGCCGGCGGATGTTCCATAACAATTGTCGCCCCGCTTACATTTAGCTTTATGATGAAAAAACCTTTGATTTGCGTTGTCCGGATCCCGTTAAAGCTGGTTTGGCAATGAAGACAGACCGCAGGTATTTTCACTGTACCCGGTCCGCTGCTCACCATGACTATTTCCTGACAGGATCTTTTTTTAAAAAGATCAACCAGGTTCAAGAAACATGGCGGGGGACAGGGTGGGAAGCCTCCGACAGGGGTGGAAAACACAAGAGAGATTTGAATACCGGTATTCGGGTGTTGACAGTCAGTTTTGGTCTAGCGTCATCTTCTGCGCTATCTGTGGCGAGCACAACCATACACCGGGTGGAGGGTCTTTTTTAGTTCGAGGCCATCTCAGAATTCCTATGTATTTCCCATAAGTTGTCTCACGGCGCGGCGGAGACGAGGCGGCATAGGTTATGAGCCGACAACCTGTTCATACCAAGGTTCCCGGGTGGCGGATGGGGCGCCGGTCGCATGATAGGCACCGGCCGGCGCAGTGCGGCGTTAAGACAAATCCGAAGGTTTGGTGTGTTTCTCCCATTCTTGTTGGCGGAGTTCCACCCGGCGGATTTTGCCTGATACGGTTTTAGGCAGGTCCTTCACAAATTCAATGGCTCTGGGATACTTGTATGGTGCACTCTGGGTTTTGACGTGATTTTGTAGAGTTTCGGCTAATGCCGGATTGGGCTCAATGCCAGGTTTCAACACCACAAAGGCTTTAACAATCTCTCCCCGGTCTGGGTCCGGGGACGAGACAACGGCAGCTTCCAGCACTTCGGGACGTTCAACCAATAAAGACTCGACTTCAAAAGGACCGATACGATAGCCGGAACTTATGATGACATCGTCAGCCCGTCCCACGAACCAGAAATAGCCATCATTGTCGATGACGGCCCGGTCTCCAGTGATGTAGTAGTCCCCGACGAAGCGTTTCTGTGTCTCTTCTTCGTCATTTACGTATTTCTCAAATAAACCGGGAGGTCTGATGGGTCGAACCTTGATAGCAATATCGCCCTCTTGACCCGGAGAAAGGGGGGTACCTTTCGAATCAATTACAGCCATGTCGAATTCCGGGGCGGGCCTCCCCATGGAGCCCGGTTTAATGGATTGTCCCGGCGCATTGCCGATCAGAAGAACTGTTTCCGTCTGTCCATATCCATCGCGAATATCGAAACCGACGGTTTGCCGAAAAATCTGGATGACTTCAGGATTTAACGGCTCTCCCGCACTCACCACCTTGCGCAAATGGGGAAATTTCCACTGAGTGAGATCTTCTTTTACCACGAGGCGATACACTGTGGGCGGAGCACAAACGGATGTGATGGGATGTGTGGATAAGATGTGTAAAAATTCGTGGGGATCAAATTTACCCGTCATGGTATCCACAAATATGGCGGAACCTACCATCCATGGGCCAAATAACGAACTCCACGCTGCTTTGGCCCAGCCGGTATCGGAGACGTTCCAGTGGATATCGTCCGGTTTAACGCCAATCCAATACTCGGCGGTAATACGGTGAGCCTTGGGATATTTTTGATTGTGCAGCACCATTTTGGGATACCCTGTCGTGCCGGAAGTAAAGTAGATGAGGGTCGGATCGGACTCGAAGGTAGGGTACCCATCAAAAACCGGGTTGTCTAGATGGTAGGGGTCTAGCGCCGTCCACCCCGGACGTTCACCTGCCACGACGATGGCGTGTGTTAAATGAATGTCGACACCCTGTAACTTGTCGGCGACTTCCGGGAGAACAATGGCTGAAACGGCTTGGGATGCCTCCAATCGATAAAGGAGGTCCTTTTGAGTCAGCTGAGTAGTTCCGGGCATGGCCACGGCGCCAAGCTTGTTTAACGCGACCATTATGGGCCAAAATTCCGGAGTTTTTCCTAAAACAACCAGAACGCGATCCCCTTTTTCGATTCCTTTCTGCCGCAGCCAATCCGCGGTTTGCCCCGAAAAGCGGGCAATATCTCCAAAAGACAGAACCCTATCTTCGTCTCCGTCCATGAGATATAAAGCCGGTGCGTTGGGATTGTCTTGTGCATGCTGGTCAATGACATCCCGGCCAAAGTTCCACATATTATCCTGTGTCATGATTGTGCCTCCTGAAAGCAGTAATATTGTCCAATACGCCAAAAGGTCGGAATATTCCTCCATTTAGAGGGGAATAAATAGATTTTGGAACAAAAAAATTTTTCAGCTCAAAGACGACTTGTTGCATGTCAACCCGACGACAGCGTGCATAACTAACGTTTATTTCTGCGATTGGCATTGGAGTTTATGACGTCATTTCACCCCATGAAAGGGGGGTGACGCCCAATATTGAAGGCGTGAAATGTCGCCTTCAGATTCAAAATTAATTTTCACAAACCGAAAAACCTTCATGCGTTCTTTGTTCGTCTCGTCCCATGATGGCGTCATTGAGCTCAAGACATCATGATTACATTATGTCCTCAGAACGAACCTAAAAACAAAATCCCGACATCAACTCCTTGCCGCGAGCAATACCTAGGGCTGGCTTACAAGCTTCCATGTTCGTCCGCCATCCTGTGTTTTGAGAATGACGCCGTTATTCACGGTAAGATAGCCCGTTTGGTTGTTAACAAAATCCACTTGAGTTGTCGTAAAAGAATAGGGAAATTGGTAAATAACCCAGTGCTTTCCCCCGTCAACCGTGCGGTATAAGAGGTCAACGGTCGCGGGTGCTGCCGAAATGGGCGTCTTTGATCCCGCCTTGTTGATGACCTTGGAGGAACGGATCGATTTTGCCACGAGCATCCAGCCCACCTGTCGGTTAAGAAAATCAACAGCCGCAGAACCATAACTGACCCGGGGAGATGGTGAAAGAGACAGGATGGTGTTGAGCGAATGCCCGTCATTGGAGGTCCATCCAAGGCTCGCTCCCTTTCCCCAAGGGCTGAGATCTTTTACGGATTGAGACGTATAGACCCAGGCGCCGTGAAGAGAAACAAAATCCCACACTGAACCCTCTTTGGGAGCTGAAGCCAGTAAGTGCCAGTGCGTGCCGCCCTGTACTGTTCCGTAAGGACCGGAGTCGGTTTCCATGACGGCGTCTTTTGCAGAGAACATTTTCACCTGGGCATTGAACAGGCTGGGGGAGGACAAAGACGCCATGAACCGCCATGATTGGCCCCCGTTGTCCGTGGCGTACACCTTGGTCAAGGGTTCTCCGGTCTGTGTATTCGTATTGTCCCAGCCCAGACCTCGGGTTCCGCGGAAGCATATTCCGGTAAAAGGAACGGGCGTGTGAGCGGTTTGAACATAATGCCCGCGCATTCCCCTTCCCAGGCGAAGCCGGGAGGGGGTCAAGCGGGTGGCGGCCTCTTGGCCGCCTTCCGGGGTTTTTCTTTTG
>PXYT01000066.1 GCA_003023725.1 Sulfobacillus benefaciens | reverse complement strand
CCATATTTTCATCATGGTATCCCACGTATACCATGAAGAGCCACCTTATGGCAATAATGGTAGTCCCTAGGATGTGAGTTATCTTATCAAGTATGTTCCGTAAATGCGTCCTGATTAATATATGGCGGCATCCCCATAGCTAATCGTTTTCTCCCTCGTATCCCTGGTTTTAACCTTTATTATACCGGATGCCATTCTCTGCGCTTTGATCTAACTGAAAAATTTAAAATATAGTCCATGTTCTTGAAGGGGATAAGTTTGGTTTCCTCCAAAATCCACAATTCTTTCTCGCCCTATTGCAAAGGCATCCTAAAGAATTTTGTCTTTGGTTGTATGGCGAAGAGAAAGGGGCCAAGCCTAACTCAAACAATTGCTGAGTAATGACCAAGGCGAGTGGGCCGGCCGGATGATCAACCCGTTGTGTTCAATCACTGCCATGGGACTAACGATCCGGATTTTCTCACGATAGGCTCCAAAATTCCGAAGTCCAAGCGAACAACCGTGGTCCCGTACTCCGAACACCTTAGTGCTTTGTTTGAGGCATCTCCCCAAGAGTCGCTTTCCCAAGTCAACAAGAACGTTATAGGCATCGTCCCGCCAGATAGCACCAGGAGTGCTTGGTAATAGCGTCAATTCGTGCGCTTGCCAGCATGGAACGAGGATCTAAGCCAGGCATGCTAAACCGAGATTTTGCCACTCAGATGGATGTGGCTTTATACTAGATTCGTGGATTGAACTAGCCTCCTGGGGTGTTAGTTCATGAGGCGACGCTTTGCTTGCCTCATAACCATGGCCCTTTCACGCCTATCACTGATACATAACAGGCCTGTGATAGAAAAAAAGACCGGCATCAGAGTCCTCGCCAACATTTAGCGAAGGAGAGAAGAAAAATGGCGGCACTGTACCGTGCAATAGTCCCGGTAGACAATATAGACATTGCGGTTAGATTTTATTCGAAAGTTCTCGAAACACCAGGCCAACGTGTATCCAAAGGACGTCACTACTTCGACTGTGGTGGCACGATTCTTGCCTGTTACGACCCCGTGAGAGATGGCGATCCTCTAACCAACCGCTGGTCCTTTCACACAAATCAGTACCTTTATTTTGCTGTGAACGACCTAAATCAAACCCTCACCGCCGTTGAACACGCCGGGGGCCGTGTGACGGCAGGCATCCAATCCATGCCATGGGGAGAAACTATTCTCTATGCTCAAGATCCTTTCGGTACTCCGATTGCGTTTGTCGACTCGTCAACCGTCTTTATGGGGGGAACTTTCTTCGATTAAGTTTCCCCTTGCACTGATCGAGAAAACAGTTGAACTCGTTGTTTGCTGAGAAAGAGTTTTTCAAAAAAAGGAGATGATTACAGGCATGGAGAATTTCTATTAAAGATCCATGCATGGGCGTCTGTCGTAGCCGCATGGCACCCGGTATTTGTCGATTGAGCCTGATATTTGTAGATCCCCTGTTTCTTTAGTTGACACTTATCGCTGTTCCACAGTAAGAGTCTGTCTCTTCTTTATTGATTACCGGTGAGAATTGGAGCCCGCCTTAGAGTCTTGGAGCTCCGGGGGGTATTTAGAAATACAAAGAAATTCCGCGAATCAACGCGTAGGAAGTTGCCCCTTTTCCCTCCGGCAGTTTGCGGACAATGCGCTCCGATTGCAATGCCAGGAGGCATCACTTTAGGATAAACGGGAGAGCGCAAGGGTTGGCATTTTGTCACACTGTGACTCTCAGACAAGAAGGGTACTCATCGCCAAATTTAGACCCAGTAAATATGAGGAGGTAATGCCCCGTGAATGTGTTCGCACGACGGTTGACCGCCTTGGGTTCTGCCTCGCTAATGAGTTTAGCGGGCATAAGTTTGGGACTCACATCAAATGCCCAGGCTGCCCAAGTCCCCGGCCCCATTTACAAACTGGCATCCAAACCAGCGGTTTATGTTGAACGTCACGGCACGCTCCATCAGATCGCCTCCGTTGCCATGTTTTACGACCTAGGGTACCAATGGAGTCAATTGCATGTGGTCAGTCAATTGCCCGCACCGATTGGCTCGCCCGTGAAATTGTTCAAATTGTCCACGAAGCCCAAGTCTATCTCTATCAAGGAGGCACGTTGCATTGGATCTCCTCGGCACAAGTATTTAACGCACAGGGCTACCAATGGGACAATGTCTATGATGTGGCCAAATTGCCGGCTGTCATCGGCAGCCCCGTTCCTCAACCCTCTGTCTTGCCGCGAGAGGCCGTGATCATGACCGGTTTTCCGGATGTTGCAGTATCACTGCGCAAAACGTTTGTGATCGATGCCATGAAGTCGAATAGTAATCAGGTAAATAGCAGTTATTCAGGAACAGCTTCCGTTACGATAGTGAACAACCCCGGTCACTTGAGTGTCTACAACGGCTCGACCTGGGTGTCATCAGGCAGTGTGCCCGTACACTATATCCACGGCCAAGCTACGATCCAAGTGCAGGGCGGGAGCAGCCCTTGGGGGACGATAAGCCTCAAGCCCTCCAGTCAGGAAACGGGCAACTTTAGTAATATCCAGAAAATCGAGACAGTTCCCAATACCACGCACCAAGTAGGTTGGCGGGTCTTCACCCCCCAAGGACAGCCAATAAGCGGCAGCCATCCGGCTTACAGTTCTTCCTCTTCAAAGACATTTGTCATAGAGCCCGTCAATGCCGCCGGCAACATTGTCACCGGAACGATGGCCGACGGCGTAGCATTAATGGCCGATCCTGCTTTGACTTTTTGTCCTCGTGCACTCACGGTGTGTAACACCATTGGCCCTTATTATCTCGCCCGTCATGGAAAAAGTTTTAGCTACTCCGGTTCTCTCTTTGAATCGGGAACCCCTATGGTCTTTGAAGTATTGCCGTCTTCCCCCTCAATGGCCCAAGTGAGTCAAGTAACGACAGGATCAGGCACATCGTTGTCTTTAAGTCAACCCGTGCCACTCATGGGCACAACGCAAACGGTTAGTGGCGTGAACCCGAATACGTCATACACTATCAAACTGCAACTGTTTTACGCAAAAGGCGAACCCTTAACCGATCTCACCACGTTGTCGCATCTGGTTCCCTTGAGCTTTACTCCTAAAGTCCTGAACGCCTCACAACGCTCGTCCGCTTCCACACTGGGACCTGCGACTATGGGCCAGACACACATTCAGATCGCCTATAAGAGCGGCTCGACTGCACAGGTGCCCGATGTGCTCAGGCTTTATGGCGTCATAATGAGCGGAGACGGAGTGGCACCACCTTCCATGAGCTATTTGCTATATCTCATCACCAACGTGTTTTGATAGCCGAAACTAAGAAGATCCCCTGCGGCCTGTCGGCCGCAGGGGAATCTATACATGAAACATTTTAACCCTGTTGATGGATTCATGATGCTTCCGAGCTGCCTTGGGATGAGCCGTGTTCCGTTGGATGACTTTACCCAACAAGCGATGAGATTTCGTTCCACCGTTTGTGGATGAACGATCATCCTCTTGACTCAGAGATCCTGGGCTTTCACCATTGTAAAGAGGAATTTCCCTGCAATCCAACACCTTAAGATACAACCCGCCAAATTTTCCTCTAGTTGACGGACAATTGCTCCAGTCGCAGCAAACTTAACGCTTGGAACGCCATCCACGCTTCAGCCACGCACTCCGTATTGCGAAAATCATGGTGCAAGAGGTTTTCAGCTTGATGGACGCGGTAGATCACCGTGTTCTTATGGACATAAAGAACCCGGGCCGCCTGGTCTACAGATTGATGATGAAAGAGATATTCTCTCAACGTAATAAGAATATCCCGATGTCCCGGGTCCATGATCGGTTGCAACACCTCGCGAACCAACTGTAGCAATGATTCTCGCGGCAAATTGATTAAAAATCCCATGGCATGCTGATCAAAAATCCGGTTAAGAAAGCCTTGATGATGCTCTTGAAGGGCGTAGTCCATAATTTTGCGAGTTCGCTGGAGTTGTGAAGGCAGTTGGTCAATACGCTGGCATAATGACCAGTAACTGGCCACCGGAAAGGACGCATAAGCATGGTCCCACTCGTTTGTCAGTTTCGTGAGAAACGTCGTGGGCTCAGAAAGTTCTTTCATAGACAGGATGGCCAATAATCCATTGGGGATCCATCCAACAAAGGGAAAATTGTCGCGATATCCCCATATCCTCCCCAAGAAAAACCGGCGCATTTGGTGCATATGTTGAAAAGGAATATGCTGGGTCATGGATATCGCAAAGATCCCCCACGGGGGATCAGCCAAGCCGCAGAGATCCAACAGGCGAACATTTTCTTCCGTTAATCCCAACTGCATAACACGGTGGATTTTTTCGCCCCGTCTTTCCGCTTCGGTTTCCGCCCATCTTTGCACCATATTCAAAGCCATTGCCAATTCAGCCGTAAACATACGCCGGTAACTGTCTTGAAGCTCAACACTGCGCGAAGAAAAGATCGTGGCCACAGGGGTGCCATAAAAGGTTAATGGCAAGGAATAGCGAATCGCAGGAGCTGTTCCTTTTCTTTCATAAAATGTGGAACCCTGAGAATCGGCGAGCAAGAGCCAGTTGGCGTCAAAAACATCGGACCACTCGTCCACAACGCGCCTCAAGGTATCTAGAGCTGCTCGACCCTCATCCTTTGCATCCATGGCCACGTCCACAATTTTTCTAAAAGGCGATTCGTGGTGATTTTGGGAAATCATGTGGAATTCTCCTTTACGCCCACATCCATCGTCCCTATGAGAAGATCTCAATCACGTCTTTCAAAAAGATCTCCATTTGCCAAAGCAATGCGGCAAAGTTTAACGATTCGACCGGTTCGTGTGTGGTTAGCCCATGGTGTGTTGTGCTGGAATGTTACTGCCCCTATCATAGTATATTAACCCGCCTTCGGATCATTGAAATTCTCAGTACTCCCAGCCAAAAGACCCTTGCGGACACCGTGTATGGCAAGAATTTACGCACATTAGTCCATTCATCGATACCGGAATTCAATAAGGAGGTGCCATAGCCGCCGTCAATATTCGGCAGCCTTCAGCTCCCCCATGGTACGGGTAATTTAGTTCCCCATAAAATGTTCGCTACGCATGGTGGCGTAGCCTCCGCAGGAAAGTCTGTGGACTGGTTTACCACAGGCTTCCCTAGGACCTACCTCTTCTCGAGTGGGGTTTGTCTCTTTGGACTTTCTTTTCTTGAGCGGTGTGCTCTTTTAGTTGTACTGTTGGTCAGGTAGCACGTAGAAATAACTTTCATGTTTGCGAGCCGGGTTTAATGATGTCATTCCACTCTCCATGGAAGGGATATCGTTCGATATGGAGGGCCTGAAATGTCGCATCATCCACCTTGCGCCCTGTTTCATACGGATGTTCATCTCATTCTGCTTGCACTGTCCCGCCTTTTCGCGTTCGGGTGTGACCCATGCACGGGACCACGGTTTCGAAGGTCTCCCCAGGTCGTCCGCGCCAGTTCATGCTGATCCGACTGAATCACGCGTGTGCGATGGCATTCCACGTGCTCGTTCCAGGCGGGAAGTGACTCACATGAATGGTCAGACCGGTCTCATTGGCGAAAGCTTGGGACTCCGCTTGGAACAACCGGGGCCGATAGCCGTTACTGCCACCGCCGTCGGCGGTGACAGACAGTGCGGTCGCCTCGGGGTATTGGTACTGGCCGATGAGTTCCCGCCAACGCCGGATGCTCGCCAGGACAAATTCTGCCGTGTCATGACGGATGCCGACATTCACCAACGCGTTGTGTGCGGTTACATCATAAATCCCATTGGGGATGGCTTTTCCTTCCACCCGATCCGGATAGTCGGCGAATCCTTCGTGGACCTTCCTTTTCCACACCCTAATGAAACGTGACACCTGCGATCTCCCTCTGATACGGTAAAAGAGTCCGTTTTCACAAGAAGGAGAATCCCATGAGTCAAACCTATTCCCAAGAATTAAAAGAACAAGTCGTGAAGAAAGTGCAGGCCACCCAAGCATCGACTCAGTCCGAGTATGGTGCGGCGGTGGGCTCGCGAGGCACGGCAACGGGCCACGGACAGGCCGGAAGGCTTGTCGTGGGCCGAAGAGAATGCCCCGTGGAAGGTTAGTGATTGACCGCGACGTGCCAATGATGGTACGGAAAGACGCTCTGCGAAAAAAGGGATCCGTCCGTGACCGAATTATGCCCAGGGACGGACTATGGGGTCCATCAGGGACACCCTCCTGTGCGCAGCCTTTGCACCGCTTTCGTTTGACCACGCGGAACGTACTATGCTCTGCAGCATCGTGACCATCCTCCCGCCCCTCGGGGGATTTCCGCCATCGTGAGCGATGGCCATACTGCGGGACGGCAGATCATGTTTCTTGAGGGAGTGGAAAAGCGGTCCTCTTTCGAGAGGCTCGCTTAGCCATGCCATGTTCTAAGGGAATATGCCGTTAGAGTTTGGTTAAAGATTCCGCAATGGTATCGATTTGAGTTTGGGATAATGCTCGGGGGCCTTGAATGAGGCAGTACATGCCATTTATATGAAAAGTTAACGGCGGTGCGCCCCCACTTGCGGATGCGGGTTGATTCCACGTTCCGGTAACAGAAGATCCCAATATTGTGAGGGGCACCGTCCTCAGGACCGCGCGTCCTGTAAGCATTGGCCTGGTAAACTCCTGAATACTAAAGTTATTATAGTTTATTACGAGCATGGATCCTCCTCCACTCATGAGGATTCTTTGCGTGTTCTGAAATTGCGATCCAAATCCGTGCGTAGGCACATCCACCGAGGGCAACTTGACCGACTGGGCCGCCTGCATGATGAATGATTTTTGTTGACTCGTATACAGGACAGTATTTTCCGCGTTGGATGCTGTACTAGAGGACCGACTTGTCACCGAGGATGACACCGGAGTTGATGGAGAACTCAACGCGGACGAGGAAAGTGACGAGGACACATGACCTGATGGTGGTGTCGTCGAAGATGTCGAAGGGGATGCGGGAGTCGATGGACTCACCTCCTGTGAATGATGGCCAATGGAAGTAGCTACGGGATGCCCGCTAGTGCCACATCCGGCTAGGATAGTGCTGCCCAAAAGAATGACCGAGCCGAATATCCCATGTTTCATCATGCTGTAAATCCTCCGTTGGCTTTAAAAAGTTTGTCGTGTGATAAATTACTGCCATGGCCCATCTGTGATGGATTGCCGAACAACACGCCAGATAAGCCACAAAGATCCCCACCCATGTATTGATAAGTCCACCGGTTACGGATGATCTCCTGGGTGCAATGACATGGGATCTATATCGTGGGGTTGAATCGTGTAATCACGTCAATTCCACAAATCAGGTCCCCAGTGGACATGAATGGTTGTATAACGCCTGAGAAGAGCACCAGTCGAAAGCAAACCCCCCCTTTTTGGAGATCGCAAAAACTCCTGCATCCGTTGGTTAATCATATAACTTTATACACCGCGAAAGCGGGAGATTGAGAGGGTTCAAAACGTTATACCGTATATGTTTGTGGGTTTAGCCCGAAAAAGGTCTCTTACACATTAAGAGCTTTACACAGAAAGAGTAGGCCACACCCACTGAGATCCCCAGATCCGGGCGGGGTCTTGCCCCGAAGGAAGTCTCAGCGAGCTGGTTAGGAATGAGATCGGATTTGTTGGATCCACGCATCCCAGTGAGCGGACACATCCGCTTCTTCTGCCGGATCGATCCAGGGGCAATCCCCTGGGTGTGAAACCAGTCGATCAATTCGCCCCGGGACAGATGCACCTGATCTGCGACGGCGCTGATGGTGAGAGGACGTGTCCGGTAAAGCACTGCGGCTGCCCGTAGTCGGAAGCCATGGAGCCCTTCTTGAATGAACAGCGGGTGCCATACATCCTCGGTAAATTGTCCGAGACGACCGAGGTTATCGATTTCTTCCGCTTGTTCCGGCGTTAAAGGCACTCGGTCTAAGGCCATAAGACTCGTCCTCCTTAGAGATGACTCTGCGGCGTTTTTCAAAAATATCGTGGGGGTTGCGCCGGTTTGTTTTAAGGCTAAGAAAATTGTTTCGGCTTCCCCTAAGTTTAGAATACCACTGAGGGAATCGCAGTTAATTTACCCAAGACAATCGCCGCGAATGAGATCCTTATTTGTCCACAACAGCGCTCCGATCAAGGGCCGGCCGGCAGTCGCCGCGCTTTACCATACGACGATTTCAGCGACAAACCCATGCAACTATGGTTCATGAAGAGGGGCAATAATCGATGTTCTAAAACGAGAATAGCAAGCCCGACGAATACTGCCCCGGTTGTCGTACCAAGCGTAGATCCCTTCCATGCAAGTTTTCACCTTTCATTTCATGCTCTTGCTTGCGAGCACTTTGCACCATAGCAATCCATTGAGGAATATTGCCGGTAGTCTCTGGTTGTCTGTAACTCAGTTCCGTACCGGAGCGTTAGTGTCATAGAGGATGGATATCGACATTGCGTTAGTTTGCGAAGTAGAGGACGGATGGTTCTGTTATGAAACGACGCTGGGTGATGATCACAGGTTTAGTTATGGGGGCAAACGCTCTGGTTGGGTGTGGCACCCGGTCCAGTTTCCCTATGCCGACCTCACCTCGTGTTCATACGGCCCATGTGGCGTCTCGAAGCCATTTATCTGGATCATCCTCCTCCTCACATCCAACCGGATCGCGTTCTTATCTCTTTGCGGACCTTTCTATCCACATGACGTCCATGCAAGACGGTTGGGGATGGAGCCAAACCGGGTTCTACATGATCCAAAACGGCGGCATGACATGGACACCCGTCCACTTTACCCTGCCGCTTCACACTCACCACCCCTGGTATTTTCATCGGTTCGACATCACACCCACCGGACATCTTCTCACCATTGCCGTGCGTCCCATCTCACCATCCGCGGCAATCATGGTCACCGGGATATGGTCGCCGAGTCACCACCGGTGGCAATGGCATACTTTTTCCTTAACGCCCCTAACCGCGGAAATCGGCATTCCTGAAAGCGTGAGTTTTTTCAATACCGAGGAGGGATGGGCCTTATTTAATCAAGCATCCAGCACGGCTTTGGATCAGGCCGGCATTTACCGGACAACCAATGGCGGGCAAAGCTGGTCGCTTACAGCGACCCCATCCCGCCCGGGAACCTGGACAGGAATGAGTGCAGCTTCGCCGGGGTCCACTTGGGCCACTGCAGCCATCAATACCGTCAGTACTTCCCAAGGTCAGCCTAGCATAAACCAACCGACCTCCATTTTGTATCATTCCGCAACACACGGACAAACGTGGACGACACCAGAGTCAGGACAATTGTTGTCCCCCTGTCTTATGGGCAAGAATATCGAAACATACACGGCAGAGCCCATTATTTGGTCCTCGCCCGACAAGGGAACGATGCTGGTTTACACCGAGAGCCGTTACCACACCCGCATGCTTCTGGAAGAGAGTGCAAACGGCGGAGCAAGCTGGACATCCACTCCAGCTCTTCGTGTTAGCGGCATGATCAATCCTGTCTTGGACGTCCTATCCTCGCAGAAGCTGATTTTGGTTGCAGGTTCAACCGTGCGGACGAGTTCCGACGGCGGACAAATTTGGCATACTATCCCCCTGCCGAAAGCCCTGCTGTCATCCCTCCGGCACCATACCCTCTCTCTCACACCGGATTTTGTGAGTTTACAGCAAGGCTTTCTCCTGGCCCGGTCGATTAACAATAACAGAGTTACCGAGTATAAAACGTCCACGGCAGGTCGGAAGTGGATTCTCATTCATCCTGTGGCGCAACCTGAAGCGGGCTAGGTTGTCTAATTAATCTAAGTCCTATACGTTTCCACAAACCTCTGGCGTATTGCCACAGTCCCTTCTGTCACAGCGTCCAACCGATATGAGCCGTTGAACCCCGACCGCTTTAATCGTCACGCGAAGAAGCATCGCAGGCGAGATCTTCGGGCCTTAGGCCTATCGGCTCTATTTCAAATCCCATATCTTGAATCATGGCATGATCCGCGTCCGGAGATTGCCCAGGTGTCGTCAAATAGTCGGCAATAAAAATTGAATTGGCCACATAGAGTCCCAACGGTTGAAGAGAGCGGAGCTGGACTTCGCGCCCTCCGGCAATTCGAATTTCTTTGCTGGGATTCACTAAACGCATCATAGCCAATGCCCTGAGGCAGTCTTGCGGACTCATTAAGTCGGTGTGTTCCAGAGGGGTGCCCTTAATGGGAACCAGAAAGTTCACAGGAATCGAATCCACATCTAATTCCTTTAACGCGAACGCCGCATCAATCCGATCCTTTAACGTCTCACCCATGCCGAAAATGACTCCAGAGCAGGGAGAAAGTCCCGTGGCTTTCACTAAATTGATGGTTTTCACTCGGTCTGTATAACCGTGAGTCGTAACAAAATGGGGCATAAAGTCTTCCGAGGAGTTCACATTATGATTATATCTTTCGACACCTGCCTCTTTCAGTTTTTGGGCTTGATCTGGTTTTAAGAGGCCTAGACAAGCACAAATACGCATATTGTATTGATTTTTGACTTGTCCAATCGTATCCACCAAGTTGTCCACTTCCCGGTCCGTCGGTCCCCGGCCACTGGCCACAATGCAATAAGTCGTTGCTCCCAAGGCATGCGCCCGGTGTGCACCTTCTAAGATTTCACCGGAAGTTTTGTGGGGGTATTTGGGAATATCAGCCGTGGCCACGCGCGATTGGGAGCAATACTGGCAGTCTTCCGGACATAAGCCGCTTTTCGCATTCATTAAATACTGCAGGCGCACATAACGCTGGAAATATCGGTAGCGTATACGGTAGGCCGCCGCAATAACATCTAATAGCTCCTCATCGGGACTCATCAATATGGACAAGGCCTCACCCGGGGTTAAGGACTCTTTGGCTAACACTTTGTTAGCCATGACATTCCATTTCGACATATTTCTGACTCCTTTCTATTCTCACCCTAGCCGAATTTTTTCTCCCACAGAAGTCCACAGCTCCGGACCTTCCCGAAGAGCTGACACGGTTGGGACCACTCCGATAATGGGGACATTGGTCATTTTTTCAATGATGGCGGGATTATGCCAACATGACGGGTCACGCTTCATCAATTCTTGGCTGTGCTGATTCATGACAATGCCAGCCACATCCACTCCCCGACTCTTCGCATACTCTACCGTCAAGACGGTATGATTGATCGTCCCCAGTCCACTTCGACTAACAATGATTAAAGGGATCTGCAATTGTCTTGGAATATCGGCCATAGTCAAGATTTCATCGATCGGCACTGCCAAGCCTCCCGCACCTTCAATGAAGGTTATCTGATGACGGGCCATAATATCCGTGGCTTTTTGGATTATGGCCGAGAAATCAATCACGCGGCCACTCATCTTGGTAGCCGCCCACGGGGAGACAGGTGGCTGAAAAATATAAGGAACTACCATATCTTGTTCATCATCATTTTGGGCAGCATGATGAAGTTTTAAGGCATCCTCGGGCCACCCCGGACCTTCATGACCCGTCTCTATCGGCTTCATAACACCGACACTGTGTCCCTGAGTAGCATAATGTCCCGCTAAACCGGCGGTGATGAACGTTTTCCCCACACCGGTATCCGTACCCGTAACAAAATAAGCACGTCTCATACATCTTTCACCTCGCTCAGACGGTGTTCTCCTTCTTTTAAAGCACTATCCAATATCGCGATCATTTCTGCGAGTTCGTCCGCCTTTGAGGCAAGGGGGGGCATAAAAATGACAACATTGCCGATAGGGCGCAGTATCATCCCTTTAGAACGGGCTATTTCTTGGATAACTCGCCCCGCTTGCCGAGCATAAGGAAACGGAATGCGCTTTTCCGGATCTTGGGCCAACTCAATACCAATCATTAAACCTTTTTGCCGCACATCACCGACATAGGGCAGATCTCGGAAGGACTCGATAGCGGGTTGAATCCGTCTGGCCATCTCCTCAACATGGGCAATGAGATGAGTGGATTCTATCAAATCCAAATTGGCCACACTGGCAGCAGCAGCCAACTGATTTCCGGCATAGGAATGTCCATGATACAAAGCCTTGCGGTCTTGGGCCCGGCAATAAAATTGTTGATAAACAGCTTCCGTCGTGGCTGTAACCGACAAAGGCAAATATCCCCCGCTCACTCCTTTACCCATACACAGGATGTCGGGCGTCACCCCGTCATGCTCAATAGCCCAAAATTTCCCGGTCCGGCCGACGCCGGTCGCGACTTCATCGACAATCAGGAGCACGTGATATTGATCACACAAAGCGCGCAAGCGAGACAAAAATCCGGGCGGCGCCGGAATCATTCCTCCTGCACCTTGCACCACTTCGATAATCACGGCAGCTAGCACGTCTTGATTCTCGCGCAGGGATTCTTCGACTAAATCAGTGCAGGCCAACTGACAACGGGGGTAACTCAAATTTAACGGACATCGATAGCAGTCGGGATATTTGACGCGAGGATGTTTTGGCAAAGCATCCAGAAATGGCCAATGAAATAACGGATCCGGCGCTACAGCCATGGCGCCCATGGTGTCGCCATGATAATTGGTAGTAAAGCCGAGAATTTTGGTTTTGCGGCTATTTCCTTGATTGGCCCAAAATTGGATGGCCATTTTTAAACCGACTTCCACAGCCGATGCCCCCGAGTCGGAAAAGAAAAAGCGGGTGATGGCCTGAGGCGTCACCCCATGGAGTTTATGCGCCAATACACTGATGGGCACATTGCCTTGTCCCAGTAAGGTGGAATGCGCTATTTCTTGCAATTGGTCGATAATGGCTTGATTGATCTCGGCTACATGATGTCCATGGACATTGAGCCAAACAGAAGACACCCCATCATAATACCAATTCCCATCGACATCCCGAATTCTGACTCCGTCTGCTGCCTCGATGATCAAAGGATTCCCGTCATCATAATCCTTCATGGGAGTAAAAGGATGCCATACATGATCTTGATCCCACTGTCGAATTTGTTGAATTGTATAATCCATCATCGTCATCCTTTGAGAAGAATTTTGCCGTGCAATACGTCACCGGGTTCCGCAAGCCCATGCCTCGATTTAGTCTTTATTGGGTGAAAAAGAAAGATTAAGCTTTTGAATCACACCGAGGACATAGTCAATCTGTTCCTGAGTGTGGTTCGCCGTTAACGCAAAACGAATGCGGCTCGAATTTATTGGCACACTCGGCGGTCTTATCGCGGATGCCCAAATGAACCCTTGCCTCAAATGATTGGCCACCTGCAAGGTATCGTTTTCTGGTCCAATAATCCACGGAATAATAGGAATTTCAGGTGCAGCTGTTGCAATTGTTCTGTGACCCATTTGTTGCAGATGTGTTCGGAAATAGACACTGTGATGCCATAGTTGTTGGCGTTCGGGTAGTGAATTCTCCAGGATATCGAGGCTGGTTGTGCCGGCAGCACACCAGGATGGCGGCAGAGATGAAGAAAAAATCCATGAACGTGCCGTGTTCTGCAAATATTGGATAACGTCTGCGGATCCGGCAACAACCCCGCCGTGAATGCCTAAGCCTTTGCTTAGGCTACTCGCTAAGATTATCCACGGTGAATGAAGATCAAAGTACTGCCACGAGCCGCCGCCCTGCTGTCCCAGAACACCTATGGCGTGGGAGTCGTCCACCAACAGCCATGCGCGATATTGCTCCGCCAACTCTAAAAGCTGTGGCAAGGGCGCTATATCTCCATCCATGCTAAAGATTCCGTCGCTCACAATCATGCGGCGCCGAGAGCTATCTTTCTTGATCCGCTCTTCTAAAGAGTTCACATCACCGTGGGGGTATATAACCACGCGTGCCTTGGACAGTCGGCACGCATCAATCAGACTGGCATGGTTCAAGCTATCGGAAAAGATGGTATCGCCATCTTCCATTAAGGAGGGGATAACAGCCAGACCTGCCAAATATCCCGAGGAAACCACAAGCGCCCTTTCGGTTTCAAAGAATTGAGCCAACCTCTGGGTCAATACGTCTTGTTCGGTTGAATAACCACAAACCAAGGGGGATCCTCCACTCGATAGCCCGTATTGTTCCAGGGATTGTTGCGCCACTTTGATAACTTGGGGATGCTGCGCCATTCCCATATAATTGCCGGAACTGACATTGATATATTGATTGTGGTTTTTTTCAATGAGAGGAGCATTTCCATAATCCGCGACTACCGCCTCGCGTAGTCTGCCATCCCGTTCCCAGCGGGAAAAATCTTCGGAAAATTTTTCGTTCATAGTCCCCTCTTTCTCGGTCGCTCGCCTTTAACTTGTTTCTCAATATCCTATTCTACACGATCTCCCTCACGCCTTTTAACGTAGAGGCGGCAAACCAAAATTTCGGAGGATCCTCTGACATCATTCGGTACTCACACATTATAATTGTTAAAATATCTTGAAGAAGGTAGACGATAATACCTGGCTATGTCTTTTCAACGCCATAATATTGTGTATTCACTACGGCCTTGCTATGGTATGGAAAGTATGCGATGAAATGAGGAATGTTAATGCTTAGGAATGCTGTAAAAATGTGGTTGAATGGCCTCAAACAAGGAGGAACATGGACGACCTTGATTTGGATGGCTATATTTTCTCTGACGTTCTTTCTTTTGCTTCTCGCCATCGGTGGCGCATCCTTGGCAGGCACCATGCTTCATCCAGGCTTCACTCAGCCTTTGGGAACGTCTTCGACTTCCGCTAGCGCCGCGACCCACCTGGTGGTAGGCGTTGTGTTTGTTTACCTGCTGATGCTGGGCGCTACTCCTTTTCTGACGGGTGGAATTTATGGACTGTACGGCCAAGCGGTTCAAGGAATAAAAGTGTCATGGGGCACTTTTTGGACTATGGGCAAGAAGTTGTATGGAAGAGGATGGGGTCTCATCGGATACGTCATCCTTTATGTCATGGTAATCGGCATTTTTGCTTCCATTGTCATTGCGACTCTTCATGTCACGGGAATTATTCTTGCCCTGGCAGCTTTCATCCTCACGCTTCCTTGGGGTCTTCGCATGACAGGAGAACTTTTCGTTGACCAGAACACATGGGGAAAGAGCTTCCGCCAAAGTTTTCAAAAAAGGTATTATGGACAGCTGTTGCTGGGTCTCGCCCTTGGTGCTATTGCCTATCTCCTCCTGATTTTTTTGGATGTTATGTTAGTTCATGCCCTGGGAGCGGTGGGAATCGCGCTTTACTTAATTCTTGAATTAGTTTTTGCTGTAGCCGTTCCCCTATGGTTGTTTGCCCTGTATGCGGCCACTAAAACGGGAAGCTCCTCTCAACAATGATAAAAGTTCGTCTGAAGTGGTCTGACCATCTGTAGACAGATGGGGCTACGGCCCTGGCAACAGTTAAGGCCATACTCTTGCTTTCTAAAAATGGGCTTAACCTTGTCAGCCTTGAAAGGACGAATCTTCCGTGCCTCGCAAACATTGGCGTGGCGCGTCATTGCGAGCCTGCTCCTGTACGATCCGCCATGACACGTCGCCGGGTGCAATAAGACACGGTCCCTTTCAAGAACCCGGTATGCTGCTAATCCAGTGACGAGGTTCAACTCACGGTGGGACTAAGAATGGAATTCTCACAAGTCCGCTTGCTCTGTAGCCGTGTCACGAGTTTACTTACGCGATTCTTGATATGTTTTAGAGGTAAACCCGGTGTGATCTATTTCAAGGTGGCCCGCGAAATAATGGACTGGGCAATAACCGGGGGGTGGAATGTGGAGATTCGGCAAATTACCGAGGACGATGCAGCAGCATTTTTGGCCCTGCAGCTCCAACTCGATCGTGAAACCGATTTCATGCTTATGGCGCCGGGGGAGCGGCAAACAACCGCCAGACAGCAGCGCGACATCATCCGCAAAATCCTATCCGACGGGCGGTCCATGACATGGGTGATAGCAGATGATCGACATCTGGTAGGCGGATTGACCTTACGGGCCATGGCACCCTTTAAAATCCGCCATACCGGGCACATTGTCGTGGGACTTTTGGCATCACACCGGGGCCAAGGACTGGGTTCTAAGCTGTTTGGGCAAATGGAAACGTGGGCACGCGTCCATGAATTTCATCGTTTGGAACTCACTGTGATGTGCGACAACCGGGCCGCCTTAAATCTCTATCTAACGCAGGGATTTATGGTGGAGGGCCTTCGTCGGGACAGCATTCGGCAACCGGACGGACACTGGGTGGACGAGTATGCCATGTCCAAACTGCTCTAAGATAATCGGGGCTCAAGAGACCAGGCATGGCCTCTTGATACGGCATAGTGCTAAATCTGTGCCAGAGTCGCTCCCGCGCATTCGGGGGGCATAGCCGAAGAAGGACAACACGATCCGAGCCCATACACGGACTATGACATTAACCGGGCAAGACTTGGGAATCACACTGCTCAGCTGTCTTTTGTAGACAGCTCAACCTAATTCTAATCCCACCATCCAGGATCTTTCGCAATCATATTGGCTCAACATCCCTTCAATAGGCCATGATAGCCATCATGGCCTATTGAACCAATGTTTCTTAATCTAAAGGCTAGAGCAACAAGCGATGTGTTCTGAATAGAAACCCTCAGACAATCTATCGCTAAAAGATCTTTGCTCAAACTCAATAAATCTCCCCGTCAATTAAAACCCCTTCAAAAGAATCATGTCATAATACACTCAGATTACTGTTAATAAATACCTGTACCGGTAGGCACCATTCTTGTTTTCTGAAACTAGACGCCGATCCTGACATGAAAACACGAGAGAGGATTACTACCGAATGCATAAAAACTTTCGAAAGTTCCGCACTATGTTGACCGGTCCCGTCATGACTCTGTTTTTTACTTCTTTTCTAGTGCCCTTTTCAGCCTTTCTGCTTCAAACTTGGTCAGATTGCTCCGAAAATGGAGAACAAACCCTAAAAAATACTCGGAAAGGTCGTACAATGGTGATATCAGGGGAGAAAGGAGGAGCAACCCGTGACCTTAATGGACTGGCAACAGAAATTTCGCACCGTGGAAGACTGTGGGAGTGCTGCCTAAAGAAGGCAACATAGTTTATATTTCAGTCTTTTCGGGACGGTGCAAGGTTTAGCAACATTTGCCGCTTATGCCTTTGGAGGAATAGGCTATGCCTTCTTGCGTCCTTTAGGCTTGTTCGCACTTACCATTCCCTTAACGGGATTTGCCGTCATTTGTGATCGCAATGCCTCTCGGCTCGCGACACACAAAGAAAACGAACTGATAACAACGGCGGGATAACGGTGGAACACAACACATACATGGTCAGGTCAGACAATTTCGTCCCAGGACATTGTTCAAGAGTACTGGAACTGCACTTAGGTACTTATAAATACCACCGAAAAATTGCCTCTAATACCGCTAAACCCGAGCAAGGGTTCTTTTGTCCTAAATTCACAAACATCCCTCCGCAGAATGAATACGCGCAAAACGGCGAATCCATCCCCCGTTACCTATCTTATCTTTACCCATAAGTTTTTCGGGATTATGGCGCCAAATTTTTTCGCGGGTATCTTTCGGGGGCAAGCGTTCTCGTCCACAA
>PXYT01000065.1 GCA_003023725.1 Sulfobacillus benefaciens | reverse complement strand
AGTGGCTAGAGGGCTTTTGGCGAACCCTTTGCGAGTAAAGCTCACGTGAGTGGGTTCCTCGTAAGAATCCCCCGCCTTTAGGCGTGGGGAGTGTCAAGGACATACTTTGACAAAGGCTTGATTTCCATTGAACAGTTCCGGGCGGCCTATCGATTGCTCACCAAAATGCGGGAAAAGGCCAGCGAACGCATTCACGATCCGGTTCAGCTGGAACAAATTCACGGCCAAGCCGAGGAACTGTTCGTCCTCATCCTCGAAAAACTTTCCCAGACCCAGCCCTTAACCGTGAAACGCGTCACACAAGAAGTGTCACGTTGGCTCACCAATCTGGGCATCGAAAAACCGGCCGAAACCGGAAAACCCACCTCCGGATCCCTAATTCCCGCGATTTTGAGCACCTACGAAAAATTTGATTTGGATTAGTTGACCGCTCCGGCCCTGGAACACTTTATCGCCCTCACCGAGCGCAAGCTGGATGCCGCGAAATCCCGTCTCGAAGAGTTAGCCGCCGAATAATTGCTCCTCTCTCTGATCCCTCTCGTTCACGAGAGGGATCTTTTCGCGGTGTCGGATTCTAATGAAATAACAACTCCGAAGAAAGAAAGGTCCACCCCCCATGCCCCAAAAAAATTCAGAATTTCCCGGTTTCAGTACAAGATAAGGAGGGCTATCGGTGTCGTCGTCCCTGACGTCTCAAAGTCTCGCCGCGCAATTCCAACACTTAGTGTCTGAGGCCTCGGATTTTTGACGCATCTGGCCACTCGTCCAATAACAGTGCATCAGACCGCATATCAGGCCTGGACAGATCACCCCCAACAATAGCACCAGCAATTTCAGTCGCAGTACATGATGGTGTCCCGGCGCCTGCAACAAGCCGTCTTCCAAGGTCAATCCTCTCAGGTCTATCGCCAGCACAGTGCCGCATTGCACACTTTAACACAATCTGACACGCACTACCGCGAACTGCTGGCCAGGGTCGATGTGCTCATTTCCGTCCAACAATTGGAAACGCATGTTCGCACGCAATGGCCCGTTCTGAAAAAAACAGGCGCACCAATTGTCTCACGAGTGGACTCAGCCCCTCTCTTCCACTCAACAAACTGCTCTCATTGCCCAAACTTCGGCCTGTCTTCGTCGCCTACGCAACCTCCATCAAAACATTCGCGATATTCAACAGAACTGGCGTCGCCATTTCCTGAACGTCTCGGGACATCCAGCTCCATCGCAAGCCCCGGCACTGTCCCGTTTGCGCAAGATGATCGATGATTGCGCTACCCATTTAGTTCATGCCGAACTCCACGCGTTGTTCGACCCTGCCATTCGGCATTGGAAACAGGTCTTTGACCACACGGTCTCCATCGACACCCTGTCGCCGGCGCTGGACGCCCTCCAGGGGTTAATTGACCACGTGCAATCTCTCCGGGCTAACCAATGGCCGGATCCGCCTTTTCTTCCGACGTACCAAGCGTTTTATGCGTTGACACGCCGTTACCACCATTCCGTGTTGCATCATTTGGAGAATGCCCAGGTTTCCCCCACGACTTTACGTGTTTGGCAAACACGCCAATGGGACGCAGCCACCGATTGGTGGAACTGTTTTCGGGCCACCGAGGCTTTGGATCGCCATTGGTCTTCGGTTATCGAAGCCTTGGCCGCTCATCAACGGGATTGGCCGACCTGTTGTCAGACTTTTACCAATCCGCAATACCCCAAAGCCGTGCGCGCCATGATTATTCAGCTGGATAAAAACCCCAAACGCTTTCGGGCGATTATGGGCTTGTTGTTGGGATCTCATGCTGTTCCGGATGCCCGCGAGTGGCTCAATCGCCACGCGCAACAATTTCCCGATGGGTTTTCCGCCGTCGTTTGGACCCATTATCTGGCCAATACCGCGCCCGCTCATCAAACGTCCCATTCATCCTTTTCTCGAGAAGATCCCGAGACGCCTTCCGAGAGCACGCCGTCTGTAAAAGGACTGGACGCCCGGATTGATCACATTCTCTCTCAAGAGCCTTGGCCACTTCCCTCAGCCCGTCTCGACGTTTTGCGCGAACGCTGCCAATTTTGGATTGATACCCTCCACTCACAGTCTTGTCACTCCACGGGCAGGTGGATGGCGCACGCCTATTACGGACGAGTCTTTCCAATCCTGGGGCTGACGCTCTATGGGAACGCCTCCGCTTTCCATGACTGGGGCCGCGTCGAAATTGAAACGGATTCGAGTGTCTTTGCATTTCCCATCGCACTCGCTATTGCCATCCCGTTAGAAGATTCCCGCATCCTGCTGGCTTATAGCTGGGTGCTGGCCTGGATAGCCAGTGTGCAGCGCCACGGGGTCCGGTGGACGGTGCAAGATGTTTTACTGGCCCCTCCTCGTGGCACGGCATACTTCCGTTCCCGTATCTCTCAGGCCAAAGTACGGTCATTTCGTTCTTATGCGTCACGCTGGCGATTGTCGCGGCCAGCGTCTTCGTCTCTTTCTGCGGAGCGTCACGTGCGCCCGCACCCGGTTCGCGGGCATATCCACTGGGTGCGGCCCGGCTATCTGGTCCCGACGGGAGCAGGCCGCCAGACCCTAAGACTTTGTGACTCCGGCGTTCACACGGGTGTACCCTTTCAATGTGGGTCATAATATTGGTAATGATACAACGCGGAAGAGGACGGACAAGTTCCGCCGGTATAGGGGGACAGCCGATTCTCACGACTGAGGATCCTGAGACAGTTGTAGGGGACAAGTTGTTCTCTATGGGTCGCACATATTCGATATCGACCCTCATCACCTTGTTGTCCCTGCAAGGGGAGAAGCGGGGACGCCCAATGGCCCGTTCAGGGTGACCAAGTAGGAAATTCGCACAGGACGAAGCGTCTTGCTGTCGATTTCGTCGTCCCCACAAGGAAGTCGTTTGGGACACGGTCTAAGGGATGGGGCCACACGGGAATTAGCGTTCCCTCTCGTCCGGCTGGCGTGCTTCTGGGACAGCGGATCGCAATAGGCTCGTTATCTGTTGATGGAGCGGGGGGATATCATGGGTGAGAGTGTTCCAGACGACATCCAATTCCACATTAGCATAGCCATGAATAAGGGCTTTGCGCATCGCCTTCATGTTGACCCAGGGAATGGTGGGATTTTGAGCCTGGAACTCTGCCGTAATACGGCCGCTGGCTTCCCCAATGATCTCGAGCAAGGAAAACGCGGTGTGGTAAGTGCGCCAATCCTCTTGAAAGCTCTCGTAATCCATTCCCTGAATCAGTTCTTTCAGTTTGGTTGTCGCATCCAGGATATCGCGCAAATACACCGCATTAGTTCGGGGTAGTCGTTTGGACATAAATCGTCTCCTTGGTCGAAAGAATTTCTTCCCGGAGAATGGATCGAATCGCCGACATCGGGACAAGATCCACGGGACGCCCAAAGAGAGCTTCTAACGCGGAAGCCAAGCCACCCAGCCAGAATAAGGTGACCAACGTTCCGGACAAGAACGACACGACGACATCGACGTCACTGGTCGGTGTAAAGTCATGGCGCAACACAGAACCAAACAACGCGAGTTCTTGAACCTGATATCGACGGCAAATGTCAGTCAGAACATCCTCCTTAATAGCCAATGGCATAGAGGGAGGAATCATAATGGTTTCCATAGGCTATCCCTTCGTTGGCTTCTTCTCCTCTTTCTGTGCTTATTGTATCAAGACACCCAAGGCCGTTAGCAAGCACAGCCTGCTCAGCGTACTGGGCCCCAACTCAGAGTGAGTACCGACGTCCAGCAGATCCCTATCCACGGCCAATCTCGCGAGAGCCGGGGCTGTCGGCGAAATCCCCCCTCAGGGGAGACAACCAGCAGGGATTCCCCCGGTCCCTGGCGAATCTCTGGGATGAGGTGAGATCATGCCCAGAGGACCGAAACAATCGTATTCCGTCGATCCCCGCAAACTCCCATCCGGTCGCTGGAAAGGCTGAGTCGTGGTGTATGATGCCACCGCCGGCAAACGCCGGGAGATGACACAAACGTTCGATACCAAGAAAGACGCCAAGAACTGGACGGAAAAAGAGGCCGCTCAATATCGAGAGGATCCGCACCGCAAACCCCCTAGCGACGAAACGGTCGGCGAGTATTTGATCCGGTGGTTGAACATTAAAAAGACCATCCGGTTCTCATCATTTACCTGAGAAACGAGACGTTTGCCATGTTGTTACCTAAAGAAACGCGCACCATCAAGAACCCCCGTTGGCAGTTTGCCAGCGATCAGGTTAATGCCCCGCCATCGGCGGCACTATGGCGAATTGATAAAGAGGTTCAACAATGCCATTCACCCACGAAGAAATCCGAGAAGAATTTAATAATCGCGATACCGTGTGGGTTCTCAAAGACGACACAGAACAATACGTGACTGTACCCCATCATAACTATCACGGCCGATTATTGGTATCCCTATTCATGGGAAGGCAGACGCGGAAAGGTTTCTTGCCGCGGTGCTGACCGAAAGCCCCGTGCTCCAGCGCTATGTCATTGCTCCCTGTGAAGTGTGTTGTTGTTTGACGAAATGGCTCAAATAGCGACATCTCCCCCGTTGGGATATGCATTGTATAGCCCGAATGAGGCGCGGGACTGGCATCGGAACTACAAACTCTCGACAGTTTTTAACAAGAGCGAAGACAGGTGAAGCCAGCCACCGAACCCAAACACCTAGTTCTTTGAGCCATTTATGTGCCTTAGCCAAGAGTCGTACGCGACGATCGGGAGGAGGCAAGCGCTACTGCACTCCCCCGTTAGTTTCGGATCATGGTCCCTCCATCGGCGGGTGAAGAATGTATTCGGCAAAATTATCGGCCATAGGCACGCCGAACCGCCGGATTGCCGCAGTCGCCACTTCGTAGTTGTAAGGGGGTTTTTCAGCATGACGTCGAGTGTGGCCAAGCAGGGCCCAACAGGCACCACGGGCGGCGCTTTGGAGACCGACACTGCCCGCGTTGATGATGCGCGTCCCATTAACAAACCGATCGAACTGGATGTGCGTGTGGCCGCATACAATCGTCAACTATCCAACGTCCGCTATCATCGACCGAATCTCGTGGTCGGCGGTGTCGCGCCGTATGGGATCTGTATCGCTTCGCGGCGAGACGGGGACGAACAAGACCTCACCCAACCCAACCACCGATAGTGTCGCCGATGGCGGCAGGTTGTTAAGAAACTCCGGTTATGCTGTCGTCAGCTGGTCGGCACATCATTGGTTAATCTCTACAATCCACGGTGGGAGTCCTTCCCCGAGGTCACACTGGTCGATATCGGCCAAGACGGCCTCCAGCGCCTGACGCTGGACCCGGCGAGGGGGCACTTCCTGCCGGGTCTGACCCGTGACCCACCGCCACCAGCGATCCGGGATCCATGCCCAAGGGAAGTCTTCCGGCACGGTAACCAAGGCCCCGCGGGCCCCTGATTGGGTGCCCAGCCAGTGAAGCGCCCGCACCAGACCACCCTCTTGGGTCGTGGCCTCCCCGGCGAAGGCCCTCTGCCGCAGTTCGTGCACTTGGTCGGGGTGAAGAGATTTTTTACGCCCCCGATACACCCCCCGCTGCTTCGCCAGGGCAATGCCTTCCCGTTGGCGTTCCCGGATGAGGGCCCGCTCAAATTCCGCAAAGGCCCCCATCACGGAGAGCATTAACTGGGCTATTGGAGAATCCTCCCCGGTAAAAATCAGGTGCTCTTTCACAAATTCGATGCGCACACCGCGTTGCGTGAAGGTCTGCACGAGCTTTCGGAGGTCGTCGAGATTCCGGGCGAGGCGATCCATGCTGTGCACCACCACGGTGTCTCCGTCTCGAGCAAAGGTTAGCAGTTGATCCAACTGGGGTCGCTGCACATCCTTGCCTGAGGCCTTGTCCGTAAAAACCCGATTGACGTGCACCTGCTCAAGCTGTCGCTCCGGATTTTGCTCAAAACTGCTGACCCGGATGTAGTCAACACGCTGGCCCGGCCATGGCTATCCCTCCTGTCCTTAGAGTGTCAAGTATAACTCTTTGACCCGCGTCCGCGGCTGTCAAGAAATAAGCCAACAAACCCTAATCGGAAGTGACGTGAGGCCAAATCCTGACGTCCGGTTAGGGTATACCCCAAATGGACATCGTGGGGTTTTCGTCAAACCGCACCAGAATGGGGGCCTCCGATTCCCTGCCTTATGTGTCCAATTCTCCCATGGACAATTCGCGCTTTGTTGGCGGGACTCCAGTGTGGGGCGGCGGCTTTTTTGCCCAGCCCCTTTTCGAAAGGCTGGGCACAAACACCCACCATGGTCTTCGCTTCATCAGATGTCCTCAAACATTTAGCCTTACCCTATGCATTGGTGAGCGCGGGGATATTACGTGAGTATGGTAGACGTCAACCCGGATGTCATCAGCCAGGATGTCACGCAACAATGAAGAAGCGGATATCACCCGGAACAAGGCGAGTCAATAAACCCCTTGAGGGGTAGCCAGAGAAACGGCCGGCGAAATCACACCTTCAGGCGCAGCAAGCATCATGCCCTTATCGGGCCAAATTCAAACCACCCTTTCACCGGGTGGTGTTGTGACTTGATGGACAACAGTAACCTGATCCCCTAATCGGGCGTTATTTCTAGGGAATCAATGCTAGCCAATCGATTCAAGGAGGCCAGTTTTATGCGCCAGAAATTCATAGGAATCGGAGGCGTCCTGGGCAGTGTGGTGTTAGCCGGATGCGGTATAAATGCCACGGTTACCCCCGCAAACAATAGTACTTCTCAGGTGAGTGGTACGGTGCATGCAAGTGAGGCACCAAGTACCAATCCGTCATCGTCTTCGCGTCCCAGTTCACCAGCGTCCGTTTCGTCTTCAACCTCAGGCCCACCCTCTTCATCTCCGACGACAAGTCCCACGAAGACCAGCACAACACCTCATTCGTCCCCGGCTAAGTCAAACACGCTATCTCCGATTACTTATACGGCCAATCAACAGGCCACTATTTTTGAATTAGGACACCAGGCCGGATTTCCTGCCGCATATGTTCCACGAGAAGGCTTCCATTCAACCTATGTAAAAGCCACGGTGTTCACCGCAGCAACTTCCCATAAAACTGTACTCATGCTGACTTATAATAATTTTACCGTACAAGAGTCCGGAACAATGGATTCGTTTGGAAGCGGGGGCAATCACGCGACCACGGGATCCGCACAATTAACGATCCCCGGTTCTGGATCACGGGTACCGATCATGGGGACATGGACAACGGACTATGGTATTCAGGGTAGTGGAACGCATTCTTTTTTAACCTTTCGCATGAATGGCGTGTATTACGACATCATGTCCCTGTCCAATACATTGTCTGAAGCTCAGATCAATACAATTGCCGACTCGTTCAGTGAAACTTGAGACAACATTCTGAACGCTAATCCGGAATGTCCTCATTCGAGGAACATGGCGGAGAAGACGTAAAGTTTTACCCATAGGTCGGATTGATACCTTCACTGATATCACTTGGTGCATACACGGTCGGAATGGGGTTGTATGATAAGCTCTATCCTAACGCATATTCCACATAATCGGTGGCAATTTCCAGACTATCCGTGGCCGTATTAATACATTGGTCGGCGGACTTGCGACTCGATGAAACGGGGTAGACCCACTAGGCAATCCTGCCCACCCGCACTGATTGTAATAAAGAGCATCGTTAGCCGATCCTCGACCAATATTGGTTATGGGTTGCATGTCTCACCCAAACACGGTATGCCACCACATTTCACTGTGGCCTTTCTAACGTAGCCGTATATATAAAAACATCAAGGGAAAGCCGAAAGGGACAGACTCCAGAATTCGCCGAGGATAAAAACCTCAGAGATGGGACATCTTAAGCGGGAAACCCACGTGGCACTGTGGCATAAGAGGCGCTCTCATTGTCCCGTCTCTTTCTTACATGCGGGGCGTGCTACTGGCCGATATCCATCCTATGCTGGCCCCCTTTCCTTTGGTCTTGCTTATCGTCGCCGCAGTCTGTGATGGGATCAGTTATATCTCCCACCAACGGTTTTTTGTACGCATGGCGTCGTGGGTGTTATCTTTGGCCGTATGCACGACAGTGTTGACTGTGCTGTCGGGATATCTGACTCAATCTCTTTCATGGGCCCCATGCCGTTCATAGCCGCATTGAACGGATGGAACATTATGGTTGGGCGCAACTCGCAACAGGAATCATCGTCTGGGGCCTTCGCCAAGCCACTCTTCGGAACACGAAAGACTCACCCGCTCGGCATATCGCGAGTACAGTGCTCCTCTGGGGAACCACTGTCTTCATCACCTTGGCCGCGCGCACGCCGGCGCATTGCTCGTGCTTCACTTCTGGCTTCATTCGACTGTGAACTTCTGGCCTCCTAAGATGGCAATCATTGTCCCTATTTCGCTAATAGTGCTAGTTGGCCTGGTCATCCTCGTAATCCTAGGCGTCTTCTTCATACGCCGTAGACGTCATCCAGGGCATTCCGGTTAAGTGAGCGGCAACAACTAAAATTCACTGCCAAGGCCCCTTCATGAACTGAGAAATGACCACTTACCTCATAGAATGTCAGACCGTCCCGGTTCCTGGGAATTATCGTGGCAGTTAGCTATTGGCAGAAAAACCGAGGGCACTCGAAAGTCCCCATGCCAGGTTTTTCACCCACAATTCCCCGCGAGGCCTGCATTGCATCCCCAATGCGCTCCCGTTGCGCCCTCGTTGCGCGACGGTAAACGACGGTAAACGAGTGCAGGACAGGTGCGGCAGATCTGCCGCTGGGATGATTCTCGCATGTTGTCGCCACCACGGTTTGGCATTCTCTGATGCCAGGTTTCTCCATGTGATTGGATCATCTTGAGTCATTTTAATGAAGCATGAACGAATATCCTCCGTGCATGGAAATCGTTGTGGAGAGATTTGTGACCACCTCCCAAATCAATGGCTCTGGGAGATAGAACCATAGTTGAGCGGAAACAGTCGCACAGGTGGTTCCGGTAGTCACCCTAAACTGCTCCGAAGCACGTGTTCCATGTCTGGGTCTCAAGTTCTCGTCAAAGGTTTGGAATCGTGACGGCAGGCAGACAGAGCCATTGTTTGCTGAACACACATTCGCTCTCCCGTTTCGACATGGAAAACTTTACTGAGGGTATCTGATTCGCCGGGGTCACCGAAATTCCCTCGATGTCCATTGTGGTTTCCCACTCATTGGCCCGGTTTCGCTTGACGTCATCAGTCCGGAATTCTGGGACATCCACGATTCTTGTGCCTACCCCATTTCGTCATTTGCACAGAAACTGAGATGTGCGTCAACGCTCAATTACTAGGACTCAAGCATTCCTAAGAATGGCAACGCTTTATTTTGTTGCCTTTAATTGGCACGCTTGGCGTAATTATGCATATCGTGCGGGTAACGGTAACTGCCAGAAGTTGCCGCTTATTAAGGAGGAGATAACGTATGGCAGATCAAATCCCGGTTCCGTCCCCGGGATATTATCCGGACGGGGCTCCCACCAGTTACTGGGTTGATTGCATTTGGGTGGATAAGGTCTTTGGTTCGTGTCAAAAAGTCGTGACCGCCAACGGAACGGGTACAGCGCCCGCTTCATGCACGACGCTCACGACGGTGACGTGCGGAACCCCCAGTTGTACCTTTTTAAACAGTGTTCCCAGTGCCGACGACTTTGCCACGTTGTCCTGGCTTGTGGTTGTACCCGTGAATTACACCTGTGATTCCGGAAGCGGCACAGTCACGGTAACTACCCAGGTGGTGGCGACGATTTACAGCCCTTCCGGCACGACCCCGGCCTGTATTCCGTTTTCGGTGAGTTGTGGCGCAAATATTTTAAACGGGATTGTGTATGCGACAGTGACCCTTTGCCTCGAACTCAAGACAGTCGCACATGTCCAACTCCTCGTTCCTGCCTATGGTTATTGCGAAGAGCCACCTTGTGGGGTTGAAAATCCTTGTCCGTCACCCTTTCCCTCGCAGCTTACGACGACGCCTCCACCAGTGTCCTCCATTGACTCTTAGGTTCTGAGAATGAGGTGATTCGGCACCAATGGTAGCCTCAGGGCTGCCATTGGTCTCTTTTCGGCGGGCAGCCACCACGAAAAATCAGCAGGATTCGGGCCAAGAGTCACGGGTGTCTGGAACGGAGTGCGGTGGCCGGAATGGAGAATCTCTTAGAACGTATATAGGGCAAGGTGCGTAAACACGGGAAAAGGCCACTCGGATGTCCCCTGATTGGCCCAATCTTTAGCCTTAGCTTTGAACGCGATTGGGCGGGAGAAAAAGTGCGCATAAACAATCCTCTGTTCTTCGCGATGCGACTGTCGCATTTGGGTTACGGAACAGGCACCAACGAGAAAGAAGACGCCGGATGGATGTCTCATGTTTCACGATCCGGAGCCGGAACTTCTGGAACGCGAACTGGGGGGTCTTGGAGTTGGTGTCGGGATAAGGGCCACTGTGATTTACCGGTATTGGTGGGATTCGTCGCGGCTCTGTCTATTCTCGCGTATCCGCAGCCGGGAAAGAGGCATGCCAGCCAGCCGATATCGGTGCGATCATCGTATAGCCATTCCAGCGGCGAGAGGCATAATGGACAAATCGCGCTCATGGTGTGCTTCCTTTCTTATCTCTTCTCGACATCATCAAACAGGTTGTACGAATGCTGAAAACCCAAGGCGATTTTATTCCTTCCAAGCTCTTCTTTATACCGCACGGTCGGGAGGAGATTCTCGGTATCCCGTCACGGCGCACCTTAGATCTTGTTCCGTATTCCTGACTGCGGGCGGCAGAGCTTGGCGGAAAACACATCCGCAATCGGATCAGGCGGACCGCTAAATTGCACATCAAGCTGAATCTGTGGTCGTGCAGGCTTCTCAACACCAGAACCCACCGGAAGAATACAGGCTTGCATGGCTCAAGCAGTACGATTCAAGTTTTCGGACTCTCACTGAAAACCCTGCTCCACAGCTTCTGCCCGGCAAGTCGCTCACATGCACACCCGAGCATAAGTCGACCATGCTTCGCAATCTCTGGCCTAAAAACCGTGACGACAGCCGAGTCGAATGGCCAAGAAGCTTTGTCACGCCGTCAAACCTATGGATTCGACGGCGTGACAACAATCTCGAGGGATTGACCCCGGTGCCGTTCGAATTTTGGGAATCGCAATCTGAAATTTCTCTGCACACGAAAGCTAACGCGTCGTGCTGCTGGCAGCGCTTACAGAGACGACAATGCCCGTGAGCACTGCACTCGTCATGGCGGCACCATGCAAGGGGAGAACCCACGATGATATCAAGGACCATAAACCTCCCATGGTCGCTATAAGCGGCATGACTTCCATTCTCCTCATCACTATCCCTCCTTCGCTGCCATATTATTCCTGTGATGGGAGAGTGTTACCAATTTACGTCATAAAATATTGTCGGGTAATGGATCCCCTTTCGGAGACTTGTTTGTTGACGTGGTGAAATCAGCCGGTTCTTGGTCAGGATTTTTTCACCATCACGGACAGAGAAAAAATATAATCATCCGACAAAAGGAGATGGGACGCCGATGTCGAAACTCACCCATGAATCTGCCTCATGGTGTCACCCCTGTTAAATCGGACATATGGACCCAAAGCCGTAGGTGTCGGCCTGCTCTCGCATTGATGGAGAGTCTTATGCGAGGAGAACATCTGTTGCGGCGTGTTGCCGCACCCTGGATTGGTTTGGTCTGAATCGGATCTGACTCGGGCATCACAGGCCGATCAGTGGTCGGATCCGGGCAGAGCTTGGAATGAAAAAGCATTCACATCATCTATCGAAGGGAGGACTCAGCGATTTCTTTACAGAGTGGTATTGCTCTTGCTTATAACGGTCGGTTCATTTTCAGTAATGATGAAGCGCGAAGCCTTCTCGGAGGGGACGTCACAGGTCAAACTTGGAATGCCATTGCGTGGCTGCCTCCGTGGCAGGTTGTTGCACAGTCGGAGAACCAGATAGTGTTCCCCTATACCCGTGATGGCTATGAGATTCGGATGCATCATCATGGCCCTTGGATAATTCTCGAAGCCGTTCCCCTCCGCCAGAACTCCCCGGACCAAATTCCGGTTCGGTGGGCTGCGGCCATGTTACACGAAGTTCGCACCCCTTTGGCGACCTTAAGCGGCTATCTGGACATGATGGATCCCCAGATTGCCGGGGAATCAGGGAAACAGCGCCTGGAACGGGCCAAGGCACAAATCGATCGGCTCTCCCATTTGACCTCGGATCTGATGTGGTTGTTCAAGCGGAACATCGCTAAGGAATGGTGTGATATCAATACGTTGGTCGATTGTGCCTGGGCGTCCATTCGCGCGAAAGGATCCGCAAGCACACTGACTCGCATCGAACCTCCCCATGCGCGTGTCTATGTGAATCCTCGCCGGTTTGAACTGATTCTCGTGAATATGTTCAAGAACGCGGTGGAGGCCGTTCCTTCAGGGGAACCGATTCTGATTCGCGTCCATATCCAGCATGGTGAAAATTTCCACTCTGTGGCGGTGATTGATGATGGACCCGGAATTCCGGAAGATGTGCTGACGACATTATGGGATGAACCGCGCACCACCAAGGTGCAGGGGCATGGGTTGGGTTTGTGGATTGTGAAACACCTGGTCGATGCGCATGGTGGGCGTCTCCGCCTCGCCACTCATCCTCGGAACGGCACAACCCTGACGATAGTCTTACCTTATGACGCACCCTCGCCTATTCCCGAAAGCAACCCCACGGAACCATAAGGAGCCCGTGGGGTGACGGCGGAAAAGACGGACACCCGGGGGGCCGTGGACCGGGCTGCTGCTTGGGTGTCCTTTCAAGTCTGTCCTATTTGTGGTGTGCTTATGAAGGATGGCCAAATTTTTGCGCATCGGCATCGTCCCTGTAGTTCGCAGCAAACTTACTCTGGAACTTTCTGGCTTGGAGAACAGTGAATCCCGGGGCCTTCCTCCTAGCGCGTTTCTCGTGGGACACATGCCGATGGCGTAGAATCTGTTTGGTGGCCGCGTGGTTCTTAGCTCCTGCGAAAGTTGGCCCTCGACTTCACTTCACACCGAACGCATGCGATCCTTGGGTTTGCCATCAGGCACTTCGGACGCAGTCATTGCGAAATCCCTGCTCCATGAGCGGACTCTTTGGCTGATATCGTTCCAACACGGGTCCGAACCTGCCCCTGGAACCCCGCATAAAAGGGCCCGCGGTCCCTGAAGAGGATGAGATCTGCCCCTTTTTGGGGAGGTCGCGGGAACCAAGGACTTGGCACCATCATTCCTTTGTCCACGCAGGGGCCGGGTGCATTTCCTCCGGGAAGTCTACGGCCGTTTCCTCTTCCGCCCATAGATCCTGATGGTCTATCTCATCGGGTTTCCGGGCGGGCTCTGTTGCGACCAGCGAATCCCCGTCAGTAATCCGCACTGGCTCTAATACCCAGGGAATCAACCATTGCGCTCCGTCCCAACCCATTTCCCCCAAACAATCCGCATGAGCATATTTCCGCAGTGGACGGCGGGGAACCGGCCAATGAACCGTCGCCATTCGCATCCTCCTCGTATCTAAGATATTAAGGGACTATCTCCCACATCCTAGCCTCTCCCTGGCCGCCTTTTCTATGTGTCTATAAACCCTGACGGGACGTGATTCCAAATGGTGATTAATCCGGCATTGCGTTTCAACTCACTCATAGAAACCAATAGAGTTGTGAGCCGGGCACCTTGCGTATGAAGCGCCCCGAAACAGATTCAGCTGACTCGGCAGGAAATTCGGTCCCTAAAAATATTTCTTCCAATAAAAGGAATTTAAGAACTGCGTCGCGAATTTATCCCGAAGAGGTCGTCCTTCGTTATCACGGCTAATCGGAGAATAGCGAGAGGGCGGCATGGGGTGAGGCTTTCGTAAGGGGACGGAGTCCGGGAGACGAGGACCGATACTACCGCAAACGCAGATTTGGAATCCCGGACACTCTCACACCGGGACGGATTCACTCGGATTCAGCGGAACGAACCTCGGGTTCCTCCGGTGCCAACCGCGGATGCTCACCACGGTCGCAGATTTCATTATGTTTTTGCGGTGAGGAGGGTCCCTAATGACGTCTTTAAACGATTGGTTTGCTCAGCTCAGCGAAACCCGTTTGCAACAAAGTTTGGACCGTCTCAACACCACGGATTCACGCGCCTTGGGATTACTCGGTTTTGTGGCCGTGCTCATGGCGGGCCTTTGGGCAGTCTATCTCGCGCACCCCCGGCAACAAACCGGCTGGCGCCATTGCGCTGTCTTCCTGGCTTTAGGGCTGCTCTTTATTTCCATGCTGTGTGCCGGATTGTCCTTAGTGTTTACTGTCCAATTTGACAGTCCTGACACCGCTGAGCTTATTGCCCGCTATGGTTCCTCCCGCGATCAAGCCTATTTGGCCTATTTTGCCTCCGTCACCGAAGCCATCCACTTCAACAACGCGGTGGTTCGCCGAAAATCGTCGTGGCTGCTGGGGGCCACTCTCTCGCTCTTTCTGAGCGTATTGGTTATAATACTATAAGCGAGGTGGGATGATGGGAGATGAGGTGAGCAGTATGGCCGTGAAAGAGACACCGCCCGGGAGTGAGGACGGGGGGCTGTTGCCACCGGCAGACCCGGCATTGCGACACACCATCCACATGGGACCCAATTGGGACCGGATTCTGCGATTGCGCCCGGACGATTTGTTAAAACGCCGCAAGCGGCGCAAACTTCCATCCGATACCTAGGATGAAGCAACCCGTAGCCAAACGGGAACACTGAAGACAAGAACTGCGTACCCCGTTCATCAAGGTGCCAGCTTCACGTGAGGGGCTGACAGACTCGCAGATGAGTCTCATTTTGGTGGCACGTGATTGGTCTATGATATTTTGATCGTCCACTGATCGGACATTTCCGAGCATCAAGCAGTATTTTGGGCCCTTCGCGCGGGCGGTTTTTGATTGATTGTCCAATCCGGCGCAAGATCTGTATTTCGTAGACGGCAGTGAGCGCTTTTACGGGGGAAAGTAAAAATCCCGTTCAGTGTTCTGAGCTTTATACGATCAAGGTGGTCTCAAGCCTCTGTCATTGGCCGACGAGATTGTGTCACTTATTGAGGGTAGCGGTTGTCACCAGCCGGATTTGGAATTCTCCCGATGGCTTCTTGTTCACCGGGTGCTTGATTCAGATCGAAAGTTGCTAAGCAGACGGCTCACTCCCCCGTTTCGGGCTGCACAAACAGACAGCTACAAACAGATATCTAATGATCCTCTCCATTCTATTCTTCATCGTGGTGCCGACATGTTGGCACCACCAAGCCATCGTCTCTTCGAACCAATATGTGTTACTGAGCTCTGCCCGTGTCTCCCAGAAGTTGTCCCGCCCCCCCGATTCTTTTATCCCGTGGCTCAGATGTCGGAGATTTCTCGTGGTGCTGTTGGCGGTCCTTCGGGGATGGCCTGCAAGAATCTCGGACACAGATCACGAAGTCAGGAATAACCACCGAGAAGGGTAAGATTAAACTTCTGCGCGAAAAGTCTTCCCCAGGTCCTTGCTAAGCCCAAAATAATGGCGAAAGTTGTAGATAAGTGGACTCCAAGCAGATGTGTTGATGTGGGAGTCATCCAATACAATAGCTTCGTGAGCGTGGACGGTTACCGCTTCTACTTCTATAACACCAAAGCGAGTACGTTCTCCTGCCAGACGAATGTCGACAACCTTTGCTTCGATTTGCAATGGGCATTCATCGATGCGACTCGGTAGAACTTGATGCGAGCGAATAGCAGTCAAACCTGAGACGGCAAATTTGTCCTTCTCATGACGGAATATCCCTCTCTTATGATCGGGAACTGGATTCGCTCCCGTGAGCGGGGCCAGCGCTTCGATCTTCTGCCAGAGTTCCGGACTTGGCACGTTAACAACACATTCCCCAAGCCTCCGTATATTGGCGAATCCATGCCCGCCTTCACCGAGTCCAAGAATAATGCGGTCGCCAAGTGCCCATGCCGAAGACATTGGTGTAATGTTGCTTGAACCATCCACATTGAGTGTCGTAAGCAGTACCACCGGCGTCCCAAAGTACAATATTTTAGGATATACAATACGGGTTGTGGTTAACTCGTCTATACGTTGCGTCATTTTGTTTGACCTCCCATATCATTCGTCTGTTTCTTGTTCATTGTAATGCCGTGAATGTTCGACTATCATCGAACTGTAAGTGTTTATTCGGCTATATGAGGTTTGGAGGTCGTTGAACATGGCTACACCCAATATCGTAGAAGTCGCGTCTTTAATCGGGGATACCTCCAGAGCGGCGATGCTAATGTGCTTGCTCGGAGGAAAGGCTTTGCCGGCTAGCGAACTGGCTCGTGCGGCTCGGGTTACACCGCAAACGGCTAGTTCACATCTTGCCAAAATGGTGGAGGGCGGCTTATTGGCCCAGGAGGCGTATGGCCGCTATCGTTATTATCGTTTGGCAAGTGCGGAGGTAGCCCAAGCCTTGGAGACTCTTAATTCGATTGCGCCACCGAAACCAGTTCGTTCACTGCGGGAATCGGAACAGTCAAAGGCTCTTCACTTTGCCCGTACATGTTATGACCACATTGCCGGCGAAGTTGGCGTAACGTTAACCGACAAGATGTTGGAGCTCACTCTGATTGCAGAAGTGGATCGGGATTTCGCAGTGACAGATAATGGTGCCAAGTGGTTTAGCAACTTCGGCGTTAACCTTAATGATATCGGGCGAGGACGACGGCACTTTGCTCGCCAGTGTTTGGACTGGAGCGAACGTCGGCACCACATGGCAGGAGCCCTTGGAGCAGCAGTCACATGCCGGTTGTTTGAGATTGAGTGGATTGTACGAATTCCTGGCGGGCGTGCCGTTCGGGTTACTCACAACGGACTTCGTGGATTCAAGCAAGAACTGGGAATTTCATTAGCCTCAATAAATACAACGTAAACCTGGGGCATGAACTTAACTCCTATCGTGTGCTAATGTTATCTTCATCCGTCCTACGTCCTTAAAGTGAACCCCAGAAACAACACTGCTGAAACGGGCGCCGCTAATATACACTACGCTATGCGAAGACACTTTGATTCGTCCCTGAAAGCCGAGGTCGTATTGGCTTATTGTTGGCTTATTGTTAATGAAGAAAAATCAATTCACGAACTCTTCCACGAATATGGCGTCCATGCGAACCGGGTGCACCAATGGTGTGGCACCTTGTTGGAAAAGGCGGCCAACTTCTTGAAAAATAAAAGCCACTCGCCTTTATGACCCAGCGTCCGCATGTCAATTCCTGCCAATTTGTGATTTAAAGACACGGAATATTCTCGCCAAGGAGATTTGCCCGTCATCCATTCACGCGTTTCCGCCCTCGATTGATATCGGCGCGCACCGGTTGTCCTTTGCGCCGGTGCCCGCCGTGTTTATACGGGCCACATTTCGGACAGCAGAACATTCGCGTATAATAGCTTAAAGGATGGTGAACGCGTTGCAAATAATTCGCCAGGTGCGTAGGTTGGCAGACAACAGCACGTGTCAACCCGCTGTTGTTGAGATCCCTGACAGGGCGCGAGCGCGCTGGACTGCAGCAAGATCGGCACTTCATGCCTGCCGACTTGCGTACTCGCGGGCGGCCCACTCCCAGAACGGCTGCTATTAACCCCGAGCGCGCTTCAGAGGCAATAGTCAAAGGGCCGTGGACACGGCTCCAACCTCCAACCCGATTCAGTAATTCGAGACCCACAGGGAGGGATGTGCCGGAATGTATAGGGACCTGCGCGGCACCCAACAAGCCAATGTTCCATCGCATCTCGCGGATCTTCCTCTGAAATTCTGGGTCGCGGTGGTGTTAACCGGGATAGCTTCCGGTCTGGGTGCCATTGCCATGATGACGACTTTGCGCACCGTGCAGCACATGGCCTTTCACTATCACACCGGTGAGTTTTCCTCGGCAGTCGCCCGGGTCAGCGATAGCAGGATAGTGCTGATGCTCGTCTTGGGCGGACTGGTCACGGGGGTGGGACTGTGGCTATTAGGGCGGTACTTAGGAGGCACCGGTGGCGAACCCACCGCCGTGGTCTGGACGCATACGGGAAACCTGTCGCTTTTTCGCACATTGCTGAGCTCCACGCTATCCGAAATCACAGTCGGGTTGGGCGGATCCATAGGCCGCGAGGCTGCACCTCAGCGCCTTGGAGCCGCCAGCGGTTCTGCTTTAAGCCAGCGGATTGGGGTGAGCAAGAAGCATGGATACATCCTTATCGCATGCGGCGCTGGAGCTGGTCTGGCAGCTGTCTACAATTCGCCCCTAGCTGGCGCACTGTTCGCAACGGAACTGTATCTCGGCACCATTTCGCTGACACTGATTCTCCCCGCCCTCCTCACCTCAGGCATAGCTACCGCAGTGTCGTGGCTGGTATTGTCTTCCCATGCCATTTATCAGGTGCCGCAACTCCCTCACCCTACTATTTCGTTATTGCTGTTCGCCGTCGTTCTCGGACCCGTCATCGGGATCATCTCGGCTGGATATGTGAAATTGATCGGTTGGGCCAGTGACCGCCGTCCCAAGAATTGGCCTCTGCTGGTCGAACCTTTGATTCTTTTCGCGGCATTGGGACTGATAGCCATTAAATATCCCCTGGTGCTGGGAAATGGCGTGGACCTGGCTCAGTTTGCCTTTACGGGCCACGGCGTGATCTGGGTCTTTGCGGCTCTGGCGATTTTAAAGCCGCTCGCCACCGCCGGCACTCTGCGCAGCGGCGCGACCGGCGGCTTATTTACGCCGACTCTAAGCCTCGGCGCAGTGCTTGGAGGATTTTTAGGACGGGGCTGGGCTCTCTTGTGGCCGGGTTCCCCCGACCCAAGCTATGCAGTCATTGCAGCAGCCGCTATGATGGGAGCTGCTATGGAGGCGCCTGCTACCGCAATCGTGTTCGTGTTGGAGTTGACCCACAATATCCAGGCCATCATGGTCCCGATGTTGATCGCAGTGGTCGGTGCTACTCTGACCGCCCGCCATATCAATCTCCTCTCGATTTACTCTGCACGCTTGAGCCCTACGCCCGTTTCGGCAGAGCATCAGGATCCCGGGCCGGGGGCCCCACACTAGCCTTTTGCCGCGCAGCTGTGCTTGCCACCACGCTCTGTGCACTGAATAGGGAGAAACTATGCCAATGGGTTGGGGACCTAACGCTTGCTCTCGGCGCACACCGATTGGATTGATATGGCTAAAGGGCGGATGTACCTGGTGAAACGGAGATCGGGCAGCTGTTTGTCGGGGAATTTGGGGAGTAGGGCTGCTCCGCGGAATTGTTCTCAAAACGCCGGGATTGGGAACTCGCCCGTCTTCAGGCCCTAGGCCTAACGCCCACCAAGGCGACACAGCGGGTGGGCATTACACACCTTCTGGAAGTCTTGAAAGAGTCCAGCGGGATTGTGCCCCACGTCTTTTCCGTGACAGGGCAGACTCCAGAACCGGGAACCGCTGCAGCGCCCCCCTCGCCGATGAGTTCCAAATTCACGTGGATATTTCCGGTATGCCCCTGAATTCGCCTCTCGCAACGCTCGACATGACATCAGGCACTTCCGGGAAGCCCCCCATCCACTCCAAGCCCTCGGCGTCAGCACGTCAAGTCCTCACGAGCATGAGGGGGTGGCATCCACTCTACACGTACTAACTTTTTAGAAAGTCTGGGTCCATGTAACGAGGTGAGGATAGGTGTAGTATCCTTCTCCGGTCTCCCGTCCGAGTGTGCCTCGGTCAATGTACTCTGTTTTCAGCAACTGGGCCAACTCTAAGTGATCCCCAGTTTTTGGTAATTTAACCAGTGCAGCGGTCACTGGGCAAAGATTTTCATGCATCCCCAGAGAAGTCAGGTAGAAGGGAAATGCGCCGCACTTCTCGCCACTTTTGGGTGCATGACGGCCTTTTCGGAGAGCTGTAGCCACCAATTTTACTCTATGTCCTCCATTGGTAGGGTTCCCCCTGACTCATCTGGGGATGCATGATTTCTAAAGCCATTGCGCAATGAGCCTTTTCCGCTGTTCTCAAAGTCTGAAGGAACAAAGCCTTAAGGACCCAGCGCCCGCATGTCAACCACTGCCAATTTATGATTTAAATACACGGAATATTCGCTCAAAAGAGATTTGCCCTGCGTGTCGAATCTCTTTTAGGTATGATAAAAAATCCGATTGACACGGTGGTCCCGATCCAGAAGGATCCACATCGGTTCCCTCACAGTGGCACCGCGTTTGCGGTGCGGCTGCTCGTCGATCGGTGAATTGGCTGGCGGTTGTGGACACCATCATCCCCTGGGACCCAGCGCGGGCACGCATTGCCCCAAGTGTTTTGTTTTGTTACTGATGCTGGTCATGAATATGCTCTCCCATCGGAATCCCCTGTACCGGGTGGAAGAGTGGGCGCAGACCCTGCCCTTGACCCTCTTGTGGGGCGATACGATTCAGGCGTCTCAATTTAATGATGATGCGCTCGGCCGTATCCTCGAAGACCTCGCGGAGCATGGCTTGCAACTGCTAGCGACCATCGGGTTGCGCATGCAAGTGGTACATCCGACGCGCACGGACCTGGTACACTCCGATACCACCGCCTATGCCCTCCTGGGCGATTATCCATCTTCCGCGACGGGGCCGACGGCCCCGCTGAGCTTGACGTGGGGGCACTCCAAAGACCATCGGCCCGATCTCAAGCAAATCATGGCCGGGATCACGATGGATGCGGAAGGCTGTGTGTTGGCGGGCAACACGTCCGATGTGGCCCAAAAGCCGGAGGCCTGGGAATCGCTGGGATCGGTCGCCACGTCCGGTAAGATCCCGGCTTCGGTGTACCAGGTGCAAACGTTTGATGTCCCCTTTCTCGGAGTACCTGCCCGCGCCTTTGTTTACCATTCGTCGGCCCTGGACAAGAAAAAAGAGCACGGCCTCCAACGGGAAATCGCGAAGGACCGGGCGTGCTACGACCGACTCCATAAGACACTGGCCCGTCAGACCTTTCCCACCGTCCAGGAGGCCGAACAAGCGGCCGCTCAAGCGCTCGCAACCATCCCGCTGCAGTGGTGTGTGTTCGGTGCAACCCACGATTACCGAACAGCGGATCCCGGTGCGTCATCGCGGGCGCCCTAAGGCGGGCCATGGCCCCCGACAGTGTGAGCGCGGTCTACGGGGTCACCTTGCAGGTAACAGACCCTTCCGCACAAAGTCATTGCCTCGCTTCTCGTTCTTTGCCTTTATCAGGTACTTTGGCTATACTAAAATAAATATGAGGGATAAAGGAGAATTTCCATTACCTTCTGACAAAGGATGATGTCCATGGCTCCCAATCATCTTTTTTCTGCACGAGCACGACATGCATCGGTGTCTTCCGGTCCCGTCGAGGACAATGTTTGGGCGGGAGCGACGTGGCTGGAATCATGGGTATTGGAGCCCGTAGCTATTGATACCCATAAAGTGCTTCGTCCTGCTCTCGCGAGACCACGCGTGACCTCTAATCCACTATCGGCGGAATGCCACGGGGATCCAGACTCGCAGCGTCCAGAACCCACGCCAAGGGAAGATCCTACACCGTCAAAATGATCGGGAAGAGGTGCGAGGTGAAAAATAGCGACGGTGATGCCATTTTTATTTGGACCTTGGTCTACCGTGATCCGTTTGAAGGTTTTCGGCAGTTCATTTCTCTTTCCTGCTCCTGCAGTTGACACCTGCCGCGCCCTCTCTTGTTCTTTTCACAACGTTCCTTGGCGGCCTTTTCGCTCGCAGACGAGCCGATCTGATCCTGTCACCTGTCGCGGCCGCGACGACTTTTGCGGGTTCCCAAAGCCGTCCAATTGTATGCGAGAGTGAGCCGCTTGCAGACAGGGAGCTTCCTTCCAATTAATGCCCAAGGATCCGGTTGGCATATCCATATCATCAAAAGGGAATATACACTGCCGGTTACTTACCTCCCGCATAATACTCTTCATAACTCAAAGTCCCGGTCATGGACAACAAGGCCCATCACAGGGATTCCAAAGCGCTGGAAGCGGGCAGGAACTCGGTCCGGCCAAAACTGTGGCCAAATGTGTCTAACAGCAGATGCATGGAACTTCCGTGGGAACCCGAACCGATTGGCGCCCCCGACCAAAAATGGCGGCCCACGCAAATCGCCGCCATCGCAAGTTTGTCCTTTCTTGCCCTTGAGGGATTGTTTGGGGGTCCGTCCCGCTCCCCATCCGCCGCAACGTCAAGTGAACGCCGGATGCCGCCCTTGACAAAGTGGCGGGCAGACGCCTGGCGTTCGCTAGTAGCAGGTGTGATGTCAACCAAAACGGGGGTACGAGGCGACGGGCTACCCAATCATCCAGATCTCAGCCAGTAATCAAGATATAGAGGGATGCGAGGCCCCACCACGATAAGGACTACGGGTTCGTCCTCCCGAACAGGCGTTGCCACCACGAAAGGGGGACTGTTCTGCCAAGGTCCTACGGAGTTGGTCTTGATTGTGACGGAGCTCCTCGAGCTCAGCACGTAATCGGTCACGTCTTCTTGTTGCGGTTCTAGCCGATCTAACGTGTCGGCAATTCGGGTCAACGTATGCAAAATGGCCGGTGATGAAGAGGTGGCGGGATGGTGGGGAGAGTCATGTAGTGGAGGCGACTCGACGGTTTGGGGGTATTTCTGTTGCAAGGCCTCCGCAATTTCGGGGGGAGTCAATCCTTGTTTGTTGGGTTTAGAAATCCGAAGCAGAATGCTAAGACTGTCCATCGGATATTTTTTGACTCGACTCATCATGCCCGTCGGAAGGAAGGCCCGAAAGACACTGGCGTACCGTAGCGCGGTTTTTTCGGGTAGATCGGCCTGTTCTGCGATTTGCCCGATGGTGAGTCAATCTCCTGCCAACTCTCACATTCCTCCCTACCTGTCCTGAGCCTTTTCGCGATCTGGGGGAAGAAGCCTTGCTATGCATACACAATATTTTTCGGGCCGGGTGCCACGGTTTTTCGTTCGACAAAGCCTTGTCCTCTTCACCACACAGGGGTTACGATTCCGTTTGCGACTCTAGGCTTCGGGTCAATCTTTTATTCCCTGAGGCGGCGTCAAGCGCATGACGTCAACCGCCGTGTGACTTTGGGCCCGTTGGGTAAAGCGTTTCCCAGCGGTGTTTTGGTCAGCAGTTTGTTTGGGCGAAAATGTCTTCCGTTCAGTCCCCCATTGCACAAGGAACAGGGCCTCGGCAGTAATCATGTCTAATCCGCGACCATGTGTCTTCTGATTGCCCCATCACCTATTCCGATGCCACTTCTAATGTCGCCATTAGTCTGTCGCTGACGAATGAAGTGGCAATAAACACCATCGTTGTCCATTCTCGGCAACAGCCCATAAGGTGTCAAATTCATTAAGCGAAAAGGGCGTTTCAGCGATAAAGCGATAGTCTGTGCGCTGTAATTGAGTCCGTTCATTGCGCATCGACTCGTGAGCCGTTCTTTGCCAAACTTGCGGGGTTTCTCCTCCCGCGGGTTCTATTTCCACCCGCACAATTGTTGGGTCTGGAACATTACGGCCCTCCATCCATTCAATTCCACCGACCACACTAAATGAGGAATAATTGACCGCATGGAGACAGACAAATCGAATCAGATCGGTATCGATACCCCGCAAGACCTCCACAACTTGGGTTGGCCATTCACGCTGTTGTTGATCCCGAACCTGGCTGCGTTGCCACCGCCTAGATCCATTGGCTTCAGCCGTTCTGTCCTGGGAAGCCCCCTGGTGTGGGGGGTTAAAACGCGGAGTCGGAACTTTCATCGGCGGGGCCCAATTTAATTGGTGCCATGTGCGAATAAATGCATCGTCTTGCGCCCAAGACGACCAGAACAAATAAAATAACAAACTGGTCGCATCATCCGCTTGGTCGAGAACCATATGAGCATATAATGTCGTATCAGGAGGAGTATTGACCTCAGACGGCAACGATTTGATCACGGCCTGGCAAAAACCTTCCGCGATGACCGGGACGTTTTGTGGCCAATAATGTGTCTGAATAATAGCTAATACCAAATGCGGTGTGGCCACCCGTTGTTTGTATTCGGCGGCTAATCGATGGGCTTGATCACGAATGATTTCATAAGATGTATCAACAAATCGCATACAACCCTCCCTTTTCTGAAATCAATCTGCGCAAAACACCCTGACTTAACATCATCCGTTCGTGCATGGATTCATAATCTGACGATTAGTGGAAGGTAAAATAGTCATAAGGATTGCCCGTCGCCTGCTGTGCCAGGAATGGATTAGAAGTGTCCCATTCTACTCCACTGAGTTGGCGTCAACTCATAACTTCTCGGGAGTTTTTTTGCTGTGCCGAATAGCGGGGCTGTGGATAACTTGACGAACTCATTTATGGCATAGTATACCATGTAATTCGGCCATTGAGCGGTCGTCCATTCCCTAGACCGGATGCGTACCCCAGTCAACATCCCGGCGTCAGGACCCCGGTTTTCTCTCGTGAACACGCGTGGTCTTTATGTTAAGGATGGCTCACGCAGGAGTCTGGGTTCAGAAATTTAAGCGCTCCAGACCACACGCCGCAAATGCTCCGGATGTTGCTGTCGAATCCGTCCCAAGGCCATCACCAACATCACGATCAGGGCAGTCCGCTCCGCATGCGCATTTTTTTGAGCCCGCGAATGGTGTGTACCTCAAATCCGAACGACACATCCCATGGGCTATTCACGCGTTCCACAGCCGTCCCGTGATCAGACTCCCGGTCCCATTTATCGCTGTCCCGGTCGAGGGGGATAAACACCCGACGATCGGTCTCCCAGGGAATTCGTCAGTCTGGGACCACCGGACACTGATCCTGTTCCGCACACGAAATCCCGGCAAAACGAGCGGGACACCGCTTTTTGAGGGTTTGTCGGGCTTCTTCGAAGCCCCCGTTACTCATAGAATGGATTGCGCCGGTCACGGGATCGTGACAGAATACCGCTCCCCGATAATTGTAGGTTACAGTGGTCTGCCCCGGCAGTGTACGCGTGGCATCCGAATCCTTCCACATGTTGCGAATGTCGATGACGGGTTTGATGTGATACCGATTAAAAGCGGTGACTTCGATCCGGGCCACCAAGTCGAAGACTTGGCGTCGATCGTAGGCTGAGGAGGGATTGATGTATATGGCCTCTAGCGGCTCGCCGCAGTGCCTGCAGGCCACCGGACGATGAGTGACGATCTGGTCTGGATGGTCGCGCATCTCCAACCGGGTACCTGGGTGCCCGATTTGCCCTCCGCTGGGTTTGCCACTCTTCTTGCGCAAACTTTTGGGCGCCGGTTTCTGATAGCCATCACTGGACGGGGGCTTATGGCTATTCCGACTGTTCTGATGCACTGGCCGTTCCAGGTCGGCCACCTTTTG
>PXYT01000064.1 GCA_003023725.1 Sulfobacillus benefaciens | reverse complement strand
AGCAACGCTTCCTGCTCTGGGCTCGGATATAATTGGACTTTCGCGGTCAAGGTGAGCTCCATGGCCTACGCCTCCCGAGATTCACTAATTCTATCATATCGCAATGTTAGTGAGAACACAACCTGGGAGGAAGGGGGCTTCTCTCACGCGGCTCCTCCCCGGTCTGAAGGCCGAGGTATCCGCCGCGCTATATTTTGATGAATGATGAATAAGGAAGGCGGAAAGTTCAACCGAAGAGGTCGCCAAGCAACCGGCGGCGGAACCCGAACAACGGTCCCGTATCATCACCATCATTCACGATGGAACTGATATTCGGCTGCATAGCGCAACCCGTCAAGTGTCAGCATCGGCTCATAGTTGACCTCGCACGGCAAATGGCTCATAATACGTCCGGCCCAACCCCCAGTTAAAATTACTGGGGCGTGCTCTCCTAAGGCACGCCAGGTTCGGGTGATCAATTCATTGACCATACCGATGAAGCCATAGCCAACCCCAATAGCAATGGCTTCTTCAGTGTTTTGTCCCAGTGCCTTATCCGGAATGCCCGGAGGTATTAACGGCAGTTGAGCCGTCCCTTGAGCCAAGGCCTGCGCAAGAAAATGCGGACCAGGTGCAATCGTTCCGCCCAAAAAGACACCGTCCCGGGACACGGCATCCACGGTAGCCGTGGTCCCCACATCGACAACGACCAAACTGGTTTCGTACTTGCGCCAAGCGGCCAGTGCGTCCACAAAACGATCGGCTCCCAAAGAGTCGGCCGGTGTATATTGGACCTTTAATCCGTAACCCGGAGGCATGATCTGCAGCGGCTCAGCATCCGACAGAGCCTGAGCCACCCGGTGAAAAACCGGGGTTAACAAGGGCACCACTGATGCCATAACCACTTGATCGACCTGTTCCACTAAAACTTCCTGCAAGAACGCCTTCAAAGGAATACGGTATTCATCCGCTGTCCGTTTTGGATCAGTCGATAAACGCCACTCCTCTTGCCACTTACCGTGATGATATAATCCAACTTTGATATGGGTGTTTCCTATATCAATAGCTAACAAATAGTCGACAACTCGCCTGGGCGCATCCAAGGACCGTACGCGCTCCCTTCGTTCGTTCCTTCTTCCCCATCAAGGATTCCTCTCCTCTCGATGACAATAGCACCTGTGAAAAGACTTGTACAGCAAGATGCGCTCATCGCGACGACTTACCTGTCCAGCGGGCAGATAACGTCCAAGGCCAATGCCGGATCCCTCTTTTACCCTGTTCCTGTTCATGGACCAAACATCGGTCCCATGGCCAACAGAAGACGGCATCATTTCCTAATCAGCTCATGCTTGGCACCTTAAGGAATTTTGCTACAATAGAAAACGGCGGGAAACGGCAGAAAACGAAGCCGAATCAGCTACCTCCTAACGGGTCTGATCTAGGGAAGGATGAGAAAAGTTTATGCTAATGACGGTTGAAGAAGCCCAGGAACGTATACTGTCGCACCCTTTTCCCAAGATGTCAACGGAACGGCTACCTTTGCTTCAAGCCTGGGGAAGGGTTCTGGCGGAGGACATTGTGAGTCCGGAAGATGTTCCGGGCTTCACAAACAGCTCCATGGACGGCTACGCTGTTTTGGCCAGCGATGTGCAGCAGGCTACCTCCGACCATCCAGTGGCTCTCAGGATTAAGGGAACGATAGCCGCCGGTCATCCTTCGCCCGACTCCGTAAAGCACGGTGAGGCCTACAAGATCATGACAGGAGCCCCCTTACCCGCCGGGGCCGATGCCGTTATTCAATCTGAATGGACACGGAGATCCGAGGATAATTGGGTCTTGGCACTATCTCCCGTAAAACCGGGCCAAAATGTTCGCCGGCAAGGCCAGGATATCCACCGCGGGGATAAAGTTTTAGAAGCCGGGCTGGTTGTTAAAGCACCCATTGTGGGCATTCTTGCTACCATCGCCCGTGAAGATGTTTTGGTTTACCGCAAACCGCGGGTGGCCATCGTAGCCACCGGCGATGAATTAATCGAACCGGGTGAGAAGCTGGAGTTAGGGAAAATACGCAACTCCAATAGCTATGCATTAGCGGCAGCGGCACTTGCGGCGGGTGCGGATCCTGTGATTTTACCGCCCGCACCGGACACTAAAGAGGCCATTTCGCAGCGATTCTCGCAAGCGTCTACCGCAGATATTATTTTAAGTTCCGGTGGCGTCTCAGTCGGCGATTTCGACTGGGTAAAAAACGTGTTATCGGAGGAAGGGTCTTTGGATCTGTGGCGCGTGAATATGAAACCCGGAAAACCGGTCACGTTCGGTACGCTTCACAACCGGCCTTTCTTTGGATTGCCAGGTAATCCGGTTTCGGCTCTGGTAACGTTTGAATTGTTTGTACGGCCTGTAATCCGGGTTATGCTGTCGGTTCACCGCTGGCAACGCACCATTCTGACGTTGCCTCTATACGAACCCTTTCTCGAAATCCATGATCGCCGGCATTACGTCCGCAGCCGCCTCGTGCAAGAAGGTGAAAAACTGTATGTGTGGCCGTACAAGAAACAAGATTCGGCTATTCAAACGTCCTGGATCGGAGCCGAGGCCCTTATGGTAGTCCCAGAAAATTCTGGTCCTTACAAGGCAGGTGATCTCCTGCCCGTGATGCTCATCCCCGCCGATGTGTAAATCGCCTTCGAAAAACGGTTAAAAAGTTTAGGCGGGGCAGAGCCTCGTGGATACCGCTTTGCTACAGGCACTTAAGACATTCCCATTTTCGGAAATCGGTCCCATTTTGATGGCCATGGACAGCAAATTTTGTGCGGTTCCGGGCCCCGCTAAGTTGGCCGTTATTGCCGGAGAAGTCTTAACGCCGATTCCCACTTAGCCAGTTCGTCGAGCATGATTTGCGCCGACTCTTTGACAATATCTGGTGGGGAGAATCTGCCGTCCACAATATGCTGGGATACGAACGGGATAGCCACACCTTCCGGCAACGGCATCATCTTCAGCGTAGTCACCACCTGCTTCACCATTTGGGCAGCTCGAAGTCCAGCGGAAATTCCTCCGTAACTAACCAAACCCACAGGTTTATACTGCCACTCCCGCACGAGGTAGTCCAAAGCATTTTTCAAAGGAGCCGTCATCGTATAATTATACTCGGGCATCACAAAGACAAACGCATCGGCGTCATTCACAATCCTGCTCCAGCGTTTTGTATGGTCCTTGGTGTATTGACCAAGACGAGGATGATGAGGCTCATCCATAAACGGGAGGTTAATTTCTTGCAAATCGGCGACGCGGACTTCAAATCCACCGTGTTCTTCCGCCGTCTGGGCCATCCACTGGCCAACCGGCAATCCAACCCGGCCCGGTCGGGTACTAGCTATCACGATGAGCAGCTGAGGCATTGTTCATCCCCCTATGGTATGAAGACAAATCACACAAAGTTCAGGATAGTATAGCACATTTTACGCAGCTCGTCGATTCCTGGACGGCAGAAGTTTGCTAAAATGCATCTATGACGAGCCGATGTGACTCAGTAAAGGAATGCTAATGGAAAGAAAGGGTGATGCGTAGTCATGTCTTCAATTCCATTTGCCTACCATGATGGACACGTTCATGTTTTTCCGGCGCAGTGGCAAAGGCGTATTTACCAATGGTTTGACCAATCGGGTTGGCGACTCTTTTATCAGAATTTATTGGAAGAGAGCATCTGGCAGCACATCCGCAGATGTGGAGCCGATGGCGCCTCCATCCTGATTTACGCCCATAGACCCGGCGTCGCCCGAGAGATGAATCAGTGGCTGTTTGATTGGGCTAAAAACCGGCCGGATCTCCATCTGTACGGAACGGTTCATCCGGATGACCCTGACTTATCTGCCATCGTTACCCAGGCCTTGGACGAGTTTCGGTTTGCCGGGTTCAAAATACATGCCAATGTACAAATGGTACGCCCTGACGACCCGCGTCTCGACCCTCTATATGAGGCGGTCATTGACCGCCACCGCTCGGTTGTGGTGCACGCGGGAAGAGAACCCCACCCCAATCACTACGTGGGGTTTCAATATTTTAAAAACGTGCTCACCCGCTTCCCGACTCTGCGGGTGCAAGTTGCTCACTTGGGAGTCGACGAGACCGACGATTTTGTCACCCTCCTTGATCAGTATCCCAACGTGTTCTTAGACACAGCAGGAGTTCCTGGAACAAGACTGAATCTCCCCGACGGAAAATTGGAGAAAATTATTCAATCTTTCCCAAACCAGATCATCTATGGAAGTGACATGCCTATTTTGGAAGAATCCGTGGAATCTCACCGGGACCGCATTTGGAAAGCTGCCGCCAGTCCCGAAAACCAACGCCGGATTTTCCGCGGAAACCTGGAACGATTCTGGAGCGGATCAGAGTAAGGTCCCGCCCGCACTGATCAATATAACCCGCACTCATTCAAGAAAGGCGGCCCAGGATTCACGCCTATTTTCCTGATCGTAGCGGCCTGCTCTTCGTAGGGGTGCCCCAATCCGGATACCCGGCAGGCCACGATCTTCCGGGGAAGGCTGAGGGGATAAGCCTCCCGAAAACCGAAGAAACCCGTCAGATACGGGGAGCGGATTCGGGGCTCCCCGGAATTCAGGGGGAGGAGGATGTCCATTCCATTAAGAAGGCGAGGCGAGATATGTGAGGGTACGTGCTTTTTGGGCGTCTTCCGCGGTCTTACAGGCCCTTGAACCAATTTTCTTCCCTGATTGTTTCGAAGCAGGATTATAAGGATGGATCCACGGAACCCGTCAGAAAATTGACGTCGCCGCCTACATCGTCGCAATCGTCATCTGAAAAGGTCACGATAGAAAGGTTGCGCCTTCCCATCACCTGTGCCGATCGGAGAGCCTGTCGGGCCCCTTGGCCTGAACTTCGGCGGCCCTATGTTGCCTTCCAGGATCGTAACGTCCCATGAGCGCCGGGAACAAAATCACATAACCGAACTGGAGGGAAGCAGCGGCAATGAATGGCCAAATGAGGGATCCCATACCGATTAGCCATCCGCCTAAAGCCGGCCCCAAAGCTGCGGGCAAACTCCATGACAAGGCATTCAAACTCCCCGCAAATCCTCGGCGTTGATCGCGAACCAAGCCTACGCTAAAAGCCTGACGAGCACCCATTGAGCTCCGGTTGACAATAGACCGAACAACATACAAGATAGCAGCCAAACCAAAATTTGGCATGAATGGAATCGCAATAAGGAACGCGACACCCAAAATGCGCGGCAATACAATGGAGCGAACCAATCCAATTCGCTCTGAAATGCCCCCCAACACCACAGAGGATATACCGGTCAGGAAAAATGTCAGCCCATAGACCGGGCCTATCGCAGTCGGCCCCACGCCAAACTTGACATTAAACCAATATGGCAAGAGCGGTGCCACAAGCCCTACGCCCAGGGCGTTAACCATGTTGACTACCACTAAAAGGGTCAACGCATGATTTTCTCTCCGCGAAACTTGCGAATCCTCAAGGCGCTGTTCCGATGTCTCCGGGTTTCTCATCGGCGGTCGCGGAACCTCTCTAATCGACAAAATTTGGAACAAATTAATTACGGCGATTACCAGGTTTAGCAGGAATAAGGGGAGATACGCGGAGGAGCCATTAACACCGGGAATCAGATGCGGAAGAAACGCCGCCAGAACCGAACCTAGACCCATCCCCCAAAATTGCAATCCTGCATTGAAACTGAATACCGTGCCGTGACGCTGCTTCGGAATCGATTGCGCTAGCCACGCCTGTTCGGCTGGGGCAAAGGGACCCGAAGATCCGTTGGCTCCCCGACCAAATCCGAATAAGGCCGCGGACAACACTAAAACCCACGCTGAGGGGAAGAAAATGATTAACGCGGTGCCCACCATCAGCCCGGTTTCATAGACCACCAGAAACAATCGGCGACCCACTCTGTCACTGACAATACCCACCAAGAGACTTAGGGCCGCCCCGACCAATCCGCCCGCCATAAGCAAAAGGCCAACGTCGGGAGCGCTCCATCCCCGGACTTTGAGGTAAAGGGTAAAATCGACAGCCAGGGCTCCTTGTGCAATCGACCGCAGAAACCGTGTCAAAATCAATTGTCGGGCAGGACGGCTTAAAGACCGCCATCCCTTGCGGCTATAAGGTGAAAAAGATGGCTGGCTCATCAAATCACCTGCCCTATGGTTCGTAACAAATCCGTAAACACAGCCTGTTCCTCGGGACTCAATGCGGCCATCAAGGATTCCACCCTGTCGCGAAAGGCCGCCAGGGCTCCCTTCAGAGCTTCTTCTCCCGGGGGAGTAATCATGACGCTGACCATGCGCTGATCGCGCTCCCGGGACATACGCACCACAAAACCATCGTCCACCAGTTTGTCAATCATTTGACTGACTGCGGGTGAAGAAATGTGAAGGCGTTCCGCCAATTCCGACACGCTCACCGGACCTTCCGTTAGTTTGACCATTAATCGCAGTTTGGGCCGCGAGAGCCGGCCGTATTGTCCGCCCAGTGCATCTTGAAATCGTATCAAAAGCAATGCCAAGTCCTGTTCCATCCCAAATTTTCGGTGCTCCTCTCCGCCCTTCTTAGGCACCACTCACAGGCCGCTTGGTCCGCTGCCAGCCGTCCCCTCGTCGGAAGACGCGGCAGCGTTGTTGGGACTGAACATTCTCGCGTTTTTTACGTGGATTCCTGTTCCCGTCGGGATCACGATCCGCTCGCTCGCTCGCTTTCAGCGTGGCACGATCCGTCCGGATACCCCCAAGTCTTCCCGTGTCCACCCACAATGATCTTTCGCTGCAACAACGTTGACGGATGCCCGGCCTGTGATCGATTATGTTTTTTCGACAACTTTTTGACGCCTCCAAGGGGTCTCGACCGGCTACCCGCTTTTAACCGGCCATGGAGCGGCCCCCGAATGACATTAATGGCATTAGATCCGCATTTTTCAATAGTTTCTTCGCAATCCCGGGATTAGCACACTGTGGCGCCGCGCGATTTATTCTTCCGAAGTTCGCAGGATACACACGCCAAGTTGTCCCCATTTCGCTGGCAGACATCCCCGCACCTCATGCCAATAACGTACCCTGCTGATATTCGGCCTCGGATGTTTAATTCTCCAGTTTTTGTGTGTCGAAGGACAGGTTCGACCCCCTGATGGGCGCGATCTTTTGGATCCTCCCTAAGACAGGCAGCGTCTTATCCCCCAGCCTGCCAGCTTGGCGAGGGTCTGCGAACCGCAGCTCCCGGCAACGGGTTTTGCGATGCCTTCGGTCCCGGCGGCTAAAGCCGATCAACCGACGGGGCGTACGGTTTCTCGCAAGTTTTCCGGCACCTGCCCTCACATTCCAACTATGGAGGCCGGGCGAAAGGTCAGGGGCAGGGATTGACTGCCACCCCTCCTCACTGTCTCTAACGTCCTATATCATATCACACTACTTAGGTAAGTTACTTAATTGATATTTTGGAAACACTCTGCATGTGTCATATACCGAATCAAACACTACTCTCGAACTTCATGCGAGTTGTCATTGAGGAACTGTCCAAAAGGTATGGCAGCCGTGACGCTGTCCCTAAAATGTGCCCATTTTACTCCTTGCGGTGGAGGAGATGGGTCAATGTCCTTCCCTTTTTGAGGGGCCATTTGGGAGAAAAATTTTAGGGTCAAAGCCTTTTGGGACAGTCCCACGCATTGATTACAAAATTGCCCCTTTTAGAGTATGGTAGAGTGTTTACGCGGCGGCAAGTCTATACGTTTATTCCGATAAACTTCAAAATAGTGCGCCAACACGTCGCGCAATTCCTTGGGCGGAATCACTTCGTCAACGACCATCTCTCCCGCCAACTTGAAAATGTCATAACCAGCCCTGTATTCCCGGCGGAGTTGCTCGACCGTCTGCTCCCGTTCCTGAGTGTCATCGATCGACTGGATCTTGTTATAATACACGGCATTGATGGCTGCTTCCGGCCCCATCACCGCGATCTCGGCCGAGGGCAAAGCCAGAGTGATTTCCGGATTATAGGCCGGCCCCGACATTGCGTAAATTCCAGCCCCATATGCCTTGCGGACTATCACGCATATTCTGGGGACAGTCGCACTGGAGGTCGCAAAAATAAACTTTCTCCCGCGTCTAAGAATTCCATTTTGTTCCACGGCGGTACCGACCATGAATCCCGGCGTGTCTACCAGGTACAGCAAAGGAATATTATAGGCATCGCATAACCAGACAAACTCTGCTCCTTTATCAGACGACTCCGGAAACAGCGTTCCTCCCCGAACGCCAGGCTGATTGGCAATGACTCCGATGATCTGTCCCTTTAACCGGGCCAATCCCGTGACCAGTTCCGATGCATACCGTGCCTTAACCTCCAAGAAACTGTCTGCATCCACGATCGACATGATAAGACGGTGAACATCATAAGGCCGGTTGGGGTCTTCCGGGATGATATCATCAATGTTGGCAGGATCTAACTGGGGCTCTACGGGTTCCGCTACGGGTAAGGGGGCATCACAGTGATCCGGTAGGTAGGAGAGGAGACGTTTGACCAACTCAGCCGCTTCTTCTTCCGTGTCGACGACAAAATGCGCCGAACCGCTCCTTTTGGAATGAATATCTGATCCGCCCAGTTCCTCAGGGGTCACCTTCTGCCCAATAACCATTTCCACCATCCTGGGTGACGCAATGGCCATTGCCGAATTCCGCATCATGATGAGAAAGTCGCAGAATACCGGTGTATAGGCTGTTCCGGCGAAACAGGTGCCGTAGAGCACACCTATCTGAGGCACCGCCCCCGACATAATGCTATGAAGGTAGAACAACTGCCCTGCCCCGTCCTTGTCCACGTGATGACCGCCGGTTTCATCGATTCTTGCGCCGGATGAATCCACCAAGTACAAAATTGGCTTTCGGGCACGAATAGCCGCTTGTTGGGTCTGGATAAGTTTCTTCCCATGATAGTAGCCGATGGACCCAGCTTTGACAGTAAAATCATTGGCCACAAAAAACAGAGTGCGGTCATTGATTTTTGCGCTGCCCGCCACAACGCCGTCGCCCGGCAACTCCGGATCCCAGTTCCTCGCCAAACTGCCCGTCTCATAACAGGACCCCGATTCAAAAAATAGAGCCAGTCGATCACGCACAAACAATTTCCCGCCTGCCTGTTGCTTTTGATGACCGCGCGGCGGTCCTCCCTTTCGTACCCGATCTATTTCGTCAAATATACGTTTTTCCCGCTCTCCCATGTTCGGCACCTCTTTCCAATTGAATTCTCCCCGGTGGCTGCCTTTCTGCTCAAAACCTCATGGTCCAGGCAGTGTCCGGCAACGTTCTCGATCTGGGCACCACATCCTCTTGATGTGTTCTGTGAAGTGATGCCTTCTTTTTGAACCTGCAGACTCTCTGGCCCACAAGCTGGGGCAATGCTTTAATCCGTCTTAACGCCTTCTTTGGACTTGTTCAACCGTCTTGATGCCTGGAACTATTTTACTGAAAATTGTGTGGCTTTTGTCGAAACACGACCTTCATTTCGGCGATTGCCCAGGCTTTCGCGTTTTCCGGGCCATGAATGGCTGGTATGCTCCAATTCGCGCAATAGACACCTTGCAATACGGCTCAATCAAATTTTCCGGCCGCTATTTTGTTCTGGGATCCGTCAGGCCAAAACATTTCTGCCAAACACGATCAAAACATTCTTGTTGAAGAACAATGCTGCAGCAACCAGCCACACCATGACGTTAGACGAAGTCCACGCTAAACCGCCGAGGAATTCGCAATGCCGGCACCCGTAATCTGTGCGTCATTTACCGTTCCTTGCCGTCTGCCAGAAAAATTCCCTGTTCCGGGTCTGGGCGGGAAAGCCCCCTTTTCGGTACAAACACACCTTCACACCGTGGCGCATCTCGTCGAATAATTTCGGGAAAAATTTTGTAACAAATGTGCGCTCTCTTTTTGCACGTGTTAGGGCCCAACGCAGCCAAGGCAGTTCTTTCGAATGAGCCGGGAACAGGGCGAGGTTTTTAGGAGATTTTTCGGAATAAAAACCAAAATTCTTGGTTATGGCACTATCCCCCATTCTCCTACACATGGCGCAGCGGATAAATGGGGTTTGGAATTTTGAGGTCTTGCAATCCATCACGTCTTTTGATAATAGTTTTATGTGAACACCTCGTTGATATGTTGTGAAGTACTGAGCAATATATCAGATTGCGAGGCGTTTTTATTATACGATGGGGACCACCTCCCGCCCATATCGACAAGGACACAATCGCAGAACTCACCGTAGGAGAGGGGGAAGCCCATGACGACCGCAACCGGTAACTATATTGTCGAAGTGATTTTTCTGTTAACTTTCGTCACGGCTCTGTTATGGCCTCGAAAACACCGTCACTAAGAGAGATCTCTGTTAAATACGGAAGGAGTCCATTATGGCTAACTGGACAACTGCAGCACGTAACGCGAGTGCAACGGTCCTGTCCGTCGATACGTGGTTGCCGGAGACGATGCCGGAATATGCTCAAGGCTTTATGTACATGCTGGGTTCACTAACCGCCTCCAGTTTTGTCGTGTTAATTGTTTCCGGGGTCATTTTAGCTGCGAACGGCCCGGCAACATGGTCTTATAACGCTCCGATGCGTTTCGCTGCTGCCGTCCATTTTTGGGCGGTACAAGCCTTCTTCTTTTTCATGATGATGCATTTGTGGAGGGTCTTCTTCACCGGCGCGTGGCGAGGCGGGCGTCGGGAAACCTGGTTGCTTGGTGCCGTCGCTCTGATCATAGCGATCCCGACGGCGTTTACCGGGTTTCTCATTAATGGGGATTTCTACACCCAATGGAACGCAGTGCAAGCCAAAGACGGGCTCAATGCCATGGGATTAGGCTGGGTCAACTTGCCCAGTGCGGGACAGATGTTTGGCATGCATGTCGTGGTCTTACCCTTAACCTTAAGCATTGTCATTTTTGGTCATATTTACCGGGTTCGCAGGAAGGGTGTTGTGCCTCCTTATCCCGACCGCCATACGTCTGCAGAAAAGGAGGACCGGCATGGCAACACGCATCGACGATGAAATGGTTCACGACTATCAGTATGTGCCTGAAGATTTCATGAAACATTTGATGACCACGCTCGGAATCGTCGTCATCATGGTGTTGGTCTTAGCCGCCGTTTTCGGCGTACCGGAAAAACCCCCGTTAACGATTCAAGGGTATGCCACCAAACATCCGGTCGCTTTTGAAAGAATGGCTACCCGCGACCTAAACGGTCACGGTGAAATTGCGAATTACGGACCGCCTTATAATGATGGAACTGGCTATGTCGAATCCGGACTGCAAAAACTTTCGGGGATTTGGCACCCGATTAACGCTGAACAGGACTTCATTCTCAAACCGCTGAGGATGGCTGCAACCCTCAATCCTCGGATTATGTCGGCATTGCGGACTTTTGAGAGTGCCTCCAGAGCCCGGCAAATTACCTGGGCCAACAATTATGAGAAGGCTCTCGGCGGGCATGGCAGAGTGACAGGGGATCGGGTGATCGTGCCGGCAGGCAATTACGGACCCGTTCCAGCCTTGATCACCGCTACTTGGCAACTGGGTAAAAGTGGACTGATGTCAGGCGCTCTCACTCGAAATCCTCACGTCGTAACCCGGTTCAATAACCAGGACTATGTGCTGTTTCTGGAAGGTGCGCCATTGCATCATGCGGCCGCTCCTTTGCATTTGTTGGGCGATCAATGGGGAATTATTCACGCGGCCGTGCCGGGCTATCCTGCGGCCTGGTGGATGACAATTCCAACTTGGATTTATCAATGGCCATTTGTTGCGCATTCCAAAGCGGCCGATGCCATTGCTCTGAGTCTTGGATTAGGGGTCTGGCTGCTCTTGGCCCTAACGCCGTGGATTCCGGGGTGGAACCGCATTCCGTATTATCTGGGGGTCTATAAACTGATTTGGAAAGACTTTTATTACCGCAGGGCCCAAAAGGAAGACCGTCATGATGTTTCTCCCTCGCGGTTCCCGGGATAAACCTCGCGGAACAAGGTGTCGGTGAGTCTCTTGGTTCGTTCAGTTCAGCACCCCAGTGCCTGTCAAGGACGGGAGGATGCCCCCGAACCTCACAGGACCCGGATGAGCCGCAGGACATCCAAGGTCCCAAAATGCCCTATCGCTCATTGGAGTGTGCTGCAGGAACCCACGAGGGCAGAACATCCTCTTCCGATGATGGAACCGGTCTGTGAATAAACACAGGCCGGTTCTTTTCGCGTGCCTGAAGTTACGCACCGGAGAATCATTTCTTAAACCCGTTGCCGGTTATACGCGCAACCTTTTAGTTGCCGATGAAAGGAAAGGTGAGCAAAAGACTCCGCCCGCTGAGGCAATATTATTTATCCCCTTCCCCTTCCTAACATGGATGTCAGCAAAGTCCTCGCCTACAACCGTTTTGCCTGACTTTATCCCATACCGATATTGGCATAAACCTCCACCTTACGGCGTGGGGACTGAGGAATACCCGTCTGAGACGGGAATCTGTTCTCCGGCCGAGATTGACGGATCTGGCTGCCGTTAATGCGATTGCCAGGAAGCGGTAATCGCAAAACTCCTTCATCACAGGAAAAGTCGGGACGTCTTATCCGCCATCCCGATTCCTATACCATTTGATTTTTTTTGACAAAAGCCATAAGATATGACTGTCATAAACCTTCGGGGCGTGGTGAGAGGTTAATCCTCAATTCCCGACCGGCGGTGATCTCACGTTAAGTGAGGAGCCCGCGAGCCGAAAGGCAGGAATCCGGTGCGAATCCGGTGCCGACAGTATAGTCTGGATGGGAGAAGGTTAAGCCAAATGATCGCCGTTGGCTTATACGTTTTTTCCATCCCCCGATTGGGGGATTTTTTTATGGAGGGAAACCAGTTGGACAGTCCTGTAATGCAGCGTGCCTTAAGGCTTGCCCGGCGAGGCCGGTATACCGCTTCGCCCAATCCTATGGTCGGTGCCGTCGTGTTAGACCGCGAAGGACACCTAGTGGGTGAAGGCTATCATAAGCAAGCAGGGGGACCTCATGCCGAAATATTTGCCCTGAACCAGGCTCAAGAAAAGGCACAGGGAGGAAGTTTATACGTCACTCTTGAGCCTTGCAATCATACAGGTCGCACTCCTCCGTGCACCGATGCCATTATCGCGGCGGGAATTCGGCATGTTGTAATCGCACTGCGGGATCCAAACCCACAAGTCAAAGGAGGCGGGGTCGAACGCCTCCAAAACGCTGGTATTACAGTTGAAGTGGGAGACTCTGAAGAGAAGGCGAGGCAATTAAATCATGCCTTTATTACCTGGAGCACAAAACATCGGCCCTGGGTCACTCTGAAGTCCGCCATGAGCCTGGATGGCAAGGTAGCTACTAAAACAGGCGATTCTCGCTACATTACCCATGCCCGGGCTCTGGCGGCAGTACACGAACTGCGCCGCCTGCATGATGCCATTTTAGTCGGAGTGGAAACCGTTTTAGCGGATGATCCTTCATTGACCTATCGCGGCCCAGGAAAAGGGCGCGATCCCATCCGGGTGGTTGTGGACACCAAAGGACGCACTCCCCCGACAGCCCGTGTCTTTCAGACACCTTCCGCCGCTCCGGCCCTGGTTTTTACGACCAGCCAAAGCTCCGCAAACTGGCAGCGGGATATTTTCTCTGCGGGCGGAGAAGTGATTGAGGTGCCGGCGAACTCCTCAGGGACTGTGAGCCTTCCGGACGTTCTAAGGGAACTTGCCTCTCGTCACGTCCTGTCTGTGCTCGTGGAAGGCGGTCCCCGGATTCATGCTAGTTTTGTGACCGGGAACTGGGCCGATGAATGGTACAGTTTCATTTCTCCTATCATCATCGGGGGGAGTGCCCCTACACCTGTGATGGGAGATGGTATTACTCGCTTACGGGAAGCCTATTCTCTGGACAATCTAGATGTTCATAAACTCGGAGAAGACGTTGTGATTCACGGGCTGTTCGTTCAGGAGGACGCATTTCACGATCCGGTTCATACGAAAGAGGAGGGGACTCATGTTTAGCGGACTAGTCGAAAGGGTGGGCAGCATTCAGAATGTCCAAACGGTTACAGACTCCCCCTCAAGTGTCTTAACCGTCTTCTGCGAAGGGTGGGACGCCCTCCAGGAGGGTGAATCGGTTTCCATCAATGGGGTCTGTCTTACGGTGACACAATTCACGGCGTCCGCTTTTCAGGTCGAGTGCTCTCCGACTACTTTGGCCATCACGACCTTGGGCATCTTGACGCCGGGCCAACTGGTTAATCTGGAGCGAGCGGTTACGCCCTCAACCCGACTGGGAGGGCACTGGGTACAAGGGCATGTCGACACACAGGGACACGTGGTCAGAATTGAAACCCAAGGGGATGCCCGCCACGTGGTTTTCAGTTTTCCCTCCCAGTACCGTCCTTTAATCGTTCCGTTCGGTTCCATCACGGTGGACGGAGTCAGCCTGACGGTGGTTCAAGTTGACGGTGAGACCTTTCAGGTGACGCTAATCCCTTATACGCAATCTCACACGACATTAGGCGCACTTCACCTCCATCAAGCCGTTAACCTCGAATTCGATGTTTTGGGAAAATATGTTCAACAATTATGCGCTCCCTATTTGGGAACCGAACAGAAGGTGCCACACTATGGAGAATAACGAAGAACTCCTGGATTTCAATACCATCGACGAAGCCTTGGAAGCGCTCAGACGAGGCGAAATGATTGTGGTGGTCGACGACGAAAATCGCGAAAATGAAGGGGATTTACTCATGGCTGCCGATTTCGCCACACCTGAGGCGATTAATTTCATGGCCCAATGGGGACGCGGCCTGATTTGTGTCCCCATGACCGGTGAGAGGCTTGAACAACTCGCGATCCCGTCTATGGTGGATGCTCCCGACGAATCGATGGGCACGGCTTTTACGGTGTCCGTCGATGCGCGCTATACGACCACCACCGGAATCTCGGCCCATGACCGGGCCAATACCGTCAAGGCCCTCATTGATCCGGCCAGCAAACCGGAAGATTTCCTCCGTCCTGGCCATATTTTCCCTCTGCGTGCGAAACGTGAGGGAGTCTTGCGTCGCCCGGGGCACACTGAAGCCGGAGTGGACTTGACGCGTTTGGCCGGACTGACTCCTGCCGCGGTTATCTGTGAAATTATGGATTCGAACGGAACGATGGCGCGGATGCCTCAACTGCAGGCATTCCGGAAAAAGTTCGGCCTGAAACTGATTACCATTGCCGATCTTATCCGTTACCGACGGCAGCAGGAAACCCTCTTTGTCCGCGAGGGCCAGGCTGAGCTGCCCACCCGGTACGGAACCTTTACAGCCGTAGCGTATACCGAGACGCAAACGAAAGACACCCACCTGGCCCTTATCATGGGCGATGTCGGCGATGGACGGCCTGTTTTGGTGCGCGTTCACTCGGAATGCCTGACAGGAGACGTCTTTGGCTCCAAACGCTGCGACTGCGGCGATCAATTGGACATGGCGCTTCAGCGAATTTCCGAAGAAGGACGGGGCGTCCTTCTGTACATGCGGCAGGAAGGACGGGGCATCGGGCTCGCCAACAAAATTAAGGCGTATGCATTGCAAGAAGCGGGGTACGACACCGTCTCAGCTAACCAGGCTCTGGGATTCCCTCCCGATTCCCGCGATTACGGCGTAGGAGCCCAGATCCTTGCGGATCTCGGAATAGGCAATATTCGTTTATTAACGAATAACCCGAAAAAGTATTATGCGCTGGAAGGATACGGTGTTAAAATTGTGGAACGAGTTCCGATACAATCCGTACCCCGTGAGGAAAATGCTTACTATCTTGAAACCAAAAAGGTGAAAATGGGGCACTGGATGGACTAATACCCAAGATTCCTGTTCAACGGGGACTAGAGAGTGAGGTTTGCCGATATCGTGGCCGAACATCAAGGTTTTCTAATGACTCATCCGGGACAGCGATGGGCCGTCGTTGTCAGTCGGTTTAACCAAAGGGTAACCGACCGCCTCCTTGAGGGAGCCGTCGATACCCTGGTTCGCCATGGCGCCCAAGCCGAGGCAGTCGACGTATTTTGGACTCCCGGCGCCTTCGAAATACCTAGTTTGGTGAACCACTTGTTATCCAACGGCAAAAAATATGCCGCCGTTATTGCGTTGGGAGCTATTGTTCGTGGCGAAACGCCTCATTTTGATTATATTGCCTCGAGCACAACCGCCTCCTTGGCCGAATTGAACCGTCATAGCACAACCCCGGTAATATTTGGGGTACTGACCTGCGACACGATGGAGCAGGCGGAAGAGCGTTCGGATGGAAAAGCCGGTAATAAAGGTGCGGAAGCAGCCCTTGCCGCCATTGAAATGGCTGATCTGTACTACCGTCTTAGAGAGTAACGAACGCAGGATGAATTCAGGCATAGGAACCGTCGGATGCACGAATACTGACTTCACCGCTGGAAACGGGAATGAGTCCAGACGCTTGACGAATCAGCAACCGTCCTTGTTCGTCAACGTCTTCGGCCATTCCCGTCACCGTTCCCAACGATCCCTGGGCGACAACCGTCTTGCCCAGGGTGACCGTATAGGATCGCCAGGCTTCAATGACCGACAGGTTTCCTTCCACTAGCCACCGTTCATAACGCGCTTCCAAATGATGGGCAATGGACTGCCATAATGATTCCAGGGACATGTTTTTAGCTCCCGCCTCTTCTAGAGTAATCGCGTGGGGAAATTGATCTGCCCCGAACCGTCCCCGAACATTAATGCCCATTCCGACAATGGCCCATAAAATCGGCGTGGTTCCCGCCTCCACCAATATCCCTGAATATTTTTTCCCGTCAAGAATGCCATCATTGGGCCATTTGAGGCCCGCAGAAAGCCCCGTGACCTCGCGAATTGCATCGGTCAAGGCAACGGCGGCCAAAAGGCTGAGAATCCCTCCATGCTGGATTCTGGGTGGATATAACACGACCGACGCATAAAGTCCCTGACCTCTAGGGGAAAGCCAATTTCGGCCGGATCGTCCGCGTCCTTGGGTTTGCTCAAATGCCAGTATTGCGGCACCGGGCGGAACGTTTTCCCGGGTTAATCGTTCCCGCAGTAGTTGATTGGTCGACCCGACCGTTTCAAGCACTGTGATGTCTTGACCAATCCATCCCTGTTCTTCCCGGATAAATTCCTCATTCATTCACTCTCTGCCTTTCTAAATAGGTGTACACCTGTTCCACTTCTCACATACATCGTCATGGAGGCCGGCGGGTACATGATCTCGGTCTGTTCAGAATGTTGCGTACTGAATTTTCGTCGCGGTCCGTCACGGAACGTCATTGTGGACGGTAATGATGTTGAAAGCTTTTTTGTTGCGGTGGGCTTTGTATTCAATTATTTGGGTACTTGACACATATCCCATTCGTTTTCCTCATTGCGGTGTAGCCCTTTGTTTCGGGTTCTTTTCCGCATCTTCCGCACCAGCTGCTGTAAAGACAGAGCGCCCACCACAATACCTCGTTCAACCCCGGCCGAGAAGAGCCGAAACTTTGTTCAAAGAATCGCGTTGTTTACGACACTTTTGATCCGCAACACGACAGGATACCCGGGGGTCGGATAGTAATACCCTCTCTCTTCTCTCTGGTCCTTGCTGCGAAGATCGAATCGTATCCCGTTTATGGTTATGCCAGCGGCATGTCGTTACCCCCGATATCCCGGCGGTGTCCGGTGGTGTTGTAGCCGTAGTCAATGTCTGATCCGCTAAACCATAGGCGACAACACTCCCATCATCCACTTTTGGCGGACTCACTGAGCGCTCTCAAAAAACCCAGACATCCTTAGCCGCCACAGTTTGTCCCTGATTGTCGGGTTTCTGCCAAAGGGCCTGCTCGGAGAGCGATCCGCGCGCTTGCTGTCCCCATCGTGACGCCAGAGTCAAGACGGAAGCCGGTATACCGTTCCCTTCCACGACGCTCCCCTGGGCTGTGGCTGCCGACGCTCGGCAGCCATATTGTTTCGGTTCCCACTCTCGTTCCGGCAGTAAAATCCCCGCTAGGATGATCGGCACTGATTCCGCATCAACTCCCATGTTTCCGTCTCTTGGCACGAGACATGAAAGTGTTTAACTGCTATAAAGTCGGTGTCCAATTGTGATCGCCGACTTCTTCCTGCCCCGAAGCCCCTGACGCATCAGGGGGTGTCGCTTCGTGTCTGACAGGCGT
>PXYT01000063.1 GCA_003023725.1 Sulfobacillus benefaciens | reverse complement strand
GTTACAGAAAATATCAATATAATCCGTATTTAAAGCTTGCAAGCTCTCTTCCAACTGGCTGGTTAAATGCTTCCGGCTCAAACCCCTGTCGTTGACCCCGTTTCCGACAGGCCAAAAAGCTTTGGTCGTCAGCACATACGAATCCCGCGAAAACGGTTGCAAAGCTTTGGACAGAAAACGTTCCGCCTCATGAGGCACACTGCCGTAAACATTTGCGCAATCAAAATGATTGATTCCCAATTCGTAGGCTTGCCGGATACAGGCCTCTGCGGTGTTCTGTTCCGTAACAGTGCCGTATGTCAGCCAACTGCCTAGCGCGATTTCCGACACCTTGATGCCTGCCTTGCCTAATCGCCGATATTTCATTGATCGAAAATCCCCCTTATAGGTCGACTGCTTCTACTCTTCATCAGGATAGAGGCGACACCAGCATTGAAGACTCATAAAGCCGGGTACCAGAATGTTTTTCCTGCAATCGCCCGAGAGCATACTCGTCTTCCACCAACAACACCGCTTGCCCGTGGGCATCCAGAACAATACGGGCTCGTTCAAACCGGCCCAATTCCGGCCATGGTCCCTCAATCCAACGCGCTATCGAGTAGTTTAAGGGACGAATCGCAATGTCCACGCCGTACTCTGTCTTCATCCTGTACTCTAACACGTCGAATTGCAACGGTCCGACCACTCCCAGAAAAATCTGGGGACCCATGTCGGCAGGGTGGAAAACCTGAATTAATCCCTCTTCGGTCAATTCATCCAGTCCTCGCTGGTATTGCTTATGTTTGAGTGCATATTTGAGCTCGATTTCCGCAAAGTGCTCAGGGCTGAAACGTGGAAATCCGGTAAATTCAAAGGATTCCTGCTGCGTGAGCGTGTCCCCGATGTTGAAAAATCCCGGATCATGCAGTCCGATGACGTCGCCCGCATACGCGTCTTCGACAATAAAACGGTCTTGGGCCAAAAACTGCTGAGGCTGATTCAGACGAATAACGCGGCCGGTGCGCACGTGGTTTACGGCCATGCCCCGAACAAAATGGCCGGAAACAATGCGAACAAAAGCCACCCGATCCCGATGTTGCGGATTCATATTAGCCTGGATTTTGAAAACGAATCCGCTAAACCCGTCATGGTCGGGTTCAATTTTCCCTTGAGTACTTCCTCGGGATGTAGGAGCCGGTGCCAGTTGCAAAAATGTATCGAGGAACGATTTCACTCCAAAATTGGCAATCGCGCTTCCGAAAAACACGGGACTAAGCGCCCCTTGAGAGACCTGATGCTCAGAAAAAGGCTCGCCCGCCTCGAGAATCAGTTCCAAGGCGTCCTCCAACTCCTGCCTTTGGTCAGAGGGAATGTCATCTTTCGCCGTGTTGTAATCGACAACCCGGTATTCCTGGCGCGCCCGGTCAAAATGCTCAAAGCGTTGGCGGTGGATATCATAAATACCCCGGAAGTCCAAACCCATACCTACCGGCCAGTTCATAGGAAAGGTCCGGATCCCCAGCACCTGTTCGATTTCCTGCAACAAATCCCAGGGATCGCGCCCTTCCCGGTCAAGTTTGTTAATAAAAGTGAAAACGGGAATATGACGGCTGGCTGCCACTTGAAACAATTTCACGGTTTGCGGTTCCACACCCTTAGCGGCATCAATCACCATAACCACGCTGTCCGCCGCGAGCAGTGTGCGGTACGTATCTTCACTAAAATCCTGGTGCCCCGGCGTATCCAGTAAGTTCACCCGGTAGCCGTCATACTCAAATTGCAGCACAGTCGATGTGACGGAAATACCCCTTTGCTGCTCAATGGCCATCCAGTCAGAACGGGCATGAGCCTGTTGGCGCCGAGCTTTTACCGCCCCCGCTTCACGGATAGCCCCCCCGAATAGCAATAATTTCTCCGTCAGAGTTGTTTTTCCGGCATCCGGATGTGAGATGATGGCAAATGTCCGTCCTGAGGCAATCTTGTCGTGCAACTGGCTCACGCTATCCCCGCTCCTTATTGATATTACCGGTAAATTATATCATCCCAGGGCTCGAATCACACGTCGACAAATCGGGAACCGCGTGTTTACAATAATCATGACTCTTGATTAAGAGAGTAAAATCGAGGTGACAGATCATGAATGACAAGCAGCATGATGTCTTTAATGCACGCGTCACGACTGAATTTGACGGTCAGCCTGTGACCTATTACCGTCTCGACGCCCTGACCCGGCACAATCCTCGTTTATCCCTTGACAAATTGCCGTTTTCTATCAAAATTTTGCTAGAGTCGGTATTACGCCAAGTGGATGGTCACCATATCACCCAAGACGACGTATTGCGTCTCAGCCAATGGGATGCCTCAAATCCTGCCCAAACAGGCGACATTCCCTTTAAACCCGCTCGAGTTGTCCTGCAGGATTTTACCGGAGTCCCCGCCGTGGTTGATTTGGCCACCATGCGGGATCAAGCCGCTCTGGTCCATAAGGATCCCGACCGGATTAATCCCCTCGTTCCCGTTGATTTGGTCATCGACCATTCGGTGCAAGTAGACACCTTCGGGACACCTTCAGCACTGGAATTCAACATAACCCGCGAGTTTCAACGAAACAACGAGCGGTATCGGTTGTTAAAATGGGCGCAGCAGGCATTTCGCAACTTTCGTGTCGTGCCGCCCGGAACCGGCATTGTACACCAGGTAAACCTAGAGTATTTGGCATCGGTCGTTTTTTCCAAGTCTGAATCGGACAACGAGGGGGTCCTGGTCTTCCCGGACTCTGTGGTAGGAACAGATTCCCATACCACCATGATTAACGGTCTCGGAGTTTTAGGCTGGGGGGTTGGCGGTATTGAGGCTGAGGCCAACATGCTGGGACAGCCCATTTCTTTCGTGGCTCCGGCGGTAGTGGGTTTCAGGCTAACCGGCCAATTAAGGGACGGTGTGACCGCTACCGACCTCGCCCTGACTGTCACCCAGATTCTTCGGCAGCGCGGGGTCGTGGGTAAGTTTGTTGAGTTTTTTGGGCTTGGAGTCACGCAGATGAGTATTGCCGACCGGGCCACCGTTGCCAACATGGCTCCCGAATATGGCGCTACCATGGGTTTTTTCCCGGTCGACGCCGAAACCATCCGGTATTTACGGCAAACAGGACGGGATCCCCGCCAGCTCCGCCTGATCGAATGGTATCTCAAAGAACAAGGACTGTTTCGTACGGGTGAGACCCCAGATCCCGTTTTTTCGGAAGTCGTTGAACTGGATCTGGGCAACGTGCACGCCAGTCTAGCCGGACCCAAACGCCCCCAGGACCGCATCGAACTTGACGCCATGCCTCAGGCCTTTGAGGATTCCTTGCTGCAAGACATCAGCCAGAGGGGATTTGGACTGGACGCCCAACAAGCCCGTAAAACGGCCACAGTGAACTGGGAGGACGGCCGTGAGAATACTCTGGGTCAGGGATCCGTGGTCATTGCGGCCATAACCAGCTGTACCAACACCTCGAACCCCTCGGTCATGATTGGCGCGGGGCTTTTGGCCAAAAAGGCCGTGGAAAAAGGCCTGCACGTTGAGCCCTATGTCAAAACCAGCCTGGCTCCAGGTTCCCGGGTGGTCACCGCGTATCTGGAAACGGCGGGATTATTGTCCTATTTGGCTCAACTCGGCTTTGACGTGGTAGGCTATGGGTGCACCACCTGCATTGGCAACAGCGGACCGTTGCCGGATCCGGTCGCCGCGGCAATCCAGCAAAACGACTTGACCGTAGCGGCTGTCTTAAGCGGAAACCGAAATTTCGAGGGCAGGGTTCATCCCCTGGTTAAGGCCAATTATCTTGCTTCTCCGCCGCTGGTGGTGGCGTATGCCTTAGCCGGCACGATGCGCATCAACTGGTCCACGGATCCCATTGGCTTCGACAAAGAACATCAACCGGTTTTTTTGCGCGATATTTGGCCAAACAACCACGAAATTCAGGAAACCCTGGAGAAGGCGCTCAAACCGTCCATGTTCACTGAGCAATACCAAGAAGTCTTTTCGGCCAATCCTTTATGGAATGAATTGCCGGAACTGAGAGGAAACACCTACGCATGGGATGAATCTTCCACCTATATTCGGAAACCCTCATTTTTCGACGCACAGGGAACCAATGCCGGCAAGATTGTTGATGCTCGCATCCTGGCCATTTTTGGCGATTCCGTAACAACAGACCATATCTCTCCTGCGGGCAACATTCCCCTCCAAAGCCCTGCGGGGCAGTACCTTGAAGCGCACGGCGTCTCGCCCCGCGAGTTTAATTCCTATGGATCGAGGCGTGGAAACCACGAAGTCATGATGCGGGGAACGTTTGCCAATATCCGTATTCACAATCTGATGGTTCCGGGCAGCGAAGGCGGCGTAACTCGAGTCTACCCATCGCGTGATCTCAAGTCCATCTTTGATGCGGCGATGGACTACAAGGCCCAAGGCACTCCCCTCGTGGTCCTGGCGGGCAAAGAGTATGGAACCGGCAGTTCGCGGGACTGGGCTGCGAAAGGACCAAAATTGTTGGGTGTGGCAGCCATTATTGCCCAAAGCTATGAGCGCATCCACCGCAGCAATTTGGTCGGTATGGGAATTCTTCCACTACAGTTCCTCCCCGGAGAGTCGTACGAGAGTTGGGGTGTGAACGGCGACGAAGTTTTAAACATTGACTTGCCAGATTCGGTCGATCCGGGCTCACGGATTCCTGTGAGAGTCACTGACCCTGAAACAGACTCCGTCACGGAGCATGAGGTCGTATGCCGCTTGGATTCAGCCGTGGAAATTGACTATTTCCACAACAACGGCATACTCCAGACCGTTTTTAACCACTTGTAGTAGTCGCCGTCGGCGAGGCCTCTTTGGCTCTCGCCGACGCCTTGTGAATTAGCCCCAGGACTTGGCGTTGGACAAAGCAAATTCCCCTGTCTCTACTTCTTGCCTCGTTCCGGATCTCTCCTGCCTGCTGTTCTCGTTTTGTCTGTTACGCCGGCATCGGCTCCAAATATACCGTCGTGAGGGATACCGCGCCAAATTCTTGTTCTTCGGCTAGAATTTCCCCTCGAAAGGACGGAATAGCGCCAGCGATTACCCGCAATGGGTATTCTCCCCCTTCCGGTGCCGCCTGGTCCCTAAGAACACGGGGGAGTCTCCATAAACCCGACCAGTCTCCGGTTTGCAGTGCGTTCTCCACACCCTCCAAATATTGGCGAGCTGCTTCCGGATAGGTCGGCTCAGGACGGTTCCACAGATCGAGGCGATGGATCAGGGATCCGGTAGCGATAAGCAGCAGGTTAAAATCGTGGGCCAGTGCCTGAATTTGCTTGCCCAAGGCGTCGTGCCCCGATTCTCCCAATTCGGGACAAATCGATAACGGGATGATGGGAACATCGGCTCGGGGAAAGAGATGCACCAAGGGGGCCCATGCGCCGTGATCGAGACCCCACTCTTTTGTCATCGCCGCGGGAATCAAAGCTTGTGTGCACAAAGACAGTAATTGTTGGGCTACCCGGGGAGCTCCGGGAGGCATATATCGCACTTGATAAAATTCGGGTGGAAAACCTTGGAAATCAAAAAGCTGACGCATCTCGGACGTGCCGACCAAGCCAAACCCCTGAGCCGTTACGAAGTGCGGGGAGACTACAAGCGCTGCGTCAATGGTTGATTGGGCACGCACCCGTTCCCCTAAATCTTGCAGCGCTTTTTCCGTAGCGGGGTGGCGTACACCCAAATCGCCAATGAGGGTCGGGGTATTGGGCGCATAAATTCCACCAATAATTGCCATCAAATACCTCCTTGATTAATGATTAATGCCAAACAAATACCGAATCCGCCAAGCCTCAATCAGAGCACTCCCGACTGGGAGCCTCTATTTGGTGCTTCGCCTCGTCCAACAATCGTTGCTTCAACTTCTCCCGGTCATTAACGGACGGATCCTCATCCACCCATTCTTCTATCCTGCGCAGCCACGCCCCGATTTTGGGTCCGGGAGGCCAATCGAACCAGGTCATAATGTCATGACCAGTGACGGCCAAGCGCACTTTTTCAGGTTCAGGGCCCACAGCTTCGTACCATCGTCGTCTCACATCCGACTCCGCTTCCCACGAATCGTAAATTCCTGTTCCCATGATATCCATTTTGCGCAATGTCCACAATTCTGCGACGTGTTGCTCCCCCCATTCCCTGTTGACGCGGCGCAGGGTTTTGGCTCCGGCTCGCTCCCAGGGATACATGTGATGGGCCACCAAATCGGTGACTCTCGAGATAATCCGGCGGCTGAAATGGAACCGCTGCATCATGCGCTCCGCATGCCATGCTCCCACGGCATCATGACCATAAAAATGTCCTTGGCCTGTTGGATCCAGAGTATAGCACCAGGGTTTGCCTATATCGTGAAGAAGACCGGCCACTCTCAGTTCCGGACTGGGTCCCTGGGCAGCAGTCTGCAACAAATGTTGATGGAGGGGATAGCGATGATAGGGTGTTCGCTGATTAAATCCCTGTGTCATTCCCCACTCCGGCCACAAAGGAAGAAACAGGCCAAAGGAGTCGGCAATTTTTAACGACTCCGGAAAGTGTGGCTGTTGTAAAAGACGCCACAATTCGTCGCGTTGACGTTCCGGACTGACCCGTCTCAATTCGGGCCACAATAAAAGCATGGCTCGTTTTAGCCCCGCATCCAGCCGAAGTGCCTGCCCCCTCCGGTTCATGCCGGCAAAACGCGCAGCTCTCCACATTCTCAATGGATCCTCGGACAATCGCTCCACAGGATCGCCAACGGCAACCACCATTCCCTGTTCAAGCGCATATTGCCCGTTAAACGGATCCACCAGGCGACCTTCCCAGGAAATTGCCATGGCATTGAAAGTAAAATCACGGCGGGCCAGATCTTCTTCAATGCGGGTGGTCCACACAACCCGATCGGGATGTCGGGAATCCCCGTAGCGGCCTTCGCGGCGCAGAGTCGTATGCTCAATCAAAAAGGACGGATCTGCTTCCTCATACAAGCTCACGGTGCCAAACCGTACCCCGGATGGCACCGATCGCCACCCATGATCCCCTGCCCAATCCATGATCTGGTCCGGGGTTTTGGCCGACGCCAGGTCATAGTCGTGGGGGATTTCTCCCCGTATCAAATCTCGTACCGCTCCCCCCACCATATACACTGGCACGCCAGAATCATGCAGCAATGCCCATAAGCGTCTGACGGGTTCGGGAACCTGATCGCGCCACCTCTGTGTCATCTCTGGCTCCTCGTGTGTGTTTTTGCCCAAGCCACCTGTTTCGCAATCTTGCCCTCATTTTAAAATAGTGCCGGTCATTCCCGCCAGCCACCCCGGCCTAGTCTGGTACGGCAGACATTGGGTCCTCATTGGCGGACCCAATCGCCCGCGATGGGGTATAATGACGCGCTGCAAGCAAACACCAAGGAGTGGGCACCCTTCGAAACCGGTCATTGATTGGGAGAGGGAAGACCCTCTGTTCCAAGGCAGTCCGATTGTCCCGGAAATTAAATGGCCTGGCAAAGGACTGCCCATGCTTCTGTTGGAGCAAACTAGCTCGTGATCCGGATTTCCTGTACAATAATCACGGCTGAATTGCCAATCCTCGGACAATAGAACCTGGACAGGTACGGAGTTTATCTGCCGGTATCCTGATTGGTCTGTGGACGCCTTGCGCGCTCTCAGGGTTGTCTTTGTGCCGCACGGACGGCACTCCAGGACACATGGAGAGGAGAAAGCCCATGGGCTTAGCCTTTATGCACGGGTTTTTGCTAGCCCTGGCCCTGATTTTGCCATTAGGGCCGCAAAATTCATTCGTCATTAGCCAAGGCGCTACCTACCGCCGATACCGGCATGCCAGCCCGGTGGTGATCACGGCAGCGGTATCGGACACGACCCTAATCATTCTCGCCGTCTTAGGAGTGAGTGTCATTGTCACCGCCCTTCCGCTGTTAAAAGACATTCTTATGGCTTTGGGCGCTGCGTTCCTACTTTGGATGGGCTGGCAATCCTGGCACAGTCCCATAGATAAGGTGGGCTCGGAGGACGAGACGATGGCCTACTGGACACTCAAACGGCGAATTATGCACAGCCTTCGGGCCTCCTTACTTAACCCCCATGCCATTATGGACACCGTAGTGGTCATTGGCGGCGGAGCTGCCCTGTATCCATCCCTTCCGGAGAAGATGGCTTACGGCTCGGGCGCGATATTGGTTTCATGGCTTTGGTTCTTGCTCATTTCTCTCGCCGGCCGGAAGCTGGGCCGCCTGCGGGACCAGTCGCGGACTCTCGCCTGGATTAATCGCGTTTCCGCCGCGATCATGTGGAGTATGGCAGGGAACTATCTGATTCAGCTGAGTCAGTCGGTGAGCAATTTACAGTTTTAATCTTAATGTGCCGCTCCATTCCATCGAGTAACAGACCCGAGGGCCATAACACGTCTAATTTCCGGCAGATTTTCTGCGTCAAACTCTCGGGCTTATATATCTCGTACGAACCCTGCTCTGGGCAAATCTACGTCTCGTCGCACTCCCATGACAACTGGGTATCGATACTTTCTTCTGCCCCCAATAGGCGCATGCCAGTGAGACTCGGGTCTTCGGTCAAGTTGGGAGCATTATGAACCCAAGTATAAGGTTCAATACTGACAAAATCCGCATTTCGGTGCGGGCGGTACAACACCCAATGACGGAAGGGCGGATAAGCCCGAAGGCGAAAACTGGTTGGTGAATCGCCCAAGGCCAATCTCACCATATTCTCGTGGTTAGCCCCAAGACGGGTGGAATAACAGACATCGCATACTAGATCGCGCACATGAAAAGGCAAGTCTCTAAGCCAAGGCACTTCGTCCCCAGGCCCCGCCGGGTGATTCGGCATCAAGTCCTTTCCCATCACCCATGGCACGCCAGAGGGCAAAAAGACCTGCCACGGCGTCTTCAGAGAAATATCGACGTGATATCCGAATCCAAAAGGCACCGGTCGGGTGCCTTGATTGGTAAAACGCGCGTGCATCTCCACCTTAGGTCCGGACAGACGGTATTCGACGATTACCCGTATGGGTTCGTGCATCTGTCGATTCAACAGATCTTGCGTCTCTTGCGCAGGTTCCAGCACGCAGTGTATGGCCGAGTGGTCCTTCACCACAAATGGACGGTTCCATAAAAAGCCATGAAGGTGATTGGGACCGGACGGATCGTTGCGAGGCCACTCCCAGATTTCGTCCCCTACCCTACAGACCCCGCCCGCAATGCGGCCGGCGGGAAACAGCAACGGCATGCCAAACAGATAGGGTTCACGGGACAGTGCGGACAAATCGTCAGGCCACCGGATCAATTCATTCCGGCTGGCCTTGTGTAGAATCTGGCCCATATTGGCCCCAAGTTGGGGCCAAATGGTTACGGTCCAAAAATGGTTTTCGAGTTGAATGCTTGTATCTGCCATGTCCTCAGTCTATCACGTCTTCTGGCACCTTGTCCTCTGTCACCTTGCGCAACCCCTGCGCCGGTCGCCGGACCTCCAAGAACCTGGGCAATGTCCATCCCTGGTCCCGGTAGTGCTCTGTAAGGCGACGCGCCATTTCTTCCCCTTGTTCAGAGGCAGCGAGAGCCACCGCTGAACCTCCAAACCCCGCTCCTGTGAGCCGGGCTCCTACTCCCATTTCGCGCAACCAGCCCACAGTTTGATCGAGGACGGGCGTGGACACCATGAAGTCCTCCGACAAAGATTGATGGGAGGCCCAAAAGAGGCTCTTAACCCGGTCCCAGTTACCTGCCCCGGCTGCGGCGACTGTCAATTCCACTCGTTGATTTTCCCGAACCACGTGCCTCGCGCGTGCCCGCAGCACCGGGTCCGTTAAACGTTCGACGGAGTCCGGTGTGGCCCTGCGTAAATCGGGTACGCCCAACACATGGCTGGCCGCCTGGGTCTCCCGGACTCTGCGATCATATCCACTAGCCGCCAAGGTTCTTGGCGTCTGCGTATCAATAATCCACAATGTCAACCCGTAACGGGCGTAGTCAAAAGGAACATGACGTCCATCTTGCCGCAAGGCGTCCACCAGCAGCGCAAAATCGGCTCGGCCGCGCGCGATTGCCAGAGGATCCAAAATTCCTGAGCTTACCCCCAGATAATCGTTCTCAACCCGCCGGGCCTGGGCTATCAACTGCTCTGTCACCACCGGCTTTCCGAGAAGTTCGGTCATCACCGCCAAAATGCCCAGCGACAATGAGGCGGACGAAGACAGACCGCTGGCAATGGGTAACGTGGAAAGAATCAAGAGGTCGATTCCCTGCTCATATTCCAACAAGTGCCATACCGCCGCGACAAAACCCATCAGTCCGCGAAGCGGTCTTCGTTTCACCAAACCCGAAAGATCGTCGGCCGGCAGGTGAATATCTTCTCGCCCATAATCACTGTAGATATGAATCATCCGATCTTGTCTAAGCCTTCCTGCCACCCGGGTGCTGTACGGCAAGGCAATCGGCAAGGCCAGTCCCCCTTGATAGTCGGTGTGGTCTCCAATGAGATTAACACGACCGGGAGAGAGCCAGATGCTGTCAGGTTCTCGGCCATAGCGTTCATAAAACTGTTCCCGTATTGAGGGCCTTCTCTGTGGCACTTCTGTCCGTCCCTTCCTAAACGTTCTATGCGTGGCTTTCTATCCGTGGTGAATACGGTCCCAAACGGGGGTTAGTTCCTTCTTCACGAATTCAGGAATCATGTCAACCACAAACGCCCCCATCGCAAGCTCCGAACCGGCTAGATATTTTGTTTTCCCTTGGCCCCGGTCGATAGGAAGAAAATCCCAGCGCATATGGTAGGCTGAGCCCATGGACACATCCTGATACAGCGCCATAACCAAAGCCGTGCGCAAGCCAAAATAGCTGTCGTAGCTGCGGACAATATCCTGCATTAAGGCGGCTCCCGACGTCATTTCGTCCGGCGTCAATTCTTTTAGGCGGGGGACATGACGGGAGGGAAACAGCCACAGCTGGAAGGGCATCCGCATGGCATACGGCACTTCAATTCGCCACAAGCGGTTCTCAAACAAGACCAGGCTCTCCTGATCGTTCCGCGCACACAAGGGACAATTTGATTCAAATCGCACCCGTTCCCGTTCTAAACGTGGCGGCAAAAAGGGGTAGGCATAGATTTGCCCGTGAGGGTGTGCAATACTGGCCCCCACTTTGCCCCCTCGGTTTTCAAAGATGAAGACGGACTGAACATCCGCCCTTTCCTCCAATGATTGACTGCGGTCTTTCCAGGCTTGCCACACCAGTTGAGCATTATCCCTTGGCAAATAAGCCAGATCATCCTCATGCCGGGGCGAATAGACCACCACTTCTGCCGATCCCGGGCTCTGGAACGCAGGAAATTTATTCTCAAAAACAGCGACATCAAACGGCACATTACCAACTTCCGTCTTCTCGCCTGGGCAGAAAGGACACGATGTCGCCTCCGTTAATGGCCGTTCCTGACGGTCAGCATTCAGACCCACCCATTCGCCGCTTAAAAGATCCTGACGCAAAAAAATCATGGAATGTCTCCTTTTCTCTGCCCCTAATCGGAAATATCCGGAATGACAACCTCGGATCGGCTCATCAAGGCGGAGAACATCGGTGCGCCGCCGTCTGGTTGATCACGGGAGCCAGACGAATCCGGCAAACGCTGGGATTCATCTCCCCGAAAGAATGGGTCATCTCCGGTCAATTGCCTGTCCAGAAAAGCACAGGCCTTGGTGAATGCGTCTAGAGCGATATCGTCACGGACACTGAAGGCCGATAAAGTTCCTCGGCCATGATCCGATTTCAAGATGGTGCCGAAAAAATTCTTGGGCACATGAAGCATGGCGTACGGCCATTTCTTGACCGGAGCGATAAACCGGACTTGCTGAGCCAACTGGTGCAGAGCTTCCCCCAAAACCCTGGATTCCTGGGGTTGGGAAGATTCAGGAAAAACCAAAATCATCCCGGAAGTCTCGTGCGCATAAATCGTCCGCATGAAAGACAATCCGCCATTCACGACGGATGAAAACAGCGCATCCGGTGGACGGTCTTTCCAATCATCCCATCCAGCCAAATGATGGACGCACCGGATTCGATATCGGTGAGTGATCCATTCCCACACCTCCGGCACAGTCCACGGATTAGGTATTACCTCGGCGCCCGCGACTTCAGGATTGCCCGTTCCCACCAGGATGACGGAGCCGGTGTCGGCCATTCTCCTAGCCAGTTGAACAGCCAGAACATTGGAACCCGTAATGACACGCACGGCAGGTTTCTCAGGAAGAGCCTGGTCGGTTAAGCGATAATACCAAATTTTTCTCCCATCCATCTGGGTCTTCGTGGTCCATTCAAATGCCTTCATGCGTTACGCCCTTCACTCTCTTTTATCTTGGACCCTGTCGGTTGAGCCAGCACCACCCGGACTCCTTTTTGCATAGCCTTGGCTGCATAAAGACGGCTGGCTGGATTGTCACAAGTTATGATCGTGTCGATATCTTCCAGTCCGGCGATATGCGCCAAAGCTTTGATCCCCCATTTGGTCGGGTCCATAACCACAATAACCCGTTCAGTGTGCCGGATAAATACCCGGTCAATGGCGGCTTCCTGAATATTGGGTGTGCTTATCCCATCGTCGACGTCCAGACCATGGACTCCTAAATACAGTACGTCGGTGTGCAGGTGCTGGGCCGTATATTCCGCAAAAGGTCCAACCAGAGCATCCGATGGTGTGCGGAAATTTCCTCCCGTCAGGATGATCTGCGACCAGCCCTGGTGTTGCAACTCCAAAGCGATATTGGTCGAATTGGTCACAAAGGTCAAATCCCGGAACCCACCAAGGTGGTGGGCAATAGTCCACGTCGTCGTGCCGGCGCAAAACCCGATGGTCATTCCAGGCTCAATGACGGCCAAAGCTGCCTTGGCTATCGCGTCCTTTTCAGCCTGATACAACCGTCTCTTGACTTCAAAAGCTAATTCCGTTGCACTTCTTTTGACATCAATGGCACCCATTCTCTGTTCCAGTAAATGATCTTGTTCCAATACCCGCAAATCGCGCCGAATCGTCATTTCCGAAACCCCGAGAAGCTGAGCCAGCTCCTTGACCGCTCCCCCGCCGTGCTGCGCTATCCAGATCAATATCTTCTCTTGCCGCTCGTGCGGTCGCATAGTAATATCATCCCCGTTCTTCTTAGGATAACACAAATATCACAGTACTTCACAGTTTTATGTTGTTTTTTGTGCATTCACATCTTGCCGTGCCACTTTGCTATCATAAGAGCGGTTATGATTTCTGATTGTTTTAGACATCTTGCAGAATAACGGAGGAACGGAATCTTGAAATACTGGTTGCTAACCACAGAGTATCCCCCTTATTTCGGCGGGGGCATTGCCACTTATGCAGCGCTGATGGCCAAAATACTGCACAGCCATGGCCATGATGTCCGGGTCTTTGTCTACGACAACGAAGTCCAAGGGATCCAGGAAACCATCGGGCAGGGTGTGTCAGTGACCCGTTTTTCGGAACTAGCAGCCGACTCGCGCCACATCATGGGCTTTAGCGCCAATTTAAGTTATTCTTACGCTGCCATCGTCGCAAAATACATCGCCAAAGAGGGGCCTCCGGATATCATCGAAAGTCAGGAATATTTGGGCCTCCCCTACTATCTCCTGCAACGCAAACACACCCTGGACCCCGTCATGGCTCGAATGCGGATAATTGTCACGGCCCATAATCCTAAATTTCTCCTCGATCCGATCGACCGGGCCCCCACGTACCAACTTCCCGATTACTGGACCGGAGAGATGGAACGGTTCAGTCTTAGGGCAGCCGATACCGTGATCTCCCCATCGAGTTTTCTGAAAAAAGCCCTTCAGGAGTCTCTTCCGGGCCTCGAGGTCACTGTGATTCCCAATCCCTATCAACTACCTGAGACCCCCGGACCCCTTACCAGAGAACCCCGATTATTATTTGCGGGTCGCCTCCAATATTTCAAAGGTGTTCTCGACTTGCTCAATCAATTGACTCCCCTGTGGGACGCGGGCTTTCAGTGGCCTTTGGACTTGGTGGGCCAAGATACACCCTATTATCTCAAGGGTCACACATTTGCCGAGGAAATCCGCCAGCGCTATGCTCCTTATATCAAAAAAAGGCTGATCGCCATCCGTCCCCGGATGCCCGCAGACGAACTTGACCGAATGTATCGCCGTGCCGGATTAGTTGTTCTTCCCTCGCGCTTTGATAATTTGCCGTACGTCCTTTTGGAAGCCATGAGCCGCGAATGTGTGGTTGTGGCTACCCGCACCGGTGGCCAGCAAGAAGTCATTGTAGACAAAGAGAGCGGATTTCTGTGTGATCTCGACACACTCGGCGAGACCATTGAAAGGGCCTCCCGCCAAAGCATCGACGAAAACCGCGCTATGGGGCGTAGGGCAAGACAACGGGTTGCGCAATGGACCGAACCGGAAGCGGTTTACCGAAAAAAGACAGAACTCCTGGAATCATGGCAAAGACGGCAGACCCCCACACTTTTTCCGGTTGTGCGGCCGCGTTCGCAACCACCTACTGCAACCAGTAAATCGGGACTGTTAAGTATCGTTGTCCCCTATTACAACTTGGGTTCTTACATTTTCGACACTCTGGACAGCCTCATGAAAGTGCCTGCCGATGTTCCCAAGGAAATCATTGTCGTCGATGACGGTTCGAGTGATGGTGTCAGCATTGCGGCACTGCGCAAGGCAGCTAAAACTTATCCCCAGACAACCATCTACCGCACAGTCAATCAGGGGCTGGCCCGTGCCAGAAATTTCGGGGCATCGAAGGCATCGGGCACATTTCTAGCCTTTCTGGATGCCGACGACACAGTGGACCCCCTCTATTACCCCCGAGCCATTCAGATTCTGCAACACTATGACAATCTGAGTTTCATCGGATGCTGGGCTCAATACTTTGGGGCCGATCGACACATCTGGCCAACTTGGAATCCGGAACCTCCCTACGCCCTTTTTCATAATCCCTTAAACACCAGCGCGTTGGTCTATTTGCGGGAACATTTCCTAGCCTATGGCCTAAACGATCCCGAGATGGAATACGGGATGGAGGACTACGAAAGTCTGGTTCGGATGATCGCCCAGGGATGCCATGGCGCGTCGATTCCCGAACCCTACTTCCATTACCGGGTGCGGCGCGCGTCCATGTCGCGCGCCTTTAATCCCATCAACCAGCAATATCTCTACCGCCTTATCGTCCAAAAAAATCCTCATATCTATGCCGAATATGCACAAGATCTGTTTTTTCTGTTAAATGCCAACGGCCCTCAATTCCTCGTTGACAGCCCTAGTGTGTCTCCCCCGGCCCGTCCTTGACTATTGACCCAAAAGGCAGACGCACCCCAGTTATCCCTACAACCAAAAACAAAACAGCCCTTTGCATTCCACCGAAAGGGCTGTCTATAGGGGGCTTCCTTCTATCAGGAAGAAGACCCTTCATCGTTGCCGTTAATGACGAGGTCGAGTCGACCTGTTTCGGGATCCACTACCAGACCATGAATTCGGACCCATGATGGGACTAAAGGATGCATTCGAATCATCCCGACACTCTCACGCACACTGTCGGAAATGGAGTCGATGCGCTGAAACCACGCTCTGAGATCAATGCCGGCGTGTTCAAGGGTCTGAATAGTATCCCATGTTATGCCATGTTCCACCATGCTGGCAAAGGTTTTATCCGGATTGATACTGCTCATGCCGCAATCGTAATGCCCAATCACACAAATCTCCTCGGCTCCCAATTCATGGACTGCAACCAGAATACTGCGCATGGTGCTGCCAAAAGGATGAGAGACGACGGCCCCGGCATTTTTAATAAATTTCGCATCACCGTTCTGTAAGTTCATGGCCCGTGGCAACAAATCACTGAGACGAGTATCCATGCACGAGAGAACGGCCAGCTTCTTGTTCGGGAATTTCGTGGTACGGTATGGTTCATATTCTCGGTCTTCAACAAATTTCTTGTTGAATTCGAGGATTTCTTCCAGCCTGTTCAAACGCATCACACCTTTTCCCTGGCAGTCATTCGAATATCACGGAATAAGAGAAATGAGACAATCCCACTCCGACGATATCATCATACCATCCGGAGCCGGGATAGTTTTTCATCCCGGCTCCGGATGGTATTTCAGCCGAATGGAACCGGCAGGGGACTTTGAATATGCCGATATACAAACCGCTGATACCAGCGCCATAAAAGTTGTTGTCGCAGCATCAACTGGGTTTGTGAGCAGTTTCTCAAAGCAAATCGTATTAACCGACGTTCGAGTACGGTAATGATTTCGCGAAAGTTTCCCCGGTATGTCGTAGGCCTTCTCCTTTGCACTCTATACAACAGCTGTATGGATTTTTATCATATCATTAATAATTATGCCACATCTCTCTTCCATTCGTCTGCCCCGTATCTGTAAAAACCGCGTCTTGTCCGAACATGGTTCGAGATCTCGCGAGGTCCGCAGTATCATACAGTCTCCCCACGGGAAAATGTGACGCCAGGGACACAAGTTGTCATGGATACGAAACGGTGTGAAAGCCGGTTTGGGCTCCTGATATTGATCCACCGTCCGCGAAAACCTTCGGGAAAAAGGGTCTTTCACTCGATTCTTCACTGAACCAGCAACCATTAAAAGCTCGTTCGACAAGAATCTCAACGCGGTTGTTGAGGGTTTGTTCTCGGAACCAAAAGCCATCTGACACCATGGATAGGGCACTACTTCAGCGAGTTTCCAATCCGGCCCAGAGCAGCCGTCACCAAATCCGACCCATCCCCCAGACTCACAGATTTGTTGTCCCTCCCCCCGACGACACAATTCAAGGAAAATAAGGTGGTAATGCCCCAGATGGATTGGCCGAGTTGGTTTGCCTGTCAGACGGTCAAAAGACAGGATAATTTTAACCTGTAACTTTGCACACTGATTCAGGGACGATGCTGCCCTCCTCCACGGCACAGTCAATGCCATGATGCGAAGGCATTACATTCCAGGGTGGTGCCCGAAAGACCCGCCGACCGGAATACATAGGCCGCTACTGACTCTCCTCCAACCAAAACAGCCCGGGGGTTCACAGCAGTAGCGCCCCGGGCTTTTTTTTCGTAGAGTTAAGCTTTTTTAACGGTTTCCAGTTCGACAGTGATCCGCACTTCATCCCCCACAAGTACCCCGCCTGTTTCTAAGGCTTGATTCCACATTAATCCGTAGTCCTTACGGTTAATTTTTGTTGTCGCAGTAAATCCTGCCCGCACATTGCCCCAAGGATCCTTCGAGATTCCGGAAAACTCCACCTGAACAGGCACTTCGCGCGTTGTGCCCCGAATTGTCAAATTTCCGACGACCTCATAGGTATTGTCGCCCGTCCGGTTAATCCGTGTACTGTCAAATGTCAGATGGGGGTAATTGCTCGCGTCAAAGAAGTCGGCGGATCGAAGGTGATTGTCACGCTCTTTCTGGCGCGTATCCACACTGTCCACGTCTATGGACAAACGAGCCGTGGATGCGGTCAAATCGGTCGGATCGCCCTGAATAACTCCGGAAAATTTAGAAAACCGGCCGCGAACCGTGGAAATCATGAGGTGGCGGATGCTAAACTCGGCAGTGCTATGGTCGGGGTCTATTTCCCAGGTTCCAGTCATTTCTTCGGGAACGGATGCCATTTATACTCTCCTCCTAAGATTGTCGTAGATTGTGTTGTCTTCAGGAAGTTCGGGAAAGTTAGGATTTCACGGTTCAGCGGGTCTGGGACTGTCCATCGTCCAACAGCCACGTCTCTCCAAACTGCCTCAAAGATTCGACGATGGGGGCCAGAGCACGGCCTTTAGTCGTCAACTCATATTCCACACGAGGAGGAATTTCGGCAAAAACGTGGCGCACGATGATCCCTTCCGCCTCCATTTGCCTCAACCTCGATGTCAATGTGCGGGGGCTGGCTTCGACACTACGCTCGAGATCACCAAACCTCCGGGGCCCATCCGACAAATCGCGCAAAATCAACAGAATATACGTATCTCCCACCAGTGCCGCTGTCCGTGCCACCGGGCAATGTCGATTATGTTCACCTAGGTTGTCCATTTTTCCCATTCCTTCCTTCTGTATACTAACATCTCATTATGCCTATAGCAATATGTTTTTACCCATACTATATTTTGTAAAGTAATTTTCCCCGTTGCTTTATACATGTGCAAATACCGTACCTGATACGGGCTTGGCCTCAAACACTCATATCTCCAGTGCCTGGCGCACGGGTCTCTTTAGCGCTCGATCACTTCTCTTCACATTCATGATTAATTCTGCGATGTGGTGCCTGTTGTTCCCCCTGATCCTTCACCTATTGTACAAAATTCATCGTCGCTCTGGTGCTCGCCCGCCATTCTTTTATTGACAGACCTTTCCGCTGCCATAAGAGTCACTATGGTATAGTAGCTGGTGCGTCATGGTTCACGGTGCGTCATTAAACCGCGAGCGGGGTGCATGCAATCCGTGTGACGCGCAGCACAAGCCGAAATATCGTTGGCGAGGCGAGATTTCGCAAACGCGGAACGTTATGAGCCGCTTAGAAAGATATTGAGGAGGTTCTAGACCATGGTCTTTGTTGCCGACCGACACCGAAAACCCCTCGTGCCGTGTTCCGAGAAACGGGCCGGTTCTTTTTAGACCAGGGCCTGGCTGTC
>PXYT01000062.1 GCA_003023725.1 Sulfobacillus benefaciens | reverse complement strand
TTGATGACCAGGAAGTCGCGGTCGGCAACCTAAAACTCATGAAGCAATATGGAATCACCGTGCCCGAAGAAGCCCCACGAACGGTGCACGCCCGGCAGCATACAGGAGCCAGTGTCATTTGGGTGGCACGCGACAAAGAGCTGGCGGGCGCCATTATTGTGGCGGACACCGTGCGCGATGACGCCCCCGCCACCATTGCCGCATTGCACACCTTGGGCATTCGGATTGCCATGCTGACTGGTGACCAACATGAGGCCGCTCAGACCATCGGCGGAATTTTAGGCGTCGATCACATTTATTCGGAGCTTTTGCCTGCGGACAAATCCCGGGTCGTTAATGAGTTAAAGACGGCCGGATACAAGGTCCTAATGGTGGGAGACGGGATAAACGATGCGCCTGCGCTTGCCACTGCCGATCTGGGTCTCGCGGTCGGTTCCGGCACAGATGTTGCCTTGGAAACGGCCGATGTAGCTCTCATGTCGCCGGAGATTTATGGTGTCGTGCGAGCCTTATCGCTGAGCACAAAGACCTTGGGAAAAATTCGCCAAAACTTGTTTTGGTCCCTAATTTACAATATCATCATGATCCCTTTGGCGGCGTTCGGCATCGTTTCTCCCATTTTGGCGGGAGCCGCCATGGCAATGAGTTCGGTCTCGGTGGTATCCAACTCATTGCTCTTGAAAACCACCAAGTTACCCGTGACGCCCGCATCCTAATTATCCGGCCTCAGACGCAAGGTGGAAGGGGGGTGAAAATAAAGTGGCTACTGCCGTTGACGTCGTCTGTCACATGAACGTTGAGGTTCAAGAAGAGACGCCTCACGTGGACTACCAGGGAGAGCGCTATTATTTCTGCTGCGCCGCTTGCGCGAAGGCCTTCGAGCAAAATCCCTCCCAATATATCCCCTGAATCCTGTGGGGAACGATCACGCACCGGATAGGCTCTGAATCACAGCCAGGGCATATCCGGTGCTTTGAGCTTCATGCCCACTCCGAACCGCTTTCTGGCGTTTGGTTGACTTTCCTTGCGCTTCTTTTTCAATCCTATTCTGGGGTTCCAGGTTCTATGAAAACGGGATGCTTTGCTTAAGAAAGAAAAAGCTTTTCCCGGTACCCGAGACGCCGGATTCCCCCCGTGGGTTGACCTTGCTGAGGGAATCCGGCGTCTCGATATTGAGAAGGTCTTCTTGCTTCTTTACTTCAAGAAGGACCGCGAGCCGATTGCGACTAATCTGTTATGCCGTGGATTAAGGCACACTTCAAACAAAACGACTGGGGATATCCCCTCTCGTCTTGTTGCACACAAAAAGCATCGCGGGCCTTAGGGCTGGCGTTTTTTAAATGATTCACCAACCACTCTTTGGCCTCGGATGGAGTGCGGGAGCGGGTGACCCAGTTGTCGAACATCAGGGGCAGATCCCATGTCAATTTAAGCTGAAAAGTCAGATCTGCTTCACTGAAGAAGGTTTGGTATTCTGAAAGCCTATGCTCCCTCACATGCGACGGATCCCGCAGACGGTCAAGATCATTGACGAACGTATCTAGTTCCGGGTCTTCCGGGGCATAATGGTCCACCAAAAGAAAAGTTCCACCGGGCTTAAGAACCCGCGAAACTTCTCGTAAAGCCGCTTTGATGTCCGGAAAATGATGCGCCGCGAAACGGCAAGTCACCCGTTCAAAAGATGAATCGGCAAAAGGCAGGTGTTCGGCATCTGACACCACAAACTCAACATTACCGATCTGACGCTCATGGGCCAAGTCCCGAGCCATCTCCACCATGGCCGGGGTGAGATCGCAGCCTACGACCTGAGCCACATAAGGCGCAAACGCCAGAGCGGTGTGTCCTGCGCCGCAGCCAATGTCCAAAAGCCGTTCGCTTCCTGTAAGCGGCACAGAGCTGACCATTTCTTTAAGGTCTATCCCTTCCGCAAATACGCTTTCGTTGCGGTAATCCGCCGCATTTTGGCTAAACTGCTTTCGAGCCACGTCCTTACCGTCATTCTTCACGCCCAATCCTCCCCGGTATTTGCGTCTGTGTGCCGATAGGTCGATATTACCAGAAAAAGAGTGGGGGCGGGAATTGTTCGGCGACTCATTGCCAGGTGAGCCGCCGGACAGTGGCGTTTAAAATTGCCGATGAAGCAGCCGGCTTTCCCCAAATCCGAGGTCCGTCGACAAGCCCGCAATTTACGAGAGCGATCCGCCGTTACCTTCCAAAGTTCTTTGTTACAGGCGATCCCCGCATGCACTGAATGGGGCTTTGAGATCCCGTCTGACCGCGACCAGGATACGTGGGCCCAGGTCATCGGGCAAGAGAGGCTTCATTTGACCCCACGAAGTGCCCCGGTGGCCCTTCGCTCGACCTCCTCCTTTTCTTCCATCGACTTAGGGGGGTCGGTTTCTCGCAGCCATCACCAGACGGGAGCTTATTCCAAATATGATGGAGTTAACGCCTCCATTCTGTCACCTGTCTTTCCTAATCGGTTACGCTCAGGGCGAAGGCCATGATGAGGTATAATCGGTGTCTGAGCGCACGTGGCAACGAGCACCCCTTGAGTCTCTTTCCGAGAATCCATCTCTCAACCCCATTTATGAGACTACTGGGTAGTTACTCAAAGCGATCCCAGGCATTTTAGAGATCGATACCAATCGCATTGGAAGCGGCGGAATCTGTCGAGTCTTCTATCCCAAACTCTGGCATCATCCGGCAGAGTTGAACTCAAGGAGCGGGGTTGTTTCGGTTATTTGGCAGCGTCGTCGCACGCGTTTGGATCTGGGGATGATCTTGCGGCACCACAGATCGCCGGAACATTTCGGAGTATGACCGGCTCGGAGACCTGCTGCCGGATCTTCGGTGACATTTTAACACCAATCGGTTAGGTCAGCTGGAGTTGTTCGGCGGGATCCCGGGCGCACCGGGAGATCCCCTCCAGGAAAGCATCTCCCATAACGGCACGCCAGTGCGGTATCCGGGTCCGCTCTTTGACAAACTGTACTGCGGATTAATCATAAGGCGGATAACAATACGGAATTTTCACAGTGTGGCTCGGATCCTTTTGGAAGAGGCGGATCCTCATCTGATAGTTTTAACCCATGCCGAGCTTCCGGCTTCTCTTGAAAGCGGGGCGCTGAGAGGTTAAGAATTGTTCCCAGACCCTCGGTGGAATAGTATTAATTCACCACCACTTGGGGAGGATATGACGCCTGGTGTTGTCGAATTTTAAGTTAATTTGTCTTTGCCGCCTTTCCCTTGCCACCCTCCCCAAAACCCCGTGTGGCTTTCACAAAAAATCTGACCGCAGCGGTCTTTTTTGCGTCTGGGCCTCGTGCCGATTATTGAAAAGAGGCACCGGCAAGTGGAGTGCCCTCACCTCGCGCAATCATTTTTCTGTGACGGCCCAGGACGCGGAGCAGCTTTTTAGGAAAATATGCCCGTTTTTGGAGAGTATTGTGGGAATTTCTGACGCAACCTGTCGTACGAAATTCGCCAACCTGAGCCAAGAATGAGACGGTTAAGGAGAAGCTTAGCGGTAAGCTATAAGTGGAGATCTATCCCATTAAGCCGTCACGGAGTTGCCGATCCGGGGCCGGTTGCGGAATCGGAAAAATTCCGTAAACGGAATCTCTTCGACCTCTCTTGAACCGAAATTGCAAACCTCAAAAGATAAGCACAATCTATTCCAAAATGACAAAAGGAGTGAGGGAGCCGTGAACTCAATCGATGTCGGTATTGTCAGTCATTCTCCCATTTTTGCGGCAGGAATACGGGCTGTCCTTGATCGGGATATCGGAGCTCGCGTCATCATTCTGAACTCTCCATCCAGTAATTGGCCCCCCGTCGCGACCGTCATTATTGAATCGGATAACCTGAACCAAATTGAATCGACTTTAATGATTTGCCGTCTCTCCAATCCCGAGGTAAAGTCCGCGGTCTTCCTTTCTCCTTTGACTCTTCATTTGGCCGCTTCGGTCATGAAACTGGGAGTGAACATTCTCCTCGACAAAACCCAGGGATGCGAACAATTGAGCCATTTACTCCGCGCCGTCCTGTCCGCCGAATGCGTCATGGTCAGCCAGTCATTCTGGACAGCGATTCTTCCAGACAATCTCTCCATCAATCACTATTCGATCGGCTTGACGCGACGGGAATTCGAAGTGCTGGCTCTGATCGATCAAAATTATTCCAATACCGAAATTGCCGAGGTTTTACAAATTTCGGTTCACACCGTAAAACGCCACGTCGAGCATCTTTTGCGAAAACTGAACGCGACTGATCGGCACCATTGTGCCCGCATTGCGCATCAAGTGGGAATACTGCATAAAACACGTGCACCTTTGCCAGCATAATCATCATTTTACGATGAGGAATGATGACAGTCAGGGGATAAATTTGGTAAAAATGAAGTATATGCGTCTCTAGACTACAAAAGGCTACAAATGATGGCAAAAACCGGGGAAATCTGTACCTGAACGATCGGAATCCCAACCCGTGCGGCGCACATTCATCACGCAGGCCTCATTGTGTTTCATTGCAAAAAGGTTAACCCATTTTTGGACTGGAACACCATGTCATTTTCTCTGAGACATTCGAAAGGAATGAACTGACATCAAAGACCTAGTGGTTTCTCAACTCATCATCGAGGCCGGCACAAAATATCCGCATCAAGGCATATGGCAAAACAATGAATTTACCCCTTACCCTCTTGTCTTAAGCCGTGTCTTAAAGCTCAGCAACAGCCTCCACCGGATGGGTATTGGCCCCAATTCGGTGGTCGGAGTCTTGGATGCCAATTCTCTCCGGTTTTTGGAGCTTCATTATGCCCTGGCCGCGACCGGCGCCATCATGCATCCCCTAAACTTCCGACTTTCCCTGAACGATCTGGAATACACCATCCGCAAGGCCCAAGATACCTGGCTTATCGTCGGTCCCGAGTTTTCGTCACTGGCCGACACCCTAAAAAGCCTGATACCACGCCAAATCTTCATGCCAACCCAATATGAAAACCTAATCGCACAAGGGGACGAAAAGTTTCCCGATGTTCAGCTAAAGGAGTCCGATCCCTTTTCCATTGGCTTTACCACCGGCACCACCGGCCGTCCCCGCGCTGTCGTCTATCGTCACCGGGACGTTCTGCTAAGTTCGTGGCAAGTCGTGCATCATCTGGCGATCCATGACTCTTCAGCCAGACTCAAGCCTGAGGATACCATGCTATGCCTTATCCCCTTCGCCCATGCGCACGGATGGGGCATTCCTTTTATGGCCCCCTATATCGGCGCTTCCTTGGTTCTCTCCCAAAACCTGTCTCCCCATGACCAGGTGGAGACGATAATCAGGAATCACGTTACCTGGGCCAACATGGTACCGACCCAGCTCTACCGCCTCCTTGAAGCCTTACCGGGACCGCTTGACGACACACTGAAAGTCCTGGTGGGAGGAAGCGCGCTCACACACGGTCTCGCCAAAAAAGCCTTGAGTTTTGGTCTCAAACTGGCCGCGGTTTATGGCGGAGCCGATCAACTGGCTTCGGCTATTTCCACGGTCCCTCTTCAATCGGATCTGCTGCCGTCCGACAACGAAATTCTTCTCACCCAGCGTTTGATGGCCTTACCTGGCGTCGAAATCGAAATTCGCGACGACAGTTCTCTCCCTCTGAGCCCAAGTTCGGCCCACGCCGGAGAAATCTGGGTTAAAAGTCCGTGGATCCCCACGGAGTACCTACACGACCCCACCTCCACAGAAAAGAGTTTTCGCGACGGCTGGTTTGCCACCGGAGATCTTGGTATCGGGTCCGAGGATGGCACTATTTTGGTGGTTGACCGCCTTCAGGAAGCTATCAAAAGCGGAGGCGAATGGATCGCCGTCAACTTGCTGGAAACCATTCTTTCGGAAATTGACGGAATTGACCAGGTGTCCATTTTAGCCAAATCCGATCCTAAATGGGGGGAACGCCCCGTGGCCGTGGTCCAAACCCGGCATTTCGTGGAGCCGGAGGTCATTACCGCCTATTTGACCAGACAAGTGGAATCGGGGCGTATCCCCAAATTCTGGATACCGGATCATATTTTCTATATCAAAGAAATGCCGCTCACAAGTGCTGGCAAGATTCACAAACAAAACTTGGCTGCAAAACTCGACATGTTATCCCGTGATCCAAGAGATTAGGCGAGTGGCTGGCGAAGGACATTTTGTTCTCTCAGAAATTGCTGAACTTGAAAGCGAATACCGTCCCTGACCCGGCGAAAGGCTGCGATGATCTCTTCTTCGCTTCCTTGTGCGCGGGCAGGATCTTCAAATCCCCAGTGAAGCCGTGTCACCTCCGGGGGCGTAATAGGACAGCGGTCCCGAGCGTCGCCGCATAAAGTTATGGCGAAATCGGCCCGGCGCAAACGCTCAACATCAATCACTTTCGATTCGTGATGGGAAATGTCAATCCCGAGTTCTAGCATGACTTGTACGGCCCGCGGATTCAGTCCGTGAGCCTCAACTCCGGCGCTCTCCACCAGAACCCCCTCGTCAACCATTTGGCGGGCAAATCCTTCGGCCATTTGCGAACGGCAGGAATTCCCGGTACACAAAAAACAAATCAACACCTCAATCTTCCCCTCTTTGTGTAATGTGCCACTCCCGAGCCCTGTATCCGGTTTTCCACGGCATTTAGGATTAGGCAACCGGCGCGTGGGTCTCCGCAACTTTCCCAGCGGCCTTCTTCAAGATGTTTTTTGTTGCGGGTGTCTTCGGCGGAATTCATAACATCCGTATATTACCACATCACTATGTCGCAATATCGCTCACCCGTCATTAGTTGATTTAAGCCAGCACAGGGTTCCTGAACCGAGACTCAGGTTTCTTTTTCATCCGTAACGCAAAAATTTTGGGATGAGGCAAGTTGAGCACCTCATAGCCTGGCGACAACGAACAAAGCAGATCAACGGCAATGATGCCTAATAGATGTCGTATGCTGTGGAAGGATTGCAACGGATTTGTGCTAATGTGTCCGCTATGAGAGACACTCTGGTCTTGCCAAATTGCCGTCATTCGCAATTCGGACCCGGCATGCACACGGATGAAACTTCTTTACCTCTGACGGGAGAACCCGTGCAGCCGTGTAACGAACAAATAATCCACAGATTTCGCCATTTTGTGGATTACCTGTGGATTACTGTCGATATGTGAGGGGATAAGAGGTCGATTTATTGTCATTGTTCAGGTTTGATCTACATCTTATCCACAAGTTGTGAACAACTCTGAGGATAACTACTATATCTAGCCTACGATCAATTTCCTGACCATATCATTTGTGGTTGGGATGGAGCATCCCCAATCACCGGTTGAAACTTTCGGCCACATCTCTCGTCACTGTTCTCACCCTGTGACGCTCCGCAAGCGGGATCACTCACCGGCAGATAGGATCCGCCCACACTTCAAATGCCAATCCAATTTCCCCGGACGATGTTTCCCGGCTCCGGTTTTGATATTATAAGAACGATACACCCATGTTGGTCGAATGAAATGATTGGCCCATGTGATTGCCAAAATACAGTGATCTATGCAATAAGGGAGTTTATTTGTGACGGACTCACGATTTCAGTCGCTATCTATCCTCATCCATTCCTCATTTGATCAGTTTCCTGCTCAGAGGGTGAGAGCAACTTTTCGAGAACACTCCGGTCGGGCCCGCGAATGGTATCAAAGGCGCCGAGGCCTTGCTTATGATTTGGGACCGGGAGACTGGCACGCCCAACTCTGGAGGTCGTGGTGGCAAGCGCCCCATTTTTGGCGCCACGAGTGTTCACCGGACACCGACCCATCCCACATCACCAGTGGTCTGCTGATCCGGGGCACCCAGTGGTGGTCGTACCGTTCCTTGCCCCAAATGGGCCAGCCATCCGCCCCCATGACCGTCGTCACGGGCCATGGTCAAACAGGATCTTCACTGGTGCTGTTTCTGAGCGGCACCGGAGGCCAGTCCGCTCGAGATAATGCAGCCTTGTGGCCCTGGATCGACTTTTCCCAGGTTCACCGGCCTTGGGACTGGGCGCAGGATGACGGTCTTGCAAGCGACAGACGACTATGGCGGGGCCGCTCACTGTTTACCGTGGAAGATGCACCGATCGGCCCGCCCCCGCACCCTGGCTTATTGTTTCGCTCGGGAGACGCCTTTGAGTGCTGGGTTGACCCCTCAAGCGGGTTTCCGCTGCGTTTTAGCGCATCGTTTGACAAGGAGCTGGTTTGGGAGCTGACGGTGGACGAACGGTGTTTGGATGGCGGAGATATTGCGCCCGATGTGTTCTTGCCGCCTTGGATTATGACGGCAAAGTCCTAGAAGGCCTTAATTATTCGGTGTCGGCCGTGACTTTGGCCAGCAACACATGGTCCTGGTAGAAACCGTGAATCTTTAGATACCGACGAGACAAACCAATGCGTTCAAAACCGGCTTTTTCGACAACCCGCAATGACGCCTTGTTGGACGGAATAATGGCCGCTTGAATGCGGTGTAAGTGCAATACGGAGAATGCCAGGTCACATACCTCCCGAACGCTCGCGGTCATGATCCCTTGCCCGGTGCGGTTGCGGTCCACCCCATATCCGATATCACAGCTGTGAAACGCCCCGCGAATCACATTGTTAAGGTTGACATAGCCCAACAGCATGCCGCCTTGTCCTACCTGCGCGGAAAAAATGCCAAACAGATAGCGCCGGTCTTCCTGCATATCCTGATAGCCCTTGATAAGAATCTGGCGCTGACGGGCTAAAGTGTAATCTGCGGCGGGAATTGTCGGCATAAAGGGCTCAAGAGCCGCACGATTTCTGACGAAAAAATCAAGACGCAAGGCTGCGTCCTGAGGTTTCATCGCTCTTAAAAAGTATTGGCCGTCGGCAAACAGCCGGATTCCCTCCACAAGAATTCGTTCCTTTCTCTCCCGCCAGGTTCCTTCTTGTTCTGGGATGTGTAAGGCCCTCGATCCGTTACCCCACCCTTGTCTGGGCTAACGCGCCACCCCAAGCAAAATCACAAACGCATCAAATCCCAATACCGCCAAGATTCCATCAATATGGGCGGAGGCGCCGGCCAAAGCTATGAAGGGAATGGACAGGGCCATGACCGCCGATATCGTGCCCACCACGGAATGCTTCCGTTTCACAAACGGACGTAAGAGCCGTTTGCGCTCGGACGAAGGGAATTGCCCCAGGATCCGGATAATATCCTCCGGAGTCATCTCCGACGAAGGTTGATAACTCTTTTGCAACAATTCATAAATCTGGTCTGCGGCCTGCTCATCGTAATCGGGCCCCAGTTGCCGATTGGCTTGAATGATAGCAAGGATGTCATTTTTATTCACCGGATATTTGGAACTCAAAACGATTCCTCCTATCACCAACAAGTGGACGAATGCCGATGAATGGGGTAGCTATACTGAGCTTAGCACACCTCACTTGGAATTGCTGACTGACAACGAGATTTTTGGATGATAGGACGCAAAAACCATTGTGTGCGAAAATTCTCAGTGACCTTTAAAATAAGGAGGCAGCTGTCGAATAGTGTATGTAAGCAAGTGCTGTCCTCCCGCCCCTTGATGTTCTGAGGTACCGAAAAAAAGAATAGATAAAGGAGTCGTTGATGTGCCGCTCTTAAGCGCCGTTATTTTAGGAATCATCCAGGGATTCGCTGAATTGTTTCCATTTTCCTCGTTGGGAATATTGGTCATCCTTCCCCATGTGGTGGAACTTCAGGTTCCCACACAAGGTTCCCGCTATTTGCCCTTCCTGGTGGCACTGCATGCAGGGACCGCGCTGGCCTTGTTGCTGCTGTTCCGTCACGAGTGGATACGTATTGTCCGCGGCTGGTTTCTGTGGTTGAAAGGACACCGCACCGCCGACGGAAAACTGGCCTGGATGCTAATCTGGGGAACGATCCCGACAGGTCTGGTGGGGATCGTCTTCAAACATTTTTTGGAACGCCTTTTTGCCCAGCCGCTGTTGGCGGCCATTTTTCTTGTGGTCAACGGCCTCATCATGTTTGCCGGTGACAAGTGGTACCGATCACGGCGCCAACGGCGTGTAGACTTACAACGCTTAACCGTACCGGCAGCCATAAGGATTGGCCTATTCCAAATACTGGCTCTCATCCCCGGACTCTCCCGATCCGGGTCGACGATAACGGGGGGAGTGGGTCAAGGTCTCTCCTTTGAAGATGCCGCCCACTTCAGCTTCCTTTTGGCCACACCGATTATTCTGGCAGCCAGCCTCCTGGAGTTGCCCAAATTGCACGGAGGACTGCATGGGTTGCTCGTTCCCTCGTTGATCGGCGGAGTTTTGGCTGGTATAACGGCCTGGTTGTCAGCCAAATTCCTCTTGCGCTATTTTCGCATGCACAACCTGGCGCAATTGGCGACAATTTCCGTGGCGGTAGGCGTAATCGGTATCATTTTGATCCATTAAGTCAGCTCAGGCGCCCCCTGTTTGGTCGCCGTGCCACCTCCCAGGCGTTGCTCTGAGCCGGCCCTTTTTGCGGACAAGCCCCCTTTCGGCGGCTTGCGGCTATAGAGGGCAGCAAAACACAATACACTCAGAACCTTTGGACGAGAAGACAAACCGGCGACGATGTGCTCGAGTCGGTCTCGCCGTCCCTGGTCTGACTTGCTGCTCACTCCCTCACGCCGGCATCCATTTCATCCAGCAAAGGCGTTGCTTCAGCCGGAGAAATCGACTCCACCCCGCGCAACTTGCGCTCAATAGCCCGGGAGCGGATGGTTGCGGAATCGATGGTATGACTCGCTTCTTGCAGCTTCTTTTGTGTTTTCTCCAACACATCGCCAAATTTGCCAAATTCAGTTTTGACGGCACCCAGCAACGTCCACACCTCACTGGACCGTTTCTGAATGGCCAGGGTCCGAAATCCCATTTGTAAGCTGTTCAAAAGAGCCGTTACCGTCGTGGGCCCGGTGACCACGACCCGGTATTCCCGCTGCAATAACTCCCACAGCCCGGCCCTGCGCAGCACTTCAGCAAAGAGACCTTCCAGCGGCAAAAACATGAGAGCAAAATCGGTGGTATAAGGCGGATTAATGTATTTTTCCTGGATGCTCCGTGCTTCGTTTTTGATCCTGTTCTCGAGAGTTTTGGAGGCCTCCTGAGCCGCAAGCAAGTCGCCCGACTCCTCCGCCTCCACGAGACGCTGATAGTCCTCCAACGGAAATTTGGCATCAATAGGAAGAAATACCGTGTCGTGAAGTTCCTCTTTGCCAGGCAAATGTATGGCAAAATCCACGCGTTCCATGCTGCCCGGTTTGACCACAGCATTCGCTTCATACTGATCCGCAGACAAGATTTGCTCCAAAATGTGACCCAGCTGGATTTCCCCCAGTGTTCCCCGGGCTTTGACGTTGGTCAGAACCTTTTTCAGATCCCCAACCCCGGAGGCCAGCGTTTGCATCTCACCAAGCCCCTTTTGCACCTGCTCCAGACGCTCGCTCACCAGTTTGAATGACTCGCCCAAACGGTGTTCCAGCGTCTGATGAAGTTTTTCGTCCACAGTAGCCCGCATCTGCTCCAACTTTGCGGCATTGTCTTTTTGCATGGACGTCAGCTGTCTGTCCACTGTCTCGCGCACCTGCTCCAGTTTGGTTGCGTTCATTTGCGTTAACTCGGCCAGTTGTTTCATAAACGAGTCGAGCTGGTTTTTTTGTTGTAAGACCATCTCGCTCAATTGTGCCCGTAGATATTTGTCTTGTTGGTTGAATAACTCCCATGTATCGCGGCTAAAGGTTTCGAAACGCTCTTGTTCCACACGCCTCATATCCGTTAAAGTGCCATGAAGAAGACCTCGCAACTGCTCCCACGCCGTCTGAAAAGCCTGTGACTGCTGCCTTTGTTCATTGAGAATCTTGTCCCCCAGCCCCTGAACATTTCCCGCCATTTCCTCCCGAAGCCGTTTAAAGGACCCCTGGCTCTCATCCCGGGCCAGAGCCATTTCGTCCCGCATGATTTTTTCCATGCGTTCCTGGCCTTTCTCCAACGCCGTCATTTGATGAGCGATGAAATCATGGATATTTTTGGCGAGACTTCCCGTCAGCCATAAGATTAGCATCACCAAATTCAGAAGCACTGACAATGATACCAATACATCTACCAGGACCATATTTTCTCCATCCCCTATGTTGTTAACTCCGTCGCCCTCGGCTCTCATTATACGGAAGATCATCGCCTGAGGGGACGGCCCCGGGACCCTGAGAATTCATGATGGGCAATGCTCTTTAGTGTGGTGCCCCATAAACCCGGATGCGAAAACAAAGATGGTATGAACAGATAGAGGATAGGCGCATCCGGATTCGGCATCCGGATTCGGCTTCCTGCCCGCCGAACATCTGAGGGTACGAAGGTCATCCGGTTCATGACACACGGTACCGGACAACTCGGGGAAAAGTTGTCCGGTACCGTGTAATCCCTTGACAGTGTTTTCTTCAACCGGCCTTCTCAGCTATTCTTCAGCAAATCATTCAGCCGGCTTCCCTTGTCCGTTTTGAGCATGATGATGCCAACAATCAAGAGATAAAGCCATGCCACCAGAGACAGCCCACGGCCAAACGAGTAATCAAGAAATTGCACGTGTCCCACGAGTGGGGCCTTATTGATGCCAAAGGGCAGAGCATAGAAACCTGAGACAAAGAACATGGTCATGTTATAGGCCGTGAAAATAATGGGAGGGCCATAGAACATTCGAAGACCCAAAAGATATATAACCGCAATAAGTCCGTACGAAGCTGTCTCTATGTCAATCCAGTACGACACAATAGGCGTGGCACCGGGCGAGGCAAACAAATGCGCCGCCACATCCAAGAGGGCGAAAAACACCAGCGACAGCCGCAGTCCCTGAATGAGGCGAATTCGCTGGTTCTCGACGGCTGAAGCGCTGTCCAGAATTTTGACTGGTGTACTCATGATCCCCACACCCTTTCATTTGTGAATCCTTTCACTAACTATGTTATCATGTTGTCTCGCTGACACCAGATACCATGTGGTCCATTATGCGCGGCTAATGGTCCATGGCGCCTGGGGGCCACCGGGTCCCGGCACGCACGTCCGTTTTTCGCCGTGTGGTGGCATAAGGCCCACTCCTTGTCTTCAGAGCACCGCGATAAAAGAGGTAGGGAGGAGCGAAACCGACTCCTGGCACCCCCTCCAGCCTTCTTTTCTATGACCGCCAAAAATGGCCGCACTGCACAGGGGAACAAATGAGCCGCGTCCGCCGGGGCTGGGATCCAGAGGATAAGGGCGGGGTTGGCGGTCTAAGGGCCAACCCGTTTCAAGCTGTCCTGACGGGATCTAGTACGGCAGGAAAACATAGGATACCAATTCCATTGGTGCGAAACCCGTTCTCCAATGCCATAGCGCAAAGACAACAAGCGCGGCACCCTGGGGATCGCGCTTGTGGTCCGTTCCGATAGCGTTTTGTCTCCCCGGGCCGGCTGCCAAATCTCTCTTCGTCCTCATCTTCCAAGATCCAAGACGAAAAGGGACGAAGGGGAAACCCAGGGTCGAAAGAACAGCGTCCCCAGGAGCCAAATGCGGCAAACTCAACTGCATAAAGGCCAGGATGCACAAGAATCTGGCCTTCAATCCCCTGTCCTGGCGGGTGAGCCGAGTCTTGTTTATAACGCCAAAAATGGTAGCAGAAAATCCGCGTTATGCTTTAGCTCAAGATGAACGCCGTCGCCTCCGGCCGATACCCTGCGCGTGCATGCATTCCGCCTTCTCGACCCGTCTGGCAGGCGCCGGCTGGGTTGTGTTCTCCGGATCTCATTATTCTTCCGTGCCGTGGGGCTGATTTTTCCAAGCATCGCGGGCCGCATCCACCGCAGCAGGATCTTCGATAGTGGAAATGTCACCCGTGTCTTGACCCAGGATCACCGATTTCAACAAACGGCGCATAATTTTTCCGCTGCGCGTCTTAGGCAAATTAGGAACAAACTCGATTCCGCCGATGACCGCTACAGGACCGAGTTCCCGCCGGACCGTATCTTTAAGCTCCTGGAGGATCCCGTCTCCCGGTTCTTCGCCGGGGCGGAGCACAACAAACGCCAAAATCACCTCACCCCGCAATTCGTCCGGCAATCCGGTTACTCCGGCTTCGGAGACCGCGGGATGTTTCAACAAAGCTGATTCGACTTCACTGGTGCCAATCCGGTGTCCTGCAATCTTCAGCACTTCATCGGAACGTCCCCGGAACCAAAAATATCCATCAGCATCCTGGGATGCGGCGTCCCCGGTTAAAAATGTGCCGGGAATCGCCTCCCAATAAGTGCTTTTGTAGCGGCTGCCGTCATCGCCCCAAAGTCTTGTCACCAATCCGGGAAAAGGCCGGGTAATGACCACAGTCCCTATTTCATCGGGTTCGCACCGGCTGCCGTCCGGGCGCCGGATCTCCATGGAGTAACCGGGGAGGGCCATCGCCGCCGATCCCGGCTTAATGGGAAGCAAGCCTAAGCCGTACGGATTTCCGACAACCGGCCCCCCGGTTTCGGTTTGCCACCAATGGTCGACAACCGGCACGCGGTCTCGAAAGATCTCTTGCTGAAACATTTTCCATGCCGGAGGATTCAACGGTTCTCCGGCCGAAAAAATGCGTTCCACAGAGGATAAATCGTAACCCCGGCCGGGCGCCACTCCATAGCGGTTCAACAGGCGAACGGCAGTCGGTGCCGTGAAAACTCCCGTCACCTGCTGTTCCTCGAGAATACGGTAGAAATGTTCAGGACCCGGGTAGTCCAAAGCTCCTTCGTAAGCCAGGGTCGTAGCCCCGATTAACAGCGGAGCATAAACGATAAAGCTATGGCCTACGATCCACCCAATGTCCGAGGTTGTCCACCAAATGTCGGTGGGTCTTAACCCAAATAACACACGGCTGGTATGCAATATGCCCGCTTGATAGGCACCATGGGTGTGGACCACCAGTTTAGGTTGAGCCGTGGTTCCGCTGGTGGCTAGAATAAAAGCGGGATCATTGGAATCCATCCATTCCACGTCTACTCCCCCATCGGAAAACTCCTGGGCGCCCATCTCCTCCACTTCACGGAAGCGGTACGACGACACACCCGCGATGACGGGCGGATCCGTTTCCCGGCAATCCCAAACAATCTTTCTGATGGGGCTCCCGGGGTCTTTCAAGGCTTCCTGAACAATGGCGGACAAGTCAACTGTACGGCCTTTCCGCCAAGTGACATCCGAAGCAATGAGCACATTGGCTCCGGCCAGACGGATACGTTGAGCCAAAGCCGCGCTGCCGAAGCCGGCAAACACAACCATATGGACGGCGCCGATTCGGGAGAGTGCCAGCATGGAAGCAATCGCTTCCGGGCCGGTGGGCATATAAAGAACTACCCGGTCGCCCTTGGTGATGCCCAAGCGGCGGAAGCCCCGGGACAAGCGGCGGACCAAGGCGGCTAAGTGCGCATAAGTCAACGTTCTGACACTGCCATCTTCCCGTATGCTGATAATCGCGGCACGACCCAATTCTTCTTGGGAATGTCGCTCGACCGCGTTTGCGCCAAGATTGGTTGTTCCTCCCGTATACCATTGCGAAACACCGTTCACTTTCTCATAGACCCGGTTCCAGGGCGTGTGCCAGGCGACCAGACCGCCTTCTTTCGCCCAATAAGTTTCCCAGTCCTGTGCTGCCTCAAGTTCCGCTCGTACCCTGGGATGAATAATTTCCATTTCTTTCATAGCCCTGTCTCCTCTCTATGTTGCGGGTCTCTGGACAAGACGCATCCGAAAAAGACGCAATATGATCCCAATGTTTCCCTGGCATCCGCCAAATCAAGGACGGCTTTCTAGAGCTTGCGAAACGCTCCCAATGTGTTCGGTTATCCCCTAAGGGGGCTGTCGTCAGTTGACGAAATTCCGCACCGCATTACTTGCCGCTTAAATGAATCTTAAAATTTTTCACGCGTTTCACCGTTAATCTTAAATGGCCCTATACCGCAATTCAAGACACCGCAACTAAACAACACCGCTTCACAGTCCCCGTCCGCGAACACAAGCCGGCTATTTTGCGCATTCGGCAGAAACTGGCACCGTCCCCAAGACAGATGTTCGCGCTGTCTTGGGGACGGTAATGAATAAGAGCTGTGTCTGGCAAAAAGCCACCGTGTTCTGTTCCAATCGCCCTGGATCCTCCGGCATGCTTTAATGGGCTCTCGCCAATACTCGTAACCCTGTGCAAGGCCACACGGCAGCGCGGGTATGGACGCCCAGAGAATTTTCCTTATCTCACACTCGTCCCCGGTAGCGCGCCAAGGTTAGGCCATCGGCCACGGGCCAGAGCAGACTCTCCAAACGAGGATGACGGGCCACCATATCGTTGAAACGACGCAGCGCCTCCACGGTTTTCCCTTTTACGGCGGGATCCCAGACCTCGTCGCGCCATAGCGTGTTGTCCGCGGCAATAACCCCCCCTGGTCTTAAGATTTCAAGAGTTTTTTCGAGATAGACGGGGTAATTTTCCTTGTCGGCATCTATTAGCACGAAATCAAACCGCTTCCCCTCGCCGATTAAGCTGTCAAGACTGTTTTCCGCAGCTCCCACCACATGGGTGACCCGGTTCTCCAGACCCGCATGGTGAAGGTTGGCCCGGGCCACGGCTATATAATCGGGATTAATGTCCAGTGAGACTACGTGTCCGTCACGAGGCAAAGCCCGGGCCAGACAAACAGCGGAATACCCACCTAGGGCACCAATTTCGAGGATATCGCGGCTTCCGTGAACCCGCGCCAAAAACGTGAGAAAAGCCCCGACTAGAGGGTGAACCGAGATATCCGGCATGCCCCGTTTGCGAATCACCTCCCGAACATCCCGTAATACCGAATCTTCCGGCTGAAATAACGACAAAATATATTCTTCCCGACCGCTCATCATGGCCTACCCTTTCCCTTCTTCCCCATGGTCTCGTTCAAGACGCGATCTTCCTGTAGTTGTCTGCGGTTCCTGCATCCCCGCTTTCATCCAGCATTACCTCAAGGAGAGATTCCGGCTCTCTTTCTGGGTTGCCGGCACCGCTTTCGAAAAATGACTCAAAATCTCACGGTCGTCTTGCTCCCTGTCCCGGAACTGATCGTTACCGAGTCCCTCAGATCTATCGTAAGTTAATCCGAGCCTTGACGTGATGCGCAAATTCTCGTGATTAGGCACCCGCAACCAATTCCGTACCCCAATAATTGTGTGTGGAGGGTACGCGATGCCGAAGCCGGGTATTGGGGCGGATCGAACGGGAGATTATACCATTTCTCCTTCTCTCATTTTAGCGGATGGGAAGGGTTCTCGGTGAGAGCAGAAGGCGAAAGATGCAGTGCCTCTACACCAGTCTTGCTTAAAGAGGGGCCTGGGCATACATGAGAGTTTGTCAAGTTGTCGCGAGGCAAGAATAATTGCGTTCGAAGCCGCCATTCCGGCTATTGCTGCTATGCCTGCCGAAAAAAGTTCCACCGACTTCCCCACGGTCCCTGTAAACCAGATACCATTTAACGAGACATAGAGCCCTCGCGACCATACCCACCACCGCACAAGAAATCGTTGCAAATTATTGACCCGCTGCGCTCCTTTCCCCAAAAGACGCGGGTTTGATTGCGTGTCATATTCAAAGCGGGTTGAGGGATCGGGCCACACGGCATCTCGGCACGAATCCCCCTTGCTTCCTCCCGGGTTGGGATCAAGTCCCAGAGCCGGAGAAAGCTCCCAACCATGAGCTGCCGAGGGCCCGAGCCTGATGCGTGCCGCTGAAGGAAATGGGAAAGAGGTGCCATGCCTATGGAATCATGGCGAGTTACAAAGCCTGAGCTAGGGTCTAATCTCTTATAATGTTGTACTTCAGCGCCCGGATTCGGCTAATCACGATGGCCAACAGGGCAAAAACCACGGCGATGACGGCAATAATGTGAGAGGCAGTCGTTATAGTGAGCAACCATCCAAGAGCGAGCGTGATCATCGGGGTCGTTAATAAAGCCACGGCGTTGAACAATCCGAATATCTGACCCCTGATCGCATGCGGCGCCACCAGACTGAGGTGGACATAAGCCGGTGTGAACAACGCGTCGGTAGCGCCATAGGCCGTCAATAAAATGACTACCGCAACGAAGGAGGATCGGGCTCCAATAAAAAGCACAATACAAATCGCACTTTGAATCAAAAAGGCCACGACCAACAGCTTCCTGACCTGGTGTTCCCTAATCTGTCGGGCAATCCAGACGTTCCCTAACACCGATCCAAGAATGACACAGGATTCCAAAACCCCAAAGCCGCCGTAGCCCTTGTGAAGCGTCATGGACAAAAAGAAGGGAAGGGCCAGCAAGAGATTGTGCGGAATGTTACTGAGGCTAATAACAACCGCAAACGCCCACATAAATCTCTCATCCCGCAGGTGCTGCCAGGCTAGACGCAGTGAATCCCAGGTATTACGAATTTCCCCAGGAATTCCGCGGGTCCTGAGACGGCTCTCTCCCCCTCTGGGCGCGGGAGATTCGTATGGCCCCAACACGATGAGTGCCGCCGCCACAAACAAACAGATACCGGTAAACAGCCAGACACCCGGACCTAAATAGGTGATCGTCCACCCCGTAACCAGAATTCCGCCAAGCCAGAACCCTTGTCTTAAGGCATTCCACAAACCTTCCCACTGGACAAGATGGCTTTCGCTGACCCATTCCGACATTAATGTGCGGTAAGAAGAGCCCACTAACGCGTCCGATGCGGCGGTAAGTGCATAAAGAGTATAAATGAGGGGATAAAAAAATTCGTAAGATGCCGGCACATGTCCCGCAGCCCACCACAAGAGCCCTGTGGCCAGCGCAGACAATCCATAGGCCGTGGCGATGAAATGTGGCCGGTGAAGCCGATCCGCGGCTATCCCGCCCATGGGCGCCAAGAGAACTTGAACCAAAGACGGTATTCCTAACACGGCTCCCACAGCAAGTGTCGAATGACTCAAATGGTAGATGATATAAAGAACAACGACGTAGCGAATGCCAAACCCCGCCTGAGATAACACGACGGAGAGGTTAAGCCGGATGCGCCGGCTTCTTATGGATAACGCATTCACCCTGCCCATAAACGTCGATCCCTTCCAACCCGCAAGCTCTTCCCAGAACCTCTGGCATGATCCCGCTACTTCCATGGGAAGTGGCGCACCGGGCAGCGTTTAAGGCAAAAACC
>PXYT01000061.1 GCA_003023725.1 Sulfobacillus benefaciens | reverse complement strand
CCCGACGACCAAAATTCACAGTGGAACTATGTTATCCGGCCCCATGTCAATACCGATCGCCAAGAGGTCGTAGGTTAAAATTTCATGGCTCCTTACGAGTCTTGTGAAGCCCTAGGGGGTAGAGGTTCCCCATGCCTAAGATCGTGGCGGCGCATCCGGCTGGTTGCCCCCGGAACTAGACACCTAAACACAAACCGAACGTGAGAGGGAGGTGGACGATATGCAATCCGACTCATTATGGATCGGCCGTCCCGTAAGCCGCGTCGAAGACGAGCGGCTTATTCGCGGCCAAGGCCGGTTTATTGCCGACATGAATCCGGTGCCGGGCATCCGGCATGCTGCCATCTTGCGCAGCCCCCATGCTCATGCCGTGATACGGTCTATTGACATCAATCAGGCACTAGGAAAGCGTGGTGTAGTAGGAATCTTTACCGGAGAGATGATTGCCAGGGAGTTAGATCCTTTTCCGGTAGGCGTGAGTGCCCCTATCCAGTACTATCCCATTGCCCGTTCTAAAGTGCGTTACGTGGGGGAACCCGTTGCCGTCGTGGTCGCGGAGAGCAGGTACTTGGCTGAAGATGCCTTGAGCGACATCATTGTTCAGTATGATGCCCTTCCTTCGTCAATGGATATTGAAACCCCCGGAACTCACTTGGATCCTTCCGTTTTGCTGCATGACGGCGTTTTGGACAACGTGGCCAATCACCGCGTCTTTGAATACGGACAATGCGGGAGGGAACTCCAGATAGCCGATGTCGTCTTAACGCACCGGTTTACATACCCGCGCAACACCGCGGTGCCCATCGAGACATACGGCGTCATCGCGGCTTATGAGCCCGGTACGGACTATTACACCGTCTGGTCCAATTTTCACGGGCCTTTTACCCTGCATTCGGTTATGGCCCATGCCCTGAAAATCTCCACCCATAAGCTGCGTCTTCTTTCGCCGGGGGATATTGGAGGATCCTATGGCGTAAAATCCGCCGTCTATCCTTATGCCGTGCTCATGGCGGTTGTCAGCCGGCTCTCGGGGTGTCCCGTCAAATGGATTGAGGATAGGCTCGAACATATGCAGGCCAGTTCCAGCGCTACCGCACGGATTACGGACGTCACAATGGGGCTGAATTCCCAAGGGAAGATTACCGCGTTGAAACTCGTGCAGTACGACGATGTCGGAGCCTATATCCGAGCCCCTGAACCGGCCACATTATACCGAACCCACGGGAACTTAACCGGAGCCTACGATATCCGGAACCTCACAGTGGAAAATTACGCGGTCATGACCAACCGCGTCCCTACCGGACTCGTGCGGGGCTATGGGGGACCTCAGCTGTATTTTCCCCTGGAACGTATGGTGGATATAGCGGCCAGACACTTCGGGATCGATCCCGCCGAGATGCGGCGCCGAAATTTTATTCGTGCCGGCGCGTTCCCTTACACAACAATCAGTGGGGGGATCTATGACAGCGGAAACTACCAGGCGGTGTTAGACCAAGCTCTCGAGACGTCGGAATATGATCGCTTTCGCGGCCAAAAAACCGCAATGTCTTCCCGGTCCATCCGCTACGGTATAGGAATGGCCGCGGTGGTAGAGCCCTCGGGATCCAATATGGGATATGTTTCTTTGGCCTTTACCCCGGACGAACGAGCCAAGCAGTGGCCGAAATCAGGGGCTGCCGCCGCAGCAACGGTCGCGGTCGATCTCTTAGGCGGTATTACCGTGCTGTTGGACAGCGTTCCCGAAGGACAGGGACACGAGACCGTGGCCCGGCAAATTGTCGCCGACGTGCTTACCGTACCCATGGAGGCGGTGCGGGTAATCGCGGAAATGGATACGGCCACCAGAGCCTGGACGGTTTCCTCCGGCAGCTATTCCAGCCGTTTTGCCTCCGCAGGCTCCAGTGCCATTTATGGAGCCGCGCAAAAAGTTCGCGACAAACTCCTTGCTTTGGCCGCGATAAAATTAGGGGCCGATGTGTCAACACTTCGCCTTCGCGAAGGCTGGATTTGGCATGACCATCGCAAAACTGTCTGGTCTCTCAAGCGTCTGGCCGGATTAATCCACTGGAACCCGGAGGAGTTGCCCGAAGGAATCGGGGCCGGCGTCTATGAAAGCTGTTATTTCACCTTACCTAACGTGGCTGCTCCATCAACCGACGACCGCATTAATTCGTCGGCTGTCTACGGATTTCTCGTGGACATTGTCAAATTGGCCGTCGATATCGAAACCGGTCACATCCAGCTCTTGGATTACACCACAGTGCACGATGCCGGGAAGCTATTGAATCCGTTGCTCGCGCAAGGGCAAATTCACGGAGGCATGGCCTTTGGAATTGGCTCTGCCCTCTATGAAGAGATGGTGTATGACGAGCGGGGCCAGTTGTTGACGGGCTCATTAATGGACTACTTGGTTCCCACGGCCGGAGAAATGCCTGAACATCTGAATCTCGGCCATCATTCGACCCCGACCGACTCAACACCCTTGGGTGCAAAGGGTCTGGGGGAAGGGAATGTGATGGCAGCCGGGGCGGCCATCGCCAATGCCCTTGCCGATGCTTTGGGGGTGGAAGTGTTTAACCTGCCCCTTACCCCGCAAATGGTGTTTCATCTTGTGCACCCCCCTCACGAAAAGGAGGTGGATCCGAAATGAAGCCCGCGCTTTTCGATTACTTTCGGCCCCAGAATTTGCCTGAAGCGCTCTCTTTATTAGACGAATTCGGCACCGACGCCAAAATCCTGGCAGGGGGGCAAAGTCTGATACCCCTTATGAATATGCGGCTGGCCCAGCCCCGGATCATCATTGATATCAACGGGATCGCCGAAATCGGCCAAATTAGGGAAAAAGCAGAAGCCCTCGAAGTCGGTGCGCTGGTCCGTCAACGCGCTTTGGCCCGCTACGTTCATACAGACGGTATGTGGGAACTGTTGCGTTTAGGGATGGCCCATATCGGCCATCCCCAAACCCGCAACCAGGGAACAGTAGGGGGCAGCATAGCCCACGCCGATCCCAGCGCAGAATTGCCCCTCTTGTTTCTGACCATGGACGGAGAAGCGGAGATTGCAAGCCTTCGCGGCAACCGCAAAGTCCCGGCGGAACAGTTCTTTCAATTTGTTTTTTCCACTGTTATCCAACCCCACGAACTCTTACGGGCCGTGCATTGGAAACGTCCAGCTTCAAAGACCGCCGGATTCGGCTTTTACGAATTCTCCAGGCGCGCCGGCGACTTCGCCATGGCAGCTGCAGCCGCCATAGTCGAAATCGATGCCCAAAGGCGTTTTACCAGTATCCGTCTGGGTTTAGGCGGAGTCGGGCCTACACCCGTATTGGTCCAGGGCGGGGACATGCTCTACGGAAGGACGTGGTCCGACAATCTGATAGGTTCGTGGCTAGAAGACGTGACCAAAGGACTTGACCCGCCCCAGGACCTCGCCGCTAATCCCGACTTTCGGCGCCGACTGGCGGGGGCAGCCGCGCACAAAAGCCTTTTTAGCGCCTATCAATCGGCCAACGGGAAATGGGAGGGGAGAACTCATGAATAAATGGATGCATGACGAACTGGCAGTCGTGACCATGACTGTCAACGGACACGTCTATCGCCGGGCCATCGAACCACGTCTTCTCTTATCGGATTTTTTGCGCGACGAACTGGGGCTCACCGGCACTCACGTAGGCTGTGAGCAAGGGCTCTGTGGTGCATGCACGGTATTGATCGATGGCGCGGCCGCCCGCAGCTGTCTAAATCTTGCCGTGTCTTTAAATGGCAAGGATATCACCACCATAGAAGGAATCAGAAAGAGGCCCCAATTTCCGGCCATAGCCCAGTCACTGAGCCGGCATCACGGCGTACAATGCGGGTTTTGCACTCCGGGCATTGTGGCTTCCATGATATCGGAGGAAGAGGCCACTCAGGAAGAGATGGATGATCTCCTAGCCGGGCATTTATGCCGCTGCACCGGGTATGTCGGGATTCGCGAGGCATGGAAAGACCTTATTCAAAAGAAGGCGGGGGAATAGGAGATGAATCTCATCGAATTTCTTTGGCGCTCCCGTGACCGTTATCCTCTGGCTGAGGCTCTGGTGGACGAGGAAATCCGCTGGACGTATCAGGAACTCACCGAGCGGGTCGAGCGAGTGGCCGAAAATCTGGCCCAAAGAGGTCTTGGACCTGACGACCACGTCCTGGTCGTCATGAGCAATCGCCGTGAAAACATCATCGTCTATTGGGCCTGTCAGCGCTTGGGCGCTATTTACACCCCGGTCAATTTTCGCATGTCGGAGTCCGAGCTGGCCTATTGCATTCAAGACGCCCAACCCCGGCTGATTGTGGCGGAAGGTGGATTGGGCACCACCCATAAATTACCTGTCCTGCGAGAATCCCTTGACCCCCCACCTCCCATCATTTGGGTTGGGGAAGGGAACGACACTGAGAGCTTTGACAGCCTTTATCAACCAGGCCAGCCCCCTCTTGGTTCCGACAATCTGCCTTCCCAATTCCATCCGGCCATTATGCTTTATACCGCCGGTACCACAGGGCGACCCAAGGGAGTTCCCCGTACGCACGGCAACGAAATTTCCGCGGCTGTGGCCCACATCATTCAGAACCGTTACCAGATGATGGAGAGCACGGTGGCGATTATGCCTCTGTATCACACCATGGGCATGCGCTCAGTGTTGGCTACCACATTTTTGAATGGGAAACTCGTCCTTTTGCCTCGATATGATCCGGATATGCTGGCCGAAAGCATAGCGCGTGAACGCATTTCCGCTCTATATCTGGTTCCCACCCTCTTTTACGATTTAGTCAATCTTCGCCATATCGATCAATTCGATTTTCATGCGCTCGACAAAATTGGTTATGCGGGTGCGGCCATGACAACCGCCCTCACGGCTCAGTGTTTTGAGCGATTGAGCCCTCAAATCTTTGTCAATCACTTCGGCAGTTCCGAAGTCTACACTTTTACGGTGTGTTCATGGCTGAACCGCAAACCAACCTGTGCGGGCCGTCCCGGGTTTCATGAACAAGTCCGCATCGTTGAAATCATCCCGGGAGCAGGAGACCCCCGGGCTTTAGTCAAGCCCGGAAGCCCAGGCGAAGTGATTGTGCATCTCTCTTCGCCCGAGGCTTTCCAAGGATATTGGAACCGCCCCGATGCAACCGCCAGAGCCTTGCGAGACGGATGGTATTTTACCGGTGACGTCGCTTTCCAGGACGAGGACGGTGATTTATGGGTTCAAGGGCGCGTGGACGATATGATGATTTCAGGTGGGGAAAATATTCATCCGCTGGAAGTAGAGGATGTCTTAAGCCGGCACCCCAAAGTGGCTGAAGTGGCGGTAGCCGGGATGCCCAACCCCAAGTGGGGCCAGGCCGTCACGGCCTTTGTGGTGCGGCTCGATCCGTCATTAACGGCGGAAGAGCTGGACCAATACTGCCTGGCGAACACGGCATTAGCCGATTTCAAACGCCCCCGCCAGTACATTTTCGTCCCGGAGATACCCAAGTCGCCAGTGGGAAAAATCCTGCGCAGAAAACTGCGCGCGGGCGACTATCTCCCTTGACGGATTTAATGCGGATCTCCAGAGATCCGGGTCAACATTCCCAACATCCCTGCAAGGAGGAATTTTCATGTCATCATTCAACGGCTCCATATTGCGCGTGGAATATCGAAGCGACCGGCCCGTCGCCGTTCTCACCCTAAATGCCCCGCCATATAACGTGGTCACGATACCGACTCGCGAACACCTTGCGGCCACATTCCAAGATATTGAGTCACGACCGGACATTCGTGTCGTCGTGATCCAAGGCCAGGGAGAGCATTTTTCCAGTGGGGGAGATATTGCCGGATTTCTTAACGAGACCCCGGAATATCTCTCACATTTGGCATGGAACGTGGCTGCTCCCGAACGTTGTTCGAAACCGGTCATCGCGCGGTTGGCTGGGTACACCTTTGGCGTCGGACTGGAAATAGCGTTAGCCTGTGATTTTCGTCTCGCAACACCCAACACCGTTTTGGCGTTGCCGGAGATGCGTCTTGGCATGATCCCAGGCAGCGGGGGAACCCAGCGCGTGGCCAGACTAGCCGGATTAGGCCGCGCTAAAGACATGATCTTGCGTGCCCGGCGTATCCCGGCGCAAGAAGCGTGGGAATGGGGACTATTGACGGAAATCGTGCCTGAGGATCAGCTTGAGAACAAGCTTTGGACAATGGTCGACGAACTGCTGAAGTTTTCCCCTCTCGCTCAAAAATTAGGCAAGCAAGCTCTCAATGAAAGCATGGAAGCATCTCTTCACACCGGGTTGACTTTGGAGGGTGCGATGTATGGATTCTTACGGACCTCCCAGGATTTCCAGGAGGGTGTGAGAGCCTTTAAGGACAAGCGTCCACCCCGCTTTGTAGGCAAGTAGAATCTTGGCAAGTGGACGACGTGTTCCCTTTGTACGGAATACGCCGCCCCTTTTTTGTTGCCGAAATGGCCTGCCACTATTTCCGATGATTCAAGGCCCATCCCAATTTAGATCTGGGGACAAAAACTCTCAGAGCTAATCTTTCTGTTTCGGAACCCGGCCTTTCCCGACATCACAGGTTAAGACAGAAGGGCGGACACACCTTCCCAAATTCAAACGTTTCTTTGCCCAACCGGATTCGAACCCAGTTGGATCGAATTGGACAGGGCGGTGGAGAGTCTACAGATCCCCTTTCCGGAGGCCACTGGCCTCTTGGTCGATGCCCATGACGGATATTCTCGCGTATAGGGGGCTTCCCCACGAACATTGGAAAGACTTGGCATCCACCAATTCGTTGAAACGGCTCAATCGGGAAATCGGTCGGCGGGCTGGTGTCATCAGCATTTTCCCAATCAGGCCACAGCACTGGGGTCAGCGGGCGCCCTCGCGAGAGAACGCAGCGGTGAATGGGCGGTATTTCAGTCAAACATCCCTGGAGAAACTGCAAAATGGTGTATCCACGCCCGAGAGATTGCCAGAACAAGTGTCACAACGCGTTTAGACATCTTTGAGGAATCCGAATCCTTTACACCACGTGACAGGACGCGATCTTTGAGGGAAATGGCACAAGGCATCCACTTGGCAAAAGTCACATATGACAAATGGATTCGGAATACTAAAACCTTCTTGGGATACAAACTTGCCGAGCAACGAAAACCAGCGGCTTTCATGGACAAATGATTTCTATCCGGCAAACGGTGTCGAGCCGGCCAAAGTGATAACAAAAAAATCCCCCTAGGCGACCGCACTGGGGTGTACCATCGCCAAAGGGAATAGCTTGGTAAGACGGACATTAGCTGGCACATCCCCAAAAGCCTCTACCTCTCAGCGCCAGCGTAGGGGGTGCGAGTATGACGGCCGCGGAGAGTTTAACACCCGAGAAGGTGTTGACGCTACGAAAGATAGAAAATTTAAAATAATGCAAGCAAAATAATGAAACTCGGGTCAGGACTGCACGTTTACGATGAAAATGTCACTTCTTCAAAAAGAATAGCGTGTCAACGATTAGGGTACAACCGCCATCCTTACACCGTAGCAACGTACCAGAAGCACGAAATTCGATCCCAAAAACCTGCAACTGCTAAAAGTGACGTGAGGAGGGAAAAAGATGAAAGCATGTGTATGGAAGGGACCGCACGATGTGCGTATTGAAGAGGTCCCCGAACCCAGCCTTATTAACGACACCGACGCCATTATGAAAGTCCAAACGGCCGCAATATGCGGAACCGATCTCCACGCCTATCACGGACAAGTACCGGGGTTTGAGTCCGGTATTGTTATGGGACACGAATTTATGGGCACCGTGAAACAGGTCGGTTCTAAGGTTTCCACGATTCACGCGGGAGATAGGGTCATCGCATCCGATATTACGGCCTGCGGAAGCTGTTGGTACTGTCGGCAAGGTCTACATTGGAACTGTGCTTCGCGCAGTCTCTTCGGATATGGTCCCGCCTTTGGAGAAAGCCTGGCAGGAGGACAAGCCGAATACGTCCGTATTCCCCATGCCGATACCGTACTCATTCCTGTTCCATCTGATTTAGCGGATGACAGAGTTTTGTTTTTGGGCGACATTCTGAGTACAGGGTTTTTGTGTGCCTTGAATGGCGGGGTGAAACCGGGAGATGTTGTCGCCGTCATAGGTTCCGGACCCGTGGGCGTCCTAACTCAAATGAGTGCGCGCGTCCAAGGCGCTGCCAAGGTTTTCGCCATCGACCGTCTGCCCGACAGGCTGGCTATGGCCGAGAAATTTGGAAGTGTCCCCATCAATTTCGAAGAGCAAGACCCTAAGACGGTCGTTGATGCCGCAACTCAGGGCAGAGGGGCCGACGTGGCGCTGGAAGCCGTCGGTGGGAAGGAACCATTGGATTCAGCATTACGAGTCGTCCGTCCTCATGGGACAGTTTCCATTGTCGGCGTCCATTTAGAAGACAATTATCCATTCTCCGCCATAGATGGATTTGTGCGGGAGTTAACCGTCCGCTTCGGGGTAGGAGACCCGATGCGTTTGGCCTCGCAGATTTTGCCTTTGATCGAAAACGAAGTCATTCATCCCGACAAAATTATTACCCATAGACTGGGACTGGACGATGTGCCGGAAGGATATCGGCTGTTCAATGACCGCAAGGCTTTCAAGGTTCTCGTCAACGTGTCCTGATCTTTTATCGAGATGATCCGGCAAGGAGGCTACAGGGATGCATCCGGGGTAACCGGTAATGGCATCAATTCCCCCTTAAAGTGGCCTCCGCTTTTTCATTGTCTAAGGAATTCCCCTGCCTCTGGGATATCGTCCTGGTGTCCTAACCCAGAGAAGAACAGACCCGAAGCCTTCTTGTACTACTTCCGCGTCACCTTAATTAGCCATTGGGCTCCACTGCTTTCCCAACAGTCTATTCTCTGCCGTGATGCACTTAAGACGATGGCCCTATCTGTTGCCGCTCGAAGAGAGCGTGCTTGAGTCTCCACGCTCACCAATAAAATTTAACCAGTCGTCGAATCTCCGTTAGATATACTATAAAAGGGTTAGGGAATTGACAGGCAGGCGCAGGCAACAGCATAGACTCGCCAAGTGAGATGAAATTGTCATGGCAATCCCTTATGATGAGATGTAAAATCGTTCAAATTTTTCCCGAAGACAAGAACCCAACAATCTGTGCACGCCTTTCGGGAAAGTGTCTATGCTTCGAACTCAGGGTTAAGGTAATCGATTTGGGCTATGGGGAAGGTCGAGATATTATCCACTTTGCAAGAAGCGAGTTTGATGCAGTAGATCTCAACACTATTGGATCGGCTTTACAAAGGCGTTCCCCTGAACCGAACCAGACAGACCCGAATTCGAAACAGTACGGATGAACATGAATTGAATTCCGCAGGGTCGAAATGTTTGGCATTGTATCCATTTGCAAGGAACACAGATGTGTATTTTCGTCCCCCCTGTAACAGGAAATTGATGAATTACAGGAACGCACGAACATCGGCGGATTGACTGTCCTCAATCGTAGTTGTCGAGACGTCACGTATGGAAGACCCCAAATTGGGAAGCAAACGAGAATTTTCACCGTTCCTGGGATTTACTCCGTTCTTACCGGGATGAGAAAATGGTTTCGTTTGAAAACATTATCTGCCGGTGTCACGACCATGGCATGCTTGTGTGGAACGCCGTCGTCATGACGGTAACAAAGAGAAATTCACTGATGGCCCCCCGGGTCTTAGGTCATCGGCCAAATGTGCTACATGAAGGTGCTTGAGACTTCCAAAGCTCGTGTTGAACCGGATCCTGGGGTTCGAAAGACATCCGCTAGAAGGAGTGGAAAAGATTCGATGAAGACTCACGTCGTGTTTGGGGAAACGGCCGAAAAGAAATTAGAAATCGCATTGAGCCCTTCGCCGGATTCTGTGATCGGCCTAAACGACGATCTCATGGCCGGACCATTGGCGGAAGACGCATTTGGGCCAGATGTGCCAGTACAACGCCTTCGGTGGTGGCAGACCCTGTCCACGGGAGAAGATGAATCACACTACGTGACAGGCATGACCTCAAATTGGCAGAAGTTCTGGACAAAGATTCTTCGCTTGGGAGCGCAGGACTCGCTTACAGTCTGGGTAGCGGATAACCCTACAGAATATTGTGGAATGTTAGCGGTCCTGGCCATATTGTCGCCACAGGTTCCCGTGGCTGTCATACCAGTGACGTCGGCCTATTCCGCAAAGTTTAATAACCTCCACGAAAAATGGACAATCAAGGCTACAGGTCATGACGTGAGAGTGGACCATTATCAGGCGCTTTGGGATTATGCCAAGCCGATTACCGCTTCCGAGAGGGAACGTCTCCAGATGAACTGGAGGAGGCTGGTTCAGGATCATGGCGAGATGCGCGCGCTCGTGGATGGAACGGTGTTGACGGTACCGATCGACATTTGGGACCATTTCATTATTCGGCAAGCCGAAAAGCTTGGCATCACGCACGTTACGGTACCCGCGGTGCGGTTGGTCGGTGAATGCTTGGGGTTCCATTCCCAATGGACTGACGATCTCTTGGTGTTTTGGCGCATCCGCCACCTGGCCACAACGGGCGTCTTCACGTATTCCGGTTCACTGAGCGATATGCGGGCCTGTATCCTGAAAGCAGGGCCTTTAGCTACCTCAGAATAGTTATAACTTTTTTGCTTTTGGACGCCGGTGTTGATACCCAACGTCAACCGATGGAGAAGGGGAGCGAGCCCTCAGTGGTGCAGGTGGGGTATGACGCCCAAGAGTCGGCTGTCGAATGGACCGTGTCCATTAAGGGAACTGTCATCTGTTGATGGTCGTTCTCCCAGGCATGGGAAAGAGCACCGCATTCATTACTATCTGCCAGCAGTTGCAGGACTCCGGCGTCCATCCCATCGTGTTTTCCGACCACGAGGACACAGACCAAGCCGAGACTCAAATGTGAAGCACCCCCATACAGTTGACCTCGGATCGATAGGGTTTAATCCGGTGGCTGTCTACACCGATCACCCCCGTTTCCCATGGGGATAATGCCGGGACATTGCGCGATATCTTTTCTGCCATTTTTCCTGAGTTGGACGATATCCAAGCGGCGGCGATTCGTGACGCCGTGAGTCTTGCCTAGGGGAACTACGGTTGGGATACTAACTCAGCCTGAGACATACCACCGCTTGATGCCTTTTGAGGAATCATGAAAAACCATCTCAAAACTGATCCGGGACCATCCCCGGCGGATCCTGATACAAGAGAGTGGACACGCCACCAAACTCTGTCGCAATTGGTTCATTGGGATCCATTGAGAACCCACAACCCGCTTGGCATGCGTTATGGCCATCCAGGCATTGGGAGTTCCTGGCGTAGGTGCGTCTGGCCATGTTGTCCTGAAAGAATATGCGATGAGTCATTCCGCCTCTGTTTCACGAAATCGAATCGTGTGATGATCCCGGAAACCAATCAGGTGAATTTTTTCGGAAACGGATTCAGCGCTCTGCGAGATGTGAGGCTGATTGTCCAACAAGAAATCGGCCAAGGGTATTTCGACATGGCGACGAATCGCACGTTTCAATGCACGCGCACCAAAACGCACATCGAAGCCGACATCACGGATGAATGATAGCGCTGAATCATCAAGACAAATATGACAGCGGTGTCGTTGTAGACGTTTGTTTAACCGTGCCAGTTCCATTTCAATGATGGCCGTAACACTCTCTGCCGTCAGCCAATTGAAGGTTATAATGGTATCAATACGATTCAAGAATTCGGGAGAAAAAGCTTCCTCCAAACGTGTTTCGATAAGTTTCCGGTTTTGTTCCGACGTAGCGCGAAGAGTTAGAGCGGAAGCGCCGTGATCCCCTACGTGATTCTCCTGCCTAACCGGAGGCTCGTCCTCATTCAGCCCTAGAAATTCCTGTTTCGCAAATTGCTGCAATTCACGAACTCCTACGTTGCTGGTCATAAAAATCAGAGCGTTACGGAAATTGATGACCTGTTGACCCGAAGCCACTGTCATCAACCCATTGTCCAAGACATTCAATAGAGTCAGAATCACCGTTTCGCTCGCCTTTTCCACCTCATCGAACAGCACAATACCTGGCGCGCTAAAAGACGCTTCAATTTTCCCTTTGTCCAGCACTGTCACGCCTTCTTTGCTGCCCACGTAACCGGGAGGCGCGCCAGTGAGAGAAGCCGCATAGTGTTCCTGGGACAGGGTATTCATGTCAACACGGCAAAATGCGTCGCGGGAACCATGAATGGCTTCAGCCAATGTACGGACCAGTTCAGTTTTTCCAACGCCAGTGGGGCCAAGCAAAAGAGTCACGTACAGGGGACGCGCCGGATCCGTAATGTCCGCGCTCACCAACCTCAGCATGGAATGAATCTCTTGCAAGACTTCCTCCTGCCCTGCGATATGGGCGTGTAAATGGGCCATGACCTGCTCGACATTGAAACGGAAACGGGTTACAAGCGGCCGAAATTCCTCGCTGCTATCGGTACGGGGATCTTGTTCAGGATTTGACAGGCTTCCCACCATTTCGTTGTTTCGTTCCTCCCTATGCACAGTGTAGAAAGAGCCGGGGACAGTATCCGGTTCTTGCTCAAACGAAAACTGGCCACGGCCATTTGCATTGAGAATCCGGAGAAAATCAGTTGAATCAATCATTAAGGAGATTAACGGATCTCTTCTGCCTCCTTTTCGGGAACAGGAAGGTTGGCTACACGGCACGTAGCCACTCCTATTGTCGTGCGAGTGATCGCCTCGACATTCTTTTGCGCCTTCTCAGCATCCAGAACCCAGCTGCGGTAGAAGTCAAAAGGGCACTCGGCAACCCCCTTCTCTCCGTCGCCGGAATTGAAAATTCCTGTGTAGCCTCGGTGCAGAAGCTTGAACAGCTGGTTTTGTGATTGCCAATTAGCCCGGGCATCACGAATTTGCGAAAGAGACAGTTCAGCATACTGGATGCCGTATTCTTCTTCGCCGCACTCTCCCAAAGTGCGGCCGTCAAAACCGACAATGGCCGAATGCCCAAAATAGGAATACACCCCGTCGAATCCCGTCGCGTTCGCCACGGCCACGTAGCACGTGTTGGCCCATGCCATCGCCTTGGCCATTAGAACCTGTTGGTCTTTGGCAGGATACATGTATCCCTGGGGCCGCACAATCAACTCGGCACCTTTCATTGCGCAATCCCGCCAAATTTCCGGATAATTGCCGTCATCGCAGATAATGAGACTAATTTTGAGGCCTTTAGGCCCTTCCGAAACATAGGTCTTGTCGCCGGGGTACCAACCCTCAATAGGATTCCAGGGTAAAATTTTGCGGTACTTTTGCACGATGTCGCCCTGGTCGTTGATAAGAACCAGGGTATTGTAAGGCCACTTCTTGGGGTGCTCCTCATGCTGCTCCCCGGTTAATGAAAACACGCCCCATGTATGGGCCTGGCGACATGCGTTGCCAAATATCTCTGTTTCTTCCCCGGGAATCACGGAGGCCGTTTCAAACATTTCGCGTTCGTCGTACATGATTCCTTGTGTGCTATATTCCGGAAAAACCACAAGATCCATGCCGGGAAGCCCTTGTTTCATTCCCACCAGCATATCCGCAATTTTCCGTGCATTTTCGATAACCTGCTGCTTCGTGTGCAGACGGGGCATTTTGTAGTTGACCACTGCCACGCCTACCGTGTCGGGACTGCTGGAAATATCACCGTGACGCAAAATCTTCACTCCTTTCGATATATTGAACAAATTATACCGATGGTTAAATAGGACGGTCAATCCGGAACCGCACTGGAGAGACCAGCATCGTTCGATGGTTTCCGCCGAGAGGGCCACCTGATAAGATTTATATCCGATGGAACCGCCGGTATGGCGTGGAAATTCTTGACGGCATCGAGGCGTCGGACGTGCTCCATGTTTATCTATACCGCCAACCGTTTGAGGGAGTTTCTCGGGAACAACCATGGAGTGCGGTCCGCTATGATGTCCGCACTCTGGGTCAAGACATCAGTTTCATCCACGCGACATTGGCGATTTGTACGTCAAAGAAGACAGTATTGCCCCGTCTTGTTGGGGGCAGTATCATAAAACCCGGACGAGCATGTTTGGTGAATGATTTAAAGTGGGCGATACATATTTTCAAGATGCCGGCGGCAATTTTGGATCCTGCAGCCGTTTGGGCGACATGATTACGGCGGAAGGAACAAAGTCCCGCCAATTGAGGTGGACAATGTGCCGTTAGAGCATCCCCGGGTCGTGGAAGGTGCCGTCATCGGGCAAGCTGATGCGCATCGTTTAGACCATCCCGTAGTCTTTGTGGTTATCTCGCCGGATAGGGGCCCGACACCTGAATGGGCGATGGAACCGCAGGACTTTGTCAATTGTATGCAACCAACATTACCAGTATCGACGGCAAATCTATTTTGCCACGGAACTCCTTAAGACCGCCAGCGGAACAATTCAATACTACTGTCTTCGCGAAGGATGGATGTTATCGTGAGTAAAGTCATGACCCTTACCCATGCCGTGAAACAGTTCGTCACGGATGGATCGTCGCTGTTCCTTGGGGCGGCGCACGAAGCCCTCATTCCTTTTGCCGCAGTGCACGAACTGATTCGCCAAAACAAGCGCCATTTGACGTTTTGCGCCCCTATCTCTGATGTGGCTTGTGATTTGTTGATCGGAGCGGGGCTTCTTGATGCCGTCAAAGTGGCCTGGGCTGGCAACGTGTCGGGGGGGCTCGGACACAACATCCGCCGTAGTCAGGAACAGGGAATTCCCCATCCGGTGACATTTTACGACTACAGCAATTACACGATGGCCCTAGCCTTGCAGGCCGCCCAAATGGGCGTGCCGTTTTTGCCGACGCGGACACTACAGGGAACCGATTTGCTGAACAGTCGTGTCGGATTCGAACCATTCACCTGGCACGAAGAATCACTGGTGGCGGTGCCCGCGTTACAACCCGATGTGGCCATAATCGGCGTTCAGCGCGCCGACAAGGAAGGTAATGGGGTTATTGACGGTCCCAGAGGCATGACCCACGAAGTCATGATGGCCAGTCGGCATGTCATTCTCATCTGTGAAGAACTTCTGGAATCCAGTGAGGAAAAATCTCCGGCACCTTGGCAAATTGATGTTCCTTCGCTAGTGGTCGACGCCGTTGTGCCAATTTCCTTCGCTTTCCACCCCTCTCCCTGTCTGGGTTTTTATGGCAGGGATACTGCCTTCTTCGGGGATTATCACCAACAGACCCGGTCCCTGGACGGATTTAAAAGATGGCTCGACACCTGGATAGGAGATTCGCACGACGACTATCTCGCCCAATTAGGAGCCGAACGGTTACAGATCCTCCGCAGTCATGAAAAGGAGGGCTTATTGCAATGGCCAAAAGCTCTGTGACACCGGATCAGCTCATGGTCGTGGAGGCATCCCGCCATATTCATGACGGGGATATCGTGAATGTGGGCATGCGTCTGCCGCTTCTGGCCTTCGCCTTGGCCAAAGCCACCCACGCTCCTCATGCCAAAGGATTTTTTGACGCCGGCATCGTCCGTGCCAACCCCGTTGACGGCCCTTTCATCACCATGTGCGACGCCAGCAACGTGGACGGCAGCCTGTGGATTACCGAGATGATTGACCTAATGCATTTTATGCAGCAAGGGCGAGTCGATGTAGGATTTTTAGGCGGTGCCGAAGTGGATCGCTTTGGTAACCTTAACACATCCTATATCGGAACCCCTTCCCGTCCCCGTGTAAAATTGCCCGGATCCGGCGGAGCGAGTGATATCGCCCTGCTCAGTCGGCGCACGGTTATTCTCATGGCACACCACAAAGGACGGCTAGTGGAGAATGTCAGTTATATTACGTCATTAGGTTACGGACGTGACGGACATGAGCGGGACCGTTTGAAGCTGAGTGGAGGGCCGGAAGTTCTAATCACGAACCGTGCGACCTTTGCTTTCGACCCTGACTCTCATCATGCGGTGTTGCGCAGTATTCACCCCGGCTATACGCTCGAAGAGATACAACGAAATACGGGATGGGAACTGGTGACAAAGGGGAAGCCGGTTTCGACGCCAAACCCGTCCGAAGAGGAAACGGCTGCGCTAGCGAAGTTGGATCCCCAAGGGTTCTGGACGGGGAGTGGGCTATGAGTCAGGCAGGAGGAGGGGATGGGGGCTTACTCACAGGTATTTTTTTCACCTTGTTCGGGGATTACTAGGAATCAACGGCGGACGGCAAGCACGCTCGTTATGCACCGGGTGATCGGAGTCTTTCGCAGATTGGCCGCTCAATACGGCCCAGCGCCCGCACTTCAAACAAGGTGCTCAGGGCCGGATTCTCTGCAGTGAAGCAAGGGCCAAAGCCCCCTCGACCCGAGGCAGCCGTGACGGGTCAAGTCCTTTCGTTAACCCCCATACACAAAACACTACGCGCCAGCCAGCTCGTCATCACGGTTCCACCCGCGTTGAGATCTGAGGATTGTTCCCTCCGCCCAGTCACGTCTTCGGAAAAGCGGCCAAGAGCTGGACCAAGACCCATTGGCGGCCAACACTGCCCAAAGCGGTTCTCCGGAGAACCGCTGACAAAATCGCATCAACCGATGGGGATTTTTCGGAAATGAGGGCCAGAATCAACCCGGTGTATGCTATCCCGGGCTAAGCCGGCCGGGGCCAAGGGCCTCGACGCCGCGATCAATGTGCCGGGAACCCCCACCCAAGTCCTCGTCTACCCTGTATGGAAGGAGATTCATAAGATTGACGTTCAGACTTTAGCCGGCACATGGAGACCAGAATTCGCGAACATTTCACCACACAGGTCTTTCGGACGATACAAGGCTGTGTCTTTGGGAGTCGTGACTGCCGTGACTTCGGATGAAGGAGTGCCCAAATCTCTGTCCCTGCACGGGGGCCCTGTAACGCGAGACCGAAGAAGGGGAAATTTGACTGGGCTCCTCCCTAATCTCCACAGTGAGCCTCTACGTCCAATGGGTTAGTCATGTCCGGATCTTTGGCCGTCTTGGCTCTGGCAGAAATTAGAAAGCCTGCGCAGATTGCCGGATCGATCTCAGGCCCATTCGCCTTAAACACGTCCAAATCCACGAGCTCTTGATTTGGTGTACTATGGAAGGAATGGAAGGAGGCGGCGACAATCATCGTGCCGGGCCGGGTTCACGGCTTGCTGCCAAGTGCCGTCCCAAAGAAATGGCGGGATCGTGACACTTGGGCGTTTTTGGGGCAGTTTCTGTCGCCGAAAACGTATAACAGCTCATCCATGGTTGTCGCCGCCGAAGAGGTTCGTGACATTTGAGCGTAGTCAGGGGGAATGTTGGAGAATGCCCTATACGATATACTTCAACGGCCCGATTTTTACTATGGACCCGGTGAATCCTCTGGCGGGCGCCCTGGCCACTGACGAACACCGGGTTCTTTACGCCGGGCACTTGGATGGGGCCTATCAATCACTTCCAGGGGGAGAAAAACCAAGGTTGATCGACCTGGACGGCCGGGTTCTTTTGCCCGGCTTCATCGATGCCCATGCCCATCTCGCCTTGTTTGCCACCGAACTCAGCGGAATCCCCTTAAAACCCCTGCGATCCATCAAGGAAATAACGCGGGCTCTGTATAAAAAGGTGCAGACCACCCCGCCCGGGGAATGGATCCGGGGTGGAGGCTACAACGATTTTTATCTTGCCGAGAGACGCCATCCGACGCGTCATGACCTGGATCATATCGCCCCAAACCATCCCGTGGTCCTGACCAGAACCTGTGCCCACATTGCTGTAGCTAATACTATGGCCCTAAAGCTGGCCGGGATCGATCTTCATGCCGGGGATCCTTCCGGGGGCCACTATGGCCGGGATTCCGACAGCAACACTTTAAACGGCATCCTTTACGACCAAGCTCTGAACCGCATCCAGGATGCGAGCCGCCTGTCCCCGCAAGAAATGACGCGTTATCTGTCTCTGGCCAGTGAAACCTGGCTCAAAGCCGGGGTAACCGCCATCCATGATGCCGGAGGACCTCCCGAATACTTTCCCGTGTTGATTCAAGCCTTTAGAGACGGCCTGATTAGGCAACGGGTCGATGCCATGGTATGGAATGGGCTCGGCATTAATCAGCTTTCTTCGTTCCTGCCATCCGGGATATGCACGGGATTTCACCTGCAAGATCTCTATATCGGTGCTGCCAAAGTCATGGTCGACGGAAGTTCCAGCGGCCCAACCGCAGCAACCCGGGAACCTTACGCCTCGGACGGGTTGAGCCAAGGGATCCTCTATCACTCCCAAGGCGAACTCGATCAGCTCATCCGAGAAGCTGCCCGCAGGGGATTTCAGGTCACTACCCACGCAGTCGGAGACCAGGCCATTGCCAATAGTATCCGCAGCATTGCCCAATATGGCGATAGCACCCGCAGAAACCGCATAGAACACTGCGCCATGTGTCCGCATGATCTCATTGCCGACTTGGTGACATGGGGGATTACCCCGGTGGGGCAACCGCACTTTCTTTTCGAATTCGGTGACGGCTATATCGAGAATTATGGCACCGAGCGGGGAAGTCACATGTTTCCCTTTCGCAGCTGGTTGAATGCCGGTCTTTTGCCGGCCGGGAGTTCCGACAGTCCGGTTACGAATTTTAGACCTTTGAGTGGAATCGGAAGCGCCGTCTTTCGTCAGACTCAAGCAGGCCAGGTTCTGGCACCGGAAGAGCGACTCTCCGTGGAAGAAGCACTCACACTGTACACCATCAACGCCGCCCGACTGGCTTTCGCCGAGAACGAAATGGGAATTCTCAAAGCCGGTTACCGGGCAAACTTTGTCATTTTGGGCGAAGATATTAGGCGCATGTCGGTGTTTGAGGACATCCGCGACTGTCCGGTGGACGCGACGATTGTGGGGGGTGAAATAGGCTGGCATAGGACATCGTTTCCGGGATAAGATTAGACTCGTGTAGGCTCAGCTGTAGGCAGGGTTGTCAGGCGGTCTGCTCTCGAATCCTGTGGCGATGGGCATCGGAAAAGGGACGGGTTGTAACGTGGGAGTTGAGAACCCTCAGGAGCGTTGGCATCATGCCTGACGCATTTTGAGACTGTGGAGCGATGAGGTTGAGGTATCCCGTTCCCCATGGACACTTGTCTGGCGTCCTATTCTGTCTCCGGAGACGCCGTGTTGAATGGGAACCATCTACGTCAATTCACTAAGAGCCTTTTTCGCTGTCCTGGAAGCCTTGAGGGACAAAGCCTTAAAGACAGCGGAAAAAGAATTTTCCCCCAATATTCCACGACGGGATGCGGTTTTGTGGGCAGGGCTTGGCCGGGATCTGCAAAATTGACCCCAAGCCGGCAACGATCGCAAAAAATGGCGCTAGAACAACAAAAACGGGCCACTCTCTGGTAAAATCATTGT
>PXYT01000060.1 GCA_003023725.1 Sulfobacillus benefaciens | reverse complement strand
TCATGTCCGGCAGCGCCACATTGACAATACTGGCATCCAATGCCGCCATAAAAGCGCCAATACAGACGGTTGCCACCACTAGCCAAATATAGTTCGCGCGTGTGGTAAATCGTGTCAGAGGCAAGGACTGCCACACATTTCGAATGCCAGTTGCCTTAGGCACAGCTTGCACCTCCAAGAATTATCTTTTGGAACCCATAGCGCATCCCTGAACACCTCTTTAGCGTAATGAGACAATTGACCGGTGCATCAGGTAGACATTTCGGCTCGCGACACAACACGGGCGAGATAATGAAAGCCCGATCAAATTTCCTCCCAAGCCAGCCGCGACCCGTGCGGTTCTTCATGTACAGCGAGGCTCCTTGCCTTTCTCACTGCGCTTACCCCAAACACCTCTCCTCATTTCTTGGCGCTTTAGTCAGTCTTAACAGTATCCTCTGCGTCCATCAAATTTGCACAAAGGAACATGGGCCTGAAACCGCGTTCCCCTACAATCACAGAATCCTGTCCCCTGGTTTGGCTCTCCCCGAATGAGGCACCAGCCCCAATCGCTGACAAGCTTACATGCTGCGGCTTAAGCACTCAGAAGACATCTCGCCGCACCGAGGCTGTCCAGTAGGCCCGTGCCGGCACCCTTTCTATATTTGTCTGTCGGCTTCCGCATCCCAAGACCTTCCTTGTCTATTCTTCATGACTGCCGCATCACAAATGAATCCACCCCCGGCGCAACACTTCTGCCATGATGGCTCCGCATAGAAAGGCGACACCCATATTCCATATGGCCAAGGCCGCCACCATGAGCATTAAATACACATCTTCTTTCTTGTTGCCGATATCCCGGACCGTGACCGCCAGTTCCATTCCTGCAAAGAAGAGGATGACACCAATGACGGCGGCCGGAAATGCTCGCAGCACCAGAACCGTGGACGGACCGCCTACCAAAGCCAACAACACGACCAGTGAGCCCAAAATTATCAAAGATCCGCCTGTTCTGGCGTTAAAGCGCACATGCCCAGCCATTCCTCCCGCCCCGTGACACATTGGCACACCTCCTACCCAGGGCGACAGCACATTCATAATGCCTGTCGAAATGGCCATTTTTCGCTCGGAGACGGGGTGCTGTGGAAAGAGTTCATTATTTTCATGGGTGATGGCAATGATGGCATTGCCTAATGTCAGGGGCAACTGAGGAAGAGCCAAAAGGAAAAATCCTTTTGACAAATCGGAACTCGAAAGAAATTGGGTTTGGAAAGATGGAATCCGGAAAGCGAACCCAGCAGAAAAAATACGTGAGGGTAAATCCGGGTGAAGCATCAAGGCGGCAATCACACCGATAATAAGCAGGGCGAACATGGCCGGGAAGCGCGTGGAAAAAAGACTTAAGGCCACTGCTGCAGCCAAAGCCGCAAGTATCCAGTGACCAGCCATCCGTTGGATCCCCATTTCCGCAAACGTGATCCCCAGTCCCAACATAATGCCACGGACTACCGGCTTCGCCGCTAGACGACTGAGGACCTCCACGGCGCGTGATAAGCCCATCGCCAACCAGGCCAGGCCGATAATCAACCCCGCTGCCCACACCATGAAAGGGTTCACCCGATGAGGATGGCCCAAAGCAAAACCGCCGATCGCTTTCATCGGCTGCACCGGAATTGGCGTCTTATAAACCATACCCGCGATGAGATAGGCCATGCCAAAAGAAAACAGGATACCGACGGGATTCATGTGCAAAACTGTCACGTACGCTAGCACAAACGGAATCAGTGTGCCAATATCCCCAAAAGCTCCGGCCCACTCGGACGCATCAAACCGGTTGCCGGAACCCGGAGATGGCCGGCTTCGGGTCTGTAATGGCAAGGAACTCCCGGATCTGTCGCCTGCCATGTCCTTCCCCCCTCTTGGAACGACGGATGCCGTTCATCCGGACACTCCCCCAATACCCTTCTCCTGCATTGTCGGTTACGTCCCTCCGTGCCCTCAACGTAATTCTTGTGTCCGCTCTGGAGCCGGACTCCATGCCACTTTTTTTTCAGCCGCCAGGGAAAAATATTCACCGGCGATGATACGTTCCTTGGTCACGCGATCCAACAGTTCCTGTTTTTTAATGATGGAAGTCAGAATCCCTCCTGCCGAGGTATCTCCGATTAATATGACCCCCACCAGTCTATCCCCACGGAACAGAAATTTGCGGTAATTGGTGCCGTGAAACCGGCGCACGGCCTCCAAATCGGGTTGATCCAATGTCAGACCCATGGTCATGACCGACATTTCGAATTTTGGCATCGAATTCATCGCAATGCCCCCCGGGTACCGGAGAGGATCCCCGCTCATATTGGCTCCGGCAATGACGCCGTGCTCATAAGCCACCGGCAGGATGGCTATGATACGATTATCCTCATTGATGATGTCCCGGGCTTCCACAACATCTCCTGCGGCATAAACATCGGGCAGGTTTGTTTGCATATGCTCATCAACCGCTACACCTCGATTGATTCGAATTCCCGAATCCTTGAGAATTTCAACGGCAGGCCGTACTCCTATCGCGATAACCACCATCTGGCACAACAGTTCCGCACCACTCTTCAACACTACCCGGTTCACAGCCCCTTGTTGGTCCGCGACGATCTCCACCACCGAGTCCTCTGTCACCACACGTGTTCCCAGTTCCTCGATGCGGTCTTGAAGTATCGACGAGCCGTCCTCGTCCAGCGCCAGTCCCAATACCCGCGGCAGCATTTCCACAATCGTCACCCGAACCCCGCCTTGGTGACGCAGAGCATCGGCCGCCGATAGCCCGATAAGGCCGCCCCCTATCACGATCACATCTTTGACCTTGGGAAGCCACGCTTTGATATCGTCCGCATCCTTCCAGGTGGTAAACGTAAAAACCCCACGAGCGTTCGCTCCTTTCATCGGGGGTACAAAAGGCTGTCCCCCGGTGGCCACGAGCAATCGATCATAACTCAGTTGCGAGTCGTCGGCCAGGACAACGGCGTGTTCTTGGGCCAAAACTTTCCGTACCGCCGAGTTGATGCGCACATCGATGCGGTAGCGCCGATAAAAAGACGGGGGGCGGTAATACATGCGAGCCGAAGACACTTCACCACCAAGGTAATACGAAATCAACGGGCGGCCATATGCTTCATGGTTCTCGTTCGACAACACGGTGATTTCTCCCTCTTCATCCCGTTTGCGAATAGCCTCGGCCGCCGCCAAACCGCCATACGAGTTGCCAATAACCAGATAGCGCATTTACCCATCCCCCCCCGCCTTATAGAGTCGGGCCAACGCCAAAGACGATGCCCGGAGTTTGCGGTTTTCGAATGAGGCCTCAACAAACCCTACATGACGCAAAGCGCCGGTTTTGCACGCTTTGACGCAAGGGGCTGTCTCATAACTCAGACATCCATCACACTTCATGGCCAGACGTTCTTCCTGCACCAGTTGAATGGCCCCAAAAGGACAGCACATAATGCACATGCTGCATCCCACACACCTCTCATAGTCTGTCGTGACGAATTCTCCCATACGGTGGCGGCATCCGGTCATACAGGCACTGACGCAAGGAGCCTGTTCGCAGTTGTGACACACCATGGGATACCGCTTATCGTTGATATCATGAATCCAAATGCGGGAAAGTGCATCCGTTTTTTTGTGCTGGGAAGACACCGCTTCCCGGCACGATTCTATGCAATCCCCACAGCCGTCGCACCGGGAGGGATCGACGACGATATCCCGTCCTTGACTCCCCATTGGCCCCATTTCCACCCCTCAGCCTCCTCTCACACGAAAGCGTCAGCCTCTTTATTCGGTGTGATTTCATCCGACCGGCCATTCCGGTCCCTAAGGTCCAAAAGATGATCCCGTCTTCCGTCTCTTCATTCTGCCGCTATGGTTTCCAGGGCCGTGCCATTGGCACGGCACACGTCGTCAGGGGTATTCACGCTGAAGAAACTTCGTGGCGCAATTCCGGATCGAAACAAATCCCGTTCCGACACGCTCCGTACTCGGAGCCGATTCACCACATCAACTAATCCCGGCGATCCATAATCCAGCGCCCGCTCCAGTTCGGGAAGACAGCCGGGGCCGTAAAGGGCCGCCACAGTAGCCCAGTGACCGCCGATGCGAGGCACCACCACGTCCACCCCATCCCGCCTGTTCCACAGGTAGCGAGGCAGTTCCGGGGACAAAAAAGGCATGTCGCAAGCCGTGACAAAAATCCAGTCCCGCACAGCACGCAGGGCGGCGTGGATTCCGGCCAAAGGACCTTTTGCGGGAAAATAATCGGGAATCATCGGCATATCCAAGAAGGAAAAACGGCTCGGGTTATTGGTCACGATAATCAGAGAGTCGATTCCCGGCGCCGTTCCCAGTATGGACGCCATGGTGGCGATCATGCTTTGTCCTCTGATTTCCACCAACCCTTTTTCCCGTCCCATTCGCAAACTTTTCCCGCCCGCAAGGACCGCGCCTGTCATCGCCGGGTTGACACCGTCACCGAAGCGCTCTGTCCGTTGCCCTCATCCACCTCGACCGTCATGGACACAATGCGCCGGGCATCCAAGATGGGGTCCAGCCTGTCCAAAAGGTTTTCAGCCATGTACTGGCACAGATCCTCCACGTTCAAGGTGCCAATGGGCAGGCGCAGCACATCGCTGTACGGAAGGAGATAGGTTTTGCCGTTGACGTTAATCTTGTATCCCGTTTCTTCCTCGTCGACGGTCATCACTTCTGGTGGGTAGTTTGCAACAAGAACCATATGATCAAATTCCTGACACAAACGAATGACCACTTCTTTTAAACGATAAATATGCATCAACATTCCTCGATCCGAGGGTTCACCGTCCAAGGATACGGACACGGTGTGAAAGTGCGGATGCAAGCGGCTGCATCCGCCGCGGCCGGGTACTAAGTGCACACTCTCAAAAGTAAGACCGGCGTCTTTTCCCGCTAAATTCAGTTTCATGAAATAGGACCTCCTTTTGATTGATTGGATGGATGAGACTGCCCGCCTGAGCCCAAATTCGGGTCAACTCGCTTTCCCTTGCCCCGGCCCGGTAAGCCGCCGCCAAATCGGCCAGACACGCATCTTGTTGATACTCAAAGCCGTAGACTTTGCCATCGGCGGAGAGTCGCAATCCTCGGCGCCTCGGCCCCGGCACCGGAGTTTTACCGACAACACGGCAAAGATTCACATCGACCCCATTAAAACGGTAGCGGGGCCGGTCGCCCTCTTGCCGCACCCCTTCGAGCATTTCCCCCTGCGTCCGCAAGAGCTGCTCGAGATGATCCAGACTGACATGATGATGCTCATAAAACTCCCTGGATTGTGTAGCCGGGGATAACTCGATAAACTGGATCCGTGCTTGCATCTTGCGAGCGAATGCGATGAGCTCATCCCATTCGTGTTCATTCACCCCCGCCATCAGCACCGTATTCAGCTCGAGCGGCAAGCCAGCATCCCGGGCGGCGGTGATACCCCCTACCACCAAGGGCAGCCTGTCGGCTCCACACAGATTTCGAAAACGTTCGGGGTTCAGCGTGTCGAGACTCACGCTCACCTTGGACAGGCCTATCTCCCGAAATTCTTGCGCCCATAACGCCAACCGGGTTCCATTGGTGGTTAGCGACACCTCGAGTCCCCAGCGGACAATTTGTTTGAGTAGATCAGAAAGATGGGGGCGCAACAAGGGCTCCCCGCCTGTAATTTTGACCTTCACAAGTCCTTGCGGTATGGCTGCCCGGATGAGGTGCAAGACTTCGTCATCCGAGAGGTGCCGGCCCGGATGGCGGTTCCCCTCTTTGTGGCAGTAAAGACAGGCCAAATCACAAGCTGACCAAACCGATACTCTCAAAGACGGGATCATTGCCATCCAGGATCATCTACTACCACCTGTACCCACTCCCCTTCACGCACATGAGTTCGGCTGACGCCGTCCAGAAAAAAATATCCGGTCCCTTGAAGCATCTGGTGAATGGTCCTTGCCGCTGAAGGAGGCCGGGGGGCAAGGAGTGGCTTGGCCCAGATCTCCCCATTCTCGCGCTTGAGGCTGAGCTGAAAATATTTACGCATGCCCTCCTCTGCCATCAGTTCCTGGGTGAGACGGGCCCTCACTTCACGGAAGGCCCCCAACGGCGGAAGTCCCGCCATCTTCCGGATAGCCGGCGCCACAAAAAGTTGGAAGGTCATAATGACGGAATAGGGCCATCCCGGCAAAGCAAAAACTGGCACCCCGGCAATTTCTCCGTAAGCAGTGGGCTTGCCCGGAACCATCAACAGCCCATGGCTCTTCAACTGCCCCATTTTGGCAATAGCTCCAGGAATCAAGTCATGAATGTTTTCCACATCCCGACCTTCCAAGACCAGCAAGCTGGCCCCTGTGCCCCCGGTGGTGACGATCAGATCAAAGCGTCCGCTTTGGGCCGTGTCGGAGAGCAGCATCTCCACTTGCTCCACCCGGTCGGGGATGGTTCCCAGGCGCTCGGCATCGCCCCCGCTCTCTCTCACCGCAGCTTCCAGCAGATAGGCGTTCGCATCATAGACCTGAGCCGGGCCCAAAGGATGACCCGGTGATACCAACTCATCACCGGTAGAAAAAATCGCCACTTTGGGTCGCCGCACCACCGGGATCCGGCTAATGCCCAGGGCGGATAAGGCGGCTACATCCACCAGCCGGACAATATGCCCTTTTGGCAGCACCGCCTCGCCAGTCCCCAGATCCTCTCCGGCTACGGAAACGTGCTCACCCTTCTTGACCCTGTCGGATATGATCACTTGCTGACCCCGAGCCGAGACATTCTCGACAAGCACTACGGCATCGGCTCCGCGGGGAAGCATCGCTCCGGTTGTCACTAACGTGGCTTGTCCGCTCTGTATTCGTTGCCGCGGAACAACACCGGTGGTCACCTTTTCAATGATATCCAACATCACAGGTTCTTCCCGGGAGGCGATTTCCGTATCCCGGGACTTGATCGCATAACCGTCGACAGCGGAACGGGTAAATACCGGTACATTGATGGGGGCGTGCACATTCTCAGCCAGACAGCGGCCCACCGCCTCGGGGACGGGCGTGTCATCAACTTGGGCCAGTACGCCTAAATCCTCCAAAATCCGATTTTGCAATTCCTCGACGCTCATTTTTCCCATCGGCGCACCTCCTTTCACCCTTCTTTCAATAGACGGGCGTAACCGGAAAAAGTTGAATTCCTGCCGCTTTCAATACTTGGGCAGCCTTACTTTCGTCGGCAAAAGCCACAAAGATGGTCGCATGATAGGGAGGAACACTCATCACTTTGCGCCCGGTAATCCGAATGCCGGCATTTTTGAGAGCCTCTTCCGCACGAAAAAAGTCGGACTGTTCATGGTCCTCATACTGAACGCGGAACGGCGTTGCGGTCACTGTACCCGCATAGGGCTTGCCGCTCATTGATTTCACCTCCATCAGATTTGATTTTTGGTCCAGTTGAACAAGTCTGCCGTTAACATCCGCACGTGTTTCTCCCGGTTGAGTGTCGACAGTTCATTGATGTCCCCAAAGCGCAGGGCATCCATAGAACACTTGGTCACACAGGCCGGAAGCAATCCTTCATCCACACGATCCATGCAATAATCGCACTTAATCACTTTGCCGGTGTTGGGATTTAGTTGCGGTGCGCCAAAAGGACACGCGGCAATACAGCTTTTGCAGCCAATGCACAATTCCTCGGCCACAAATACGATCCCATCCTTTTCGCGTCTTTGCATAGCTCCGGTCGGGCAGACCTCAATGCATGGAGCCGGTTCGCACTGCCGGCAATTCATGGGTACATATGCCGTGCGAAATTGGTCACCACCCTGTGCCTTGATTTTATAGGGACCTATCTGGATGACTCGCATCAAACGCGGGCCCACCGGTAAATCCTTCTGCATTTTGCACGAAACCTCGCAGCTAAAACAACCAATGCATCGGTCCATATCGACCATCATGGCCAAACGCGTTTTCCGCCCCTTGAGGGTCACTCTAGCGTCCCGGCCCTCCCACGGATTCTTTTTCGCAAAGGTTTCTGGCATAATCCCTCTCCCCCCTACTCCCCGGTTTTTAACCCTGCAACTGCCATAGCTCCGGAAAAGGGATCGACCCACGGTTCCTTCTCTTCGTAGTCCCAGTTCCGATCTTTGTAAGTTCCCAAAAGCACACCGTCATCGTTGAACAAATTCGGATACTTTTTCTTGAGGTAATCGTGGATCATGGACGCAGCCATGGTTCCGTCCGTTCCCTTGAGATATACCCGGACAGCCATAGATTTCCATTGAATTTGACCGTACACTGGATCCTTGATAATGTCGTCGATGACCACATTCACCGTTTCGTAAGGATGAAAGGGCTGATAGCGATCAAATCCGAAATTTACCCAACACCCCCATGGCGGCACCATTTCCGTCACCCATGCGGGACCGTCGATACTACCCCGGTCGTTTTCGAGAACCACTGTGTCCCCGTCCTCAATGCCTAAAATTTTTGCCAGTTCGGGGTGAATTTGAATGTAACGATCCGGGATCAATTCATCGGCCCACGGCCACCAGTGGCCTCCCTCGTGAAAACTCGCAGTAATGCGGCAAGTATTGAGCGAAATCGGATACTTGCGAGCCCGTTCCGGGTTGGCAATCCAACTCTCGCTGCCTTCGCGGTGACGGGGCACCCGGTCCCATCCCAGCTTCTCCAAGGCTGGCGATGCCAGTTCGATCTTCCCGGATGGAGTCGGGAACCGGGAGTCGGTACCGGGATAAGGATCGCCTTCGCGGTACATAATCCACTTACCGCGCAATGTTGCCTCCGGGTCTTGATATGTGGCCTCCGCTTCGGTTTCCGCGGGCCACATGATGCCTCCTCGGGGATTGTGTTCCGGATCAAGATTAAATGAGCTCATCCCCCGGGTCATATGGTCTTCGTTCAGCAGCCAATTCGTAAACCCTTTCTCATCGACGTCGGTGTCGTTATTTGTCAACCATGGGAACTTGTCTCCAAATCCCAGCTTCTGCGCCAATTTGGCATAAAAGAACAGGTCCGGACGATGCTCGTGCTGATATTCAATTACTTTGTTGTGCCATTGGATGAGGCGGTTGTTGCCATGATGACAAATGCTTTCGGTTTCCATTCCCATAGCAATGGGAAACGAAGCGTGAGCAAAATGATACGTGTGGTTGGGATAAATGGACAGATGAACCGTAATAAGATTGTTGCGCAGAGCTCTTTCAGTCTTGGTGACATTGGGAAATTGCGGCAAATGATTGCCGTTCCAGATAAGCCCTCGAATAGGGTACGGCTTCCCATATAGCATCGCATTGATAATGACCGGGACCGAGTTATCACCCCAAGGCAGCAGGTTATCGGCAATAACAGGTCTTCTGGGTTCGGGCAAGTCATGAGTATCATGCCCGTAGGAGAGAGGAGGACGGCAATTATGCAGCCAGTTCCACCCTCCCCCCTTGATGCCAATGTTCCCCGTCAGGGCCAATAACGCGGCAATGGAACGGTTGGTGTTGTTGGAATTGTATTGTTGAGCGGTACCGAGACATCCTGTCGCCATAGCGGGTTTGGAACTGGCAAAAAGGCGGGCTGCCTTAATGATGAGATTGCGGTCCACCATCGTCACTCGTTCGGCCTTTTCCGGAGTCCACTCCCGGCATGCCTCTTTGTACTCGTCAAAGCCATAAACCCATTTATCGACAAATTTTTTGTCGTACAGCTGTTCTTGAATAATAATGTTCGCCATCGCCATGAAAAGCGCCGTATCCGTGTTGTTTCGCACCATTAAAAACAGGTCCGCCTTGGACATGGAAGAGTTAAACCGTGTGTCGACACCAATAATCTTGGCACCCGCATCCTTGGCATCAAGAATCGCCCGGTATGTGATAACCTCTTGAGAAGCCATTTCGGTTCCTACCATCAGGATGCATCGGGCGTTCTTCCAATCAGGACTCGGATTCATCAGGCGCCCGAATCCTTCTGCCCCAAAAACATAGTTCATCGCGGCCCCAGGACTTTCGCAACAGATGGGCCCTTGTCCGAACACATTAGGGGTGCCGAAGAAGTGCCCGAAACGGCCCCCACCCACTTTCTGCCCCATCGAAGCCCTGCCGGTGCGGAAAATAGCCAGTGATTCCGGACCATAACGCTGTCTTAAAAGAGTCAGACGTTCCGCTACAAAGTCGATAGCCTCATCCCAGCTCACTCTTTGGTAAGGATCGTCCAGCGATTTGCGTATTTGCGGATAGTGGACCCGCAGCGGATCATAGTAGCGCTGAAACTGACTGGTTCCCTTGCTGCAGAGGCCTCCTCGACTCAAGGGATGCGTTTCATCGCCCATGATGTCCACAATTCGGCCTTCCTTGAGAAAGATCTTCATGCCGCATCCCGATTCGCACTGATTGGTACAAGTCGTCCGGCGAACGGTATCGTAGTCCTTGGTGGATTCCTGGGGACGATAGTCGGGCTTCATTTCTGGCATACTTTTTAACCTCCTTCAACCGAATGAAATGGACGTAACCAGACTTTTGGATCGGCCATGCCAAGAGTCACTGCCAGCAGTTGCAAAAAGGGGATAACCGGAATAGCAGCCTCCTCTTTCTCCAGGTTGGCCTGACACATGCCGCAGACAGTGACAACTGCACTCGCCCCTGCTTCTTGCGCCGCTGCCAAGATATCAGGTCCCTTGCCCAGCGACACGTCTCTCTGGTAACTTTTGGGTCCTCCACAACATTGGAGGGCCGAGGAAAATGGCACTAATTTGGCACCCATAGTCTCAATCGCGGTTTCAACCCTACGGGGTGTGTCGGAATTCAATTCCTGTTTGCGGCAACCGTAGTACAAAGCCACAGGAAGATGATCGAGATCCACGGTTTTCCGCTCTCTTATTGTGTTCGCAAGATTGTTTTCCGCCAGCAGGTCGAGTAGATGCCGTGCATTAGTGGACGAAGGAACTTGATAGCCAACAATCTCCATGGAGAATGCCGCCCTTCGGCGCGTCTCGGGATTGTCTTCCATCCGGCGGAATGCTCCACGCATATTGGCCAGACAACTCAAACACGAAGTAACCAGAGGGTTTCCTGCGGCTAAATCGATGATTCGCAGAGGAGCCACGATACCGCTAAAAAAATTAGGCGGATCCTCCACTCCACCACAACAGTCATCCGAAGCCAATCTCGATAGGTCCGTCCCCAATCTGTGAGTAATCTCTTCCGTCGCCAAAAAACGCTCGAACATCACAACTGCTGCCTGACAGCCTGCATAATGAAATACAGAATTGTCGCGCTCAATTTTCTGGTCGATGCCCTCCACCTCCTTTGAATACGGCGTTTTCTCACGATTCCCGTAGACAGCATCTTATTCCGTTCCTAGCCGAATTTCTTGTTTCTGTTCGCAGGACCCTCGATTTTGAGCCGCAAAGGGCCACAGCGAAGCATAGGCGAAGACATACCCGGCCCCCACCTGAACTTAAGGTTTTGTGCCGCAATTCTTAGACCTACATCTCTCATTCTGCTCATCCGGTCAAAAATTCTCAGGAAATCGGCAATCACGCCTGGCGGTATTCAATCTTATGCGGTGCCGTAGGCACTGCTCCTATCGGCCTACGTTAATCACACTAATCTCGGCTCGATATTCATTTTACTGCGCTGCCAAATGAGTAGCCTACGCTATTACTGATAGCACCGTTTATATTTTCTGATATCATGTTCTTTTTTGAATATTGGTTTAACTTCATCGAAACCGCATTGAATCACAGGTCGTTTTAGAGAATGACTAGTTCCAAAGCGGTAGCTCTTTTGAAGAGCTTTTAGATTTCGCTTTAAAAAAGAGGTTCCTATCCAAGGACCGCAACGATTACCGAAAGAATAAAGGTAGGCTGTTGCACCGAGAACACCCACGGATCTTTCCTTCAAGGTGACAATCCTTATTTAGGACATTTTTCTCCATCTGGGGGAAACACGAAGGAGTCAAGAGTCCGGGGTCCTCAATCAGCGGGATCGCGCAATAGGGTGTTTCGCAGGTAGTGTTTGGCGGGTTTGCGAGAAACTGGGCCACACACTTCATCAACTCGCGAATATGAGTCGGCGGCTAATTTTGAACGGCATCCCACATACCAGGCCGTCGGCGCAACATCCACACGGCGCTAACAGACCGCTCAAGGCGCTGAGGACAATCGCTGGGACCACATCGATTCCCCCTGCAAAGCCAGAAGATACGCATTGCGCACAACTCGATCCAAAATGGCGTCCGCCAGCATGGCTTCGGCCATCACCCCATGTCAGCGTTGCACCGGCAACTGACCGGTGTTTGGGTCTGTGCCGCCCGGGGTTGCAGAACTTGCCACGCCGCAGCCCATTGCTGCTGGCCGTCCTGCTAGGCCTGTTTGGCGTGTTGCCACGTATCGAGGGCAGGACCCAACTGGTCTAATAGCCATTGTTGTCCCGCCCTTGGGTTTGCCAGCCCCGGGCTTCCCCCCGGCGCCTCAGGCGATAGAGTCAAGGTTTTTGGTGCCAGGCAGCGAGTTGAGCCGTATAGCGGATAATCGCGTCTTGATAAGGGCGTCAAGCCTCGGGCGTGTGGGAATAAGCCAACACGGTCCGATGTTCGAGTTCCCACAGGGTGAGGCCTTCGGCATTCCGCCATTGCTTCCGAAAAACTCTTTCCGGATCTTTGAGGAGGGCAAGCTGGCGAACAAGCGGATCGGGACCAAGCCCCTGCAAGAGTTGGGTCAAGGTGCGGTCATAGTCGGCCACGGTCGCCACCCGTCCCCCACATGCCTGTTCCACCTGGTGGGCGACCGCAAGTTCGGAGGCGCTCCAACCGGCTTGCTGACGATTGGAATCGCGGCGTTCCTGAACGGCCTCCTGATGGAGACGGGCACGGGCTTCCCGGTGGATGTGGATGGCCAAATCGATTATGATGTGATTGTGGGCGGCCACGAGGCAGTTCCACTCCCCCCGTTCAGTCCGCCGGCCTTGCTGTTCCATGTGGCGAACGGTGGGCCCTTCATGCACCATCGGGAGGCGGTCCAGCCCCTGATCCACCAAGGAACGGGCATCGATCCGAGCCGTGTAGCCGTGTTTCACGAGGGCCTCATTACAGTCCATGGTAACGAAACCGAAGATAACAAGGGAGGATTGCGACTATCTCTTTACAGGCCCCCTAAAAGAGCGGGTGAATGAGTAGAAAAAGACGAGAGAAGCGGGCTATAAGCCCACTTCTCTCCTGTCCACTTTCATCCCGGAAAGGGATACGGCCCAATATAGCGTAGTGTCACTCTTGCGGCCAAACGCTTATCGGTGCCGCAACCATCGACCCCCCCACGTAATGACCACGCCAAGAAGCAGCACCACAATGGCGGGTATGATACTTGCCGCGCCGCCATCTCCAACAGCGCGAGTGAAATGGTAGAGGTTATTTTGCTTCCTGCGATGATCACCATTCTCGCAGGTTGGTCTAAGACGAACAACCTATAACTCACCAGGGTTACGGCCAATGCGATCCAGTATCGACGAAGCCAACGAAGCATTAAATCCCCTACCCTCATCTAATGGGGCTTAGACGGAGGCGTCCAGATGATCCATGGATGCCCAGTCTGAGGATCCACAAATACAAAGACATGAGAATAAGTTCCAGCGGGTTCCACCAATTGTATCGACCCTGTTAATCCAACTTTCCAAAAATAGCGGGGAAACAATGGTGACACCGAACCAATTTCAGATTCGGCCGTCGTTTTAGACACCAGGACAGCGCTAGTTACGGTCGGAGAAGCCGTAGGGTCTTGGTGCACGACCTGATTCAAGGCATCCTGAATCGCCTGACTCTTCGTAACGGTCGTTTTAAGTCCCGCCGGAACAGGTTGTCCCGACTTTGGAATCCGCACAATCCTATGGGAAAACGTTCTGGGTGCCGGTACACCCGTGTGAGTTGGGTTGGGATTCGTCAAATTTGAGGCCGCAAAAGTCACACCGCCGCCAGCAAAAATCACCGCAACACCTACCACTATTCCTACTTTCGTTCTAAAAAAATTTCGTAGCACCTTTTTTATCCCCTTTCATTCAAGCTCACCACCCTAATGTGGAGGAGTTGATGAGAACTGGGTCCGGAGCTTCGATAACACTCAAAGAATCATGACTAGGGCGTTTTAACTTCACGCCCGGCCCTCATCCTCCAATCTACCCACGTAAAGAAATTCTCATGAACTGTTGGTTTGTCCGGTAAACGCGGCACTGTTGACCGGGGCCCCCACCATCAATCCCTGCATACGCAAAATAAGCTGCCCTTGTGCGCTCCAATATGCCACCTCTTTGAAGTCAATAAATGCTTCCCATTCATTGTTACTAATGTACTCGATTTCGTAAGCATGAGACGTTCCTAATGCCGGATGCGTGGAAAGAAAATAGAATGAGTCCCCCCGTATCCTGGCACGTTGTTTGTTCCAGAAGCATAGTCTGGTGGTTTAATATCCGCAAAATCTCCCGGAAATTAGCCCGTCTCAATCAAGACACCGGTATATCTGGGAATTTGACGTACCTTAGTGCGAACCTGCACCCGCCTTAAACGGGAGAGATCGGTCCTTGAGCGGATTTAAGGCGTGTATTTCGCCACATTCCTACCGGCTGCCTCTGGCTCGAGACGGCGTTTAACGAATTGCTACAGAACGGAAAACAGGCAAAAGCTTTTCTGATGTGCCCTTCAAGTCGCGCCACTAAAAAGACCGACAAGCTTCGGCCCTCCCGGATCGGGTGGGTGGACTGTGATGCGTGAAGAGGGTTGTGACACTCGGATGCCCTCGGTTTACGTCATACTGTTTCGCCAGACCTCTCGTCTCCCGCGCGCTTCAACTCTTTGACCATACTTTCGGCCACGTTGTAATCGCCGTTAGTCCCTCTTTCCTTCAATTTCTCCACGACGTGTAGGCGCGCCTCCAAGGGCTTATTTTGACTCATCTTGGCTGCACCCTGGATGTCAGTGATATCAATGCGAAAACCGACAATCCCTTTGAGCATTTTTTCGTAAAAAGGATCGTGAGCTTGTTCCGGCAACCGTGAACCGGGGTCATAAAACGCCACCAACTTATCCAAGATCTCCCGAATCTTGTCTTCGTCGTCAATCACATTCGCCTTGCCATAGACATGAACCGCAGTATAATTCCATGTTGGAACCATTTCCGGCAATTGATACCATTCCGAGGAAATATAAGCATGCGGTCCAGAGAAAATCACCAAAACCGTCTGTCCATCAAGATGCCTCCACTGGGTGTTGGCCCGGGCCATATGGGCGAAAAGAGCATGGCGTTCAGAGTCATAAAAAAAGGGCAGATGCGTTGCCAAAGGCTGTTCTCCATCCGCTGTGATCAAAATACCAAAACCGTTATTCCGGATCAACTCGATGATGTCGTCCATGTTCCGCATGCGGAAATGATTCGGTATATACACTGCTGTACCCCTCTTCTCTTTTAGTGTGGTGGCTATAAGGCCCTACACATACACAAGACGCTTAGAGAGCGGTTGACGAGTTCAAATGTCTGAGAATGGAACAATCAGGCATCAAGCCCGGCCCGCTCGTCAATGATAATCTCCTCATCGTCTCGATCCCCATAAATCGTCATGCCCCTTGGCGCCCAGCTGCTGCAAGGGAGACTTCAAGACGCAGGGTGACGTCCTTATCTGGGCTCAAGGCCCAATTGTCGAAACTGAAAGGTCCAAATGTCCGCTTCTTCCTCGATTTGCTGAACCCGACTTTTCCCTGCCCCATGACCGGCCTCGGGTTCAATGCGAAGAAACACAGGATGTCCGGAACCCGATTCTTTTTGGAGGCGTGCCGCCATTTTCCTTGCGTGCAAGGGGTGTACCCGGTTATCATGAGCCGACGTAAAAATGAAGACGGCCGGATATTTGGTGTTGGGAACAACGTGATGATAGGGAGAATAGCGCTCAAACCATTGCCAGTCCCTGGGACTTGCGGGATCGCCATATTCGCTGCGCCATAGGGCTGCCACCAAAAACCGGTCATATCGGAGCATATCCAAAAGGGGAACCCCAATGACGGCTGAACGCATGAGTTCCGGATGCTGAGTCACTACGGCGCCTGTAAGCAACCCTCCGTTGCTGCGGCCCGTAATCCCCAATACACGCGGTTGTGAATAGTTTCGGGATGACAAGTGACGCAGTACTGACACCATGTCATCGAAAACCTGCTGTTTTCTCTCCAGCATGCCTGCTCGGTGCCACTGTTCACCAAATTCGCTTCCGCCGCGAAGAGAGGCCACGACATACAAACCACCGGATTTTAGCCAAAGATGAATCCCCGGCGAATAAACCGGAGTATAGGCGATATTGAACCCGCCATACCCGCCGACAATGGCTGGGCCGGGGCTTACCCTTCGCCGTGCATCTTGCGCCAGAAAAATGGGGACGGGGGTTCCGTCCGTCGAGGGAACAAATTCCTGCCAGATGCGAATCCCGTCCACGGGCTCATGATGTTCTCCCCACTCCTCCAAAGTCTCATCGGGAATGCGCCATGCATAAACCAAAAGAGGTTGATCGAACGACGTCCATTCAAAATACACCGTGTTTTCATCAGGGTCGGATGACAATCCTTGAGCCGTTCCAATACCTCCATGAGGCAAGTCTATTTTTCGGTGATCGCCTTCATGGCTAAGATATTCGAGCTGATAACGGGCATCTTTCATTCGCAGCAAAACAAACCCGGAATCAATCGCTGTAGCCGCTTCAATAGGTTCCGATGGCGGGGAAGCAAATACGGTGGACCACGCATTACCCCTCTCGTCCCATTTCCACACAGCGTCTCCCGTCAGTGGATCATGATAGAGACCGTAAAGTTCATGATGATGCCAAAAAGGTTCCATACGCTGGGAAAGTCCCTCGAACACGGTCTTAGGAATTGACTGCCCATCCAGGGTCAAAATGGCGAGGCGATTCCGGCTCCATCCCAGGTGAGTGGAGACAACAAGGCGATTGCCGTCTGAAGACCCACAAAGGGTAAATGTTGCTGTGACTTCGGGATCGGAGAACACCTCCGTATCCTCTTCCAACCCTGTTCCGAGTTCATGGCGGAAAACGCGTTGAGAATAAAACTGCCGCCCTCCCTCCGAATCGACTGGGTAACGCGTGTAATAAAAAAAGTTGGCATGAGGAGGCATAAACACCGAAGCCCATCTAGCACCAGGAATCGTATCGTCTAATAACCGCTTATGCACGCTGTCGTAGATATAAAGGGTACTCCACTCATCGCCTTGGGCGGAAACCCCAAATAGCGCATAACGCCCGTCCTGGGACAGCGAAAACCAGTCAATCGCATGGGGAGACGATAGAGACCCCGGATCATAGACCGTCACGGCATCAGCGGATGCCGCGGGGATATACTGGAGAACGGACTGATTCGCCCCAGGGGGACGCCTGAGAAACGCCAGCGAACCTTGGCGAATCTGGGGAACATGCCATTCGTCATGACGCGTCAACCGGTCCAGTTGCCCGAATATAAAAGGCCAGTTCGGATCTGAGCGCATCGCCTCCAAGGTGCGGCGATGCTGATCTTCTTCAAACAATGACGTATTCGGTCCGTCATCTTCCAGCCAGCGAAATGGGTCGTCAATGGTCAACCCTTGAACATGAACATTGTGCTCAGACGTCGTCTTTCCTCCTCGATGGCGAATATTTAGGTTTGGTTTGTTAATTCGTGATCAGTCCCCATAATTCCTCCCTTTCTTCCTTAACCTCACTGCAGACATACATAGATTCCTGTCCATTGTTCCACCCTAAGACTTGTTTAAAACTGCTGTTACCACTCACGAATGAGGAGGTGATGAGGCTATCACGGCAACCGGACGACATCACCCGTTGTGGTATTTTGGCCAGACTTTTGTCATAGGTCTGGATTTATATATTGTTTCACCGTTATTACCGGCCATTTCCCGCCAATATGACCAGCCGCCTGGCCGCGTCAGTCTGTTGGTCACCGGTTTTGCCCTCACTTATGCCGCCTCTTCCCCCGTCTGGGGATTGTTCTCTGAGCGTTGCCCACGGCGTGTCATGGCACTTCTGAGCCTCACGGTGTTTCAGATTGGCGACATAATGACAGCGCTTCAGCCCTCCTACTTCTGGCTTACATTCAGCCGTGCGGTGACCGCAGCCGGAGCTGCCGGTTTCACACCGGCGCTTTACGCCTACATTGCTGACACAACTCCCTTGCAGCACCGCGCCGGGACGATGTCTGTGGCCTCAGCCGGTTTTTCCACCGCTACTTTTTTAGGCATTCCTCTGGGGCTCATGATTGCCAACGTATGGGCATGGCCTGCCGCCTTTTGGCTCGTGTTTTTCCTCAGTTTGTTTTCCTGGTTCGTCACCTGGAGATTATGGAAACCAACCCGGCCCCCTATGTACCGACATTCGAATTCCATATGCCCAGATTCCCGGCTGGCATGGAATTATGGGCTGACCATGCTGGCATTTGCCAGTTTTGGATCCGTGTACACCTATCTGCCTTTGGACCTGACACAGCATGTTCATTTTTCATCCGGACGGCTCACCTGGTTCATGATGGCTTTTGGACTATTCGGATTGCTGGGAACCTTGGCGGCCGGTTACCTCAGCGACCGGGCGGGGCATGTTCGGGTTGTTCGCTGGGGGCTCCTCATCGAAGTGGTTGTGCTGCTGGGACTTCTCCATCCCTGGACAGGAGGCTTCCTTTGGGCGATCCTGCTCCTCTTTTCCATGGTCACGTCTTATACCCCTGTTCTGAAAGCGCTGGCCAGTTTCAAAGGTGCGAAAGGCCTGGCTCTGTCGTGGAACAATGCGGCCATGTATGTTGGATTGTCCGCAGGATCATGGGGAATGGCCTCCGTCTGGCCCCTGGGTATGTCCGCCATCTATTTAGGAGCGGCCATTCTTGCCACGGGGGCTTTCATTTTGTCTCTTTATTTACATGTCTAAACAATTCTGGTCATAATTTCCATATTAAATCATATCCTGGACCCAAACAGACAAATGGAGGAATGTGCATGAATCAAGTCCCCGAATTGCGACTCATGGCGCGACACAAAAGCCATTGGCCCGTAAACGTTGTGGCTGCTTTGTTTGTCCTTATTACCGCCGCAATCACGAATCTGACTTTCCCTCACAATGTTTCTGGGTCAACTGGATCGGCACGATTACAAAATTCTTTTCATCCTGTCTCCTTATCGACGCCCCTTTCGTCAGTCAAAAAGATTCCTAAAACGCCTCCGATTCCCCTCCGCATCTACGACATTCACCGGGGGAACACCCTGTGGGCCATTGCCGTCCGTTTTCATGTGCCGGTTCAAGAGCTGGAACGTGTCAACCATTTGACATCACCGACTATATACGCCGGACAGACGTTGATAATCCCTCGAATCAGCGTTGTCCGGATAGAACCCCGCGACACGCTCAACGCCACGGTTGGACCACACCCGGTTTCGGACATGGCATTACGGCCCGAAAACCCGCCGTCGTCCCACAGATCCCATTCGGGCCAGAGTTTGGCCCTTAAAGAACCCCCGGGCACCCAAGGATCCTGTACTTCCGTAAACGACGAACTAACTCCTTCTCCCCCCCTGTTCGAGGCAGGATTTTCGTCTTTTGGCTCATTTAGTTCATGCCGAAGCCGGAACCCAGCCCTTTATTGGCCAAGTGGCCGTGGCAGCTGTGGTGCTGAATCGAGTCAAAGCACCGGGATTTCCGAAAAGTATTCCACAGGTCATTGAAGAGCCCGGACAGTTTGAACATAATGCCCGCGCATTCCCCTTCCCAGGCGAAGCCGGGAGGGGGTCAAGCGGGTGGCGGCCTCTTGGCCGCCTTCCGGGGTTTTTCTTTTG
>PXYT01000006.1 GCA_003023725.1 Sulfobacillus benefaciens | reverse complement strand
TCGGATCGAGGCGGATCTTGTGGGCTAATGTCGGCATCCAACGCCTCCTTTAATCTTTTGCGGTAATTTCGCAATCCGTACAACCGAGCCGAAAAGGCATGCGTAATGGTTAGCAAATCCTGCACGAGTTCTTGCTCGGGAGACAAGTGCTCTTGATTGAGGACAAGAATCTCGCATCCATGTTGCTGGCAGAAGCGCTCGAACCACTCATAACCAAATCGCGTCAATCGGTCTTTGTGCGCCACAATCAGTGTACTGATTTCACCTGCGTCAACAGCGTCCATCAAGGCCAAAAACTTTTTGCGTCGGAAGTTCATGCCACCGCCGACTTCTTCAATAAACTCGACGGGGGCAAGCCCACGGACCGTACAGAACTGTTCCAGCGCAAGCCGTTGATTCTTCAAATCGGGCCGCTGACTCGGACTGCTGACGCGACAATAGGCCACGATCTTACGCGGACCCGTTGGGGCCGGTCGCTCATGGCGAAAGGCCAAGATTTGATCTTCGGTATAATAGCGGCGGCCTGTAGCTGTTCGGCCAGCTGGCTTCAGTCGCCCCTCGCGATCCCATCGTTGGACAGTCTTGATATTCACCCCGAGCAGATGAGCGACCTCATGACTCGTAAATGTGCGTTCCATATTCCATAGTATACACCTTTAGACACCTTGAAATAAAATAGATTATACCTCCTTTCGGCAGGATTGCAAGCCATAGAGTTCCCTATAATTCCGGATCCCAGTCCTGGATGCGGGTAACTCGCTGCACCGAAACACTCTGGAGCAATGCCCGAACCTCCCCTTTGCCGGGAATCACGATTTCCGGGGCAATTTCATACAAGGGCTCGAGCACAAATCGCCGAAGATGCATCCGCGGATGCGGCAGTACCAGTTCTTCACTTTCTACAACTAACCCATCGTACAGCAGAATGTCAACGTCGAGGGTCCTTGGTCCGAAACGGACAGTGCGGACTCTCCCGCACTGTCTTTCACACCGCAGAGCCTGTCTCAAAATATCGTAACAGGAAGCGTGAGTCGTCATCCAAAATACGGTATTAAGATAATCAGGCTGAGGAGGTCCTCCCTGGGGCTCCGTTTGATAAATGCCGGCACAGCGATGGACCCGGCCCAGAGCCTGAAAATTCCTGAGGGTCGACATAAAACATGTCAAAGGATCCCCTTGGTTTCCACCCAGCGATACATACACATCAGGCATTGCGCCAAATCTCCACTTCAACATAACCCACAGTATGCGCCACCGGCGGTGCCATTTTTTTCACCCGAACTCCGACTTGGCCGACATGCGGAAAAGATAACACCGCCGACGCAATTCTCTCAGCCAGGGTTTCGATCAGATTGATCGGGTCTCCCTCCATGACGTCTGTGACTCGGCCGACAACATCCGCGTAATTGACGCTTTCTTCCAATCTATCACTGCGGGCGGCCTCACGAGTGTTTAACCCAATTTCCACGTCGACTCGAAATTGCTGCGGAATCATGTGTTCATGCGGTAGGACACCGTGACAGCTCTGGTATCGCAAATCATAAAGACGTATCCAGTCATACATGACGGTACCACTCATCTGCCACGCGCAGAGCGTCCCACGCTGCTTCAACGTTATGAACCCGCACCACGTCTACTCCGGCCGAAACAGCCAAGGCGCATGCCGTTGCTGTGGCTACGTCCCGTTCCTGAGGCGGTTTTTCCGTCACGCTGCCTAAAAATCTTTTCCGGCTTGGTCCCAGCAACAGACCTGCGCCCAAATTACGGAATTCCGTGAGACAGCGCAATACCGTCCAGTTGTCCCCCACTGAATAGCCAAACCCCAGGCCGGGATCAATGAGAATACGGTTGTCGGGTATTCCCACGGCGTTCGCCAGATGGATTTGCCTATGGAAAAACTCGGTCATGTCCCCAATATCTACTCGTCCTGGCTCCCAAGGCGGAGTCCGGTTGAACATCATCACCAGCCCCGCCCCATAGTCCGCCACTACCCGGGCCATGTCGGAATCCCTGGACAATCCCCAAATATCATTGACGATATCGACTCCGGCTTTGACAGCCTGTTCCGCTACCCATGCCTTCTGCGTGTCAATCGAAAGGCATAAATTCGGCCAGGCAGATCGAACGGCCGAAATGGGTTCGTTCAACCGCTCCCATTCCTTGTCCGCACTCACTGGCTCATATCCCGGACGGGTGGACTCGGCCCCCATGTCGATGACATCTGCTCCGGATTGCACCGCGTCTTCCACCCGGGCCAAAATTTGGTCCACCTGCAGATATTGACCTCCATCGGAAAAAGAATCGGGCGTGACATTCACAACGGCCATAATAAGCGTCTTGGCGCCCAGAAGAACCTCCTTGTCCCTGCAGCGAAATATGCGGCTCACGCTCCTGCTCCTTTCCCGCTGTCCCAATTCCGGTCAAAGACGACCTGGCCACGAATAATCGTCTTGTCAACATGACTGCGCCAGTCAAAAGGGTGAGAGGTCCATATCACAATGTCGCCGTCTTTGCCAGGTTCGATGGAGCCGATTCTTTCCCCGACACCGCAAATTTCTGCCGCATTCAGTGTGATTGCCCTGAGCGCCTCCGATTCGTCGAGTCCTTCACGCACAGCCAAGGCTGCGGAAACCACCAAATATTGCACCGGAACCACGGGATGATCGGTAATCAATGAAAATTTCACCCCGTAACGTGCCAAAATGGCGGGGGTGTGAAATCCCCGCTCGCGCACTTCGGGCTTTACCCGAGACACTAAACCCGGTCCCAACGACACCGGAATGTTATATTTTAATAACTCGTCCACCACTTTAAACGATTCCGTGCCATGTTCAATGATTTGCCTAACCTGGAATTCCCGCCCGATCCTGAGCGCCGTCAAAATATCATCGGCGCGATGGGCATGGGTTCTCAAGGGGATGTCTCCATCAAGGACCATTAATAATGCCTCATGATCCAAGTCGTACGCGCTTTCAGGATCCTTTTCCCGTTGTCTCCGGTAATTCATGGCTGCGATAAACGCCTGGCGCAAGGCCTTCGCCACTCCCATCCGGGTCATCGGAAATTTTTTGTCCGTGCCGTAGACCCGTTTCGGATTTTCACCCATAGCACTTTTCATGCCTGATGGCGCTTTGAGGATCATATCCTCAAGATTTTTACCGTATAGACGCAAAGTCGCCCCTTGCCCGCCTATGACGTTCCCACTTCCGGGAGTCACCCAGGCAGCGGTAATACCTCCCTGAATAGCGTCAATTAAAGCCACGTCGGCCGGATTAAATCCATCGACAGCGCGAATGCCGGGACTCACGGGATTGGTCAATTCGTTTCCATCGGCCCCCTGGGGACCCTCACCGTCATTAAAAACACCCAAATGGGTGTGAGAATCGACAAATCCCGGTAAGACGTACTCTCCATGGGCGTCAATAACCACAGCGTCTTGCGGAATTATCACGTCTCTCCCCACACCGATGATTTGTCCCTCGTCGTCAATCAACACGGTCCCGGAATCTATGGAACCGTGAGTGATCGTTTCAATGCGTCCTCCGATTATCGCCAGCATGCTCTTTCCTCCCGTTATCCGTCCCATCAGACATGTCTTGTTTTGTTTTCATTACGAACTCCCTCTTGTTGTTGTTTCCTTTCCCGGTTTGATTGACTCCCTCTCAGCTCGCCATCATGATTCTGCTATTCACAGTATAAACCGTGTCACTCACCAAACACCTGAAATCATCTCTCATTATCATTCATGCGTCGCAGCGTAAGAGGCTCCTCTTCTGAATTCGGGTTCTCATAGATTTTGATGGCGAATGGCCAAACACCTCCCGAGTCCTCTTTCCTGGGCCCGAGAATATGCGATGACTGAACATACAACGGACCGGGTACTGAGAGTGAGGGTTTTCACCAATTTCTCTGACCCGCTCCCTTTACGACCCGGCTGGCCACCGTGCCAGATCTTTTCCCCGGTTTGTGTTGCCAGACAGAGTTATTCGATGATCTCATTAACTTGTGTTGCCTCTTTCGTGCGCTGAATGGATTCTTTGTTTTCCGTGCCTGCACAGTCTCAAAGTCCCGAGCCTCGCTCAGCACACCTCGTCTCTCCCATGAGACGGCCCTACCCGGGAAACAATGCTGCGTGGCGAATTGTCATCGCGACCATGACGAGAGCACGCCGCGGACAGTGAAGGGTCCGGTTTCCACAATGGCATGGCTTACCGATACTCATAGCCTGAGCAGTCTCTTGAGATCTGACCCTCACACGGGGCAAGCCCCGTGGGTTCCATGGGCTCAATAACGCTCGCTGACGAGGTAGTCTAGACGGTTGCCGTTTTGCTGTGCTTCGTATTGGACCATCTGGACAAATTGGCAAAATCTCCATTCATTTTCCACGCTTCGGTTCATCCCTGCGAAATCATGGCGATGCTCTAAATTCCCACGTCGAAAAGAAGGCGTGCAGGGCATCATCGAGTCGGCAGAAGACGTCTGGCCATAACGTCTCGTAGACCGCAAAAATTCCAGGATCGGCTTGGCGGCTGTGTTGCAGCATTTTCTCGCATCATCGAGCAATCACTCTGCGCCCGCTTTCAACCGGCCAAATCTCCTCACGATCCCCTGGCAACGTGGCCACCGTCTTTTCAATCAACACCCCAACTGTTTCGGTGACTCGGTTTATACCATATATGTTATAGCACATTTACCTATCTTTATCGAAACCGACCTTCCCCGCTCACGACATGTCTTGATCCCACCAACACAGACTTAAGCAGAAAGATGAAAAGATCGTCACAGGTATAATAATCACATCTTGGACCGCAAGCCTTATGTGACAGTCCTTACCCCGAGTTCTTTTAATGATGGCCCAAGTCGTCAGGTTTTCTTACCCTCGTGAACGATAACAAAACTACCCTTCATCAGAATTTGAGAAAAGGAATAGCGGAAGTTCCAACGATTCTGCCATTCCAGCTCCAATGCTCCGAAGCCATCAAAGCCCATTTGACGATACGGTACTCCTTTGTCGTGCTTTGCAAAAGGTAGAGCGATCCATTCGGGCTAACGGCTCCATACACCGCACTCGCAACCGGCACACTGTGAACCTTCCTGAAAATCGTTCGCCTGCCAGGCCTCAACACGGCAACCAGCGCTTCACCCTGTTTCGCCAAGTTGATGCCGGCGTAAATCCACCCCATTCGGTTCACTCCCAGAAGCTGACTGTGAACAATAGCTTCCGGAGCGATTAACTCGGCCTGCCGCACCACACGGTTATCGGCATTATACACTTGAAAAACCCGCTGGTATTTCTCGTTTCCCGCAACCTCTACCACCAACTGGCGGGAGGGCGACACCGTAAAAGAACGCACCGGAACGGTAATGGGATGTGAGGAAGGGCTTTTCATAGGCAGGTGATGCCCGCTTCTGACCAGGTTGAGGGTGTGCAACAATTGCCCTGTGCCGCTGTATTGGCGCAACCAGGTTTCACACTGTCCTTGGCCGAGTTTAACCCCTTCGACCACAAGTGTATTCCCGTCTGTCGCCAGATGCCAGATCACTTCCGTATAACCGGGAGATTGAGAAAATTGAATGATCTTGCGGGGATTGCCGGTAGAGACCCGATAAATGGCCAACGTGCGGTTATCCGCGAAAAAGAAAGTCCGCGCCGTGCCGACGAGATCCTCTGGCAACAAGCCCTCTGTGGCCACAGTGCGCCAGGGATGGATGTTCACGACAATCCGGTGCCCATAGGTATCCGCGATGGCAGGCTGTCCGTTGCGCACCACAAAAGCCAGCGGTCCATAAATGTCCCCGTCGAGTCCCTTGACTCGAGTCAATTGATTCGCCCAGCTCCCAAATGGCACCGTCCATAAGCCCACAGGTTTCGAGGAAAAGTTCCACACCTTTACCCGGTATAAATGGTGGCGTACTATGGATCCAGCGGCAACCAGTGCGACTAGGATGCCCATTATCCCGAATTTCTTGCCTAATCGTGCGGCCATGACCAGATTCCCCCTGTTGAACGCTATGCGCCGGGACTAAGGGACAGACCATCCATTTGATTTTCCTTTTGATTTTCCTTTCTTGCCTTTTCCAATCCGCGTCAGTGACGCGGCACGGATTGCTGCGTTAACCGGTACAAACTCCAGGCTGCCGATGACTCGCTGTCATCCCGAGCAAACGTGTCCAATACGATGAGATAATCCCGGGCTCGGGTGAGGGCGACATAATAAAGGCGTTCGGCTTCCGCTTGTTCGCGGATGCGATCCTCTCGGGCCAATTCTTCCCATAACCGGCTGCGCAAGTCTCCTTGCGCCATGGCGATACGACCGGACTCGATCCGAATCCCGGAATGCTTCGAGGACGTGCCCATGTTCCAGTTGGCCACGACCACTATCGGCCATTCCAGTCCCTTGCTTTTATGTACCGTCACAACATGGACCGCATCTTGCGCCTCGGGCAACGGTCCCTCTTCCTCCTGTTCCCGGTTGTTCACCTTGCTTTCGAGCCACTGACAAAATTCATCGTTCCCCCACTCGTCGCCCAAATCGCGGCACAAATCCGCCATCTTGGCTAAGTTGGACAAATTCGCGATGTCTTGACGTTCCTCCAGTACCGCGGGAAGAGCGCTCCAATCATATAACTCCCAAAATAAGTCCTCCACCCGCCACACCCACCATTTCTGATGCCACATTTTCAGCTTGTCCAAAACTTCCGTGAGTACAGGCCATCCCTTCTCTTGTGTTGACAGATAATTCCATGTTCCTTCCGCGGCCGTATGCCGGGCCAGATCCTCCATGGAGAACCCGACCCACGGCGACAAGAGCCAACCTACTGTGTGAGCAACCTGGGACGGATTGCGCAATGCCGAAAAAAAGTGTTGAACGCCCCGTACAACATCGCGCTCAAAAAATCGTATACCCCCCTCGGGGGCGACCGCAATCCCCTCCTTTTCAAGAATTTCCTGATAGATATGGAGTCCGCTGCGGTTTGGAATCACCAGGGCCACATCTCCCAACCGAGCCGCCCGCCTTTCCCCTGTCTGCGCATCCCTAATAACAACACGATCGTCCACAACCATTCCCCGAAGTGCCTTGGCAATCAAACCGGCTTCAAATTTTCGGCGCCCATACACCTTGTCTTCCACCAATCCTCCTCTGACAATCAACCGGGATTCACCGGTAGCGGAAAAAAACGGCTGAAGGGGCGTGTAAGGAGCGATATAGGGCCGCGATGGGTCAAAACGGCTGGGCCAGTTGGCCGCGAACAGTCTATTGACCGGATTCAAAATCTCGGCGGGTGTGCGGAAGTTTTGCACGATGGACAGAGTCAACCCCCCTTCCTGAGCAATCTTTTGGCGCATCAGCTGATATATTTCCACGTTCGCTCCACGGAATCGGTAAATAGACTGTTTGGGGTCCCCCACCACAAACAAACGACCTTGGGGAATCAAGGCCGAAAGCCAATCGGCTGGCTTGCTCTGCACCAGCATACGCACAATGATTTCCGCCTGCAGCGCATCCGTGTCTTGAAATTCATCCACCATGATTAAATCGTAAGAATCCACGGGGCCGTTCGCATCGAGAAAATCCCGCGTCTCCCGCAGCAAATCGTCAAAAGTCAGTGAGGCACGCCGCCATCGTTGCTCCTTCCAGTAGGGCACAAACCGATCCGCCAGCAGCCGCAAAACCTCTTGTAACACGTAGTCCGCCAGGCTTACACGAAATTCATCGACTTGCTCTTTCAACGTGGTGACAAACATCTTCTGTTGAGCAAGCCTGTCACTTTGACTCCAGTTCTTTTTGTTTCCCTTGGCGGCTGTGAGATGCCACGCCACTAGGGCTTTTACCCGCTGATCCGAATCCAGCCCAACCAAATTGCGAAGATAACGCCCAATGTCCCGGATCTGAATCAATCCCTGGTCTCCCGCTGCCGCGTAACGTACGGCAGTGTCCTCGAATTCGCCGGCCGCCTCCACGAATTTATCGATGAAATCAACCCCAGGCCTGGAGGCCTGGTAGGACGGAATGTCCGCGCATCCGCTCAAAAACCGGGCCATTTCCCGAATCCGTTCAAAGGACATCCCGTAATTCAGCAGTTCTTCGACACGCCGGGCCGAAAATTTGTCCGTGTCAATCCACTGATAAAAACTTTCTTCAAACAATTTTTCACTTTGATAGGCATCCAAGACTCGAAAGCCGAGAGGGACGGGAGCATGGTGACCCTGAGCCTGCAAGAACCGCATGGCAAAACCATGAATGGTGGTAATACACGATAGAGGCAACTGCCGCAAGGCCACTTGCGCCCTTTGTCTCTGGCTCGTATCAAGATCCCCTCTGGCCATCACCTCTTGCAGCCGGTGCCGCACGCGAATTTTTATTTCCTCGGCCGCCTTCTCCATAAAGGTGATTAAGGCAATCCGCTCCAGATTGATTCCCATTTCAACAACTGCCTCAACAGTGCGCTCGACCATAAGAGTAGTCTTGCCCGTTCCCGCCCCAGCTTCGACCAGAATGTTATGGGAAAAATCGTGAATAATTTGATTCCGAACATCTTGATCCACAAGTTCCATGCTCATTGCTCACCTTCCCACAAGCCCCAGTAGTCCTCATCAGAGGCTCTTTTGCGTCGCCGGATGGTCTTGATGTCCGCAGGACAAAGAAGAGCAAAGGAACAGATCCGGCAAGGGTCTTGTTCCACCCGGGGCAAGGGCAAGAACTCTCCGTGATGGATGCGCACAGCCATTTCATTGACGATTCGTGGGATCTGTCCAGGCAAAATGTCGCCCGGATTTAACTCGCGGGTCTGAAACTGATTGCCGGCCGAGATGCCCTGGACCCTGGCCATAATGCTTTGGTTCGGAAACTCCACCTTCATAGCCTCGTAGTACAAAGCAAGCTGCATATTGTCTGCCGTCAGGTGGTTGGGATTTTTAACCGCACCCGTCTTATAGTCCATGATAGAGAGAACCCCGTCTTCGGATTGGTCCACTCGGTCAAGTCTCCCTCGGAATAGCCATGTTCCGAAATCCGTAAGCATTTCCCCTTGCACTCTGTTCTCTGTGCTGATGATCACCCCGTCTTGCGGGCGAATCAGAGGCCATGCCTGCAACAAGTCACGCACCATGTCCTCTTTTTGATGACGCATCACAGCCTCCAACACCGGATGGGGCGGAGGCAGAAGGCGGATGACCCGGTCCGCCAGCCGGCGCATGTCCTGAGCAGTCACGTCTGATCCGAGGTGTACAGCCTCTTCCAATACTTTGTGCATCCACTGTCCCTTCACAGCCGGCTTGACGCTGCCGGGAGATTCATCCGAGATGGGTACGATGCCCAGTATGTATTCGTAAAAGTAGGCAAGAGGACAAGTACCAAAGTGTTCCAACTGTGTAGGCGTAAATTCCCGGGGCCATAATTTCTCCCCCAGCTCAGGCCCGATGACCCCTTGATAGGCATCAAAAATGTCTTCTTCATAATCACTCCGGAGGCGCTTAGTGATTCGCTCCCTATTACTCCCGGACATCTTCGTATGCAACAACTCCGGCCCATGCCGGTACACCATCTCTCCACGGTCCTCCAAGTACCACAAAACCCCATCATCCTCAGCCGATACCATCCAGCAAATTTCCTGGCTTGCTGATTCCCTCAACAAATGCAAGAGGTGAAGATCCTGTTGATGGGCGTGGTCAGCGGCCGGCAGTCGGTAAAGCTGGGCCAGTTCCGGTGTCCATAATGAATTGGACGAGATCTTGCGGGGAAAGCGTCCTTCGCTCAATGCCGCAACGATGATCACGGAAGCTGTCAATCCGCGTGCGTTAAGGCCTTGCGCCCAGGAAACTGTTCCTCTCGAATCATAAGGAGCCTCAAAAGGCAACAAATTCTGTAATTCCTCGACCATGCCCTGATAGGGCCTCATATGCCAATGATCGTAGATAGACCAATCCAGACTCGCTTTGAGGACTCCGGTCAGATCCGCACGGTCATGAAATGCGGCCGCTTCTCGGATCAATTCGGTCAGGTCCTGCCAATGGCCAATCTGCTCCAATTTCTTCGACCATTTGGCTAAGAACTCCAGTGCGTAGACAGTGTCATGCCGCTCGGATACGGCTTCCAACCATAGAAGTCGGTCGGTTTCGTCACCCGACCCCCGTGCAAGCCGCCAAAAAGCCTGCCATAAATTTTTTGCCGAATACAAAACCGGACGGCGTTGGGCTAATGCCAATCCCCGTCTTTGGGCAAGGCGAACCAAAGGGATCCAGTCAATGCCGGCAAGAGCCACCAACACATCTTGGTCCCGATGTTCCTTGATCTCCTCGATAACGGCATGAAGCATCAAAGTACCCGGACGGACCCGAACAATACTTTGGCGAAGCTCAATCCCGTCATTCGTTAAACTTTCCGTTACCGCACCCCGCCGGCGCCACTCTTTTATCCAGTCTTCCGCCAGGATATTCTCATAATAGTTCAGCCAGGGCGTGTAGACGATGATAGAATAGTGATGCGACAATTTATCAAGTAATTGCCACTGAGATTCATGAGCTTCCACGTAGCCATAAATGGCCAGTGAGGAGGAGGTGTCATCAATAACATTTGAAACTGTAGCGGCATATTGATAAACCCGGAACTCGTCGTACAGGGACTCGGGCCATACATCTTCAAGCCATGTCAATATGCGAGGCCAGGGAATGCCATCAAAAAACGGGAGTGTAACGCGCCGCCGGCGCAATTCTAAAGCATGGCGGATAATGTTAAGATAAATTCCCGGAACTTTTTGAGGAAGTTCTTGCCCAAAATCCCGGGCCAATAAGGCAGCCAGCGCCTGCTCCATTCCAATCGGTGCCACTTTGGCATCCAGGGGCAATCTGGAACGCGCAAAGTTCCAGAGAGTCTCAATAGGAGGCAGGGGGTGAATTTTGTCCTGCAGGAGGCCGTGGAGAAATTGGGACAATGTCTCATTGGGAACGAGGGTTGGGCCTGTCAGAATTCCTTGCTGGCAGTCTTGTATCCATCGGTCCTGTAAATGGCGAGGGGAACCTAAAATCATTCTTATCAAGACCGTATCCCTCCCATGGTTCATGTCGGATTTATATAGAATACAATATTTTAGCGGGCTTCAAATCCTGCATGAAGCCATGGGCAGAAAAGAGGCGGATGACTGTGATACAGATGATTGCATGCGATTTGGACGGAACCTTATTGGATCGGGACATCCATGTCAACCCCAAAGCCGCACATTTGCTCCGTCAATTATGGAAGACGGGAATCCACATCGTTATTGCTACCGGGCGAAGTTGGCGTACGGCACTGAAAGCCCGGCAGGAACTTGGCATACCGGGGCCAATAGTCGCGCATAACGGCGCCTATGTATTTGACCCGTCGAAACATCCTGTAGAAATGTACCGTCATGGGATTCCGCGTTCCCGTGCTGAAGCCATGTTGCGCTGGTCTTTTGACACCGAAGCTCATATGCGCTTTTATTTGGGATATCAGCATCCGGTCTTTTTGACCCGTATACCGGATGATTATGAACTCTGGCAAAAGCCGGATGACCTCCTGATCACCCCCGACACCCTTATTCCCCGTAAGCCTTTGGAAATTTTGCTGCTAGGTCAGGAGCATGTGGAGCAATTTGTACGCGAATATGGGCTTAAGGGGCCCGATTATGAATTGACGATGTTTGACCACGGTCATTTTCTCGAGGTCAATATCTGCGCCCCTAACGTCAATAAATCCGAAGGACTGGGATATCTTGCCCGCCAGTATCGCATTCCCCGTCAGAACGTTTTAGCCATTGGAGACGGGCTCAATGACGTGCCCATGCTGCAGTGGGCTGGCATCGGCATCGCCTCGGGAAATGGACTGCTCCAGTGTCAAGAGGTCGCCGATTATGTCACCCCCCGGGATTCCGATGACCCCGTCACGGCTGCCATTCTATGGGCCGAACAGCAAGGCCTGTTGGGCCCGCTACGCCATCAAAAGGTGTTCTAACCAATTCATCGTGTCTGGACGCAACATGTCCCCCGCAATTCGCTCAATGTCGGGGCTAAGGGGCCTGTCGGCCTCCAAAGGAGGAACCAGATCCCGAATCCAGAGGTAGACCTCGTGCGTCCTGGGAGCCATTTTCTCCGGCCCAAGCAGATCACAGGCTTGGGCCGCGCACAACAATTCAATACTTAAAACGTAGCGCAAATTGTTGAGCACAGTATGGGCCTTACGGCCCGCGGTCGTTCCCATTGATACATGGTCTTCCTGATTGGCCGAAGTCGGAATCGAGTCAACGCTGGCAGGATGAGCCCAGACCTTGTTCTCCGAAACCAGACTGGCTGCCGTATATTGGGCCAACATCAATCCCGAGTAGATCCCGCCCTGGCGCGTCAGAAAAGGAGGGAGGCCGGATAAGGCCGGATTCACCATTCGTTCAACACGCCGTTCACTTATGCTGGCCCATTCCGCACTGATGATTGCCAAATAATCCAACACCAGAGCCAATGGCTCTCCATGAAAGTTTCCGGCCGAAATCACCAAATCCGCATCGGGAAACAGAAGAGGATTATCCGTGACACTGTTGATTTCTCGGCTGATAACCTGTTTTACATGATCCAGTCCGTCCAGACAGGCCCCGTGCACCTGGGGGGTTGTTCGCAGCGAATAGGCATCTTGCATTCGCAGTTCTCCAGGATTCGTCACTAATTGACTGCCATTCAGCATGGTCAAAAGATGTTGTTGGACGGCTTGTTGGCCGGGATGCGACCTCACTGAGGCCACCAGCGGGTGAAAGGCCATGGGGATCGCACGCAGTGCCTCCATGCTCAATGACGCAGCAGCATCTGCCCATATTCCTAAAAATTGAGCTTGCATAGTTGCGTCCACCCCCAAGGAACCCATTGCCTGCGTCCCGTTAATCAGAGCCAGTCCTTCCTTGGCTTCGAGTACCACGGGTTCCAGTCCTGCCCGGCTTAACGCCGCGCGGCCGGAAAGTTTTTCTTGTGACGACCCGACCCGGGCCCACCCCTCTCCAATGAGCACCAATGCCAAATGTGCCAAGGGCGCCAAATCTCCACTGGCCCCAACTGAACCCTGGGAGGGGATCACGGGTGTGACGTTCCGGTTCAGCATTTCGGTCAGCAAAACGAGCACATCGGTCCTAATTCCGGAATAACCTTTGGCGAGAGCATTAGCCCGAAGGAGCATCATACCGCGTACAATCTCGTCCGCAAAAGGTTCCCCCACTCCTGCCGCATGGCTTCTTAACAGATTGACCTGCAGCTCCTGCCGCTGGTCCTGGGGTATCAGCACATCACTAAAGCGCCCAAATCCCGTGGTGACGCCATAAACACTTTTCCCTTCAGCCAGGTAACGCGTTACCATACGACGGGAGGCCGCCATTTTACTGGCGGCCTCCGGACTAAGCGTAACGGGGTCATGGTAACGGGATACGCGATATGCCTGTTCAATACTCAGGTTGTTGCCGGAAATCATCGTCAGAGGTTCCATCAACCGTCGCTTTCCTTTCTGGCATATCCTTCATCAGCAGGTCGAATGACAGAACTCGCCCGCCGCGTTTCATTCAAGTGAGTGTGCCGGGCGCGTTCAATGTCTTCCAAATTAATGGACAGTACGGTATCCACATACTCAAAAATATCGATCCGACGAAAGAACATATGGTTAAACGCATACGCCAGTTCTTCCGGATTTTGAAAAAGGGAAATATATTCCCCGACTTCGCGCTTCTTGGCTCGCTCCAAATCTTCTGCCCGTAAGGGAGCGTGATGAAGACCCTCCAGCAATTGCGCTTCCAGCGCTGCGGGATCCGGCGTTTCCCCTCCTAAGGTGCTGAATCCAAAAGTCGTCGATGCCCCGTAACGCGCATAGAAGCGATCATTAATCAATCCCTGCCGATAGAGATGGTGAAACAGGGATGAACTTCGCCCACAGAGCATTTGCCACATCAGCCCATGAATCAGTTCATGGCGCAAGAGATCGCGTCCGCTGAGTCCTGTTTCGGGATCTTTGTAGCCCATCACGAATAGCGGCATGGACACCACCATTTGTTGTTCACGATGCTTTTCAGCCACCGTTTGAGGCTCCGGCGGAAAATTCCGGGAAATTGGGGATTGCTTCCCATATCCTTTGTGCTTTTGATTTTCCCAGACGTAATCAAAGACCGAGCTGGCATCAAGGTCACCGACGACAAATAAGACCATATTACTGGGATGATAGAATGTTTGGTAACACGTATAGAGGTTCTGGGGCGTAATAGTGCGGATCGACTCCACAGTGCCCGCGATGTCGATGCGCACAGGATGATTGACATACAGGGCTTGCATCAGATTCGAATGCAGCCTGTCTCCCGGCATATCCAAGTACATGCGAATTTCTTGTTCAATAATCCCTTTCTCTTTTTCCACGTTCTCGTCCGTAAAACACGGTTCCTGCACAAAATCGAGGAGCGTGCCGAGATTGTCCAAGACGTGAGCAGTTGTCTGAAAAAGAAACGTTGTGGAGGTATAGTCGGTATACGCGTTGGAAGATGCCCCGAGTCTGGCAAAATCGTCAAAAGCGTCTCCGCCGCCTTTTTTTTCAAACATTTTATGCTCGAGAAAGTGAGCAATCCCATCGGGAACCGTTATCTCCTGTCCGCTCTGAGCATCGCGGAAGGTATTGTCAATAGACCCGTAATGCGTGGCAAACGTCGCGAAGGTCTTTTTGAATCCCGGGCGTGAAAAGACCACGACCGGCAATCCTGAAGGCAGTACCACTTGCTCGCGTTTTTCGCCGATAGCGGCGTCTTCAATTGTCTGCGCTTGGTCGTTCATCATTTCACGTCTCCCTCCAGTTCTCGTTTGTCTTCCTTTCGCGTCAGGAAAAACACCGTATCCAAAGAGACGTTTCGTGCCACCTCTTTCACTTGTTCTGGTGTCACTTCATGCAGAGCCCGTTGAAGCGGCTCCCCAAACAGCCCTCCTCCTACGAGCACATGTTCCAGATGGCGGGCAATAAGCTGGCTTGGATTATCTTCTTCCGAAAGGATGTCGTTGTCAAAAGCCCGCAAAGTAAATTCCCATTCCTGCTCACTGATGTCTCCTCGCTGCATGGCATCGACTTGCTGGCGAATAATATCCCGAGCGGGCTCGAAGTCTTCAAATTCAATGCCGGCACCCACAATCATGTATCCGAGCACCGCATCCAGTCTGGCATAAGCATAATAAGCCAGGCTCGCTCGTTCGCGGACATTGACAAAAAGCTTGGAATGGGGAAATCCACCCAGTATACCAGCATACATCATGAGAGCCGGGTACCTGACGTCTTTCAAGGTAATACCGGTATGATATCCCAGGTTCAGCTTTCCCTGGCGGATATCCTGGCGTTCAGTCAGCAGGCGGTCATGAAAATGGGGCGTATAAGGTTCAATATTCTCGGGTTCTTTTCGGGGCTGCCCCGTGCGGTAACGCTGCATAAACTTCTCAATACTGCGAGGATCAATCTCTCCTACAGCAAACAAAATAATGGGATGGGTGCTATGTACTTTTTGATAATAATCATAAAGAGTATGTGGCGTGATTTTGTCCAAGTCCTCGACCCGACCCAGCTTGCGCAGCCCAAACCGCCGTCCGTCGGCCATGGCCTCGATTAACCGAGTCACGGCGTATTGCCCCTTATCGTTAATGAGTCCCAGAATCTGACGTTGCAGCAAATCCTTCTCCTGTTTGACCACGTCCTCAGGAAAAGCCCCATCTTGCACATGGGGATGGTCAATCACCTCTTGCAAAAATTCCAGGCCTAGGGACAAAGTGTCGGGTTTTCCGGGAAGATACCGGCCATTAACAATTTCAAGATGTATCGAAATTAGCTGTTTATCCGCCAGCTTTCCGACTTCAGCGCGAAAGGAAGCACCATATAACTCTTCCAGAGTTTGCTCCATTTGCATGAAAGTCGGCCATTTTTGTGTTCCCTGCTGTAGAACATGCGGTAATATAGCCCCAAATACCGTCTGCTCAACACTGAGTTCGTTGACAATAAATGCGTGGAGCGTGATCGTCTTAAATCGCGGTGTTGTAAAACAGTACCATCCCGTTCCCTCTTGGGTCCGGCCTACAAACCCTTTGTCTTTAGCAGTGACGGACAAATCATCCACTCCCTTCTCATCGCAGCCTTTCGCTTAACATAAAGAGTGGCCCGAAAGAACGGGAAATACTCACGCGCTTTCGGGCCGTTCGGGTCAAATGGCAACTTCTCGGCCGTGAACAATAGCCTGTAATTCCGCTGCCAATACGGTCTCCTTTTCCATTAATGTCAAAGCCAGTCTGTTCAAAGTTGTTCGGTGCGACATTAAAATGTTTTTGGCCCTTTGATACTGTTCCATCACAATCTTGCGCACTTCTCGGTCGATGGCGGACGCCACCTCCTCGCTGTAGTCGCGATCCCTGGCCAAGTCGCGTCCCAGAAAAACCTGGTCCTGCTTTTCACCATAGGTCATCGGTCCCAACTCGTCGGACATTCCGTACTCCGTAATCATTTGCCGGACCATGGATGTCGACTTCTCGAGGTCATTTTGCGCGCCAGTGGAAATTTCGCCAAAAACGAGTTCTTCGGCCGCACGGCCACCCAACGCCATCGCCACCTGATCGAGAATCTGAGACTTGGTTGTCAAATACCGATCCTCGTCCGGAAGAGGCAATGTATACCCCATAGCCATACCCCGAGGAATAATGGTCACTTTGTGAACCGGATCTCCATGGGGAACGAGCATTCCGACCAGCGTATGCCCGGACTCATGAAACGCTACCGCCTTCTTTTCCTTTTCGGAAATAACCCGGCTCTTCTTTTGCGGCCCTGCCATAATTCGTTCAGCCGCTTCTTCAAAGTCAACCATGCGAATGCTCTTGGCTCGGCTGCGCGCAGCCAACAGCGCCGCTTCATTGGCAAGATTAGCCAAATCCGCACCGGTGTACCCCGGTGTTCGCTTGGCAATAACCCCCAAGTCCACGTCTTCTGCCATCGGTTTTCCTCGCGTGTGAACTTTCAAGATCGCTTCCCGCCCCTTAACATCCGGTCTGTGAACAATGACCTGCCTATCAAACCGGCCAGGGCGCAAAAGAGCAGGGTCTAAAACATCCGGGCGGTTGGTCGCGGCGATAACAATGATCCCTTCATTGACGCCGAACCCGTCCATCTCAACCAGCAACTGATTTAACGTCTGCTCCCGTTCATCGTGGCCGCCTCCGTATCCAGCTCCTCGCATACGGCCAACGGCATCGATTTCGTCGATGAATACAATACAGGGAGCGTTTTTCTTGGCTTGATCAAAAAGATCCCGTACTCTCGCAGCCCCGACGCCGACGAACATCTCCACGAAATCGGATCCGCTATCCGAGAAAAACGGCACGCCGGCCTCTCCGGCCACGGCTTTGGCTAACAACGTCTTGCCTGTTCCGGGGGCTCCTGAGAGCAAAATACCTTTCGGAATTCTGGCACCCAGTTCCAAATATTTTTTGGGATATCTCAAGAAGTCGACGACTTCCTGCAATTCCTGTTTTTCTTCGTCGACACCGGCGACGTCGGCGAAAGTCACCCGCGTGGTATCATCACTATGCAACCGGGCCCGCGACTTGCCAAATTGCATGACCCGGTTACCTCCGCCTTGCGTTTGGTTGAATACAAAGTAAAGCATAAACACAATGACAAGCAAGGGAAGAAGATTGCCAAGTAAACTCAGCCACACCGAAGTGGTTGCGGGTTTCATAATGTCCACGGTCACATGATCCGCCGTCAATGAATTCGCAAGTGATGCTGTTCCGCCTGTGGCATAAGTCGTTTGAAAACTTTTACCGGTGGACGTGGTCGCATATACCGTATGCGACTGCGTATCAATGCGGACCTTTTGAACCTGGCCTTTGCTGGCCATCGATAGTAGTCGACTGTAGGATTCATGGGTTGTTGTGGACGTTTGTCCGCTCATCAGCTCCCATAACGTCACAATGAAGAGTACTGACAAGATTAGGGTCAGAACTCCTCTCAACCAACGATTTGTCACGAAACGGCCTCCTCTCGCCCACAGGCGTTAAAACGTCATTCAGGCCAAGTTGAGTTATTATATCATAATAATATATTCGTTCCCCGGAAAGAGAAATCCTCATCCCTCTATGATAACTGCTTGCCGTAAAAAGTGCCACAAGACCCGACAGAACCCCTTGCTTGATCCTAGCATCCGCTCCCGCCATAGGGGGCGGGCCTTAGACGCGCCCGGCTCGGAATTTCTTTCCACGGCGCGCGCCCGATCTGGTGGATAGGGCATAAGCCTTACTTATTAATTCTACCAAAAATGTGCTTCGGCTTTCTTGATTTATTAAATTGGACAAAAAATCCCTGATGTGGATCCTTCTCTTTTCCGTTAATCATAAAGCAGCACCGCGCCACTCCGGGGAAAATTTCAAACCGTTCCTTATCGCAAGATCCATCAGACCATGGCTTGCCGGGTCCCCCTGACAGTTAGAAACCGGAGAGCCCGGCATTTCAGAGATTGTGGCAATAGAGACTCAACGCTCTCTATTGCCACCGAATACCTCTAAGCCTTAAGTCTTCCCCTTCTTAGAAGGAGAACTACGAAGGAACATTAATCGCAACGTGAGGATCTATTGTCTTCAAAGGAATAGCCTGAACCCAGTCATAAGAATTGTCGAGATACATAGTGGCGCCTACAATGACCGGATTGACAATGCCAAAACGTCCCCCTGGACTGTATGAACCCAGTTCTTGGCCGGTTTGCGGATTCAGTGCATAGACCTTAGGACCGGCGGCAACCCACAGCACCCCATAGGCATACACGGCATTCCCGCGTCCGGCGCCGGCAGGCCCGGCATTTTGAAAAGAAAATTTCCACAAAATCGAGCCATTTCGCTCATTAAGCGCGTAAAGAGTGGAGGTCACCGGAGAACCCACATAAACGATGCCGTTATGCACCATACTGACACCAGCCTTGTATGCAGGAGGAGAATTGCCCACACCTAAGTCCTGGGACCACAAAACCTGGCCCGTCGTGGCATTCATCGCATACACTGCCAGATTCGTTGTTTTGGTAGTCTTGTCGAAATTCACTACCGAGTCCTGAATAACGATATTCCGGGATTGATCCACTGTCGGCGAATTGTCTCCCATCCCGGTATTGAAAATATTTAACGCCGTTTTCTGAGACCATAAAATGGATCCATTTGCGGCATTAACTGCCACGACATGATTTTGATCGGAGGTTCCCACAATGATTTCGGTTTGGTGAGTTACGGGATTTGTATAGACATTGGGACTGGACATACTGTCAAATCCCTGCAGAGACGTTTTCCACTTGACTGCGCCGGTCGCCGCGTTAAACGCCCAAAGATTTCCCCCACCGGTTGCCTCATAAACCGTTTTGTTGTTGTAGACGGGAGTAGGCATGGCGTTTCCATGGAAATCCTGCCTCCAGACTAGGCGCCCGGTCCGAGCATTAAAGGCATAGATCGCAGAATACATCAAGCCCCGCGTCAACGTGGCCGTACCATTTGACATTTCATAGTGGAGCACCTGGGAAAAGGGAAATCCCGTGTCTCCCGCGGTAACATACACGAGGTTATTGGCCACAATGGGATTGCCCATGAGATTATTAACCAACATTCCACTCTTCCACAGCAGCCTGCCGGTTTTGGCGTTTAACGCATAGAGATGATAATCGTCGGATTCCGCATAAATGACGCCATTGACGGCACTCACGCCCACGGCATTGCCCAAATTCTGCGTCATCTTGACCGGAGCGCCCCGAAGTCCTAAATTGGCCAGATCGGGAAACGGGGAGTTCAAGGGAACGGCAGCATTTTCGGCAAAATTCCACTTGACCCCGGTCTGTTCCCATTTGGGTGCCGAAGAGGGTACGGCAAATGCGGCGTTATGTGACGGCTCTCCTGCATAGACCGTCCAGTTCGAAGGAAATCCTGGGCTGCCGGAAGCTTGAGGCAGGGGCGGTGCCACCCGGTTAAGAACACTTTTAATTAGCGAGGCTCCCTGGCCACCTACACGCTGGACGGTGTATCCTTGTGCCTGCAAATCCGTAACAATAGAGTTGCCAACTTGTTTCGTACTTCCCATGACATAAATCCGGGGTTTTTGGGCGGGGGGCTGGTACGGCTGGACAACACCCTTGGCGGCCACTTGGGGTATCGCTAAGACCTGTAATGCCTGCGCCGTCGCATTGCCTAGCACGTGAGCGTTTTGGGTCAAAAGCAGCGCCCCCGACATGCGGGCCGCCAACGCCTGGCCCAGGGCGATGTCACGGGCTTGGGACCCCGAACACAGCACGACGCTCTGTGTCCCGCTGGGAAACAGCCTTTCCGCCATTTGAGCCATCGCTTGGGCTGTGGATCCTTCGGCAGTCTTGTTATGATCCGCCTGTACCGGCGACGGCGTGCCCAGACTCACAAAAGCCAAGCTGATGATACTGACGGCTCCTAAAAGCGCTAAACCTGATTTTTTCACTCTGCTCACCTCATTCTCATGATTGCTTGCGCCATCAATGTACTAAGGCAAGCGTGTTGTTTACTATCGGACGCTGTCTTATTTTTGCTAAGATCCCCGGAACGTCTTGAAATTCTCTCAATTTCAACGATAATAAAAAATAACTAGTCGCCATTTACAGAATTGCCTAACTTGTCAAAGGAAATGGAGAACAGAGGTCACATGTACTACAGTTTAGATCCTCCAAAGGTACTGCTGAGTCTCCGGTTGATTGTACCCATTCTTTGCTTCGCCGAACTGGTCAATGCCCAGGGCAATGCCTGGCCGGCCTTAGGAATTGGGTGTTTGGCTCTGGTCGATGTGCTCTGGTGTTTGTGGAAACTGCGCCGCGGCACAGCCGTCACCAATTCCTGTGTTCGTGACGGACTCTATGCTCTGGCCTTCTACATTCTCTATATATCGAGTCCGAACATTCCCGGTCTCATCCTTGCGCCCATTGCCATTGCCGAAGGCGCATATTGGTTCGCGACCATCAACGTCAAACTGGTTGGCTTGGGCCTTTTAATGATTGCGTTCCGGATGTGGTCTCTCCATCGCTTGATGCACACATTTCCGCATCCAAACTGGCCCGTGCTCATGGGTCTCACTCTGGTCGTTGCCGGTCTTTTTGGATATCTCATTCGCCAACTTAGTGACAGTCACCGAAAACTTCAACAACTGTACGACAATACCGTACTGGCCATGAGCGAATTAGTGAGTACCTTGCACGCCGATACAGCCCAGCCTTTGGTCTACGAAATTCTTGGGGGTGACGGACAACGCGTGAAGGAACAGTCTCATCAGCTTGCGTTGGCGTTGAAACAATGTCTCGCGACGACATCCGCTTCACCGCCTTCTCTTTTGACTCCACGCGAACAAGAAGTTCTGGTCCTCATCGCCCAGGACTATTCGTACCGGACCATTGCCCACATTCTTCAAGTCAGTCCCGGCACCGTACGAGCACATGTCGCCAGTATCTACCGCAAGGCCGATGCCCACAGCAAGCAAGAAGCGTTGCAATGGGCCAAAAATTGTGGCCTCTTATGACGGTGGACAGCAAAATTCCATGCGGAACGTCAGAGTCATCATCCTGTGTAGCGCCATAGGGGCACGCAATTCCCGGTATTCGGGACAAAGCGCCCTCGGCCGAAGGCAGCCGCCAACCAAAAAATGTCGTCTGGAGCCCGGACGGTTAGATTCCGAGCCTCCTGGCCGAGCGGCGCCATAAGTCGGGAATGAAGATGATCTGGCAGCATTTGGGCCTAAAACGTTTTCGCCCTGCAATCAGGTGATTGGAGCACGGCAAAGGTTTTTGCGACATCATCCCACTCTGTCTGGCAGGGCTACCATCCTTTCAGCAGGCGCTAAGAACCGGCAAGCACACCCTGTGACGGGTTTTGGCCACAAGATTGAGAGGCTATCCCATGTACTCCGAGGCTTCTTTTATCCTTTGGCCTTGGCCAAAGATTGGGAATAGGGAGAGACAAAAAACATCTCGGGGACCTCGTTGACGGGGTCTTTTTGGGGACGGCCCAATAGAAATCCTTGACCGTACTGCACTTTGATACTACGAAGAAAACTCAGTTCGCCAGGTGTTTCGATTCCCTCGGCGATTAACGTCACATTCAGCTGGTGGCACATGCTGACCAAATGTTTCAATATCACCTGACGCCGTGAATCCTGATCAATATCAGCTATCAAAGCCCGGTCCGCTTTAAGGATCTCGGGTTTCAGCATCAAGATGGCTCCGATTCCCATATATCCTGAACCATAATCATCCAGAGCAATGACGTGACCCTGACTCCGCCACCGTGTGACCTGACGCATGAGCCGGGGATTGGTCAGAATCGGCTGCTGTTCGGATATTTCCAAAACCACGCGCCGAGGTTCAACGTCCCGGTGTCCCGGCATGGGCGGCATCTCAAGATTTCGGGCATCAATATTGAGAAAAAGCTTCTGATCGGCGGGCAAGTCACCCAATCGGCGCAAGCCAAGATCGCGCGCAATGGCCTCAAGCGTTACCCGGTTTCCCAGCTTGTCCGCTTTGGCAAATAGCACTGCGGGAAACTCCCAGTCAGTTCCGGAACCTCCCCGAAGCAGGGATTCATGGCCCACAACCGCTCCGTTGGTTAAATCAACCACCGGCTGAAGAGCGGCCCACAAATGTGTACCCATCTCGCCCCCTCCTTGCAAGGAAAATTATCATATTAACGCTATTCGGCCCCGTTCTGAGAAATCCTCTTTCCCAGGGCCGTTTTTGGGGAATAGTTTTCAGGGTGACCAAACACAGTCCCGGACGCTTTTCCTGGCACAACCGTTGCCCTCAGCCGGTTTTGACCGTTATAATAAAATTCGGAACAAAAGAACCGAGAGCTTCTTTCTCCACTATCGATTAACCAGAGGTGTGTGGCTAGGGCATACTCCCCGATTCCGAAAAGAGGGCTAAGACTCGGCTGTTAAAGAAACAAGATCCTTCACGGCATTCTTGGAGCGGAATTTTGGGGGGAACAACGATGATATGGAGTAGCGGCGCCTGTTTTGTGGTGGACCGCCACCTAAAAATTGAGCACTGGAATGATGCCATGGCGCTTTTCATGGGGCTGGCGCCTCAGCAAACCCTTCATCAACCGTGCTTTGACGTATTTCGCGCCCGGTCTGTCACGGGACTTAACTTCTGTCAGGCTCTTTGTCCTCTGATTCAGTCTCACGACACCGAACATTTAGAACAACCCTTGATCGTCGTGGTCCCCACGCAGTTTACGGGGCAGCAACTGGTACAAGTGCACTTCGCACTATGGGAGAACCCGTTAACCATCGTCCACTGGATTCATCCGGTAAACCGGGATTTCATTCCGCCTAACCCCTTGACTCCGCGGCAACATCAAATTTTTTCTCTGCTCAGCCAAGGCATGACGCGCATTGACATTGCCCACGCCCTAAATATTGCGCTCAGTACCGTCAATACCCATATCCGCCGTGTTTGTGACATGTGGGATGTTCCTACGGAAAGGCAGGCATTGACCTACTTTATTCGCATGCAGTCCGGAGGCAAGGGACCTCCTAACGATGATCCTGATTCCAGTACCACTTGATTAAACTGGTATCGGATGAGCACGACAAGGTTCGCCGGATCCGTTTCAGCTGGGTTGTTACCGTACTCAAGGCCACATTGCGCTTTTCCGCAATTTGCCGGTGAGTCATCCCCAAAGCCAGGGCTTGCACGAGTTGCAACTGGTTAGGAGTAAGAGGCCGAGACGGCTTTCGGGCCTCGTCGAGGGAACGGACGATGTGCAAAATTCTAAACGGATTGTCCATGATCACGTACTGCATTCGGACAACCCGGTGCCCTGGTTGGCCATGATTCAACACCATCACAGGATCAACCGCCAACGACCTGCTGATAGCCTCCTGCAAGGGGCACTGCGGCCGACAGAATGGCGAACCGTCCAAATTGTACCCATCCACAATATCAAAACACTGTTGCCCGATAACGTCAGTTGGAGATTTCCCCATCCAACCGGCCAGCGTGTCGTCGCAAGCGCTAATGCGCCAGTTCTCATCGACCATGAAATGGGGCGCATTACTTTTTATCACTATTTGTCCGTGCCTCACTCACTGAAAGTTTGATTGCGGATAACCGATGTTTCTTATTATACCATGAATCGTTTTATCCCAGGTTCCCGCCGTTCGCGCTTACCGGTTCTATCCAGTGAGTCGTCCATCCCTCCTTGTCTGTAATCATATGCATGCGGACCAAAAATCCCTGGGGGTTCTGCCAGTGAACCTCCGGAGGTCTCTCGCCTAGCGGCCGGCTTTTCATGGGACAGCTTTCACCACAATAGGGATCGGCGGCACTCAAATACGTTCGCACAATTTCGGTGCAACGAAGCCCCTCACTGTCCCGCGCCTCAATGCCAGTGATTCTCGACAAATTTTTGTTCCAGTGACGGATGGTTCCCGACGAATCGACCACAAAACACGCACTGTTGCTCGCAAAAGGCATGCCCGGCCTATGCGCCGCAACCGACAAGGCATAGCTTCCCCGGCTTTTGATCCCGGTCGGTTTAGGCAAAAATTGCCTCAAAGCATCTCTTCTCTTGCCGCAAATTGCCGCCCAGTGCCAAAATATGTTCCACGGCACGGCCATTTTCCCGTTTTCATAAGCTTCAACCCAATAAGGAGAAACATCCAGAATCTGAGCCAATGCCTCCGGCGCCAATCCCTTGTCGGTGCGCCAGGCTCTGAGTAAAACAGCTTGATCACCATGGAAAGAGGCATTTGAGACGGTGTTGGGGAGACCCAAGACACGGATCAAATTTTCGATGCTGCCGTAGTGATGAATAATGGCACGGGACAATCGGGGATGATAGCGCAAGGCCTCATTCACGGAAAATCCGTGCGCCACGTAGTCCTTAACCAATTTTCGAATTCGGTCCGGATTCCACCGGGCCTCTTGAACATTCTCCTTTAACGCCGCTTGTACCGCCTGCTCCCATGTTCCAAAATGATCACAGGCCGCCCGGTATAAGGCCCGGTTCCAAAAACGAATGGATCGGTCCGCAAGATCCGCTCCTGATTTTTTGGCGTCTTGAATCAGCATTACAACCCGATCCCGTGTCCAGGGAACAGAAGACCGCACGGCGTCAGGATTGACGCCGGCGGCTTCGAGAGCCCTGGCCCATGAACCGAAATAGTAGCCGGCAGCGGACACTAAACGATTATCGACCTTTTGCATCTGATGGGCCCCTAAGGATGCGCCCTGATCGCGATATTCCTGAATTCTGGCGAGAATGATCTCGCGGGACCACGACCCCGGGCGAGCACGGGGTGTATCCGAACATCGCCGGTTACCCGTCACCCCGGCCTCCTTCAGAGCAGAAGCCCATCCCCCGCAATAACGCTTGGCAGCCTGCCATAAAGCCTCATTGTCCTGACGCACGGCAAAGGAATTGAGAGGAAGATTCTTCTCGACCCGGTTGTGGATTGCTTCCAACACTCCCTCTTTGGTCCATCTTGTCTTGCGTGCATCAAGGTTGTCTTTCACGGCCTATTCTCCTTCATCAGAACTTGTTCACCTTGTCCAGTATTGTAACGCTTTTAATGCGTATTGTGCCCGGATGAAGAAGATGGTCTGTCGTCCTCACGCGCGCGGTCAATATCCATTGCGACCTTGCGGAGGGACAACAACAAAAAAGACATCACGACAATCTGAAAGATCCACCACATCGGATCCCACCAGTGGGAGATACCGGGACTATAAGGGATTTTCAACGGCAAACTGGGGAAAAATGGACGCATGGCACGTCTCCTTTCTCTATTACTAAACCCAAAACAACGTGATATAGGTCACGATCCAGATAACCGCAATACCCGACCACAGGTAGGACACCGCTTCCACGTGCCAGTGATCGTCACTGGCGGAATCAACGAAGCGGGCCCGCGACAATGCCGACAAAAGTCCCACGAGCCCCACCACGGCGTAAAATACGGCAAATCCCGTCATCGTGTAGTACACTTCACCAAACCGGCCTGTAGTGGGAGACAGCCTGAGCGACCACTGATAAAAGGTGACCAGCAAGGCAAGCACGCCAAGCAAACCCGCCAACTTTAAGCGCGGGGTCCGGTTTTCGCCGTGAGCCGCCCCACTCTTCACTGTCCATGCCACCACCAGGGAGGCCAGCATAAACACAGCGGCAATAAGGGCAATCGCCTGACTGGCTCGCGGGGACACGTAAGTTCCCACGAAAAGATACCGCATATCAATGAGCACGACTAACGGCACCAGCTGACTCAGAATGAAGACACTCATCCCAAAGCGGTTCATTTTACGCCGCAATACGGGATTTTTTTCTATCGTCTCTGTCGTGGATGCCAAATTTCGACTAGCCATGGGGATATTCGCCTCCTTCGCCGGAATCCCTTGCCGCAGCCAATTCCTGTTCCGCGCTCATGTGAACGGATACTGGCTGTTCAGCCCCATAAATATATAAGCTGGACACGATCTCGGGTTGAACCGGAAAGTTCTCTCGAGGAGGGGGAGATGAGGTGAACCACTCGGGAGTTCTCGCCTGCCACGGGTTATCGGGAGCTTTTGCGCCCTTTCTCCACGCCCAGATAATGTGAACAAAATGACCGACAAATGCAAAACCCAATAGGAAAGCGAAAATCGAAACCTCAAAATTCATCGGCTGGAGATAGGCGGGATATGCGGGTACCCAGCGGTTCATGCCATGCAAGCCCAGAAGGAAGAACTGGCTGAACGTTCCATTGAAAAAGATGAAAAGAGTGATAGCCAGAAATTTTCCCCAGAACTCGCTGTACATGCGCCCGGACATCTTGGGAAGCCAATAGTATACTGCCGCAAGGCCCGTGAATACGATACTGCCGATGACGGTATAATGGAAATGGCCCACAACCCAAAACGTGTCATGCAACTGCAAATTGACTATGGGGTCCGCTAAAAACACGCCGGTCAAGCCGCCAATTAGAAAATTGAACATACTCATCAGCACAAGCAGCATGGGGGTGGTGAGCCGGACGTGTCCCTTCCACATCGTTCCAATGCCGGCCATGTAGGCAAATCCCGTCGGAATGGAAATCATTTCGGTAAAGAAAGCAAAGGGAAGGATCTCACTGTTTCGCATGTTGGTAAAGAGATGGTGTGCCCACACCAGTCCCGACAAAAGCATCACAAACACCAGTCCGATGACCGCCCATTCGCGGGCAAACAAGGACTTTTGCGACATAACCGGAATGATTTCGTTCCATAACGCGAACACGGGCACCGCGATCATGTAGACTTCCGGATGCCCAAATATCCAGAACAGTTCAAGGTAACTCAATACACTCCCGGTCGCCGTAAAAAAGTTGAAAGGCACCAACTTTTCCAAGAGCCCCATCACAAAAGTCGCCTGAATTTCCGGAATCCAGATAAGAACCAAGAGACCGACTGTCACCTGTCCCCAGGCAAAAAGGGGAAGACGGCCCCAAGTCATTCCCGGGGCACGGCGGAACATAATGGTCGTTACCATGTTGAGCGCCACGATAAAGGTCGAGGTTGTCAAAGCCGCGACGCCCAGATAATAAAAGAGAATCCCATTGGGGTCCTGAGAAGCCAGAGGCTGATAGCCCCTCCATCCCGTCGTCCATGCTCCCAAGAGCGGACTGAACAGAACGGTCAAAATCCCCGCAGGGACCAGCCACACGCTAATACCAGACAATTTGGGGAACGCCGTGCCCCGGGAACCTATCATAATAGGCACCATGTAATTGCCAAATCCGCCCAAAAGCGCCACGTTGGCCACGGAAAACATCATAATCGTCCCGTGAATTCCGACAGCCGTCAGATAATTACTGGGGTAGTGGAAAATCGTGAGATGATCGCTCATCAATTCCCAGCGCATCAGCAGGGCAACGAGGCCCGCGATGAGAAATCCTCCCATGGCAGAGCCCAGATACTGCAATCCAATCACTTTGTGATCCGTGCTGTATTCAAAGTACCGTCGCCAACCCACTGTCCTCTCCCGCCACCGGGATGGATACCCAAACAAGGGTAAAGCCACTCCTTCAAACGCACCCACTCCGAGAAGCCAACCCAACAATGCTCCAACCCATCCCAAGGTCGCTGAAGGCCCCGTGACAAAGGGATGACCACGAAACGGATCCACGATATCGACCGCCATGTTAAAAACTAAAAATCCCACCGCCGCCCATAGAAATCCCCGCAATACCGGGGGCATGGAAGCCCGGTGCGTCTTGAGATCCGGCGACGAGGACGGGGTGCTCAGCGTTTGTGCCAACAGTATCCCTCCTTAGTTTAAAAATTCACCTATTAACTGCTGCTGCTTTGCAAGGCTTGTTGCTGGGCAATCCAGTGTTGAAATGCCGATGCACTCACCACGTTAAGCGGTGCCTCCATCCAGGGATGTCCCGGGCCGCACACTTCCGCGCATTGGACGCGGCTCATGGGATTTTGGGCAAAGGAGGTGATCTTCGTCGGCTTAATGTAAAGAATTCTGGTTTCTCCCGGAATAACATCTTCCTTGATACCCCAGGAAGGAACCCAGAAACTGTGAATGACATCGGCATACTGATCATAGGTATGAAAGGGATCGTAGGATCGCAGCACCAGTTTCACGGTCCGGTTCACCGGAAGCTCCAGCATGTCCTGCCCATTCGCATTGAGAGTTTGGGTCAGATGGTACTGGGGATAACTGAAAATCCATTCCCATTGTCTTGCCGTCACATCTACCACGACCGCATGGCGGTTCTGTGGAGCCGAAGGCTGTTCCAGGGCAAAGAAGTGTTCCGTGGCGGTGGTAGTGGGATGAAGGACAAACAACAGGTTTACCACCACACTGCCGATAACCCAGACACCTACGAACCACCGGTTACTTCGTGCCCAATGTTTTGGCAATTGCGGTTTTTCTCCCTTTTTCACCCGGAATCGCACCATCGTCCACACAAAACCCAGAACCACAAACACAAAAATCGGAATTAGGACCACCAAGATGAAATCGAAGGCGTGCTCAACCATTAAACCGATATTGGATGCCGTATAATATAACGGATCATGGCTAATGGGTATTCTCGCCAGCCATTCAACGATAGCCGACAACACAATCCAGACTATTCCGAAAACTATACTCTCCACTCACCTCACCCCTTCTTACCGCCCATTCTTCACGCCTTGACAATCTTGATAATGCCGCGCATGCCTGTACGGTAGTGAATGTACTGCTGGACAAAGCACCCGAAGTCCCAGATCCCTGGCTTATCAGGTACTTGAAAGGAAAGAGTTAGGCTGCCCCCAGGTTTCAAAGTCGGACTAAAGTCTCCGCCAGAGGCGATGTTGTAGAGAGATTTCGGTCCTTTATACGTAACCACCGCTTCATGCGGAACAAAGTTGTCAATCTTGTACGGGTTGCTCAGGGTCACGGGAACCCCATCCCAGAAATCCACTTTCCAAGCATCCGCCGGCATCTCGCCAAAGGCTTGAAAATATGCTTCGTTCACATGCCGTCCGATTGTCCATTCGTGCCAGTGGGTATGACTTTGGTTCTGGAATGTCACTTCCATATAATCGCCGACACGCCACACCATGTAATTCGGCACGTAATAATAGTCAAAAGCATATAACTTGGCAGCCCCCGACATCACAGGGGACCCAAAAATCGACCGCGCCGCCGATACGATGCCTTGCCGCCCCAACAAAGAGACGGTGCCGACGACGGCCAGACCTCCCAAACCCCAGAGAAATTGACGCCGACTCCAGTCGGGGGCATCCGATTCCGCCATCTCACCAGGAATACGTTCCGCCATTTTTTCACCTCTCTTGTTCGGCTTGCGATGTTGGAGTTAGAACTACACAACTAGTGAATTGGAGTAGACAAAATCTACATCGCTGAATATAAAATACTCAGCAAAAGTCATGCGGCACAATCGTGTGTTGGGGGGACACCCTGTCCCCCGTGTTGTAATATTACTTGTAAAGTGCACACGTGACAGAGGAGCACGCACGCCAAACTCCTTGCCATTCAAGGCTTTTCGGACAATGAGGGGAAATTTCGTCATTAGTAGCGATTTGATGCTAGTTTTAGCAGAATGGAGAAGTTTTCTTCCTCAAGGAACCGGCGTCACAAATCCATGCCGTGATCCTCCGAGATTTCAAAAAGGAAGCGCTGCCTCTTTTGCACTGCCACAGAATCCCTGGGCCAAACCAAAGTGCAGAGCGGCTCTCATGGCGGACTCTACGTTTGCCGGGAAAATGATCCCAAGACATGCGGCGAGAGTTTTCTCCAACCCACCCCACACACTGGTAGGTGTATTCTGGCAATGGGAGGAATCGGTGCGAAATTTCCGGTGGACCGATGATGGCTCACGCCCAGGTCGGACCTGAAAGTCTATCCGTCCCATGATGAAAATGACCCACTTCACGGTGGGTCCCGGCGCCCTCGGCGGCACAAGAGGATGACGATGGACAAAATGGTGACGCAGGACCGCGAAAAACACAGAGGGATTGGATCTCACGCCGGCACTAGGTATTAGCTGCTTGGCCCCTTCTCTTGTCGCCAGGATATAGTCGGCCGACCTAGGATTCCCTTTCGCCCATCGTGGCGGCAAGGTGCTTGGCCGTTTGCACGACAACGGTTGGGAGTCAAGAAATGGGCGTGACGGCCTTAAGCTCCGGGGATATGGTCTCGTTTCTCTTTTGCCCTTGGTGAGATTAAGGAGCGATGCCATTCGTTAGACAACGGCTTCCCTGGGCCGTATTCCCTCTCTAACAGCCTGGGGCCCCGGTCCCAGGTTCATAGCCGGAGCCAATCAGGATGGAAATGCCTCGTTGACGTAACGAATCCGGGTGCACAACGCACCCATTTCACAGCGGGCATCCTCTGCTGTCATAATGCCGGCGATTGCGAGGACCCGGCTATGATCGCCAGCATCCACAATAAGCGGCCAGCCCCGGCGGTCGCTACGCGGCACCTTGTTATCGGTGAAGATGTCACCTATTTTTTTGTGGTGGCCTTTCATGCCTAAAGGCTCTATCCGGTCTCCATGGAGCCAAGGCCTTACCCAGAGCCTGGGCCACCGTTTTTTGTCAACGGACACCACTCCCCTGGGACTGCCAGAAAAATGCGTTAGCGAAATGACGAGTTGACCCATTTGAGGAAGATCCACCGAACCTTCTTCTGGCAAGATCTGTTCCGGCCAAACAGGATCGCTCACCGCTGGTCTTTCCTGCCGGCTCAAGACCCACCGGCCGCGACCATCGCGTGCGACACGCATTCCCCGGGGCCAGTTGGCCCGGCCCCGGATCGCCTGCTGTATATGATCCCGGTTCACTCGCACCCCCCAGCGTGACGCTACTGTTTCAAAAATGTCGGCCTGAACTGCTGTCCTTAATGCAGCAAACTCCGTGGGCAGCAAAAGGATGTCCTGATCGGAATGGATTCCGGCCCTGTGCATGAAATCCTCAGCTTGTTCATGAATGACGGCATAGGCTTCCTGAGCCCTTTGAGCCACAGCTGCCAGCGTCTCTTCAATTTGCGGATTGAAGCGGTCTGCTAAAAGAGGCAACAATTCCCAGCGCACCCGGTTGCGAAAAAACCTGATATCCTGATTGGACTCATCGTCACGCCACGGCACCTGCCGAAGTTGAAGGTAATGACGAAGATCGGTGGGGGAAAAAGTCAGCAAAGGCCGGATGATCTTCCCATTTCGGCCTCGCATTCCTTGCAATCCCTGAATGCCGGTGCCGTTAACCAGACGCATCAACACGGTTTCCGCCTGGTCCCGGCGATGATGTCCCACAACAATCAAACTCTCTTCCCCGGCCATGCGGCGGTGTTTCTCCAATAGGGCATAGCGCTCGCGGCGTGCGGCCATTTCCAGCGACTCACCCGTCTCAGGTGTCACATGAATATGCTCTGTGGCAACCTCCAGCCCAAAAAGATCCCGCGATGTCGCTTCCACAAACAGGGCGTCTTCAGACGAATTGGAACGGATGCCATGATCCACATGCACAGGAACAATGGGAACAGGCCAACGGCTGTGCACGTTCACCAACAAAGTCAGCAAAGCCATGGAATCGGCTCCTCCACTGACGCCCACAACGAAAGGAGACGGAGAAGGACACAATTGTTGAAGCCGTTGCAGAAACACATCTTCGAGTTGTGAGAGCTCCACAGCAAAACCCGTCCCTTGATCTTCTCCATTTCATCTCCAGTGTATCGCTTTAAGACTTCGGAACCAAACAAGGCCTGGTCTTGGTTTAGCAAGTCGTGCGAAGGATGCGCGGCGTCAGCCTTTGCCACTCTCGAACAGGAACATCTCGCTCTGAGAAGGATACCGTCCGCCGTCTCTGGTTATGCTCCAGAATTTGAACGACGATGACGGCCGCATCATCCCGGCCATCCTGATCATGACCCAGCATATAGCTCAAAATCGTTTCCGCCATCGTCTGAGGATCTCCAAAAGGCATTTCTTTCAGCAAACGGCGGAGTTTGTCTTCGGCACTGATTTCCTGTGATTCCAAGGCGCCGTCCGTGAGCATAACCAGGACGTCACCGGGATTTAAGGTATGATAGACAGCCTCCACCGGCACATCGTTCAATATCCCCACAGGCAGGCTGTGAGAACGAATAACTTCGACTCGCCCCTGGCGGCAAAAAAATGTCGGAGCTGCCGCCACTTTTATCAGTTCGGCGCCTCGGCCAATGCGGTCCATCAGCAGTAAGTCCAAAGTGGCAAAATGATCCTCGACAGAACGAAGCAGCAAGGTGGTGTTGACCGCCCTGACAGCCAGTTTTGCGGAAAAACCCGCTCCAAGCAATTGTTCCAGCAACGACATGGCCGTTCCGCTCTCCCATGCAGCCCGTGGCCCGACTCCCATCCCGTCCGACAAACCGAAAAGCACTCGGTTTTTGGACAGTTCGCAGACCAAGTCACTGTCTCCGCTGACGACTCCTCCCTTGCGGGGTCTCTTCGCCACTCCTACAGCATAATCCAGTCTGGGGGGCACTTTCTTTACGCCTTCACGGGGTTTGGAGGCCGCAAAATCTTGTCCCATTTCCCGAATGAGTTCGGCCAATCCTCCTAATTGCCGTTCGGCCAAAGCTCTTGACTCTTTCACGCGCACACGAAAGTTCGCCCGTTCCCGTTCTCGTTGCAAATGGATATTGGCAGACTGAATTATGGCTTCAGGCCGAATGCAGCGCTTTTCCAGTCCTCCCCCCAAATCGTCCACATTCAGCAGTTCCTCTTTTCCCGTCGACATCAAGTCCAAAATACTGCGGTAGGAACGGTAAAATTCATCTTCCCAGCACGTGCGATAAAGGGAGCACTTGCGGCACACCCCCGACACCACCGCTTCCACCAAGTTGGTCTCTTGAGGCGGATCCTCGTCATCAATGCGGAAAGCATAGGACATCTCCTGCATAACGCCGGAAATTTTATTCAACCGGGCGGGCAAGGTGTCCGGCGTATCCCCTTGCACCAGCAACTGTGCCCATACCTTCCCGAGTTCGACAAAAGATCCAGGTATCGTTTGAACAATGACGGACGCAGTGCCTAAAGAAAGCCACAGAGCCGTCAATTCCCGCGGCAATTGAATCAGCACCGCGTACAAGACAATGCCGGACATAAGTCCTAAAGAGGCTAAACGCCAAGAACGAACGGCCAGAAATCCGGCCAGAAATCCACCTGTGACCAGTATACCGATATCCGGACTCGGACTCGTGCTCCGAACAGCTAAGGTGAGGCCTAATGTCGCTCCAGCCACAGCACCGCCTCCCGGCCCGTTTAAGACGGCCGCCACGAGAATGAGCATTCCACCGACCAAAAGACCGGGCGCAAACGCCCCCAGCTTCCATCCTTCTAGGCCGGCAATAACCGACCCGATGGCAGCCAGTCCTGTAATTAACGTACCTTGATCACCCTGACCGGTGTCGATAACCTGTATTTGACGTTCTGCCGCCCAATAGAGCAGTACTGCTCCACCAGCAACGACCACCGCTATAATCCCGTCAAAGATGTTAATGGCATGCCCGAACAAAAACAAAGACGCCGTCCCGACACCCAAAAGCGGCCACTGTGCCCATTGCCATCCCGAACGTCTCCAGGGAATGGGAACACTGAAAGCCCACCCCAAAACGAGGAGCGCCGACACATAACTAATCCCCAGCGCCGTTCCCAGGATTCCGCCCGCCATGAGGGGGCCAAACAGCTGCCGCCATCTGGGCCACACTAGGAGCAGCGCAATCCACAGAAATGGGGCCGGCCGGTGATATATCATGGCTTGGCCCAGAACCCACCCAAGCAATGCCATACTGAATTGCGCGCCTCTTAGCGATAATTTCTCATGATGACGCAGTCGCGAAAGGGGTTCGTGACCTAAATTCACCGGATCCATACACCTGAACACTCCTTGCCTTAATGGCCTTCCAACGTCATTCATGCAGTACCATAACAAAAATAATATGACACTTTATGGTAATTGTTGACGCGAATGACATGGAAGTTCTCGACACCGGCTGCAAACCACATCCAAAATTAAGACACGGCCTGCCGCCACAAGACCCTCCACGGTGCCAGACGTTCTTGGTCACGAGAAAAGCGGCACACTGCCGACGGGGCAGTATGCCGCTACCGAGACAGTGTAGGCGCAGGGGATGGAAAGACCTGGCGTCGGGGTCCCGGGACACCCTTATAACGAAGGATCTTCGATTTCCAATTGGGAAACCAGACTTTTAAGGTAGACGATAACGTCGTCGCGCAAATCATCCCGGTCCAGTGCCGCCTCAATTGTCGCCTTAACAAATCCGAGCTTTTCTCCGACATCAAACCGCTTGCCTCGGTACGGCACGGCGATGAGCCGCCCCTGGCGGGCCAAGACATCCAGCGCATCGGTCAATTGGATCTCTCCTCCCGAGCCAGGCGAAATATCTTCCAGAACAGAAAACACTGCCGGTGACAAAATATATCGTCCCATGATGGCCAAAGGGTTTTCCGGAGCCTCGGACTCCGATGGCTTTTCCACGAGATGGGAGACCTGAAAAGATTCTTGAGATGTCCATTTCCCGTAGACAATGCCATAGCGGTTTGCTTCTTCCCGACTCACCGGCTGAACGGCAACAACAGAATAATCGGGACGCCAGAAATTCATGAGTTGTTTGAGAACCGGAGGATGGGCCTGCATGACATCATCCCCTAATAGCACGGCAAACGGCTCCCGGCCCACATGAAGCCGGGCAGACAGCACAGCGTGCCCCAAACCCAGGGGCTCTTTCTGCCTGATAAAGTGAAGATTGGCTAAACGGGACACATTCATGACCACTTCCAGTAAGTCGGTCTTGCCCCGGCTGCGAAGAAACTCCTCGAGCTCGGGAGCTCGGTCGAAATGATCTTCGATGCTCCCTTTATCCCGTCCGATCACAACCAAGAGATCATCAATGCCCGATGACACGGCCTCTTCAACAATATACTGGATCGTGGGTTTATCGATTAGAGAAATCATTTCTTTGGGTTGAGCTTTTGTGGCGGGCAGAAACCGCGTGCCCAGCCCCGCTGCCGGTATAACTGCTTTGCTGATAGTTCTCATAGATCTGGTTCCTGCCTTTCGTGTGCATGCGCGAAAAGGTCCTTCAGCCATCGCTTAGTTCCGGGTCGCTAGATGATGCTTCCCAAATAAATCTGCCTACAACAAATGTTCATGCTGCCCTTCTTTAAGAGCCTGAACCACTTGACGCACATCCTGGCTGCGGTCCGGAGACAGAATGAGAACAGCATCTTTTGTTGCCACAACGAACAAGTCTTTCACGCCAATAAACGACACCACAGGTCCTTCGCTGATGGCCGTAACATTTTGGCTGTCCACGAAAATCGCGTGTCCCCGGGCTGCATTCTGTTCGTCGTTGCGAGGCAGGTGCCGAGCCAAGGCAGCAAAAGTGCCCACGTCATCCCACCCGATATCCGCCGGCAATACATAGACGTCTTCCGCTTTTTCCATGATCCCGTGGTCGACAGAGACCTGTGGAAGTTCAGGGAAAATCACGTCTACTCGATAAGGATCACGCATTAGAGCCGTCATGCCGTCAAACAAATCAGGAATAAAACGTTTTACGGCCGATAAATACTCGTTGGCTCTAAACGCAAACATTCCTGAGTTCCAAAAGAATCGCCCGGATTCCACCATAACTTGGGCCTCTTCCACAGGCGGCTTTTCCACAAACCGTTTGACCCGCAAAATGCCGTGCTCTACTTCCACCCCATTCTCAATATAACCGTAACCCGTTTCCGCATGAGTCGGAACAATACCGAATGTATAAAATCCGCCGCGCTCTTCAGCGGCTCGTAACGATAAATCGGCTAGCTTCTGAAAGCGTTTCTGATATTTAATCAGATGATCCGACGGCAAGATCAATATGACCGCGTCCGGATCCCTCCGATAAATTGATATCGCAGCCCATGTGATGGACGGCGCCGTATTCCTTCCGACAGGCTCACCCAAAATGTGCGATGGTGGGACATCAGGCAAATTGGCTTTCACTTTTTCGACATAGTCCTGACCCGTCACCACCCACGTGTTTTCCGGTCCGATGAGTGAACGGACCCGGTCGCGGGTGGTTCGAATCATACTGTGGTTCCCCATGAGGGTCAGGAACTGTTTGGGATGCATCATCCGTGACAACGGCCAAAACCGTTCTCCCCGTCCCCCCGCTAAAATTACCAGCCATCGTGCCATAGTATTTGTGACTCCTTATGTGTGTCCAGGTGCGACATAACGCCCCATGATCTCAGACAAGGTTCTTGGCGTGTCCAATGCTACTTAGTTAATTTACCACATTTGCCACACCGTACGGGTGAGAACCAGCCCGGCGCCCAAATCCTTGCCCTTTATCTACCGGACTCTGGCGTTTCCAGCCGCTCTGAAAGCTATAACCGCACTGCCTACACATAAGCCCCACACAACCGGGTGAGACAATACTGCGGAAGGAACGTTTCTCATTCACAATCCCGTCACCCCAAAGATTCCTCCCCATCCCCGGTTTGCCGGGACTGTACTGAGAGGCTTGCTGAATTAACAGTCCGTCATACCCGTCCCCGTTGGAAGCCTGCGAAGCAGCTGTCGGCAGCCGTTGCCCAAGGCATACGCGTATTGCTCGCTTGTCCTCGCGGCTTTAGCGCCCCGTCCATTCAGACGCCGTGTCATTCGACCTTTCAGGACCACTCAGTCTCGGCTCGACACACCACTTGAAGAAGACAGGTAATCTCCCGTCCGCACTTTCCTGCCCCTTCGTGAAAATGATACCGCAAGATAGAGAATTTTTCGGGGTCCATGGGCAGCTTATCTTTGTCTTTTCAGCCAACTTTCAGTTGGCCTTCAGCCACGCTTCAGCCTTGGTTGATAGACTTCAATTCGCAATATTAGTCTGCATGCTAAGGAGAGCAATCCTATATGGGTGTGCAAATCGGAACCGCACGAATCAAATGGCCGTGGTATAGCGCTGCGGTGGCAGCCCTGGTAGCCAGCATATCATGGCCTTTGCACAATACCGGCTCTGTCACCGACCCGGCTCTAGGTCTGACGTCGTCCACCATGTTTCGCACGCACGCGGCCCGGGCCCATCACTCCCCTCCCTTGTCCGTTTCCTGGACCTATAATGGCGGTGCCGTCATGAATCCCGTGGTCGTTCGAGGAGTCGTGTACGGAGGCACAGTGACCAATCCTTATATGGTGGTCGCCATTAACGCTACCACCGGCAAAATTTTATGGCAAACCCCCGTAAACAATCAAGTTATGACCAAACCCGTCGTCGTCGGCGGCAAGGTGTTTGTCGGGACCGGCAATAGCCTTTTCCCCTCCGTCCCGGTTCCCGGCCATTCGGCAATAAGAGGCACAAGGAGCAGCAGCTTGATCGCCCTTTCCGCCACAACCGGACACGTTCTCTGGCAAGACAATACCGTCGGAGAAAATATGCCGACTCCAGTCTATTGGCATGGTCAGCTGTATTCGGTCGGGGGATCGGACCAGTTGTTGGATGTTTCTCCCGATACGGGCCATATTGTGCGAGAAATGCCCATTGCCAGTTATGTGAGCATGGCCTCTCCCGCTCTGTCAGGCCATACCCTCTATTTTGGCGGAGCTTACCCCTATGATTTCTACGCCGTCAATCTCAAGAAATGGGACATCACCTGGAAAACCCGCTTTGTCGGAGTGAGTGGAGCCTTGGATGACTGCCCTCCCTTGATAGTCGGCCAAAACATTTACACTGAGACCGTCCGGACCACTAAATCCGGCAATTTATTCAGTGTGGTCGATCTCAATAAAACAAACGGGCGGATCATCTGGCAGAAGCCCCTTGGCACGGGGCCTTTACCCTATTCCGCCAGCGGACGCGCCAGCAACGAGTCCGGTATTCCCACCTATCATAAGGGCATACTCTACGTCGGCAGTCCCATCACCAAATCACTTTACGCCTTAAACGCGCGAGGGGGCCAGGTGATATGGCAAACTCCCCTTAATCATCAACAAATCACCCAGGCTCCTTTGTTTTATCACGGGCAGCTCTTGGTCGGCGACGGTAAGGGGACGTTGTGGGATGTGAACGCCAAGACAGGACAAGTGCTCAATCAAAGTCCCCAGGGCGGCAGCTTTATGCCCAGTGAACCGCAACTCTTGGGCCATACTTTAATTTTCGGGACCCGGTCGCCATCTTTGACCGCCATTCCTCTGAGCACCATTGCGGTTCCGACGTCCCAAGCCGCATCTTCTGCTTCATGACAATAACTTCTTCGCAGAGTGTTTGTCCCGCAGTGACCGGTAATGAGCGAGCGATGCAAGTACCGGTCACTGCGGGATCCCGGCAGAAAACCCGCCCCATTCCATGAGAGGCCGCCCCGTCTTGTCGTCTGAACTCCTGGGCCCTCCGCCTCGGCCGACATCGGATTGTCACTGTGCCAAAGGAGCATTTTCCCCTTCTTTGGGCACATCTGTAGCAGGACTTTACCAAAACAAACCGAATATTAAGGATTATATGGTCAGCATTTCGGATAACTTTGGGAGGGGTGGGGGGTCATGGTCGACCTGCTGTGGATTTGGACGGATGACGACGAACGTCAGTGGCAAAGCTGCCAGGAAGGCATTCACTTGATGTTCTCATCGTGGTGTGAGATGGCCGCCGAAACCGTGTGTTCCGAGCCACAGATGCTTACCGTTCTCCCTCCGGATACAGACCCCAAAACATGGTTCCGCTCTCATTTGGAAGCCTACCGTCCGGTGTATTGCGGATCTCCCCGCGATCAGGAAAATGCCGATGCGGCCAGGCGTGTCGGATTCTCACATATTAGAGCGCATGTTTTGCCGTCATGGTATGTTGGATTATATAATCTCCTCTTTTCCGCCTACCACGCCACGGCCAACAACCCGTCTCACCCGCCGCTGCCCAGCATGCTTACAGTCCGCCGAAGATGGGTCAACGACATTAAAATCACGCTCGATACCTATGACGTGGCTTTGAATTTGCAAATCAAACAACTCAACGATATTGCGCTCACTGATCCCTTAACCGGCCTACTCAACCGCCGCGGATTTTGGACCCGAGTACAAATGGACATCGATCACGGGCTGAACTCTGCCGCTTTCGTGTTAATGGATTTGGATCGCTTTAAGGATATGAACGATTCCCAAGGACACCCCTATGGGGACCGCGTCCTACAATCCTTCGGCCGTTTCCAGCAATCCCTGGCGCGTACCGGGGATGCGTTTGGAAGGCTGGGGGGAGATGAATTCGCGTGGTGGGTGGCTGATATTCCTACCATAAAGCCGCTCATGGAACGCCTCAAATCTCTCGCAGAATCATTTTTCCGTGAGCACCATGTGAAATTCTCGGCGGGCGTAGCCTGGTATCCCCGCGACGGCACGCACCCGGATCCGTTATATCATGCCGCCGACATGTCCCTCTACCATGCCAAGGAATCCGGGAGGTTTTGTTGTGCCGTGTCAAAAGCCGAAAAGGTTTACCGTTTTGCCCTGTCCTCCTCCCCAAACCCATGATTGCCATGTTCTCATCCGCCAATACTGTTTTCCGGGGGCCTAATCAAAAACCCCTGAACCGCCTGACGGGATGCGGTACTCCCGTAACAGTGTTCGGGGGTTCTTGCCTAAGAGCATTCGTCCCGTGGTTACACATCCGGCCTTGGAACACCCACAGGTTTTGTGGCTTCTTGGTGTTGCCATTTGCGGCCGGCACACCGCACACTATCCTCCGGAAGGCAGGACAATCACGCGTCAATCAGCGGAAAAAATGCGGTCTCCTCTTGGGCAATGTGATCCTGTAACAGCGCGACAAACGCATTGCCGCCTTCCTTCATTCCCGGCCAGTTCCGCGCCAATTCTTCAAGAAGATGAGAGAGGTCATGACGCAACGTGTCATGCTGATTCGTCAGATCCGTCACCAAATTGGCCAGGCCCATGCGCGTGCCATATGGAAAGACGGTCTCTTCTTCCGTTTTCATGTGTTCCAGCAAGTGAACGGCCATGTACTGCAGAACGTCTCGCACCGTTTCCTCGCGCCACCGCACATCGCCGTCATCTGATTCCTCCAGGGCATCTGACAAAAGAAACAAACGGCTTTCCACGTTGCTATGCTCTTGTGATAACAGTGCCACCTGATCATGCATTGACATCATAGTCATTCCCCTTTCCGTTTTTCATTCAGGACCCGTTGCGGTTTTCCGGCTTGGTCTCGTTCCCGGCAATTCAGGCAAACATTAGATTTCGGCTGACGATCCATCAAACTGTTTTTTCATGGAGACGAGATTGGGCAAAAATTATCATCCTGGCCTCCCACTCCCCCCACGTCAGCCGAAAATTCGGTACGTTCCGTGTCTTCCCGAAAAAATCAGCCGAAGTCGCCGATCCACACTGTTCTCCTAAAACGTCGCTCCGATTTCTTCTCTCGGGGCCCAGAAACCGTCTTTTCGGGGAGAACAGCAACTACTCCACAGTCATTTTTCGATAGATCCCACCGTGGGAAAGGCACCACTTAAAAGCCAAAGAATCCTGTGGTCAGCCCTCGTCCGTACATGGCCCATAAAAACAAGTTCAGTCCAAAATAAACCCAGACCTCGTGAAACCGGCCATAATCTTCCGCCAGCACTTGCCGCAATTGCCCGCCTCGTCCCAGCCCTCGTTGCGCCAACACCGTCAGCAGAGCCAGAACCCCATATAACATATGCAATTCTACTTTGGGCCGTCCGCCCATTAAATACAGCGCCGTGCCAAATACGCCTAAAAGAACGGTATTAATCTGCAAATACGCTTGATATTTCCAAAACGTATCGGGCAATTCCCGCTGCCGCCTGTAACGATATGCGACAATGGACAAAACCAATGCCGCGACAAATCCCAGCAAGGCCGCAGCCACGTGAAGAACCAAAACAATTCGGAAAATAACGTTCGTGACGGTCAGTGACTGTCACCTCCTTTCTCTATTATGATAATACCGCAGCCCAAAAGCCGCGAGTGGCGTCAAACACGCCGACAGGATTCACTGGACAGAACCTTTGCCCGGGGTCTCTCCGGCTGCTCGAAAAAATCCCCCCTCTTCTCCGTGGAACAGAACGAGGACGCATAACATTGTGGCCCCGGAAAGACGATTCGAGGGAGCCAATCTGCTCACCTCGCTGGGGTGCAGCCCGCGACTCCCGCCAAGGCGAAGAAAGGAGAAAAGGCCTGTCCGGTTCCATGCATCCGACTAGTCCTCAATCATTTCCTGGGACATGCCCAGCTGAAATTCATCATGGATCAGCCTCATTGCCCGTTCGGCGTCCTTCCTGTCGATGATACACGAAATTTTTATCTCTGACGTGCCGATCATTTGAATATTAATATTGCCGTTGGCCAGGGCTTGAAACACCCGTGCGGCCACCCCGGGACGGCCTAACATCCCTGAGCCGATAGCGGAAACTTTGGCGACTTGGGTATCTATGGTTAGAGAGTTGCCGCCCAATTTCCGCAAGCACTCTTTGACGATCGGCTCTGCTCTGTTCACATCCTCTTCTTCGATGGTAAAAGCAATGTCATTCAACTGATTGTGGGACAAGGCCTGAATAATCAATTCCACGTTGATGCCGCTCTGGCCCAGTTCCCCAAAGAGCAAAGCCGCCACACCGGGGGCATCCGGCACCCCGATGAGACCGATTTTGGCAATATGGCGATTCAGAGCGATGGCCGTCACCGGCGGTTTTTCGATATTTTCTTTTTTCACTTCACGGATCACGGTGCCGGGATCATCACTAAAAGTTGACCGGGCATAAATCGGCACTTGTTGTCCTTTGGCAAATTCCACGGCCTGGGTTTGCAGCACCTGGGCACCTTGACTGGACAGCTCCAGCATTTCGTCGTAGTTTAACATGCCCAAAGGAGAGGCCGACGGAATGATTCGGGGGTCTGCCGTGTATACCCCGGCCACATCCGAATAAATTTCGCAGCGATCGGCACCTAAAGCATTCGCAATCGCAATCGCGGTCAAATCCGATCCGCCTCTTCCCAGAGTGGCTACCTCTCCCGATCGGGTTACACCCTGGAATCCGGCCACAACCGGAGTGATTCCCACTGCCAGAGCATTACGGAGCTCTCTGGGCTCGACGTGTTCTATCCGTGCTTTTCCGAAGTCATAGCTGGTGATAATACCTGCCTGCCGTCCTGAAAAGGATTTTGCCGGCACGCCCGAGTGCTCGAGCGTCATGGCCATGAGAGCACTCGATTGCGTCTCGCCGGTTGACAATAACTGGTCCAATTCCCTGGCTGAGGGAGTTGGAGCCAGTTGCATGGCCAATTCCAATAAGTCGTCCGTGCTATCTCCCATGGCGGAGACCACCACTACAACCTGATGACCTTGCTCAACGGTTCGCTGGATTTTTCGCGCCACGTTTCGGACATGGTCGGCTGAGCCTAGAGAGCTGCCTCCATATTTTTGCACTATCAGCATGATGTTCTCGTCATCCTTTAATAACTTTTCGTCTATAATAACAAAATTACAGCCGCTTCCCACAAAGTTTGTGAAATTATCCGCGAAGAGGAGTGATTGCCGACGCATCCACCTGTCATTAGCATTGATTTTGACGGGACCCTGATCCGCAACCCGTATTGGTCGCTTCACCTCAAACCGTGGCTTTTATCGCAGAGCCCGGGAGAAAACAAATCCTGGCAGGACTTGTGGGAGCTCATGGCACAAGAGAGCGATTGGCGCCGTCTACATGGCGATCACACCGGAGCCTACGACTGGAAGAACATCGCCGGCGAGATTCTCCATGCGTCGTTGCCTGATCCGGATCCGCCGTCCCGGAAAGACGTCCTCGCTCTCGTTTATCCGGACGTTTGGGATTTTTTAACCTGGTCGTTTCGCCACCGCGTGTCTCTGCATGTTGTCACCAATGGCCTTATACGAAACCAATGGCCCTACCTCCAGGCGCTGGGATGGGATAAGATATTGACATCATGGATTGGAGCGGATAGCGGATTTGCCAAGCCCGATCCGCGTATTTTTCAACGGATATCGGGCTTAGCGGTTCATGTCGGTGATCGGCTGGCCCATGACGTGCTGGGGGCCAAGCGCGCATCCGTACTGGCAGTACATCTCCAACGCCCGTGGCAAAAAGAGGATAACAGGGGATGGGATCCCCTGTCTCCCGCCGGGTGCCACGCCGATCTGACGATTACGACGCTGCGCCAGCTCCCGGAACTTCTGACGCAACGGATTTGTACCACTCGACACGGAAAGGCAGGTTGGGTATGAAAGGTATTCTCATTGGCGGCAAACGCTTCGTGCATGAAACGGAAATCCGCGTTCGCTTTAGCGAGACGGACGCCAATAAACATGTCAGTCAGCTCTCTTATGTCATCTATTTTGAACAAGCCCGCACGGAATTGATCGATACGCTCGCAGGTGAGAGCTTCGACTGGTGGTCCCAAAACTATTCACTGGTCTTGGCCCGGCAATCGCTCAGCTATTTGGCTCCGGCATTTTTCCGCCAATCTCTGAAGATTTTTACGGGCATTGCCTCCATTGGACGGTCTTCCTTGAATTTATATCATCTTATTATCGAAAAGGAACATGGCACCCTCATTGCGAACCAGGACAGCACCGTCGTTCTCATGGATCAGGACGCACAAAAAAACCGCGCATGGCCCGAGAGCTTCCGTGACGGCGTGCGCGGCTTACTGAATGAAGAGGCTGATCCCTAAAATCTGCCTTGTGAACCGGTTCTTGTGAACTCTTCTGTGGATCCTTGGAAAGCCCGGGATTTCCCCACTCTGGGCATAAGATCTCGATTAGGCAGGAAAGCGTAGCAGCACGGAATTAGGAAGTGTAGCCGCGACACGCCTCTTTCCTTATCTTCCCTCTTGGGTAAGATCTCGTGTTACGATCTATCCCGCATTTCGCCATAAACCCGCCGATGTCTTCGGCCGCGTCGCCTCGTTTTTTGACCGATCCCCATACAAAACCCCGGAGCAATTAACAGGCAGACATACTGGCCCGCCGCTGTGCCCTCTGTACGAAAACCTCCCTCGCCCGAACGGAACGTATGAAAGATACAGCCTAATATTTTGGTGCTGCCGGCTTGTGGTAACTAAAAGGCCATTTCCAGTTTAGGCCATAGACTTGATCAAACAAAGGCTGGGCCTTGGGATCCTGGATTTTGAAGTACTGATCGTAAATGGCCCGAGCTACAAACCCGGAATCTGCCCCCCAGTTCCCTTCCCGAATATAAACCAGAACCAGAATTTTGGGATGGGGCATAGGACCATAGGTCAGGAAAAAAGCGTTGTACTTATTTTGCGAGATCACCTGAGCTGTCCCGGTCTTCGAGGCAACCGGCACCGGCAGTCCGGCTAAGGCGCCATAACCTGTTCCGGATATGCCCTTGGCGATGTTGGGATCCTGGGCAGACAGTTCCATCCCTTTATGCACCGTATGCCACACCCAAGACGGCAGATGAATTCGTCCCTGCACCTGGGGATTGACCTTTTTGACCAATTTACCCGAAGGGGTGGTGATGGAGCTGACCAGATGAGGCCAGTACAAGGTTCCTCCATTGGCAATCGCCGAGTCGGCCCGCGCCAGTGCAATCATCGTGTAGCGGCCTATCCCCTGACCAATCACCGTATTGAGATTCCATCCCCAAGTCCAAGGCCCTTGGCCCGAGGCATTAAGGCGTGCCGGCGTCGGAATCTGGCTGGTCCATTCGTCGGGCAAATCAATGTGAGTGGGCTGATTGATCAAAAACTTCCGCATCCAGTGGTCCATCGTGTTGATGCCCATGCGGTAACCCAGCGTATAGAAAAAGACGTCGTCGGAGAGGCCGATGGCTTGCTCAATGTTCAACCAGCCAAACCCGGGAGCGTACCAGTTGCCGAACGCCGGGTCTTTGGGAAAATAACCGGGATCAAAAATTTCCGAAGTCGGGGTCACCACTTTCGACGCCAGTGCTGCAACAGCCATGATCGGCTTGAACACGGATCCGGGAGCAAACCAGCCGGAAATGGCTTCATTCGTGAAAGGACTGATGCCTTGCTTAATCAATGGATTCGACATGAGCTGAGAATAATAATTGCTGTATTCTTGGCGATTGGTGGGGACCAGCTTGTTGGGATTGTAGGTCGGCAGGCTGGCCATGGCCAAGATGTCCCCATTATTCGGATTCATGGCAATCACCGCCCCCTGCACAGCTCCGCTGCTGTGGGAGAAGCCCACCGTCGAATGCCGCATCGCCTTCATCACATAGGCCAAGGAATTTTGCGCGGTTTGCTCCAAACGCCAGTTGATGGTCAAATGCAGTGTATCGCCGGGCGTAGGCCCGGATCGGCTTAACAATTTGACCAATTGGCCTTGACGGTTCACTTCGGCATACTCGCCGCCAGCATGCCCATGCAAGTACTGATTATATTGATACTCCAAGCCTGCCGCACCGACAATCGAGTTCATTGAAAACCCTTTGTTCTTGAGTTGCTGGTACTCTTGGGCATTAATGCGCTGGGTGTAGCCAATGATGTTGCCCATCATGCTCCCGTAAGGGTAAGAGCGCACTGCCGTCGCCTGAATTCGCAAGTTGGGTAATTTGTTGATATTTTCCTCAATTTTCGTCATCTCAGCCGCCGTCAAGCCGGAAGTAATCAACACCGGTTCATAAGCAGGCATTTGCCCAATTTGCTTGGCAATCAGACTTTTCAGATACGACGGAGACTCACCCAATTCCTGGCCCAGTAAATCTAGTTCGGACTGGGGCATATTTTGTCCATTGGCGAGATAATATAAGGTCCATGATGGTTTGGATGTGGCCACGACGGTGCCGTTCGACGTCACGATGTTGCCCCGGGGCGCGGGAAGCGGCAGTTTGCGCAAGGTGTCGGCCTGCGCTAACGCCTGGTAGTGACTCCCGTTTTTCACTTGAAGGTACCAGAAACGGGTTCCCACGGCCGCAAAAGCGGCCGTGACAACCGTCATCAACACAATACTCCGGTTGCGGGTTTGGCGGTTAATCATTCAAATCCCCCTCGATATCTCTATACCCATAATAAATGTTTCGCAGCGTCCGGGGAGTTTCTTTCGGAAATAACCCAGAAGGTTTACCACGGTCATTCATTGCCGTTTGTCTGTCTGGCTGATCGTTCTTAACGTTATAAACATTACGAGGGGAACATGAGAAAAATCTTAAGAAGCAGAAAAAATTACGCGTAATTAACGCGTAAATTTTGGTGCCGGGAACCGGACTTGAACCGGTACGAGCATTCCTGCCCGGAGGATTTTAAGTCCTCTGCGTCTGCCTATTCCGCCATCCCGGCAAATACTATTCAGCGGCTCGCTCCACGGCCGCCCCGTTTCGATTCCGTATTTCTCCGCAAATCCTGCAATCGGTCCTCACTGTCTTTCATAAACCGCTGCATTTTGTCTTCAAATGACGGTTGAGAAGAAGATCCGCCAGACCGGCGTTCGCGATGCGGGGTTTCGCGCGTTGACGTGCCTTCTCGCTGTGCTTTGGGCAAAGCCTGACGAATAGAAAGCGCAATTTTACCGGAAGGATCCATCGATAAAACCTTCACGGTAACCTTATCGCTTTCTTTCAGGTAATCCTTGATGTCTTTAACGTATGCATCTGCCACTTCCGAGATATGAACCAGCCCAGTCTTTCCTGTGGGCAAAACAACAAAAGCACCAAAAGGCGCTATACCGCTTATAGTTCCTTCAACGACCTGCCCAACTTCAAGTTCAGACGGCATACGTCTTATATAGTCCTCCTACTAAAACATAACTAGCCTCACGTTGTGAATATTATAAATGCCGGCGGCGCACCTGTCAATCGTCGATAAAGCCGCTCACCTCGGTTAGCTCCAGACATAGGAAATATCACCCATCATGGCTAATCCAGCTTGATTACGGTACGTTGGCATTAGGAACGGGTATTTGCCCCGTAATCATTTTTTTGACCATGGCCGGATTCCGGAGTTCTCTAATATCCTGATTTAGCCGCGTATCTTGTGATTGCACCACTTGGATATTGTGAGTCAAGCTCGCCTCATCATGACTCAAAACCCAAATATGCAGCCCAGACTGGATGCTCCAAAATCCTAGGTAGGCCAGCGCAAAGAGAGTAATAAGCCGCTTCCACTTCCAACGCCAGCGAAATCTCTTCTTTTTCTCCAAGGCCACTTTTTTCTCAACCGCCACTAAATGTCCTCCCCTTCCTCCTCTTCAGCCATGACCCCCAATGGATCCCCGCTTATCACCAGTACAACCTGATAACCTTTCGTTTTGGCCCGACTGTAAAGAGTCGCAACGGTAGCCGGAGAGAGCCCCAATCGTTTAGCCACTGCGTCACTGGAAACGCCAGTTTCCTTTAACGCCACCACTTGCCGTTCCCGGAACGAGAGTTTCTCCAGACCCCGAATTTCAATTTGCATGGTTTCTCCCGGTTATCCACAGACTGTGTACAACCTGTGTACAAAATTATGACAAAATGACTACATGACCTTTTCATTATAAAGGACTCTCCAAGTGTTCGTCACTACATTTGGGGAGAATTTGGAGGAGGAGACGGGGGTTTTTTGGTCGTGTGGAGTCTTCTGGTTATACCATCCCGGAATTTGTTATAGATGCCTCGGATACCTAGAGTGAATCCACGAAGCGGGTATGTGATATAAAACACTACACGGGCTTCCATAGACAACAATTTCGACACGGCGCGAAAGGCCAATGGTGCTGCCATCCAGACCCACAGGCCGTATCCCAAGGCCATGATTGGCATGCTCCACATGCGAAAGGCACCCCAGCCTGTCCAGAAATAAACCCCAAGAATAAAGATCGCAGCAAACACAAACCACAACCAGTCCAAAATATGTGCACAAATCCGCCATATGTGCCATTCAGACCGCATAGCGCCATATAACGTCGAAAAAAAGCCTAGTGCCATTCCGGTTAAAACCCAGGCCTGGATGCTCACCAGGGGCAACATCACACCCCTCCCTCCTAACGCCACAACCGGGCCCAGGTTCCCTCGGCTTTAGCAGACCTTTTCCGGGAATAGATAAGTGAGTCGATGTCACCCTCGGCGATAAAACTGCCTGAATCCAAATCGAGTTGCTGAATACGTAATTTATGCCCTTTGATCGTCAGAATTCCCATATCTGTAGACAGCAAAATCACGTCGTCATCAAAATTCTCAACATGCTGCACCCCTTCAATGGACAATTGCGCCCGGTTCGTCAGTGTAAGCGCGTGATGGCGCGCTCTTTCACGTTTTTCGTCCGCCATGACATGGCCTCACTTTCCTGGGATGTCATAGAAGACTATGCCAAAAATCTTTGAGCTAGACCTCGTGAAAGAGTTCTGAAGCCCGGTTGGCAGGAATGTTTTCCGCAATCCGGTCGATAACCACACGCCTGGTTCCAGCGGGCAAGTGCACCTCTATCTGATCACCGACATGAACCTCATAACCTGCTTTGACTACTTTGCCATTGACGAAAACCCGCCCCTTGTCACAGATCTCATTGGCTAGAGTCCTGCGTTTGATCATGCGGCTCACCTTTAAAAACTTATCAATCCTCAAATAAATCCCTCTTCTCTCTCTGAATGCTCGCAACAATCCCCTGTTTTTCGGAATGAAGAGAAAAGCGGGCTGCCGTCGTCAAGCCGAACCATGTATTTGTTCATACTGCCCCCCACCCTCTCCTTATCATTGCAAGACTCGGCAATATTGTTGAGTAATGCCCTGGGTAATCGAGCCGGTCGTTTCGGCATATTTGTCACGGAGCACGATTCCCCCTTGCCTTCCCTTGTCTTGACTGGACGTTTTCCACTAAAAAAAGCCCTGCAGAGTGCAGGGCTACGTATTGCCAAATTATTTGGCTACGGACTCCTTCAGGGCTTTGCCAGCTTTAAACGCAGGCACCTTGCCTCCCGCAATTTCCAGGGTGTCACCTGTCCGGGGATTACGTCCAATTCGAGCAGCCCTTTCACGCACTTCGAACGTCCCAAAACCCACGAGAGAAACCTTGTCCCCTTTGGTCAAGGCTTCTTCAATCGCTTCGACCATCGCGTTCACCGCTCGTTCCGCATCCTTCTTGCTCATTCCAGCCCGATCCGCCACGCTTGACACCAAATCCGCTTTATTCAAGACCATCCCTCCTGTATCATTCACTCAAATTTGTTGCGGTTCATGCTCGTTATTCGCCAAGATCAAGAAAAAATCCTCTGTCCTTTAGGAAAAAGTGTTGCCCCTGTTGAAAAACGCGAGACGTTTCCACAATGACCACTCCACATCCTGATGATGCTGTCGGCTTACATCAGCGACGGCCCAGGCTGCGTCGGCTAGCGTTTCTTCCAGTTTTCCCTCATTATTTCCAATATAAACCTTCAGGAACTCGGAAACGGCCTCAAAAACGTCACTCGATGGAACAATACCCCGTTTGCTAAGCCGCCTAGCCCAGGCTAGGCTAGGGTAAACCCATTCCGCCGATTGTTCTCTGGGAGGATCCAATGCTTTCAATCGCTCCCACTGTTCATTCACCGCTGACGCCGTCCAGTGTTCGCCTGAAAACACGTGGGGGTGACGTCTAATCAGTTTGTCGACCTGGCTCGCAACAACATCAGTCATGGAAAACCGTTCGGCGATTGCACTGTGAAACACAACTTGCAACAGAACATCTCCCAGTTCATCGGCTAGACCAGCTTCATCTCCCGCAACCAGCGCCTCACCCGCTTCGTAACTCTCGTCGAGCAAATAGCGCACCAACGACAAAGGAGTCTGTTCACGATCCCAGGGACAGCCGTCTTCATCCAAGAGGCGTGCCATCACATGCTCCAATGGCCCGATGGATGTCGGATTGCCGGGAAGTTCCAGGCGATCGCCCGGTTGCAGCTCTATCTCTTTGAGTTCCCGCCAATCTAATTCTGTAGGGGTTCCCTCATGGGGAAAAACAATCGCTCGAGAATTCCCGGGGAAACAGGCACCAAAGTGGCGATACAAATTGCTTCCCAGAGCTGGGCCTTCGATAATAAAATGGTCCTCCCCCCCGGATGACGGGCGAAATGTCCATTTGGGCAACGTTCCCGGCTCCTTTCCTCAAAGCGATATCTCAGTATACCAGGTTATCCCTGACATACCAAAGAATATAGGGTTTTAGCCTAGTCCCGCAAGCCCTTTAACACTTTTAACTCCCCTAAAGCTGCCATTAATATAAAATATACGGCAATCCCCACAAAAATCGCACTGATTGTCGTCCACATCCCCCTCGAAAAGGGATCATACCCGATCCATGTCTGAATTGCCATAGCCATGACAACAGTTCCCACAAAGGGCCAGGCCGCGGTTTTCAATGGACTCTCCAGCGAATGCACAATTTGCGCCCAATCCTTCCAATTCAGCCAGGCTGTAAGGATACTCGCGGCAACCGTGCCCAGGGCCGCACCACGAATACCCAGGGAGGGCAAGGACGTGAGCCACCAGGTCAACGAAAATTTTACCAAGGTTCCATACAGTAAATTTTTTACGGGAATCCACCCATATCCGCTGGCCTGAAGCGATGAACCCAGGACTTGTTGTACAGCAAGCACGGAACTCCCTATGGCCAGAATCTGGAGAGCATGAGCGGCGCCGCTGCCACCATACAAAATTCGAGTCAGAGGTCTTGCCATGATGATTAATCCCCCGGACATGGGTAGAGCGAACAACCAAATCAGATGCAGTGCCAAATTTACCCGTCTGTCGGCCAAAGCGCGCTCACCACCCGCCATCGCCTGAGCAATGGCGGGAACCAATGACACCGCCAGCGCGGCTCCCACTACCATGGTTAAATTAATGAGTGGCATTGCTTCACCGCTCAGTCGCCCAAACAAAGCAGTGGCGCGGTGCAAGCTCAAAGAATTTTTCATCAGTCTCTGCGGAACAAACATGGAGTCAGCAAGAAACATCAAGGGAAACAACAGCCCAGACAAAGACATGGGCACGGCCACCCGAATCAGTCTGCCCATGCTCCGCCAGGGAACCGGCCTGGTCAGCACAATAGAACCTTTTCTCAACCGGGCTATCAGCAAAAACAGCAACCCGGCCATTGCGCCAACCGGGGCTCCCAAAGTTGCTCCGGCAGCGCCCCATGCGGTTCCCCTGGGCAACCATAACATAGCCAGCGGAAACATCACCGCAACCCGGGTGATTTGTTCAAAGATTTGCGACAAGGCCGTCGGCGCCATTTCCTGGTATCCCTGAAAATACCCTCGCAACCCGGCTTCCGAGGCCACGAAAACCAATGCCGGAGCCAGGGCCCGGATGGAAAGCGTCGCTGCGGGTTCATGGAAAACGTAACGTGCTACCCACGGAGCCAGGATCTCCAGAGTGGCAGCCACGACCAAACCAACGCCGGCAAGAAACACTTGCGTCCAGGCCGCCAAGTGTTCCGCTGCTGTAATCTCGTCGTGGGACAGTTTTTCTGCCGTTTCTTTGGATAAAGCAGTGGGTATTCCGTTCACCGAAATTGCCAATAACAAAGCATACAAAGGGTACGCCATCTGAAACAGTCCCACACCGTAATCTCCCAGAATTCTGGGCAGAAAAATACGATACACGGCTCCTATTAACTTCGAGACAAGTGCGCCGACGGACAGCCAAAAAGCACCCCTCCACAATGATCTCTTGTTCATACCCGCCCACCTGCCCTGCTTTATCCTTTCCCTCGAGGATATTCATCCCAGGACCACAAAATGAACAAGCCTGCACAAGAGCTGTTCATTTTAAGTCGCCATAAAGAGAGAAAGAGATTCAGGCGAGTTCAGGCCGGGCTCAGCCGCCTGAAACTTTCACGGCATGCCTCCAGCGTTCTTTCAATGTCCTGGTCGGTATGGGCCGCCGAAACAAACCAGGCTTCAAAACGGCTGGGCGCCAGATAAATTCCCTGTTCCAACATCAAGTGATGAAATTTGGCAAATAGAACGGCGTCAGACTGTTTGGCCGTTGTGAAATCGTACACCGGGCCTTGTTGGAAAAACACGGTAAATGCAGAGCCCACACGATTGATAGTCACCTGCTGCCCATACTCTCGGGCGATATCCATAATACTATCCGACAGGATGCCCGCCAGATGATCCATTCTGTCATACGGCGCCTCCTGGCGGAGCACGTTTAGGGTTGTCAGCCCGGCCACCGCAGATAATGGGTTGCCTGCCAGAGTACCGGCCTGAAACATCCCTCCCAGAGGAGAGACGTACTGCATGACATCAAAACGACCTCCATAGGCCCCTTGCGGCAATCCGCCCCCTATCGCTTTACCCAGAGCATAGAGATCCGGAATAACCCCGAGCCATGAACCGGCCGATCCATAATGGAACCGAAAAGCGGTAATCACTTCGTCGAAGATTAATAGTGCTCCAGCCTGGTGCGCCAGCTCCTTCATACGTTCTAGGTAACCTTCTCGCGGAGGCACGATGCCCATGTTTCCAACGATGGGTTCAGCCAAGACACATGCGACCCGGTCCCCAATTTTGTTGAGTGTGTCTTCCAAAACTGAGATATCGTTATAGGGCAGGCTGATCACATCGTTCACCACCCCCGGCGGAACACCGAGGCTGTCCTGGGTGCCAACTGTCGAAGCACCCGATCCGGCTTTGACCAGCATTCCATCACTGTGGCCGTGATACGCCCCTTCGAATTTGATGACGAGGGGGCGTCCGGTAAAAGCGCGTGCCAACCGGATAGCTGACATCACAGCCTCGGTTCCGGTCGAGGTGAAGCGAACTTGGTCCAATCCATCAATACACTCAACCAGAGTTTCCGCCAATTCGATTTCCTTCACAGCAGGTGTTCCCCACACCGTTCCTTTATCGACGTAGTCTTTTAAGGCCTCCACCACCCGAGAGTGCGCGTGGCCTAATATCAGAGGTCCAAAAGCGGCCAGATAGTCAATGTAGACATTTCCGTCGACATCCTCAAAGTACGGACCGAATCCGCGTGCCATGACCACGGGGGGGTCGCCACCTACGGCGCGGAATGACCGGGCCGGTGAATTCACCCCTCCCGGAATTACGCGCGCAGCCCGCTCAAACCATGATTTAGACGACCCTGTTATCGCGAGTGTCATAAAATTCTCCTCCTGTCCTCAAATCGGGGGTGACCAAGGTTCCGCGTCAACCTGTTTCTACCCTGACACACCGCCCGTTTGTCTTCTGCCATAAACCTGTTGAGGTTTTTCATTTTCCTCATCCTTGCCTTTGTATCATAAATCCCTATACTGAGAAAAAGAAAGGCGGACAGCGTAATGCGGCACAGGTGGCTTATCGGCTCTTTTAGTCTTGCCCTGTTGATTCCGGGGGGAATTCTAGGCTACCACCGTTTTCAAACCAACTCTAAACCCCTTATGCAAATTAGCGGCCGGGTACTGGACACGGTCTTAAATTTCAATGCACACACGGCACCCCGGCAATTGACCGTTCTCAACCGCTACGTCGTTTCAGGCAGCCAGGCCGATTTCTTCGCCCGGTGGCTAGCGGGACAACTCACCTCGCAATCCCAGGGCAGTAAGACCCGTCTGGCGGCAACCACAATTCATATCGCCAATGAGTCTGTGTTTTCTCAAACGGCAACTCGCGCGGTGATTGACTACCGGTTGAGTGTCACTCATGTCTTTCGTCCCCTGTCCCGGGTGACGACAACCGAGGTTGTTACACTATGGCTTACCAGGCAGAAATCTCCCGAAAATTTCCGAGAGCGGTGGAAAGTCTACGCCATCCGTTTCAACTTTGATCCAATTGATTTTCCTGGCCTTCCTCCCTCCGAGAGTTATGATGTCTGGCATCTGAAACCGGCTCCGTCACTGCCGCATGGCGTTTAGCATGCTGATGATCAATCCGTAAGTGCAGGGACCTGCAAAGAAAACCGCAATGATCGGCTAACCTTACGACCATTGCGGACTTCCTACCGAATAAGAGAGAGGATACGGGAGGGTGAGGGGATAAGCTGTTATTGTTCCATCTGCTTCGCCAGGAAGCCCGCTGCCGTTTCTGCCAGTTTAATCTCCATTTCTCCCATACGCACGTCTGGTTCGCGGCTGCAAATAATGACCGCACCGATGGGATCCCCTTCCGAAACAATCGGTGCTATCACTTCGGCAACAAATTTGTCGTCTTCATCATCCCCAATAAGACTTCCCTTGGGCTTGTGATCACCGCGGTTATAGAATAAAGTCTTTCGTTCTTCCATAGCTTTTTCCACAAAGACCCCTAAAGATTTGTTGAGGAATTCTTTTTTAGGGGTTCCAGACACCGCAATAATCGCATCCCGATCCGCAATGAGCGCAATGTGTTGCACTGCCTCGTGCAATGAATCCGCATATTCTTTAGCGAAATCTCCCAATTCGCCTATCGGGGAATACTTTTTGAGGATCACTTCTCCGTCGCGATCAACGAAAATCTCTAGGGGATCGCCTTCCCGAATCCTCAAAGTTCGGCGTATTTCTTTGGGTATAACAACCCGACCCAAGTCATCTATTCGGCGCACAATGCCGGTAGCTTTCATGGATGGCCCTCCTTTCGCCTGCGGCCTTTCAGGGGTAGTATATCGATGAACCGCAGTGTTTATGCATTTTTTCCAAATATACCGGATGGTAGGAAAACACCTGACTCGCCTTCGGCCCTCGTTCGGACTAGGGCTCATGCATATGTTGCCCGTGACTTTGGCGATTTCCCTCATCAGATTCATCGTTTTGGACTGAAACGTCGCTGATAGCGTAGCCCAAATTTTCTTGTCCTATACTCTTTCCAATGTCCTTGCACAAAAATCCAAAAGTTATTCTTCCCACCGTCTGTCAAATAATTCAAACAACCTTTTAAGAAGACAACTTCGCGTCATAAAACCGCTGGGGCATTCACGCCCAACCGTCTCTTCACGACAATCCGGAACCAATGGGGTATTGTCATCCTTAACGCGTCTCGAACACACCTTGCCCCAACGGCCCCAAAGGAATCGCAGTGCCTGTGAATCGGTTTGTGGTTTTTAGATCTTCCGGAACATCCCCCGACTTAGCTGATGACACAGTCCGGGGGCCCTCCCCAAAAGGAGGGCCCCCGTGAATCCTTTGTGATTCACGGCCAATTTCCTCCAGTTATCCACTTTCCTGCTTCATCCCGCTCAAAGCCTCCTTCATCATCAAGAGAATATCTTCGGCCACGTCCAACGCCTGCTCTGTGGTGTGGCGCACCGGGAGTTTTACACCCAATTCAGGAGCCTTCCCCGGCGAGGGAATCAACCGCCCCGGATAGTGGTGGGCCAGAATGCGAATGACGTCCGCACCCATCGGAGTTTGAGGCAACGTTGTTATCACAATACGGTCATTTTTGTGACTCAATTGTCCGATCTTCAGTTCTTTGGCCATAACCCGTACCCGCGACAGTTGCAAAAGACGCGTTACGGGCGAAGGCATGGGGCCAAACCGATCCTCGATCTCTTCGGCCAATTCCTCGATTTCGTCAAGATTCTTGCACGACACCAGCCGCTTATACAATTCAACCTTGACGCTGGGCACATTAATAAACAAATCCGGAAGATAGGCGTCCACGGCAATATCAATCTGCGGTTCGATCACGGTTGGGACAGCCTCGCCCTTTAATTCTCTCACGGCTTCAGCAAGCAATTGAGTATAAAGATCAAACCCCACCGAGGCAATGAACCCGTGTTGCTCGGCTCCTAATAAGTTCCCGGCTCCACGAATTTCCAGGTCCCTGAGTGCAATCTGATACCCGGCTCCGAGCTCCGTAAACTCCCGAATGGCTTCGAGGCGTTTTTCCGCCGGAGGCGACAAGACCTTATCGCGTTTATAAGTAAAATATGCATAAGCCAGACGGGCCGAACGTCCCACCCGCCCCCGTAACTGGTATAGCTGCGCTAGTCCGAGCTTATCGGCATCCTCCACTATCAGAGTATTGGCATTAGGAATGTCCAGTCCCGATTCGATGATGCTCGTTGCCACCAGAATATCGTATTCTTGTTCGACAAATCGGGCCATCACATCCTCGATCCGCGTTTCGTCCATTCTTCCGTGAACCACGCCGATGGCAGCATCGGGAAACATTTTCATTAACCGGGATACGGTCTGATCAATTGCTAAAATTCTGTTTTGGACATAGAAGACTTGTCCGCCCCGATCCAGTTCGCGGCGAATCGCTTCTCGAACCAAATCCTCGTCAAACTCGGCTACAACTGTTTCGACGGGCAACCTGTCCAAAGGCGGGGTTTCGATTAGACTCATGTCCCTCACTCCCGCCATAGCCATGTGCAGGGTACGCGGTATCGGCGTGGCCGAAAGCGTCAACACATCAATATTCGCGCGAATTTCCTTGATCCGTTCTTTGTGAGCCACACCAAAACGGTGTTCTTCATCCACGATCAACAAACCGAGGTCGCTGAATTTTACGTCTTTCCCTAAAAGCCGATGGGTGCCGATAATCAGATCGATTTGCCCTTTGCCTAATCGTTCAATAATATCGCGCTGTTGTTTTCCGGTGCGAAAACGGCTTAACACGTCAACCACAACCGGGAATCCTGAGAATCGCGCCTTGGCTGTCGTATAATGCTGATCCGCCAACAACGTGGTAGGCACCAAAAAAGCCACCTGTTTCCCCGACATAATGGCTTTGAAAGCCGATCGGAAGGCCACCTCCGTTTTCCCGTAGCCGACGTCGCCGCATAACAGCCTATCCATGGGCCGGGGTTTTTCCATATCACGTTTAATGTCGTCAATCGAACGCAACTGGTCCTCAGTTTCATCATAGCCGAAAGCAGCCTCGAATTCCCGTTGCCAGGGCGTGTCGGGAACAAAACCAAAACCGGGACGGGACTCTCTGATTGCATAAAGGCGAATGAGCTCTTCGGCCATCTCGCGAACCGAGGCCCGCACCTTGTCTTTTACCCGAGACCATTCCTGGCCCCCCATTTTGGACAACTTGGGCTCCTGACCTTCGACCCCGATGTACTTCTGTATGAGCCCGAGCTGATCGGTCGGCACATACAGGGTATCCTGACCCGCATATTGCACATGTAAATAGTCTTTGTGCTGGTCTTGAATGGTGAGTGTCTTAATTCCAAGGTAACGTCCTATGCCGTGCGTAATATGCACTACATAATCCCCGGGGCGCAAATCCCCGAGACGGACCGTCTGTTTCTTCTCCCGGCCGCTTCTTTTGGGTGTGTTCTTCGGTTCACGCCCGGATAGCTCGGTTTCCCCCAACAACGCCAGAGACAGTTCCGACAAAATAAAGCCGTGTCCCAAGTGACCCGTGAGAAGGCCAACTTCACCTCTCTCCCCCAATCCCTCCCGGCACGCAATCCCCATATCCAGCAGTTGGCTCTGCATCACCCGCAGCGCCTCATCGTCACGCAGCACCAGTCCAACCCGCATGCGGGATTTTCTGAGCCGCAAAATTTCAGCTTTCAACAATTCCGCCTGCCCGTGCATACGGGGGGCGGGTCGGCCCGTCAGATTCAAATGCAACTCACTCTCGCGGCGATTATGCGGCATTAACGACAGACTCAATTCCCCATATCCTTTAATCCGCGAGAAAAATTGGTCGTGGTCAAGAACAGTTTCTGCTTCCACGGGCAAAAAGTCGCCGCGTTCTAGCCGTCTCAGGCGTTCCTCCCGGTCATCGGCGTCCCGGCCCAAAAGTGCTTCGCCAATCCGCGGCAGATCATGAAACACCACAAGCGGCTTCCGTGAAAATACCTGAGTTATCGGTTTCAAATTCTGAAACGCTTGCCCAAAGCGTTCGACACCGGCAAACAAACGCCCGTCGGCCAGATCGCCCAGCCATCGTCCAACACGCTCCCTGGCTTTTTGCGCCGTGTCAAATTGGCCCATGGACTCAAGATTGCGGATAAGCAAATCGGCTTCCCGGGCGATTCGATCCATCCCGCGTTGTCGTTGCTCAGTCGTGATCAGCATTTCCGAAGCTGGTCCAATTCGTGTGTTAGGAACCATCTCCACGGTTTTTTGGCTTTCTACGTCAAACACCCGCAGAGAATCAATTTCGTCGTCAAACCATTCCATACGGTAAGCGGGCCCACCCGGTACAAATACATCTACCAGACCCCCGCGAACGGCATAAACGCCCTGTTCGGTCGCTTCCCCTTCCCGCCGGTATCCCAGGTCCGTCAAGTGTTGAACCACGTCCTCTAGGGACGTCTGTTGCCCGACTTGCACGGTCAAGGGTTCAGCACTCATTGGTGGCACAAGTTGCCGACAAGACTCAACAGAAGCAATCAGAATGGCGCGGGGATTGTGGGCAGCCTGAGTCAATGCCTCCAGACGCATTAAACTCCAGTCATGACTATGGGCCTGCACTTCGCCCACGATGTGGGGCCTGGGCGGGAGAAGATAAATGGGAGCGTCGGGGAGAAACTGGCTTAATTCAGCTTCGAAGGCCCGAGCCTCCTGAAATCCCACCGTAACCACCAAACAGGGGCCTGGCAAATCTTGAGCCGCGGCTGCCGTCAAAAACGACGGCAATGATCCCGACAACCCAAAAACCTGAGTCGTCTTGCCTTGTTTCAACATCTCCACTAAATTGCGATAGGGAGCCAAGTTAGACCACAAGCTTATCAGTGAACTTAAATCAGCCATCTAAAGTCCTTTCGTATCCCGGCATTGGCCTATCAGGATGAATGCGCAAAGTGACTTCCCTGACGCTCTGAGGGAATCGGAGGCAAACCTTCTTTTAGTTATACCATAACCCTTCGTCAAAGGGGATCGGAAGGCAGTCGTCACACAAGATGTTGACCTGAACCCAGTCCGTATTGGTTCCTTCCATCAATTCCTTTTGCCATTCGGGCCGAAGCTTTGACAGCCCCAGAATGGGTTCGTCCCAATTTCCCTCATACCGCCCGATAATCTGTCGGCAACGCCGGCATAGGTATATAACCATTACGGCCTCCTCCTCGCATATGACATCGCGAAAGATACCGTTAGGGTTGCCCATATGCCGTGACGTTACCCGAAAATGCGCCTCGTTAAAGGCCATTGAAACGATTCATGGCTTCCGTAATCCCTTCGACCACGACGCACTCGCAAGCCTCCACAACTTGATCCAAAACCGGATCGAGAATTTTCCATTCCTCGCGGCTGAACCGTCCCAGGACCCAGTCGATTACACGCACCTGGTCGGGAGGATGCGAAATACCGATTTTTATGCGGGGAAATTGGTCCGTCCCCAGCGCCTTCACAATAGATTTCAGTCCGTTGTGGCCACCACTCGACCCGTGTTGGCGTATCCTCAATTTCCCCAGCGGCAAGTCCAAATCATCCGCAATCACCAAAATGCTCTCGGTCGGGATTTTGTAGAATCTTTGTAAAGATCCCACGGCTTCGCCGCTTAGGTTCATATAAGTCAAAGGTTTAAGCAACACAATGTTTCCCCATTTGCCAATGAGCCCAAAGCGGTTACGCACAAACTGACCGCCCTTTTTAGAGGCCAGCCGGTCCAAGGCCATGAACCCGGCATTATGCCGTGTTTTCGCGTAATCCAGTCCCGGATTCCCCAGTCCGACGATGGCACGAATTTCGTTCGTCATCATTCAAACAGCTTGGACACCGACAAATCTTCATGTACCCGCATAATGGCTTCCGCCAGCAAGGCGGCGACGGAGATAACAGTGGTCCGCGCCATCGGCTCCTGTAATGGTATGGTGTCGGTGACAAAAAATTCCACTATGGCCGAATCCCTCAACAACTGTGAAGCCCGTCCCGAAAACACGGGGTGTGTACCAGCGGCATAGACTGCTCGCGCCCCCAAGTCCATGATCGCCTGTGATGCCAGAGCCACCGTCCCTCCTGTGTCAATCATATCGTCCACAATAACCACGGTTTTGTCCCGCACTTTGCCGATCACATTTACCACCTCGGAGACGTTGGGGCCTGGCCTTCGCTTATCGATAAAGCCCAAGGGAGCTTCCAGGTACTTGGCCATCTTGCGCGCCCGGTAAACACCGCCCGCATCGGGGGAAAAAATCATCAGGTTTTCCAGGTGCTTTTCATGGATAGCCTCGGACAAGATTCTGACTCCCTGTAAGTTGTCCACGGGAATGTCAAAAAATCCTTGGATTTGCGGAGCATGCAAATCCATCGTCAAGACTCGTCTGGCACCAGCGACCGTAATCAAATTGGCAACCAGTTTAGCAGAAATAGGTTCCCGTCCCTGTTCCTTCCGATCCTGTCTGGCATAGCCATAAAACGGAATCACCGCTGTCACCCGCCTTGCTGAGGCACGACGCGCTGCGTCGATCAAAAGCAGCAGTTCCAGCAAATTGTCGTTCACGGGTTGCGAAGTGGGCTGCACAATAAATACATCGGCTCCTCGCACATTCTCCAGAAGGCGAACCCGAATCTCGCCATTAGAAAATCTGCCAACGTCAGCCTGTCCCAAGGAGAGACCCAGATGTGTCACAATTTTTTCGGCCAGTGCCCTATTGGCTGTGCCGGTAAAGATCTTGAGTTCTCCCTCGCGCTCAAAGCTCATTGGAACAATGGTCCCCTTCCTGTCTGCCCTAATTCGGCTCCATTCTACGTTTTTCGTCTTTGACGCGCCCACTCGGGCTTATTGTCCTGTCGGCTCCTGGCTATGGCCAGGGCATCGGGCGGCACATTCTGCGTTATCGTCGATCCTGCGGCAACGTAGGCTCCCGGGCCCACTTCTACCGGTGCGACCAAATTGACGTTACAGCCGATGAACGCTCCATCCCCGATGAAAGTCGGGTGTTTGGCCTTACCGTCAAAATTAACGATCACGGTTCCCGCTCCAATATTCACGCCTCCGCCAATGGTGGCATCGCCCATATATGAATGATGCCCCGCCTTTGTCCCTGTTCCCACCCGCGTATTCTTTAACTCGACAAAATTTCCGATTTTCACATTATGATCCAGCGACGTTCCGGGACGCAAATGACTAAAGGGCCCCACCGACGAATGGCTGGCCAAGGCGCTTTGCTCCACTACGGAGCGATCCACTTTGACTCCATCGCCCAAACGGCTGGATATAATAGACGTCATCGGACCCAGGTGACATTCCCGTCCGATACGGGTTTTCCCCCGCAAAAAAGTCATGGGATAAATGATGCTATCTTGCCCCACTTCGACGTCCACATCCACGAACGTTGATGCGGGGTCCACAATCGTCACGCCCTGATCAAACAGGCGGTTCAGCGTCAGTTCGCGAAGATAGGCTTCGGCATGCGCCAAGTCGCGCCGGGTATTAATGCCCATGACACGAACAGGATCCGGAGCCACATACGCCTCGACCCGCTGCCCCGAGGCTATCAACCGGGCCACGGCATCCGTTAAATATCTTTCCTCATCGTGCCACGGCAATGTACTCAGAATCTTGGCCAACCCCCGGACAGACCAGACACCCAGTCCGGTATTGATTTCGTTAATTTGATAAAACGAAGGATTATTCATGGCATCTTTGTCTTCGACAATAGCCCGGACGCTGTCATCCTCTCCGCGGATAATACGACCGTATCCCGCCGGGTCGGAAACAATCGTGGTCACAATCGTCGCGCTGGCTCCGGAATGGTGATGAGCCTCCAAGACTTGAGTAATCAGAGAGGGGGGGACCAAAGGACTATCCGCGACCAGCACCACCACCTCGTCAACATTGGTGTCCATAGCAGCCAGGGCCTGGGCCAACGCATCGCCGGTCCCGTGCATTTCGGGCTGCACAACAAATTGTGCCAGGCCTTCCAGTGTTTCCTCCACGCGGTCAGCCTGGTAACCGACAACCAGCCACGGCTTCCCCAGGCCCGCTGCCCTGACGGCGCGCACCACGTGTTCGGCCATGGGCACTCCGCCCAACTCATGCAATGCCTTCGCCACACCCGAGTGCATTCTTGTACCGCGCCCCGCGGCCAAAATAACGGCTACCGTCTCTGCCAAACCGATCCCTCCGATTTCTGGGCCGTTGCCTTCCCTATACCATGGTTAGCATACCAAAATTTCGCCTTGGGATGAATGACTTTGCCCGCGACAAAAAAGAGCCCGCCCGGAGGCAGACCCTTTTTATCCCCTACGATAACTATGTCGATTGGTTAAACACCTCCATGAAACACCTCTAATACTGCCCGTTGAATGCGTTCACGAGCTTCTTGCGTAATAGGGTGCGCAACATCTCGAAATTCACCGTCCGGTGTTTTTCGGCTGGGCATCGCCACGAACAGACCTTTGAGACCTTCTACTACCTTCACATCATGAATGACGAATTCCCCATCCAAGGTCACCGAAGCAACAGCCTTCATTTTTCCCTCTGTTGTCATTCGGCGTAACCGCACATCTGTAATTTCCACGCTGAAATCCTCCTTGTAGCCAAGTTGGCGGCCCGGACATCCGGGGATTAATTTATTCGCCATTGATGGCAATAAGTCCTCTATATTGTCAAAATTTTTGTTGCGAATCTCTTAATTCTGAATCTCCACATCATATCCATCATCATGCAACCGGGTTATGATTTGCTCTACATGAGCGGCATTGCGCGTCTCAAGGACCATCTGAATACCGACTTCCGCTGGGGACAGGCGCGGATTCCAGCGTTCATGTTCAACCCGGATCACGTTAGCCTTGAGTTCTCCCACGGTTTGCAACAACCGGGCCAGTTGCCCTGGCCTGTCCCCCACTATGGTCTTCAGGTGGATCTGACGTCCTTCTTCTACCAGGCCCTTTTCTATGATACGGTTCAATAGCGTTACGTCAATGTTTCCTCCGCTGACCACCACCCCCACTGTGCCCAAGCCAAGAGGAATTTTCCCTGCCAGCATAGCCGCTAATCCCACGGCTCCGGCGCCTTCCACGACCAATTTGGTCCGTTCCAGAAATATCAGTATGGCTCGAGAGATGTCATGTTCCGAAACCGTGACAAGATCATCTACATAGCGTTCTACCAGTCCAAAGGTGAGATCACCGGGCTTTTTCACCGCAATGCCGTCCGCAATGGTTCGCGCCCCTCGGGCCTCCACAATGCGGTGCGCCTGTCGCGACAACACAAAGGCCGGAACCGAATCCGCCTGGACTCCAATGACTTTGATCCGGGAATTCCGTTCCTTGGCAGCCAAAGCGATGCCGGCAATTAACCCTCCGCCTCCGAGAGGCACCACCAAAACGTCAAGATGAGGCCTTTCATCAAGCATCTCCAAGGCAATGGTCCCCTGACCCGCGATAATAGCAGGGTCATTAAATGCCGGGATCATGACCCGTCCGGTTTTCGCGGCAACCCGCTGCGCTTCTTCGTAGGCGTCGTCGAACGTTCCGCCAAATAAACAGATATCAGCCCCATATGCTCGGGTAGCCTCGACTTTGGTGAGAGATGCCCCTTCCGGCATATAAATCAACGACGTGGTTCCCACTAAGCCTGCCGCTAGCGCCACTCCCTGAGCATGGTTCCCGGCGGACGCCGCAATGACGCCGGATTTTAATTCGTCCGTCGTCAGCTGCCGTATGCGATTATAAGCGCCCCGCAGTTTAAAAGAACCGGCGCGTTGAAGATTTTCCAGTTTAAAAAATATCCGCGCCCCTAATAAATCGTTGATATATACCGATTCCTGCAGAGGGGTCATGACCGTAACGCCCTGCAACGCACTAGCCGCCTGCCTGACATCCTCCAAAGTAACTGTTAAACCGACACTCATTTTATGACTCCTCTCTCACTCGGCACAGAGCATTGGCCCATTCGCTGGGAACGACATGAGACGGAGCATTTTCATGCCACTCTAACAGACTCCAAAATCTGTCAATAAGTTTATTGGCGGGATCTTTTGTCGCCACCAATACTCCTACTCCAACCACGGTGGCACCGAATTCACCGAGAAGGTCCGCCGCTGCCCGTGCCGTTCCCCCGGCCTTCATAAAATCGTCGACAAACAACACCGAACTGCCGGGCTTCAGCGCCCGCCGGCTTAAAGACATCGACTGGATGCGGCGGGACGAACCGGACAAATAATTGATAGACACGGCAGAGCCCTCAGACAAACGGCTGTCGCGCCGGATCAACACCACTTCCGTGCCCAGGGCCCGGGCACACGCCATAGCCAAGGGAATCCCCTTGGTTTCGACAGTGGCTACGGAATCCACATGCAAATTGGTAAAAGGAAAAGCCAGCAGTTCACCCAACGGGTCAACCAGATCCGGATCAAACAGCAAATCTGTCATATAAAGAAACCCGTCCGGAGTCAGCCGGTCCGGTTCGACCAACCGATCCACCCATTTCTGCAGCGAATTGCGGGCCCGAACCCGGTCCAGACCCGGAATGTATACCACGCCCCCTTGAACCCCAACCTGTGTCAGCACCGTGCCGTGGCCGGCCGCCTCCAGAACTCCTTTGACAAACATGAGATCCTCGGACAAGGTGGACTTCGCAACTTGCAGTAAACTGCTCAATTCCGTTAAGCTCAATTGATCCCGCGGGTGATCGAGCAGATACGCAGCCAAAACGATCAACCGTTTATAACGCTCGCGCATGCGTCCGGATGACTTGATATCCGTGGCGTCTACCTCCCTTCCTCCCGATTCCGCCCCGAAATCATCCTTCTGTGCTGTGTTTAGAACTCTTAGGGCACCAGAAACGAACTTTGATCTGTCTGACTCAGCCATTTATTCGCTAAGATCCAGTCTTCGGGCTTATCCACGTCGACTCCGACCTCAGGATATTGAAAAGGCAGAGCCTTTCCTTCGATGCCCAGCAGTGCCTTCATCCGGCGCTCGGCATCCCCTAAACTTAATTTCCCCACAAGCCAGCGGACGAGTGTCATGATCCCAATATCGGAGGCCAGTCTCATCGGAGACTTGCGGTGGCTGAGCAGTTCTCTTACGGTCCATTGGCTGCGAATCACAGCTTCCTTGCGCACCATGAACAAGTTTCCCCCGGTAAAGGTGCCGTCTGTCAGTCGAACATAAGTCCTGCGTGCCTCCGGAAATTTTGCCTCAATCACTGAGCGTTCTATCACCGGATAAAGAACGTCGTAATGGGGATCGGCGTGATCAAGAAAGGCATTCACAATATATGCCGTCAACAACGGAATATCTGCCGTGGCGATCAAGACCGCCGGATCCTCCACGGCCCCCAGACCGCTTATCACATTCTCCAACATGTCATCATGTAAATCCGCCCAAATGACATCATGCAAGGCCAATTGGGGCGGTCCCACCACGACTATGGGGCTGACTCGTCCCGACTGCCGCAAGGCATCAACCACATACTCGACCATGGGCCGACCCTGTACCAAAATTTCCGCTTCCCATTCCTTATCCGAGATCGTTCGCAATTTCCCGTCATTGTGCTGACCTGCCAGCACAATCGCTGGGTGCTGGTTCAAGGAATCCATCAACCTTTCTCTGTCGCGTTCTTCTTTGGTGAAACGCTGTCCTCATTCAACGTGTCCGGTCCTCGCCTGTCCTCACATCGAGATGTCTGCACAACACGTTTGTGAATTGTAGTCATCTTACCGCATAAACGGAACTTTTCACCACAGCTTTTCCATCTCCAGTATATTTTCTAAACTACCGGCAGCTATGCAGAACAATACGGCCCCAAAAATTCGGCAATCTCGACTCTGGCGACATTGTCGAGGCGGCTATTGCGCAAGTGAGCTTGTAAATTCCTCGCCTCATCATCCGAGCGTAAAAGCGCAAAGTAGGTTGCTCCGCTCCCCGTCAGAAACCACGGCCTGTCAGTTAAGTGCTGCAGATCCGCTTTAAGGCCCCGCAGTTTGGGTTCCACTTTCCATGCCGCCCGCTCCAGGGCATTCAACAGCTCTGGAGGTGTCCGTCCTTGTTCAAGCGCGCGAACGATATTTCCCACGGAGTCCAGAGGATGCTGAAAAGCAGGTGACAAGGTATCAAACGCCTGATAGACGCGAGCGGTGGAAAGACCAAATTGGGGAGTAACCAACACCAGGTGCCACCCCGTCACAGGACGCAAATATTGGAGATCATCACCATATCCGGTGGCTTGAGCCGTTCCCCCACACACCAGAAATGGAATGTCAACCCCAAGAGTCGAGGCGAGTCTCCCATCAATCCGTTGGTTGATAACCCTTTGGGTCCAACGGATTATGGCCGCTGCATCGGCGCTCCCCCCACCAAGTCCGGCACCAAAGGGAATACGTTTGGTCACGCGGATTTGAACCGTGGGGATCTCAGGATACCGGGACTTGAGCAAATGATAAGCCCGGGTTATCAGATTGTCTGCCGGAGACAGCACAGGCGCGTGCAATTCCGGGGGCATGATCATCTCGACATGATAATGGGAAGATTCCGTGATCAGGATATCATCGGCCATGCTAATCGATTGCAAAATACTCGATACCGGATGATAGCCGCGGTTGTCGCGAGCTCCCACCCAGAGTCCCAGGTTGATCTTGGCATACGCGGCCTCTTGCCATTGTGCTAATTGCGTACCTATCCCTGCTTCCTGAATGCATATTGAAAAATTCCGGATCGTCGCGGCTTCATTCATAGTGCCACACTCCGCGGTTTCATGCTCAGAAGAGGCCTTGGGCTCAATTTGCTGCAAGAGCTTTGGCTCCCAGTCAACCTCCCGCCTGGCATCAGCTATTTCGCCAAAGTTTTCACAAACGTCGGGCATCGTCTTCGATTCGCCTGCCGTCCATCAGCTCTCGTTCTTCGGGTCACGACCATCCGCTAACGAACCCCCGTCTCGCGTTTGGGCGGCCTAGTGCCGAGAATTCTCTTGGAAGCAATATGTGTTTAGCATCCCAGCCGCCTGAGGCGGCAACGGGGTTGCAGCACATTCCGGATTTCACAAACAAGCAGGAAATCTCCCACTCTCGAGCGCCATGCGCCCGCAATCCCGCAAGAGGAAGATAACCTGCCGCAATCTCATGCTTGCTGTCCTCACCGCTCCCGCCTATCTTAACACCAAAGCGCCGTCATACTAAAGGCCTTAACGGCCGGCATTAGGGAATCAGGACACTTCCATATCATTGTTTCGACTGCTTAATACCTCTTCGACCGTATTTTTGACCGTCTGGTAGCTTTCAAACAAAACCACCACCAAAGACGAGTCCGGAGAGGTGGCCACAGCGTGAGCCACCGCCTCGGCTTCCTGGTGTATGACCTGTATCTGGTCCGCCTTGACTCCGGAATGGCTTAGACTATGCACAATCAATTCCGCCACTTCGCCGGGCTTTCGCCCTCTCGGATCTGCATCCTCCCGGACTACAAAATCATCCGAAAACAATACGGCCTGCTTCACCGAGCACGCCAAGTCCTGGGTCCTTCGATCCCCCGGAAGCCCAAGAACCGTTCGTATGTGTCGGTAACCCAACCGCGATACGATCTTGCCCAGAGCCTCCAGGGCCGGTGCGTTGTGCGCGTAGTCCAACATCACATCCACCCGCCTCCCGCGGATCATTTCCAGACGTCCCGGGTTGGCCACACTGTCAAGGGCGAAATGTCCGAGACTTTTTCCGACAAATGCCGGATCCAGTCCCATAGCAATGGCTGCACCGGCCGCAGCCATCGCATTCTTGATATTGATGTCCGCCCGGCCCCGCCAGCTAACCGGTAAGGCCCTGGCGCCAATAATTCTACGGCTGCCGCGTTTATCCTGGTAGGTTAAATATCCGTGACGCAAAACCACCGCACCCTGACCTTTCGATAATTCCTCTTGCAAAAACTGACTGTCTTTTTGTGCCGAGAACCAAATAATGCGGCTGTTTGTGCGTTTAGCCATGGGAACAACATAGGGATCGTCCGCATTGAGGACGGCAACGCCCTCTGGACGCACTACATCGACCAATAAAGCCTTTAAGCGGGTCAAATCATCCAGTGTGTCGACACCGTCCTGACCTAGATGATCCGCCCCAATATTGGTTACAACCGCCACGTCGAGATCAGAAAAACCTAACCCGTGCCGTGCCATACCGCCCCGTGCAGTTTCCAAAACAGCAACTTCCACACTGGGATCCCCCAACACAACTTGAGCAGCCCAGGGCCCCGTCAAATCACCTTCTTCCACCACCCGCCCGCCTATGGTAATGCCGTCGGTAGACGTCATGCCCACGCAGCGACCCGTCTCTTGCCAAATGTGAGCCAACATCCTTGTTACAGTCGTTTTTCCGTTTGTCCCGGTAATCCCCGATACGGGAATCCGGCCGTCGTGCCGAGGAAACAGTCGTTGTACAATGATCTCGCCTACCGGTCTTGGCTGGCCTTTTGAGGGAAAGAGATGCATGCGCAATCCCGGCGAAGCATTGATTTCAATGACGGCTCCCCCTCCCTCCCTCAGTGAGGAGCTCAATGACGGCACGACGATATCAATGCCGGCGATGTCCAGACCCACCAGTTTTGCAGCCCGAACCATGTCCAAGGCCAGATCCGGGGAAAGCTCGTTACTCACGTCCATCGCTTCCCCTCCACAAGATAAATTAGCCGTATCCCGCAAAAAGACGATTTCTCCCCGCGCCGGAACCGTCTCCAGCGTTCTGTTCTGACGTTCCAGGGCCATCATCAGAGCCGGACCTCTCTCAATCGGACTCAAGGGCAAAGAATGCCGCGGACCCCGTACCGGATTCCGATTCTCTTCGTCAATCAGCTGATTAATGGTATGAATCCCATCGCCCGACACAAATGGAGGCATCCTGAGGCTCGCTGCGGCGATCTGGTCTCCAACCACTAAAATGCGGTAAGGCTTTCCCCGAATCTGTTCCTCCACCATAACCGTTCCGTCCCCCCGATTTTCCCAGGCCCAATCAAAGGCACGAAACAATTTCTCAGGCGTATCGACATTGACGCTGACCCCTTGCCCCTGATGACCCCGTTGTGGCTTGATAACTACAGGAAATTCGAGCTCCCTGGCGGCTCTTAAGGCCTCCTGCCGTGACTCTACCGTGCGGCTTTCAGGGACCCGAATTCCGTTTCGTGCCAAGTAATTTTTGGTGAAAACTTTGTCTTGGCAAATATCGACAGCAATGACCGACGTTTCGTCGCTTGTGGCCGCTGCAATTCTTTTTTGATGAATCCCTTGGCCTAAACGCACTAAACTGCCGTCGTTTATCCGCCACACAGGAATGCCGCGAGCCCGGGCCGCCTGAACTATCGCCTGGGTTGATGGTCCCAGATGCTTTTCGCGAATGATGTTCAGCACATCCTGGCAGCACTCGGACCATTTCTTCCCAGGTTGATTATTCCACAACTGCTCAACCCGTTGGCAAGCCACTCTAAAAGCCGTTTCACCACCGGTGTCGGTCTCGCTCTCAAATACGATCAAAAGGTCTTCTGTTCCGGATATCTCTCGGGTTCTGCCATAATGACCGTCCTCTCCGGATAAGTACAGCAATTCCAAAGCAACATGTTCGATGACATGTCCCATGTAGGTTCCTTCCCGCAACCGCTCCACAAAACCACCGGCGTGTCCCAGGGAACATACGTGCTTTTTGAGTCCGGGAAAATCATCCAGCAACCGGTTTACGACATCCGGACGCTGGCCGGTATGAATAAGCCGATAGGAACCCAAACGGACAATGGCTTCAAAAGCGCTATGCAAAGTATAGCGGTTGGGCCCAGGGTAAAAACGGCTTGAACGTATTTCAATCATTGCGCACGGTTTCCTCCTCGATGCGAATAGGTTGTCTTGTCCGCAAATGAAACCCATATCCTTTTGACAAAACATGCAGGGTGACATGAGACAGAATCAGAGGCTGTCCAGGAACACTTTCTGCGGCATTGGTCTCGGTGATACTCCAGCCGTCGACAAGGCTGACGGTCTGAGATCCCCAGACTTCCAGCCACTCTTGTTCCTGATCGACGAAAATGGCGGTGTCTTCGTCAATGCCTACACCCAGAACGGCCGGATTTTGTGCTAAAACCGCCAACAACCGTCCCAAACGTCCTCTTTGCGTAAAATGCTGGTCGATTACTGCATGGGGCCACAAGCCCAGCCCCGTGACCGTTTGCACGGCATTACGTGTGGGAATATCATCCTGAGCACCTTCAACAATCATCGTGGCCGACATCATGGCAGCACCCGCCGACGTGCCCACCACAATGAGCCCCTGCCGAAAGGCTTGATTTAGCGCCTGATTAAACTGCGTTCCGCCCAGAAGGCTCGTGACACGCAACTGGTTTCCGCCCACGAAAAAGAGAGCGGCCAAATCCTTGAGTTGATTAGCCCAGGCCATGCGATTGGCTTCTTGACGCGACTGAATCGTCAGAGCATCCACTGTGTCTATTCCCATTCGGGTAAAAACCTGCTGATACGTACGAAATGCCAGGTGGTCCTGGCGAGACGCTGTCGTGACAATCCCGATGCGGTTGGCCCGATTCGTCTTGTGGATGAAGCGGACTAATTGCAGCAAAATGTCCGGAGTGTGGACTTTATCTTCTTTGCCGCCAATAATGAGAAGCGGTCCGATGGCTACCGGCCTCCTGTCCTGAATAATCGTACGCAAACCTAAATACCGAGCAGTACGCAACGAAAAAGAACGCCACAAGGCGTTCTCAGTGTGTTCGGACAGGGGCTCTTTTATACAGACAAGGTCATCTTATTGACCGAGCCCGTTAATTCGACAGAGATTCAGGAAGGATAAGCTCAACCGTTTCAGTCAGCACATCCGTATATGAATACGATACGCGCCGTTCACTTCTTTCGGAAAGATGTTCTTCTTCAATTTTAACGACAAAAATATGGGGATAGGTTTTCTCCAAAATCCCCTCTTTTTCGTCAACCTTTTTCCGGCCTTTATTGGCTTTGAGTCGAATTTTCTCTCCGACGTGGGATTCGAGTTCTTTTTTTATATCCTCGAGAATGCTCTTAGCGGCCACACGCTCACTTCCTTCCTCTACTGATGAAGGGCAACGTGATTAGATTAGCATTCATTTCTATTCCTGTCAAGTTAAAGACATTTATTCTACCAAGTCCATATAGCGTTGGTCAATAGGATTTTCACAGTCGATGAGAAAATAAGGCCGTCCTACCTACAAACAGCCGTCACAAGAGATCTTTCCGGCAAACGCAACCTGTCCCGTCCGCAGAATTTCGCGAATAATGTCTCTTTATATCAAGAGGGAGAATCTGCCGTTTCTGGGATAAGGACAAGGAGATTGAGGGGAGCTAGAGAGTTATGTCTTGTATGGGTCCCAGGTTTTTCGAGGCCAATCTCTCTACCTTCCACTGCGAAGGACAGGAACAATCATTGCGGCCATTTCATTTGGGATGGTAATAGCTGGGGCGTCAAAGAGCACGGCTATTCTCCGTGATAAAGAGCCAGAATGTGTCCGGTAGATTAGTTGACAAGACCCTGTCACGAGACCCCATCTCCAAACCTGGTTCACAAGCCTCATGTTGTCACACGCCAGAAGGGAAGTTCTTCATCGATTGGATTCGACTGATGTGAAGAACATGACCATTGAAGTCCTGTGTTCCTCGTGACGACCATTCAGCCCAAGAGTCTTTCGCGGTCGGATACAGTTTCCGCCGAGACGTGGTGCGCTATTTCGTGTATTTATCGGCAACTTTGGACGCGCCGAAAGAAAACGGCTTAATCGCTGCGTGATAACCACTCCCCGTCACCATGCCGACAATTTCCCGAATCAAATCCTTGGTGTCCCCTTGCTGGCCGACATCAATGTGAATTTCCACATCCAAATCGGGATGACCGGACTTTTGCAGCAAATCCGTGAGTTGTGCGGCCACGTTTAAGCTCAGGGAAGTTTCGTACATAATTTTTTGCCGCAAGCTTTTTATTGCCCGGCGTTGAGATTTTGAAAAGAAATATCGTCCCCCTTTGCCGAGCCGGTGAATGACCACCGCCGTCACGAAAATCGTTGTATGCCTGGTGTGGGAATCGGATCCAATAATCAGTTTGTAGTGCGCGTTTGGAGAGTCCGAGATGTATGCAAGGATTTCCCCAAACATACTTTCCAGGGTTAAACGCCCTTTGGAAGGGCTTTCGAAAAGCATGCTCCATCACCTCACCTTTTCGCTGCTAGTGTCGCCAACTGAATCCATTCCGCCCACGACAAAGCTTCCGCACGTTTCAGCGGGTCAATTCCTCCCTCACTCAAAATTCCTTCCCACTTCCTCGCACTCCATGGGGACCCGGGAGCTTGCGCCAAAGATTGGCGGATCATCTTGCGCCGGTGCAGAAACGCCGCACGCACAACCCATTGAAATGATTCAAACGGCACCGCGGGCGATGGTATTCGTGTCAATTGTATCACAAATGAATCAACTTCCGGAGCAGGGTAAAATTGGTCCCGTGAGACTTCCCCCAACCCTTGCACATAGGCCACATAGCGCAGCAGAACACTTAAAGCCGATGTTTCCCGGTTCCCTGGCTCCGCCAACAACCGGACGCCCACCTCCTTTTGCACCATCAAAACTGCAGCCGACCAAGAGGTAACATCCTCGAGCAGTTTGGCCAAAACCGGCGACGTAATGTTATAAGGGAGGTTGCCGCAAATAGTCCACGGTCCTCCCCTTTCGCTCGCTATTTCCCGCCAAGGCACCCTAAGGGCATCACCCTGAACGATTTTTAACACGTTAGGATAGCCCGGCAACAAAGACGCCGAAAGCCAGTTGGACCATGTGGGATCGATTTCCATCGCTACGACCTCTAGTCCCCGTTCCAACAAAGTCCGGGTCAATCCCCCGGGACCGGGACCAATTTCCAGAACCCATGCAGGCTTCGTTGTCTCCACTGCCGTTGCAATTTTCTCAAATACCTCGGGCCCGGTTAGAAAGTTTTGGCCGAGTCGTTTGTTCGGACGGGCCATAACCATCGCCAGCACTCGTTGAAGCCCGGCTGCCGTTCTGGGATCAGTAGTATCCAAGTGTACATTGCACCGTCCTCGGTTAATTGCCCAGAATATAGACGTCTAACGGCCGCACACCCCAATTTATTGCCTGGCTTTGGTCATTGAAGCATAAGTCAATGCGGTTCCCAATAATGGCGGAGCCGGTGTCCTGAGCCACGGCGTATCCGTATCCAGGAATGTACAGATGCGTTCCCAAGGGGATAACCGCTGGATCGACTGCAACAACCCCATAATGGGCGGGTGTGCCGCTAGCGGTCAGTCCCGTGGACCATGCGGGATTCGGCCAATAGCCGGTGCTCACCATGTAAAGTTGACGTTGTATGGGCATGGCCTGTCCGTTTACTGTAACGGCAGGCGCCGTACCATAAGCAATGACTTCGGGGGAGGGGGCTTTCGTCACTTTCTTGGCGACGACTTTGTCGCTTAAAGGACTACCATTTTGAACGAGATACTGAATCGTTGTGGATTCCACACCTTGCCGGCCGTTTTGTACCACTTGCCTGCGTCCTTTGGCAAGTTGCGGATCGGGACGGTACGTAACAGCAAACGGGAGGCTTGACGTTACCGATTTTTTTACGAGCCATTGCCGGATGACATCCACCGTGTTGCCAGCGGCGACCGTGGCCGTCAATGGCGGTCTCACCTTGTCCAACGGTGCCAGCTTGATGCCCAGAGCAGATAGAATACTTCCGACATGGTATTCCGTCGTCCAATATTTGAAATGGCGATGAGCCGTTTTAACCCAGACGGGCACAGCGTCCCGCACAAAAATGGTCGTGTTGCCGTTTCTCTTCATGACACGCACCCTATCCCGTGCGCTCACGGGAACACGAGCCTGAGCTAAAATGTTCCGAACCTTGGTTTTAAACGTCCAGAAGTTTATCGATCGGTTGCCTGTTGGGCTGAAAAGATGGATAGTTACCGGGCGATATTGTGTACTAGCCAGCCCCGTGCCAATGGTTGCAGCGGCAAGTGCCCCAAATAACCAAGGGCGCACCGCTTTAAACGTCCATTTAGCCAAAAGCTGTCCTCCTTTATTATTCGTATGTTTTGCTCTCCGGAACTACAACGGCCATCTGGCCGTTGGTTTCGTTACCACTCGCCTCCATATCTTCCATAAAATGTTAGTCTGGCCCTCAGACGCGAAACACACGTATTATATTCGACGTCGTATCGTCAAACACCTGCTTCGTAGAACAATTTTTTTGGGCCGCGATCACCTCCGCCACGCGAATGACCCGCAGTGGCTCATTGCGGCGGCCCCGCCACGGAACCGGCGACAGATAAGGGGAGTCCGTTTCCACCAAAATCCTGTCCATAGGAGCCCACGCCACAATTGCTCTCAGGTCATGGGCGTTCTTAAAGGACACCGGCCCCGCGAATGACAGGTAAAGTCCCAGATCCAGCAATTTTTCGGCAAATTCCCTACTCCCCGTAAAACAGTGGAGCACGCCCCGAATACCGGGAAATTCCCGTAAAATAGCCCATGTGTCATCCTCGGCCTCGCGGGAATGCACCGAAACGGGCAAATTCATGTCGCGGGCCAACTCCAGCTGATCCCGGAAAACTTTCCTCTGGATTTCCATCGGACTATTCATATAATGATAGTCCAGACCGATTTCACCGATGCCAACCACCCAATCATTGTTTGCCCATTGTCGCAGTTGTTCTTGGTCGGTGTCTGAGAATGTCCTGGCCTCATGAGGGTGACAACCCACCAAAGCCCAGACGGCCTCATGGCTTTGAGCCATTTTCACCGCCCGGTCCGATGACGCCATATCATAGCCCGGTACCAAAATTCCCAATTCCTGAGTGTGCGCCCGGTCGTAAACTTCTTCCCGGTCCGCATCAAATGCCGGATCCTGAAGATGACAGTGCGAATCAAATCCCATTAAATTCATTTGACCCGGGCTCCTTCGGGCAAAGGTGTCGAGGGAGCAATCAAGCTTAACAAGTCACCGTGAGAACCCGCCAAAAGCATTCCCTCGCTTACAATTCCGCGCAATTTGACAGGCTTTAAATTAGCCACCAACACGACTTGCCGTCCAATCAGTTCGCCGGCATCATAATGGGCGCGAATGCCAGAAACCACCGTTCGATCACGTTCACCGTCAAATATTGTCAGTTTAAGTAAACGGTCAGCCGACGGCACAACTTCGGCGTGACGAATCGTTCCCACTCTAAGATCTATCTTCTGAAATTCGTCGATCCCAATTTCCTCCACAGTCCCTGTTCCCTCCCGTTCTGTCCCGGGCGTTCCGCCATCGGGTTTTGGCTCGGCTTTCGCGCCAGGATTGTTCGGCAATAAAGCGCCAGTGGTCAGCACCTCGCTACCGTCTTTATCGCCGTGCAAGTCTAAACGCGGAAACAAAGGTTCGCCCCGGGCAATCTCTTCTCCGCCCTTAAGCTGACCGAATATCGCTTCCCGGTACGACTTTATCGGTGCCGTGAGTCCAAGCTGCTTTCGGATCTTATCCGGCGTGTCAATAAGAAAGGGGGTTAACAGTACGGAAACAACCCGCAGGGTCTCGGCCAGATTATACAGCACATTGTCCAAGTCCTCTCGGAAAGCCGGGTCTTTCGCCAGCTTCCACGGGGCCCGATCTTCAATATATTTGTTGGCGGCGCGGATGAGCCGATACACCTGCTGGATGGCATCGGAAATGAGCAAGTGGTGCATGGCATTCTCGACACCCTCATAAACTTCGGCAGCCAAATCCGGCAGTAAACGGTCGATCTCCCGCCTTTGGGTATGCAAAGATGGAATACGTCCCTCAGCGAAACGGTTAATCATCGCAGTGGTGCGGCTCAACAAGTTTCCCAGGTCATTGGCTAAATCCACGTTGATCCGAAGTCTCAAAGACTCTTCGGTATAATTCCCATCGGCGCCGAATGGGACTTCCCGCAATAAGTAGTAGCGGACGGCATCCACGCCGTACTTTTCGACAAGTTCCAGGGGGTCAACGGCATTGCCCCGAGATTTGGACATTTTCGTGTCACCAATTAAGAGCCATCCGTGTCCAAAGACGCGCTCAGGTAACGGCAAGTTCAAGGCCATTAAAATGATCGGCCAGATAATGGTATGAAACCGCACGATCTCTTTCCCCACCAATTGCACATCAGGCGGCCAAGTGTTCTCGAATTGCCCGCTGGGGGAAGAATAACCGGCGGCAGTCAAATAGTTGAGCAATGCATCGAACCAGACATAGATCACATGCGCCGGATCATCAGGCACCGGAATGCCCCAGCTCAAACCGGTTCGGGAGATCGATAAGTCCTCCAGCCCGCTGTCCAAGAAACTCAGCATTTCGTTGCGGCGGCTCGGCGGTTGAATAAAATGCGGATGAGACAAAATATATTCTTTCATGCGTTGCTGATAACGGCCCATTGCAAAGAAATAACTTTCCTGGCTCACCCGTTCCACGGGGCGCCCACAATCAGGACATTTCCCATCTACCAGTTTCGACTCGGTCCAAAAGGTCTCATCGGGCAGGCAGTACCATCCTTCATAAGTGCCCTTGTAAATATCTCCCTGATCTAACAACTGTTTAAACACATGCTGCACAACCTCAATATGATCAGCATCAGTGGTGCGGATGAACCGGTCGTAAGACACTTTCAGCGTCTTCCATAAAGGATCCTGGATGAAAGCGACAATTCCGTCTACGAAATCCTTTGGTGTCTTTCCTGCTTCGGCCGCCTTTTGCGCGATCTTCTGCCCATGTTCATCGGTTCCGGTCACAAACAGCACTTCGTCCCCATAAAGCCGGTGAAATCGCGCCAGAGCATCCGCGGCCACCGTCGTATAGGCATGGCCGATATGCAGGTTGTCACTCGGATAATAGATGGGGGTGGTCAAGTACCACGTCTTTTTCTTTTGAGTGTGAGCCCCCCATTGATCGTCGTTTGCAACCATCCCTCTCAACCTCCTAGGTCACTTCGTCCATAAAAAAATGCCCCATGTCAAGGGGCGGTCATTTACCGCGGTACCACCCTTGTTCACCGTAGGGCCTCATTGAGTCCGGTAACGGGGACACCGTGAGTACTACTCGTCATTCGCACCCCTGCTCAAGGGCCATAATCCCAAACCCCTCCGGCTGACTTCGCACCACCGTCAACTCGCTTCGTCGGATTAGGCTTTGGATGCTCCCTCTCATCGCAATTTATTAAGATTATAAAGGAGTTAACTGAGTTCGTCAAAGTGTCTCAGGTCGCCGGGCCACCTTGGTGAGACAGTAGGTGCCTTAAAGTCTCTCCCCGGCAAGACGACAGGCAGCCTGTCTTGCCTCAGGCAAACATCTTGTCGGGCGAGATAGGGTTCGCCACAGGATTCGAATTCCGGCGCGAAGGATTTTGGTCCGCGTCCCACATTTCGCATGAAATCTCTCATGGTTCCCAAGAGCCCGGACCCTGCCGCAACCCCAAGCTCACATTTGCCGGGATAAAGCGGTTCTTACCGGCCGCAATGACAAATGCCGATTACGCTTCTTTTGGGGGCACAAACTCTTCGAGAACTTGATTAACATCCAAATGTCGTATCTTTTCTGCACAGCAAAACTTGAATTTCTTGCCGCTTCCACAGGAACACGGCGCATATACATCATCCGGTGTCAATCGCTGTCGTAGAGCTGTCTTAAGATGGTCCAAGTTTTCAGGAGCCTCGAATCCGATGATGTAGTGCCAATGATATTCCGCGCACAATGCGACAATCTTTTTCATTTTCTCTTCCGATGTTGTCCGAACAATGATTGGATGATCGCTTGTTCCGAGTGTCATTTTTGACATCCCCTTTAACAATTTTCCCGTATTGTCTCGCTGAGAAAGTTCCCATGGACAGCCCAAGGCGCGTAACCCCGTCTTTTCACCGCCAGTCCCCATTAGCCTTCAGATGACTAATGCCACAAGATCATGACGAATCACCGGTGCAACCTTGCGGACAGTGCGATTGCTCGGCACATGGATGTCGTAAAAAAACTAAACCAGAGTTGTCCTCCCTCCATCAGGCCTTTACTGCCACGACAAACGCCCCGGGGTATGCACCAAATTTAATCCATGACTTCGTCGCGCGCAAGATCCTTACCGGTCGAGATGCACCTCATTTTGGTGATCAAGTCTCGGGGTAACGAGACGGCGAACTGTATAGAGCCAAGGCCACCTTACGCCATGGTCGAGGCCGTGACCGTGGCTGCCCGATGAGGTTTTAGTGCTCGGTTCGGGTGTGATCCCCATTTCACATCTCCTCCTCATTGCTTCATCAGGCAATTCGAGTGCAATGGAGATTCTCTTCGTCATGAACGTCCCAATCCAACCGAGGATCGAATGGATTGCGGATCATCTGTGTTACAGGAGAATCCCCAGCTTATGCGGAGGGATTATTACGCCAGACTGTTCGGAAGATCAAGTGGGACTAAATCAATATAATTTGGACCGAATAATCCCACAATGACGTCAACCGCTGGCGCTGGAGAACGTCAATTATGCATTACGCCTTGGGCAACCTGAGATAATCGGATATACTTAACCGGTTAGGTGTAGACATGATGTCGGCTTCCTTGTAAGGCTGGAAAACTTATCTTAGAGTGTGAATCATTATTTTCCAGTGAATCACTAAAAATTCATAACCCAATTAGCATGTTCATTCTGCCGGTGTTCAAATTCACTGTAGGTTAGACAGCTCGCCGTGGTCAGTGGCCTTCGCCTGATCTTCAAAAAAAAGCGGGCTCAATCATTTTGAACTGTTGCACCGGATGGCAAAAGACGGTATTCGTCCGCAAGCAATCATTTTCGAACTGCAGACGGAAACCCGGTGTTTACCCGAGCCGCAACAACCAAAAAAACGCATTCACTGAGCCAGGGAGTTATTTTTTAACAAAGTCTTTTGAAAAGGACCCCGAGAACGTGACGAAAACACCCCTTTATCTAGTTCTTAAGAATAATATTCCCTATCGAAACTTGTGGATTGGGACCACGGGACGCTCTCTCGGCGGGTGGATTTACCGAATTACTTTAATTACCTATGCGGTTCGCACCCTCCCCCAAGGGGTAGGGATTGCATGGATTTTATTGGCCTCTGGCCTTCCCGCCGTTATTCTGGCTCCCTGGACCGGACCGTTAATCGATAGGTTTGATAAGCGGCTGCTGTTAATTATGGTCAATTTATCACTGGCTACCCTCACGCTGATTTTGTTTGCCATAGTGCATCTTCGTCATGTCGTAGTCCTCGACTTTATCATGATAGCCTTACTCAGCTCCGGCAGTGCTTTTACAAATCCCGCACGAACCGCCCTAACGACTCAGTTGGTTTCTCGTGAACACCTACCCAACATGAGGGGATTCGAAGTGGTCACAAGCGGTGTCATTATGGTAATGGGTGCACTCATTGGCGGGTTTATTGTGACGCTCGCGTCGGTGTCGACAGGATTTCTTCTTACGGCCCTGTCCTATTTATGGTATGCCTTGTGGTCGGTGACGTTACCACAGCCTGCACGGGCAGACCATCCCGATCATCGGAGAGAAAAGGGTCTGTTAGCTTATTTAAAGGATCTTCGTGAAGGGCTTCGGATTGCCTGGGTTAACCCTGTGGCGATGCTCGTGCTGGGTCTCGGTATTAGTTGGGGCATTATTGGCGGGAGTTATTATGTTCTGTTGAGTTATGTGGGATCTGGTGCTCTCACAGCAAACGGGACAGGCATTGGTCTCTTTTACGCATTAGATGGAGTGGGATACATGATAGGGGGCGGGGTGGCGGGTCAATGGTTCGGAACTCATGACAAAACTAGTCGGATGGCAATGATTGCAGCGTATCTCTTACAAAGTGTATTTTTGGTCTTTTTTGCGCGAAGTTCCCACCTAGACATGGCGATTGTCTGGCTTCTTGTGATGCGCATTGCATCGGGAATCGTTGTTACCCTGGACGGGCTAATGCTCCAGCGCAATGTTCCGCAACAATATCAAGGCCGGATAATCTCCCTTCATGACGGATTGTACGGCCTGTTGATGCAAGGCTCATACTTGATTGGCGGATGGGGAATTATGGTACTGGGTGCGCCCATGCTGGGCACGATACTAGCGGCTCTGTCCGCAATCATTGGCATAGTAGTCGTGGTAATTGTTCTTAGAATGGGATTATTTCGCGACACTGCCATAGACAACCGACTCAACCGCCAAATTTAATCTTTGTTATCATTTGTGGAAACATAATATCTCCTTAGCCGAGTTGGACTTCGCCTTAATTGGAAACCAACCCGATGCGGTGAGGTTTTAAACGCAGCAATCCACAGACCGGAAATCTTGATTCGCTTTCTCACTCTCGTTGGCAAAAGGGGCTGTAAAGTTATCCTCACCGTGATGTATTCTGGAACATGCTTAAGGGCACGTAACCCGGGCCATAGCAGCCAACGGGACAATCAGATCCATATGATCCCACTCCCCGCGTGCAAAAAGTGCCAACCGTTAATCTGGGACCGATTAGAGATGCCCCCACTTTCGGTCCTCACACCTCCCGGGGCTGATGAATGCCGAGTCCTTCCATGTCATCTGACCTTGGCAGTCTGGCTATACGTCATTAATTTCCGTACCGGAAAACGAGCGGCAATATCCCACTGAATCCTTCTAACACATGGTCCCTCCCTGGCCCCAAGACCCTTTTCTCCCAAGGTCGTCCGAGTGCCTGTCCCGGTAAACTGCGGGAACGCCATGACATTCGCCTTCTGGGAGTTGTCCGTGAATAAAATCCCAGACGCTGCGCAGCTTAACATCAGGCAGAGCACTTCTGCAAAAGGAAGGTGTGTTGACATGTGAACTCATTAAGGTTATAAATACTATCGTGTTTATAGGGTATTGTGGAAAGGACGGTCCTTGTGGCTCTTGCGCTGTTAGCAGGTTATGTCTGCTTGCTTCTGATATTGGGTAGAAAAAAGACCACTCCGACACTTCGGGCCTTTCGAGACGGGAATCATCAATTCCGTTTTTGGACCATCTTTATTATGGTTACGGCATTATGGTCTTCCTCTCTGATTGTAGTTGAACTGGACGCCGCCTACCGCTATGGCGTTAGCGCCATGTGGTATGGTGTCAGCGTAGCGGTGATGTCTCTACTCGTCGCTAGCCTTATGCCCCAATTCCAGCGTTATCATTATATTTCCAACAGCGACCTTTTGGGGCGCGTGTTTGGACCAGGGGTTCGGCGCCTTAGCGCCTTGGTGATTGGCGGAACTTTCCCCATTTTTGCATTGTCCAATGCCCTGGCCGCGGCGATTTTTCTCGATACGGCTCTCCACTGGCCCTTATGGGTGAGTATGACTTTAATCAGCGCCCTTCTTCTCGTCAGTGTCCAGTTTGGGGGCATTCTGTCCCTGGCACGACTTCAGGGATTTAATCTGATCATGGTGATGACCGGAATGCTCTTCGCCGTATGGAAAATCGGCGGCAAAACTCCACCGTCGTCCTTACCCGGACTCAGTCCATCGTACTGGCACTGGTGGAATACTGATCACGGTCTGGTTGTGGTCTGGTTTGGCATGAACATCCTTAATGTGGTATCTGCACAAGCCGAGATCCAGACACTGGCCGCAGCCCGCACCAAACGCGATGCCAATTGGGCCACATGGATATCAACCTTGTGGCTCGGCCTCATTATTGCACTCAGCACGTGGCTCGGTATGCGCACCCGTGAATTGACGCACAATTCCCGTTTAAATGGGTTGCAGGCGTTTTTTCACCTTGTTCTGGCTCATACCCAAGCGCCTATCGCCAGCATCATGGGAATGGCCATGTGGTCCCTAGCCTTGATGTGGTGCGGACCGTTGCTGTTTTCCGGAGCCATCAGCGTATCCGGTGATTTGTTGGGGAAGCCCTCTAGCGTATCCTGGTTGCGTTTTAGCTTGATCATCGAGGCTGCCGTGATGATCCTCTACGCCCTGTGGCGTCCGGATCAGCTGGCGTGGTGGCGGGTTTTCGGCTTGACTCTGCGCAATGCGGCGGTAGTAGGTCCCACTTTAGCCGCATTAATATGGGGAAGAAATCTTTCTTCCCGGGCGGTAGTGGCGGCTATGGGGAGCGGTGTTTCCGTCGCAGTGGGATTGAACGCCATGGCCGGATTTTCTCCTACTCATTTTATCCTCGGCATTAGTCCCATGTGGACCGCGGCCACCACAACCATTGTTTGCCTTTCCACTTTTAAGCTTTGGAGCCGCAAGCCATTTCTGGCGTTTGCCGGAGCAGCCGTGTGGGTCATTGTGACCTGGCTTCTTATCGTTCATCATCCCTCGGTCAACATCCTGGGTGTCCTGGTGTTGGTTTCGGGCCTGCTTTTCCTATTTTATGCCCATGTTGTGACACACAGAACCGAGGAAGTCACTCCGACTCTCTTGAGCCCCAGTTCAGCAGAACCCGATCCCTAAAATATTGTCCTCCCCCGCGCCGCCAGCGTTGGGGACCTTTCACGGGCCCGGGCATCTTAAACCTGCAGTGAACCCAGTGTAATCGAAAGGGGCCATTCCCATCCGTGTTTTTCCTCACCAACTTCCCTCTTTTTTCCATTGCTCTAGTCGACAAATTTTTTTAGTCCTATTGACTAGTTTTTGGAATTTCTGGTACCATATTTCCAAAAGGTTGTCGAATATAAGGGAGTGAGAGAGATGAAATCAACAGGAATCGTTCGCCGGGTCGACGAGCTCGGACGCGTTGTTTTGCCGATTGAGTTGCGAAGAACTTTACAGATCGAAGACAAGGATTCGTTGGAAATTTATGTAGACGAGGAGAAAATCGTCCTGAAAAAATATGAACCGGCCTGCATTTTTTGCGGTAATGCCGAAAATATCGAGACCTTCAAGGGAAAAAACATCTGTCAGGACTGCCTCAAGAGTTTGCATATCGAAGCCGTTTAATCGATTCGACTCTTTTGGACGCGATTATACAATTTCCTACGGGAAATATGATGTTTTGAGGCGATCAGCTGGATCGCCTCTTTCGTTGTATGTCCCTGTGTCTCTAGTTCTGCCACCGCGTCGATAAGCACGTTCCAATCCGGTTCCGACCGGTCCTCCGAAGAGACAGGGGGTCCCAAAACCAGAACCGCCTCACCCTTCCAGTCACGGTTCTGGGCAACAAGAATCCCGATCGTCCCTTTCCAATACTCCTCGAAATGTTTGGTCAGCTCTCGTCCTAACACGAGCGGCCGATCCTGGCCAACCACTGCTGCGAGGTCCTTCAGCGTCCTGTCCATATGGTGCGGGGCTTCGTAGAGAATCTGCGTATAGGAACACTCCCCTATTTCTTCGATACGGGCATGTCTGGCTTTTCCCGGAGGCGGAAGAAAACCCCAGAACACATAGGGGTGCGGGAATCCGGAGCCGGCAAACGCTGTCACCTGCGCGGAGGGTCCGGGGATGACGGAAAAAGACCGCTTGTGCTCATAGAGCCATCCAACGAGTTCTTGTCCCGGGTCCGAAACCGCAGGCATTCCCCGGTCCGATACGAGGGCTAGGCTTTCTCCCTGTTCCAGCCACTCGGATATTTGCTGCAGCCGTCGATATGCATTGTGGGCGTGAAAAGATACTAAAGGACGGTGAATATCGAACGATCGGCAAAGAATATCGGTTTGCCGCGTATCTTCGCACAATATCCGGTCGACCTGTTGTAACACATCGCGGCCGCGAGGAGAAAAATCCCCCAAATTTCCAATCGGCGTGGCTACGAAATACACGTGTCCGGGCTCGACCCCCGAATGGTCCGGAGATAGCAACACTAAGCTCTCAATTCCTCCTTTGCCTGATGAGACAGTTTTTTAATGCGGCGTTCTTCCCGCAGCGCCTGGTTTTTGGTGTAGGGGCCAAACTGACACCAAATCTCAACGGGTTTGTGGGAACGGGTATACCTCGCCCCCATGCCTTCTTGATGCGCTTTAAACCGCCGGGCCATATCCGTGGTGATCCCGGTGTAAAACACATCTCCCTGGCATCTGAGAATATAGACCCACCACCGCTGTTCAAGAACGGGCATGATCAAATGCATCCCGGAGAAGTTCCTTGACCAATTCCTGAGCTCCATTTGCATTCACATGTTCATAGGCACGATAACTGGCTTCCCACAACGCTAGCCATGACGGGCTCTGTCGGTGGCGATATTGAGAACGTACCCAATAGGAAAATCGAATGATTTGATCGCGGGTCAGTTCCTTTTCCGCGAAGAACCGATACGGGTCAAAGTCCGATCCGTCGTCCTCCCAGTCTGGTTCAGAGCGCAATAGCTGACAGCGACTTTTCACGGTTGCCAACAGCCCGTGACTTTGGTCCGTCGTCAAAAGGAACACGACATAAGCCGGCGGCTCCTCCAGATTTTTCAATAAGTAGTTTTGCGCCGCCTCGGTTAGCCGATGAGCCTGTTCTATCCAGATAACAAGCCTGGGGCTCCATAACGGAGGCCGGGTGATATTCTGGAATATCATTTGCAGCGCCTCACGGCGGATGCGGTCTTTTTCGGGCTCCAGACGCATCACATCCGGGTGTTTGGTCATCTCGCCAGAACAGGATCGACAGCGGCAAGCTATATCACCGCCGTCTTCGCACACAAGCTGGCGGCACAGCGCCACGGCCAGTTCATACGCTTTGGACGCCGTGCCCTCGACAATTAAAGCGTGACCCAAATGGCCACTCTGCCAAGCCTGCTCGGTTAGCGGCCATGGACTCAAATAAGTTTTAGAACTTTTCATAACGATCAATATCCACGACAAATATGGTTGCGCCGCCTACTGTTACCTCAACGGGAAAAGGAATGTAAGGTTCCCCGCTGTGAGACGGCGTCTGGGGCGTTAAAGTTTCTTGGCGGGCTGCAGAGGTCCGCTTGAGAATATGAATCACGGCCTCCACATCCTTTTCTTCAATTCCTGCCAGAATCGTCGTGTTGCCCTCGCGCAAAAAGCCGCCGGTGCTAGCAAGCTTTGTTGCCCGAAATCCACGACGGTTAAGCTCCGTAACCGCCCCTGACGCATCCTTGTCTTGAAGAATGGCAATGACCAGCTTCACCGCGAAACCCTCCCATCAACAGATTGCCAACCGACTGCGTTTCCCAACCATTTCATCCTCCCGTCCGGTACCCCCGATCAACTCACTCAGCCTTGGCGGCTGCGATCCTCCACCAAATACGATTTCACCACGCTTTGAATGACTTTCGCCACTTCATCAATGGGCCGTGCGCTTGGAATAACATGCCAACGAGAAGGATCCTCCGCAACCATTGTATTATAGCCCGCCTCCACGCGTTGAAAAAATTCCTGTCCGGATTTCTCAATGTTATCGTCCCCGTGGTAAAAGGACGGTCCTTGCAGCAAAAACGTTATATCGGGTCGGAGTCCTTCTGTTACATGCTGATTGAGTATTCGGATCCATTTTACATCGATTCCGCGCCCAAAACCCTGATAGGCGACGGACGAGTCGGCAAAGCGGTCTAAAATCACAATTTCTCCCCGGCTTAAAGAGGGCCGGATGACCTCCGTCACCAATTCGGCACGAGCTGCCGCAAATAACAACAGCTCGGCTTCCGGATTCTTTATCTCCCCGCTGTGTAACAACAGGCTACGCAGAGATTCTCCCAGCATAGTTCCTCCCGGTTCTCTCAGGACACGAGGTGTGAATCCCTGGGCCCCTAGCCAGGCCGACAAACGACCAATTTGCGTCGTTTTTCCCACTTTCTCTATGCCTTCAAATGATATCAGGATACCGCCTCTTTCACGACCCACAGTCCCTCTTCGCCCCTTCCCGGAGATAACGGGTCAAAAGCTTTCTCGACGCCTCTGAGATCACCCGTTCTCCTTGGGTACCATGCCCGATTCTCTTCTAGCCATAATATCACGTCGCTATCAATCCGTTCACCGGGCACCACTATGGGGATACCCGGAGGATAGGGGATCAGGGAACGAGCCGCAATCCGGTTGGAGGCTAAAGACAGGGGAACCCACTCCCGTTCAGCGTGCCAGGCCGTGTAAGGCGAAACAACCTGTCGGGCGTGCGGCCACAATCTCCGCCGTTCTCCAATGAGGCGTCCGCCCGAGCAGGTACGGGCACAGTGTTCGAGAGCCCTGGCGATCACCTCCGTGTCGTCTTGCGGCGTCACAATCAAGGTCACTCCCAACGGATCAGACTTTTCTTCAACCCCAAAGGGTTCCATGGCATCAAGCAACCGCTGGCCGTCGCCAACGACTGTTAATTTCGCCGGATCAGCTTGTCCTCCCTGACGCTCCCACCAACTCTGGAGAATAAATAAACCCTCATTTTCCCATGTATGCCACATTTTGCGCATATTCTTGGCCAAGCTGTTCCACGACTGATGGTAGTTGTCGTGATGCCGCAAGTATTGCAGATAGTCTAGAGAAGCCAGCAACAAGTAGGACGGGCTGGATGTGGCCAGCATGTCCCAGGCTTCCTGAACCCGGGGAATCCACCCGGCAGAGGTGTTGATGTGGAGAATTCCGGTCTGGGTGAGACTCACCTCGGTTTTATGAGCTCCATGGCAGACCAAGTCTGCTCCTTGAATTAATGCGGTCGCGGGAAATCCCTCATGCCCGAAAAAGTGGGTTCCATGAGCCTCATCGACAATTAAGGCAATATTCAGCTCCCGGCACACCCGATGGGTTTCCACGAGGGGAGCAGACAGTCCTTCGTAGGTGGGATTCGTCACAACAACCGCCTGAGGACGAGACTCCATGATGAGACGCGCGCGCTCTTTATCATCCACCGGTAAAGGGTAAGCTCCTGGACCCTGGGACGAATAAGCCCAAACCGGTTCCAAATTCCCCAAAACCAACGCGGAATGCACTGACTGATGTGCAATACGGTCCACGACAACCCGGGATCGAGGGGGAGAGGCCGCCATCACCGCCGCCATCACCGGAAGCGTCGCGCCTTGCACCGAATACCGGCTTTTTAGCACCCCAAACGATTCTGCCATGAGGTCCTCGGATTGACGAATAACATCCATTCCGATGGATTTCGGGGTCAATTCGCGGACTTCAGTCACGTCCCACTCGGACACAAGATACGGCAAAGAAAACCGGCCCTTATGTCCCGGTGTGTGCCAGCGGGCCCGGCCTTGCGCCGTGTAATGGTCCAGCGCCTGAATTATCGGGGTCAAAGTGGACCCTCCTTTCCATTGCTCCGGTATTTCTTCTTCGTAGCCCATCGGTTTCTATCACCACGTTCCCCGGTGTTGAAACAATATAGCTGTCTTTGTCCTCACCACCGGCATCCACTCTTGGGAATGCGACAGCAGATATGTCGCCACAGCTGTCTTGGGAGCCCACAACACATAGCGCACATTATACTGTTTCCAGATTATATTAGGGTTTTTGGTCAAATGCTTAACGGCCATGTATTGGTTAATTTGATTCCCTTGCAAATAAAAGTCAGTGCGTCCGTCAATAAAGACCGGGATGTGACGGGAAATGAGATACCCGCCCCACGAGTACATATTAAAGACCCGACCGTGATGAGCCTCGAGGTAATTCGCAGCCAAAACAGGTTCTCCTATGGGTTTTCCCGCCGGAATCAGGGGTTTGTCAACCAAGAGAATCACACTCAATACGAGGAGAATGGGAGCGACCAAAAATCCTTTGATACGCCGAAAAGGCCAGTCGCTGGTCATGGTGCCCAGCAGTAGAGGCCATTCAATCGCGTAATACGGCAAAAACCGGACAGACTTCATGGTCGCATAAAACAACCCCGCGGCCAGGAAAAAATCCGGCCATATCACTTTCTTATGTCCAAAAACCATGAATAACATCACGACAAACAACGGCACTAAGATTACCATCACGAAGAACATGTAATGAAAGTTTGGTGACTGCCACTCTGCTATGATCTGCGCTATTCTCCGGGAAAATGAGACATGCCATGAATACGCCCATAAGCCCGGACCGTTGGCGTTGACAAAGGAGGCGAGAACGGCTGTGCCAAACACACTGGCCCACTGTTTGGGTGATACCCGGGTGTTCGGAGTGCTGACTCTGGAGGTGTTAACGGGAATAATCATCCAGATCCCTTCCAGCAACAGAAGCAAAAAGCCTAAGAGAAAACTGCCGTGAATATTCGTCCAGACCCACAGCAAGGGTACCGCCAGCCACAACCGCTTGGGCTCTGTCTTCCCCTGCCAAAGAATGATGAGCATCCAAATCATAAATACGTAACTGACGGTCTGGGGCCGATCTTTGACAAAGGGTAGCAAACCGGGGGCCGCTGCTAAAACCAGAAGTCCGTTCTTAATGCCGGTAATCCCACGCAACGACAACAGCCATGACAGGGAAAGCACCAGAACGGTTCCTAACCCGGCCGCCATCAGCCAAAAACCCAGGGGGCCCGTCAACATAACCAAGGCCGCCAAAATCACTTCGTAACCCCATTCTTCGGTGACCCAGGGTTTGTGATAGAGGGTGTAAGAAAAAACATCCCGGTGCAGAATCACATGGTGATCAATCATGTAGCGTCCTGCGGTCCACTGCCAAAAGACATCCCCGCTGAGACCGCTGTGAAGACTCTGTGCCCAAAATAAACTCGCCGCAAAAAACAGCAATGCGGCATGCATGATCCGGTGGTCGCTTCGTGTCATCGCTATCAGGACTCCTAAAAATATTCTTATATTGGTTGTTCGCAATGGGGACTAAAATATCCTGCTTTCGAATATCACCTAACCAGGAGGGATGGACATGAAACAGAAATTTTCGATGTCCCGCAGAACAGCGGGATGGTTCGTGGCGCTTTTGGCGGCGTTTGTCGTGATACATTATGCGTACCAGAAGGCACCTGGCGCCTTGACTCGCGCAGTGACGGGCCAGCCCGCCATCCACGTGGCTCTAAGGGGCGAAATTACCCATCTCCATTCGGACGCGGTCGGTTTAATCTTGGAAGATCCCCATGGAAATTTGACAACACTGTCGCGAACGGTCCAATTAACCAACAAAACTCAGTATCTCATGCCCGGAGAACCCCCTTTAACCGGCAGCACGGGACTTAAATATCTTCAGAAAGGATACCGGATTTTCGTTAAGGGACGCGGAACGGCCGACAACCACGTGATTGCGGATGTCGTTCACGTATCTTTTCCGCCCATTACCGGCACTCTCAGCGCACTTAGTCCTTCAGCGCTGAGTGTCACCGTGCCTCATCAACCTGAGGCTGCCACTATTGCACTGACATCACACACGGCTATTTATGTCCCCCAAGGAGATTGGAGCCAATTCAAAGTCGGCTCGCCGGTAAGGGTTTGGGTTGTTCCCACCTCCCACGGCACCGGCTCTAGTCTTATGGCCTTGTCTGTCATGGTGCTTTCTGCCGCCACGGACTCTCGAAATTCATAGAAGGGACGGAAAACCGGGACAAACCGTGCATCGTCCCGATTTTCCTGCCTCTTCGGATCAGCTTTATCCGCCATTCACCCAATACCAAGCCTTCCGCACCAGCAAATTGGACGTCACGGTTCCAAGCCGCGTCGGGGGAAATCGGCATGATCCGACTGGGGCCAACATCCTCGACGCAGCGATCGACCAGTTAGAAGGTTTTAGGGGCCTTCTCGAAACCTGCACCTTGACTTAAGATTGTGTTTTTGTTCCGGTTAGGCGAGGATATATTCCCTGATTTTATCCAGGAATTCGTTCTAAACTGAACAAATGACTGAACCAATGCGAATCTGGAGTTATTTTCCTCGCGCCGATTGCGCGGCGGGAGAAAAACACTAAGACATCACGTTTTTTGGTTTTATTTGGGTTTTACTTGGGATTTGCATGGTACCCATTTTCCACACGGCGGGTAGAAAATGCTGTCAACTACCCTAACGCGCGGAAACGGGTTGGCCCGATTTTCCCTGGTTCAGGCCGTAGATCGTCCACATGCAATTCGGCGTGTTTGGCTTGCCATTGAGGCCGAGCCTATGCCACTGTTTGGTTCTCTGCCATCACCTGGCGGCAGAGAATGGGAACTGAGCGGGCTATGGCGAAGGGGCTAAACTGGAGATCCTTTTTGCTAGCAAGGAAGCACGTGCCGATGGATCCCGGTGGTCTGATGTCTTTGTTCCACCGTGATATCACAGCTAGCTCGGCGGCGGAAGACGCCAAAGAAAATGCCAGATAGAACTCGCGCCTAGCCCGGCAGTCTCTTCTCTAATTATAATCCCGATACGGAACGGGAAGAGGCCGAGCGCCCCCGCCTTCTCGACAACACACTATAGGCCAAAGAACCGACAATAATGCCAGCATAATACCCTGTATCGCCGTTATCCAGTATTTTGGCCACCGGTCCTTCGAACCACGTCGTTGACATGAAGGGAATGACGGCCAGTATTCCAATGATGAAGGCTCCCAGGGCCGCAAAATCAACACCGCGGCGCGACAGTGCCTGGTCCTTGGTAATGATTCCGCGTGCGGCAGCAACCAGCACAATCCCAACCCATGGAGCCACCCAATAACTCAGAATCAGCAAGAAATTCTCGTAATCAGCTAGAAGATGGGCATTCGCCATCCAAGCCACCAACGAGCCCACCGCCCCCAGGAATACTGCAGCATACGCCCGGCGAACTGGAATATCCAATGTTAACGCCGACAATGTGGCGGTATACCCATTGACGGCATCCGCGGTCATGGTACCGAAAACAATGGCCACCAAGGCAAAGCCGGTTAAGGGGCCCATGAGATGTTGCACCATGCTGACTGGGCTTAAATTTCCCCAGCCCAGGGCACCCACTACACCACCGACCAACTCCACCCAAAGGGTTCCCAGAAAGGTTCCCCAAAATGTTGACCAGAACACATGGCGACCCGAGGTGTTTTCAGGGAGATAACGGCCGTAATCTGAGGCATAAGTAGACCAGCTAAAGGAATAGGAAACCACTGCCGCCAGTTCCAGAAGAAACACGCCGTAAGAACCGCCGTGCACATAGGGTAGATATGAAAAATGGCGCACAGCCTCGTAAGTCATTAACACAAACAGCAGTCCTTGCACATAGACCATGATGTGCTCAAAGCGGTGAATCACATCATATCCCAGATAACCCAAGGCAATTTGACCCACTGCCACGACCAGAAGCCCTAGGGCTAAGGGCCAGTTGAAAAGACGTGCTAGGGCCTCGCCGCCAACCGCTGTGTTCACAGTGTACCAGCCAATAGCTGACAAAGTATTGAGAAACGCAGGCAAATAATTCCCCCGCCGTCCGAAAATACTCCGACTCAGAGGCAATTGAGCCAATCCCTGTCCGCTCCCGGCCTTAGCTGTCAATCCCACCAAGACAGACGCAATAATATTACCGAGAATAACGGCTATGATCGTTTGCATGAGGTTCAGCCCTAAAACCGGTCCCAATACCCCTACCAGCCAGGCTGGCATGCCTAAATTAGCGGAAAACCACAGAGAAAAAAGCTGTGTCGGCTTACCGTGCCGCTTCGCGGGTGGAACCCATTCAATTCCCAACGGCTCCACCAATTCCTTTTGTGCCACAACATCACCTCCATTCGGTTTCTTATACCATCTGTCTTGACATGTGTCAATCTACGCGATTGTCTCATTAAGGGGAAAAGAATGGCGTAAATACAGGCTTGTGACACTCCGACAACGTAGGACCCCCGCGGCTACAACCTTTGCATCGCGGCAATTCTCGTTCTGGAAGAATTGCACTGGTGTTGTGCGTTCGCCAAAAATGCCCACGGACTCGAACCCCTGCCAAGGGTGCCACGGTGGTGATCGCCCCTAAGGCTTCATTTCAACGGGAGACTGGCCCTGCAATGTGCAGCAAGCAAATTGCAAAAGAAGCCCACAAAGGCTATCAGTCCCTCATAACGAATAATATGGTCTGTCGTTTGCGGCTCCCCGCCATCTCCCGATAAATTATGTCTATTTTCGGACTTGAGTGTCATTGGTTCGAACGAGGTTTTGCTGCCGTAATCCTCATGGCCCCAACGACCGTTTTGATCGTGCTTTGACGCAACTCCGCAGCCCTTGCCCGTATCTCCCCAAAACGCCGAAATCACTATGGCAGGCTTGTTGCCGTGCGCTCCGTTCTTGAACCGCAACGGGTTCACGAGCTTGTGGTCATTTGGCCGTAGTATTGGGGTCCATTCGGCCCTAGATGTAATTATCGTAAAATTATCACAATAAAAGCGCTAGGGAAGGAGAGCGACCGTTATGAATGATTACACCGACGGATTGCCTTCATCATCCGCCTTTCTTACGACCAGCTACCGGGACATACACCCCTCAAGAGTCACAGTCTTCGACGAGCTTAATCCTTTGCTCACCCCCGATGCGGCCTACACCGAAGCCTTGCGATGCCTTGAATGCGGAAGTGAGGATGCCCCTGCGCCCTGTACTGTGGTATGCCCGTCTGACATCGACGTGGCCGGATTCATTGCCGCCCTGGCCCGAAACGATCCCCGGCATGCTGCCGAAATCATCATGTCGGAAAATCCCCTGGGAGGCACTTGCGCCAGAGTGTGCCCTACCGAAGAACTGTGCGAAGGGGCCTGCGTATTAGAAGAAAGAGGACGCAGACCCGTTTCTGTTGGCCGTCTTCAACGGTACGCCACCGACAAGGTTTTGTTATCGGAGGGCCACGGTGAAACGCGGCCTTTACCGGAAGCAAAGTCAGGCCGCGTCGCGGTAATCGGTGCAGGCCCGGCAGGCCTGGCGTGTGCAGCTCAACTGGCTCAACAAGGGTATCGCGTCACGGTTTATGAGGCCCGAAGTGAACCCGGAGGTTTGGTCCGGTTTGCTATTGCCCCTTATCGTATTATGAAGACGCCTTTGACTGAAGAAATGGCACGCATCGCCCAAATGGGAGTGACATTTCGGTTTAATTACCCTATTACTTGCAAGGAAGATCTCGAAACTATAGAAAAAAATGCCGATGCCGTCTTCTTAGGGGTTGGTCTGGGAAATGATATTAATGCCGGTTATCCCGGCTCCCAGCTTCCGGGTGTTTGGGCGTCCCTGCAGTTTATCGAACACATCAAGACAGGCCGAATTCCCTCTGTCGGAAACCGGGTCGCGGTCATAGGCGGCGGTAATACCGCCATCGACGTGGCTAGGGAAGCAAAACGCATGGGTGCTCAGGAAGTAACCATTGTCTACCGGCGTACGGAGAGTGAGATGCCGGCATACCGGGCTGAAACGGAAGCGGCACGTATGGAAGGCATCCGTTTCCTGTGGCTTACTGTTCCCCTCCGCTTCCTCGGCCATGACCGCCTGCAATCCATTGAGTGCCGCTATGCGCGTCTCGGATCCCCGGACGAGAGCGGCCGTCGTTATCCTGAGCCCATTGAAGGCAGTGAGTTCGAGATCGAAGTGGACACCGCTGTATTGGCCGCAGGACAACAACCTCGCCGCGAATGGGTGGAGTGGGTCCCGGGGTTGACCATGTCCGGTAAACACATCCGGGTGAATCCCCACACCGGGCAAACCTCCCACCCCAAATTCTTTGCCGGCGGTGATGCCGTCAATGGAGGCACCACAGTCGTCCAAGCCGTACGAGAAGGCAAGATCGCCGCGGTCGGAATCCAGCATTTTCTGGAACTGTCCGACGGACCGACAATCGACGACTCCCAGACGTCTTCTGTCTCCCAAACGTCTTCTGCACCCGCACCTCTTTCACCGACGATGCTTTACAAACAACACGAGGACGTAATTCTTGCCGTCAACAGGTCCTGGTGCAAAGGATGTAATATTTGCGTCGAACACTGCCCCACATCCATCCTGGCGCTAGACGACAGTCAGTTGGTCTATGTGACGGATATCTCTCGGTGTATTGCGTGCGGTATTTGCGCTGTCTTTTGCCCCGACTTCGTCTTTTCGCTGAATGTTGCGGACACGATTGCGCCCGTAGCCCTTTGGGCTGGAGGAATCCGTCAGAATTCGGGGCTGGCTGACTGAAGGAAAAGAGAAGGAGGGAGTTGTTTATGAGACTCGTGCAGGGAAACGAAGCGGCGGTAATGGGAGCGTTGGCCGGAGGCTGCAATTTTTACGCCGGTTATCCCATCACCCCCGCCACGGAAATCATGGAACAAATGTCGCGCATTTTGCCTTCGCGAGGAGCTGTCTTCATTCAAATGGAAGACGAACTCGCCGCATTAGGAGCCGTTATCGGAGCCGCATGGGGCGGTATGCGGGCCATGACGGCAACATCGGGACCGGGGTTTTCTCTCATGCAAGAGCATATTGGTTACGCGGCTATGACTCAAACCCCTTGCGTGGTGATCGACTCGCAGCGCGTCGGCCCATCCACCGGACAGCCAACCATGCCTGCCCAGGGTGATGTCATGCAGGCACGATGGGGTTCTCATGGCGATAGGGCAGCGATCGTGCTGACGGCTTCGTCCGTTAAGGATGTGTTCGATGTCACCCGCTTGGCTTTCGAATGGGCCCAGGATTATCGGCTCCCGGTCATCGTTTTACTCGATGCCGTGCTCTCGCATATGCGTGAAAACGTCGAGCTGCCGCCGGTTCCGGACCCCATTGCCCGCAAGCCAGTGGCAGTCCGGGAAGATCAACCGGCCTTCGGATCCCACCCCTTTATACCTTTCAGCGGCAGCACCCGGACCATCGTGAGTGGTCTCTCCCATGATGAGCGCGGCATGACACGGGGAGCAATCGGACAGGACGCCGAACAGATTATTCGTAATCAACTGGCGGAGGTCGACCGGGATTACAAGCGGATTGTGCAATTTCGCCGCTACCGGCTGGATGACGCCACCTGGGCCATTGTCGCTTATGGCATTACCGCGCGAGCCGCCCGAGCCGCTGTCAACAGCTTAAGAGAATCCGGCCTTCGGGTTGGCCTTTTGGAACTCGTTACTCTCTGGCCCTTTCCCGAGCAAACGATCCATGAACTGGCCGCTTCGGTTCAGGGTATTCTCATGCCGGAACTCAATTTGGGACAGATGATTTGGCCGCTTAAAGCGTCCGTGGCAGGCCTGGCTCCCGTGTCCTCCATGGGACGAGCGGACGGTGAACTGTTCCGGCCTGAAGAGATCGTACAGACTATTAACCGACTGGATCATCGAAACGCTGCCATTTCCTCGGTGATAGGAGGAGGCAAACACCATGCCTAAGATTGGAGAAGATCTGACATCCTATCTGCGTCAAAACATGATGCCCACCGTGTGGTGTCCCGGATGCGGACATGGAAATATTTTCCGCGCCATAACTGAATCATTCCGACAACTGGAGTTGGATCCTTCCCGTATTGCGGTTTTGGGAGGTATTGGTTGCTCCGGACGCACTCCTTTTTATTTCAACACCAACGCCATGCACACAACCCACGGGCGAGTGCTGGCCTTTGCGACGGGCCTCAAGCTGGCCAATCCGGGTTTAACCGTGGTCGTGACTATGGGCGATGGCGATGCCTTGGCTATTGGGGCTGGGCACTTCGTTCACGCCGCCCGGCGCAATATCGACTTGACAGCCATTTTGTATAACAACAGTATTTACGGCATGACGGGAGGACAAGAAGCTCCCAGCACACCCTTGGCATTTCGGTCCACAACCTCCCCCTTCGGCAGTATCGAACCGGCGTTCGATACGGTGGAATTGGCTCTGGCTGCGGGAGCCACTTATGTCGCCCGCACCACCACCTTTGATTTCGCCGACATGCCCCGGTATATTGCAGAGGCTATTGCTCATCCCGGATTTTCCGTGGTCGAGATTCTCAGTCAGTGTCCCACGTATTTTGGCCGTCTCAACAGACTGGGCGAAGCTCCGGAATTATTGGACTATGAACGTACCCACACGTTTTTGCGTGAGGACGCCCCCCTTCTCACCAAAGAAGAAATGGTGGGGAAGCTGCCGTTAGGCGTATTCCGCAATGAAATTCGTCCCGAATATACCAAGGAATATGCAAAACTCTGTGAGGCACAAGGAGGGAATTACAGTGTATGAAGAATTTTCCGCTCCCGACCCGCTTTGCATTCGTTTGTCCGGCCGCGGGGGCCAGGGCATCATTCTGGGCGGGGTCATCATCGCTCAGGCGGCAATGTATGACGGACTGTTTGTCGTGCATACGCAAAGCTATGGTCCCGAGGCCCGTTTGGGTTCGTCCAAGTCCGAAGTGGTAGTGTCCCGCTTCGAGATTGCATTTCCGGAAGTGATCCATGCGGATGTTTTCTTGTGCTTGTCTTCCGAGGCCTATCTCAAGTACCACAAGGCCATATCACCTCGGGCCGTGTCCGTCATCGATGATTTGATTGTAGCCGAAGACGGGTTTCCCAGTGAGATCTTTTTGCCACTTCGGCGCACGGCTCGGAATCTCGATAATGAAATGACCGCGAATATCGTGGGCATCGGGGCATTAACCGGGCTGGCGCATATTGCGCAACCCGTCAGTGTAGAAAAGGCTATCCGGGAATGGGTCAAGCCGGAATTCCGGGATGTTAACCTCAGGGCTCTGGAAGCCGGACTGAATCTCGTTCCGCACAGCGCTATGACATCGGGGTGAGGGCAAAACGCCCCTGCGGACTTCTTGGGCCCGCACCCTCTCAATGTTCCCCGAAGTGCTGGAGGAAGAAATGCATGAGCTGACAATCGAAAAGAAAGGGGTATTATTACGAAGCGGACGACAATACGGCACACCCCCTCAATAGTGAGGGGTTTCGGCATTGCCGGCTCTGTCACGTTTATGGGAATTGTGGCAGTCAATGCCATGGGTTTTATTGACCATGATACGCGGTCGGGAATGGGATGCGGCGCCAACTGGCCTCTATGCAACGGTTCAGTAATCCCGTCATTCTCCAATGAAGCGGTTATCATCGAATATGTCCACCGCCTGCTCACTTTGGTATTTGTATCCGCCTTGGTCATGTTTTTATTCGGCGCCTTCAAAAAACACCGTCAATTCGGGGCGCTCAAGCGTCTAACCTGGGTCCTTATCACCCTGCTCCTTATTGAAACCGTCATCTGCACGGCCGGCGTCCTGTGGAACGTGCCGGCTCCCATTATGGCCTGTCTCGCTCCCATTGGATTGGCTGCCCAAGGCATTCTTTGGGTCATGATTCGGACGCCGCTCACTGACCCCAGTAGCAATGCCAGAGCAGACGCAAACATATCTGCAAGGATTATGAACCTCATCGGGATTTTATCTCTTGCCTATCTCTATACCGGAGCATGGGAGTCCTATATATCTCCCGCTCACCCGAGCTTGGTCGCAGTTTACCTGGTGTCCGGAATTTTACTGGCCCTGGCTGTCCTCTTTTGGATTGGATCCCGTGCACGCACGGGCAAGGGCCGGGGATATGGACTATGGCCTCTGGTGGCCGCACCCTTTGTCAGCAGCTTCGAATCACGGACGGTGGCAGGAGATCTGGCGATCTATATTTGGCTGTCATGGTGCACCGCCGTGGTGATCTATTATCTCCTGGACCCGAGAGTCCAAGAGGGCACCATTGAATTTCGGCACCGCCGCCCTGTTCCTTCAAAATCCCCACAATAAGATAGGGTTAAGGTAAATTTAAGATAACTTAAGAACAATTAAGAGGGGAGTAAAAACCAATGGCGACTTAGAGACGGACTCGACAATCGTTATGCCACGGACTCCCGCAAGGGCCGGACCAAAGGGTCCTCCCATTTAGAGCAACGAATTTGAGAAGGTTGTGAGCATGTCCGGGCGTAAAGCGTACCGATGGTTCTCCTCGGGGCGAAACCGACTCAATGATGGGGAATTGTTTGTGGTTCGTGTTCAAATCCGGCAAGTCAGGTTCAGAGCGCCGGGTGTCTTGTGCACAGAGGAGATGGAAATAATGGCAGTATTGCTACGAGTGCAAGGGGAAGTCGAATATGGTCACTTTCAGGAATTTCTTGAGGGTGTACGCTTGTGGCTGAAATACCGGAGAGACCATCAGTGGACGGTGCCAAAAATTTGGATCGCAATGACGGGACCAATGAACCACGTTTCCATGGAATTTGAGTATGCTTCGGCCAATCAGATTGAAATAGAAGAAAGAGAATCTGGCAAGGATGCCGGGTACGGTGCTGTAGCCGCTCAAATGTTTTTCCGTGAAAACAGCCTGGTTCATGAGCTGTATCGTGATGAAGTGTTTGATTAGAACCTCCCTTGAAAAATAATTCGTAACACTCCCGATCCGTGTTGCCAACGGGGATCCGACCCCCTATTTAGGAGGACGTCGGGACGGGCTCTAGCGTGAC
>PXYT01000059.1:13444-33783 GCA_003023725.1 Sulfobacillus benefaciens | reverse complement strand
CCCCAAACTCTTAAACCGTGGTGGATTACTGCCACCACAGCTGGTGGGTGAAGAATACCGCACCCACGAAACTGGATCCCATCCACAGAATGAGTATCAATTGAAACAGCCGGCGTTGTCGGATAGCTCCTAAGCCGCCGTAGACAGGAAACGCGATACTCATGATCCGCAGGGTGCTATGAAAGGGGGTGTTGTACACGTAAAACGCCAAGGACACAATGAGAGCGGATCCGGTAAAGAGGATTATGGGCCATTTCATGGGAAATGACAGGCGGACTAACGAAAGCGCCCCGACCAAAAATGGAACGGAGAGGACCACAAGAAGAAAGACGAGGTATGTGCGTTTTAGCGGCTTGTGAATCGGAAAAATCCGGGTATATTGCTGCCATGGCCAGACCCAACGGGAGTGCCATGCTGCCTCGCCCATCCAGGGACCCCAAAGAGTATGCCACTGAAACAGGGAGAAGAGCATAAAAAGGCCCAAGGATACAGCAATACCTAAGCCCCACAGAAAGTATTCTCGGGCATGATCAAATTGCTGATGAATCACAGACTCCGCAAAGAGCCAAAGCGGGATGATGCCGAGTAGGGCGCCGGTCGGATAAGCGAGAGTGCCAAAACCCGCAAACACGGCAGCGGCTCCATAGCTTTTCCGGCTGGCGGCGCGAAGACTTAAGAGCCAGAAAAGGACCAGAAGAGCCTCCGGGTAGAGTGTGGTATAGAAAACGGCAGCAGGATTGAACGCAAAGAGCGCAAGCGCCATCATCACTTGCTGGTCCTTCAAACCCAGCGTGTCGCCTAACCACTGGGCCAACAGCCACAAATCCACGGCAAACACCCCCTGCATAACCAAGAAGGCTATCCAGGTACTGTGGAGGACGGCGATGAGGATGGGAAGCAGGGGATAAAAGGCGGAAATTCCGGACCCGTATCCATGGTGGGCGATGTGAAGATACAAAAGGGCATCGTATTGTATCCAGAGCACTGCGTGTGGGTAATACCTCTCGGTTCTTTGCAGAGTGGCCACAGACGGCCCTAAATAGGGAATAACGGGACTCAGGCCCATGACCAGTTCATGGAACAGAAAAAGTCTGGGCCACCATCCCCATTTTTTTGTCGAGCCAGATATGCCATTCACACCAAGGCCCCCTCGAATTCCTGTTTTAAGGGATTCGACACAGGAAATAAATGTCCTTCACAAAAGTCCACAAAACAACAAAAGTCCCCAACTCAAAAAGAAGGGATTACATCTTTTACGTCGAATTACAAGAAGCAAGCAGGAAAATATTGCATCTTGCTGGGATTGCGTGACAGGCATCATGACCTTACACTTACTCAAAAATTAGGAGTGGATTATCCGTGGAAAATTTACAGGCTTTTTTAGTGGCATTAATTGCCCGCTTCAAGGACAAGAAGGAAGGGCAGGCACTGGTTGAATATGCCTTGATTTTAGCGCTGATTGCCATTGTCGTGATTCTGGCCCTGACGTTCTTGGGACATGCGGTCAATAATACCGTGCATAATATTGCGAATGCGGTCAACAACACCTGATCGTCGGGAATATTTGCCAAAGAGAGCACACGACGGATGTGCTCTCTTTTCGGCTGACACGCGGTGTACGCTGTGAGGAGGATTCGACATGGCGATTGCCAAAAGGATGGGCTCATTCTTCCGCATTAACCGCTGGCTTTTGGCCGGCATCATCGTGATGGGCCTGGCTGCCTATGCCTCGGCCCGCTACGTCCAGATCGCCATTCAGCGAGCCGACGCCAAAACCCGGGTGCCGACTGTTCAGGTCTTGGTCGCCTCTCAGGCGATTGCGGCCTATGAGCCTGTGACACCGTCGATGTTCACGCCCAAGACCTATCCCGCATCGGCCGTTCCGCCCGGGGCCTATTCCTCTCCCCAGAGTCTCTCGGGAGCATGGAGTACGGAAGCCGTTTCCCCGGGGATGCCGATTGTTCCCAGTGAGGTGTTTTTTCCTAAAACGGCTAATGTTTTGGCAGCGCGGATAAGTCCTGGGGACATGGCGGTCGACATTCCTTTGTCTTCCACTAATGCGATTGACGGGTTGATTATGCCCGGAGACAACGTGGCCTTATTTATCACGATTACGCCTAAGAGCGGACCAAAGGAAATCGAAGATTTCATGAATCACGTCAAAGTTTTGGCTGTCAACGGTTCCATGAGCCCTCCTTCAAGCCCTGGTGTCGGGCAGAGCCCGAATCTTATTGTGGCCATGACACCGTCCAGAATTGAGCGGCTTCTGTTTGCCGAACAGAATTCGTCGGGTTTCACCGCCGCCTTGGAATCTCCGCATTCGAAGGCAACGAGGCCAACTCCCTACGGATTAACCAAGCTTGACACACCGATTCCATAATTTCGGGTGAGGATGTGCAGTCATGGTTCGTGTGCTCGTCAGTGCCGGTTCCCCTGCAATGGAATCACTGAACCAAACACTGAGAACGCTGCCTTTTGTGGAAATTGTGGCAGCAACCGGAAGTATTCGGGACGCAGTCGACATGGCGTCCCTGGATGTGCTTGACGCAATGATCATTGACGAAAGTCTTTTAAGTGATAGCTGGGGGCTGCAGGACCGCTTGGCACGTGAACCTTTTCCCTTGATTTTGATTGTCGAAACGCCCAATGCGGAAGCGACACGTCGAGCTTTGGCTATTCATGCAATAGACGCCATCACTCATGACACCATTGGAACTTTGCTTCCTCCTCTCTTGAAATCGTTTGACAAATCGTCCGAGGCCGGCACGGTGATCCACCACATTATTGGCGTCTATTCGGCCAAGGGCGGGGTCGGGAAGACCACGCTGGCCGTGAATTTGGCGTGGAGCTTGGCTCGGGTCTCAGAGCGGCCCACCTGTTTAGTGGATTTGGATCTGCAGTTCGGTGATATCGGACCGATGGTTCACGATGGTCCCGAGATCACCATACGCGAGCTCGTGGAGGGTTCACCCAAGCGGGTGGAAGAAGACAAACTGGCACGGGCCCTGATTGCTGTCGACGGATTACCGCTCGATTTGCTTCTGGCTCCCTTAAATCCTCAATACGCGGATTTGGTGGAATCTCATCATATCAAAGAGATTTTGAGTCAGTTGAAGTCGTCCCACGTGTATACCGTGTGTGATTTGTCGGCAGCGTTATCCGACCAAAACTTATCGGCGATGGATATGGCGGATGTGCTGATGGTGGTGGCGACCCCGGAAATAATCACACTGCGGAACGTCGCCCGTTCGCTCAAAGTGTTACAGACGCTGTATCCGGACCCCCGCAAACTCCGCATGGTTGTCAACCGGTCCGGAACCGGGGTGCCTGCTGAAAAAATCAAGGAAATTATGCCCGTTGCGGTGTCGTATTGGATGCCGAGCGGAGGAGTCGCCCCGGTTCGGTCGGCGAATACCGGAAAGCCGTTGGTGGTAGTGGATCCGGGGAATGCCTTGGCGATATCGGTAGAAAATATTGCGAAAATGTTAGTGGAGGAATTTGAAGGGTCTAGCCGCAAAACGGTGCGTAAGGACGTATTATGAGGAAATTTGTTGCGTGAGGGGGTAAGGACAAATGTCACTGCGAAATCGGATCAACGGCATGTCGTCCGGTGCATCCCAAGCCTTTAAAGCGATAAAGTCATCACAGGTCAGCAACAAAGGGGGAGAATTTGACTATCTGGGGTCCAATTTCCTGGCGCTCAAAGGCCGAGTTCAGGATGCTCTGTTGACACAGGTTATGGACCCGGAGAAATTGTCGCGTGAGGAACTGCGTGGAATGATTTTGAACATCGTAGAAGCGGATAAAGAGATTTCCCCGTTGGAAAAAGATGCGCTGGTGCGTATTTTGGTCGACGAAATTTTAGGATATGGTCCCATTCAGGCGCTCTTGGACGATCCGGACATTTCGGAAATCATGATTAATGGTCCCTCCCGTATCTATATCGAACGTCAGGGCGCTTTAATCAAAACCGACGTGACCTTCCGGGATGAAACGCATCTGCGCTCAGTTTTGGAGAAAATGCTGTCGTTTACCGGACGGCGGGTGGACGAGTCCAGTCCCATGGTCGACTCCCGTCTTCCGGACGGCTCACGGCTTAACGCGATATTGCGTCCTTTGGCAGTGTCCGGAGATTCGGTGACGATAAGAAAATTTGCCAAAGATCCTTTTGTGCTGTCCCAATTGGTCCAGATAGGAACGTTATCCGCCGAAATGGCGGAGTTTATTCAAGCGGCGGTGCACGGTAAATTGAACGTTGTGGTCTCGGGCGGAACCGGTTCGGGGAAAACGACCACTCTAAATGCTCTCTCCGCCTTTATCCCGGCATCCGAACGCATCGTCACCATTGAGGATGCGGCCGAACTGCAACTGCAGCAGGATCATAAAGTTTCATTAGAGGCCCGCCCTGCCAATATCGAAGGCAAAGGTGGCGTCGCGATTCGGGATCTTGTCCGCAATGCCCTGCGCATGCGCCCCGACCGCATCATTGTCGGTGAGGTGCGGGGCGGTGAGGCTCTCGACATGCTACAGGCCATGAACACCGGGCATGAAGGCAGCTTGACGACCGTGCACGCGAATTCTCCGCGAGACTGTATAGCCCGTATTGAGACTATGGTGCTGATGGCTGGCGCGGATCTGCCTTTAACCGCTATTCGCACCCAGATTGCATCAGCTATCGACATCATCGTGCAGCAGGCCCGGCTTTTGGATGGGACCCGGCGCATCATCCGCATAACGGAAGTTGTGGGCATGGAAGGCGGCGTTATCACAACCCAAGATCTTTTTCAATTTGACCAAACCGGTGTCGACGAGGAAGGCAAAGTCATGGGTATTTACCGGGCCAACGGCATCCGTGCGAAAAATTTCGACCGTATTCGCTCTCAGGGTGTTGACTTGTCCCCGGCTGTCTTTGGCATAGGAATGTGAGGCAATCATGAGAGATCTCACTCTGATACTGACTGTGACATGGCCTTTGGCCTTGTTGTTAATTGGGCTCGGCTACCGCTCGGCCCGTCTTCAGCATGTGACCCAAAGGCGTCTGTATAAAATGGGTTCCGTATCTGCAACCATGTCCGGCAGACAAACGCCCTTTAACCTTTTTGGGGCAATTCGCCAGAACTGGAGCCAGGGACAAAACGCTGCCGCGTTGAAGCTCAGGATGAGTGAATATATTCTTTTGATGGCTTTGGGTTTCGTGCTTCCGGGAGTGGTGGGGTTTTTATTCCGGGGGATTTTTGGCGGCGTTATTCTTGGCTTTGTCGGCGTGGGGGGAGTCTTGATATATTTCCGCATGAAAAAACAGCACTTCTTGCGCCTGGCGGAACAAAATCTTCCGGATTTTCTCCGTGGAATATCCGGAGCTCTCCGGGCGGGAACCTCGCTCACTCAGGCCATGGCGCTGGTGGCCAAAGAAACCCCGGATCCTCTGGGTGCAGAAATTAGCCGGGTGCTCAGACGGGAATCTTTTGGGTTTAGCCTCGAACAAACTCTGGACGAGTTGACGATGCGCATTCCTTCCAAAGATTTGGCCTTGGCTGTGATGGTAATCAATATTCAACGGGAAATCGGGGGATCACTGGCTGATATCCTCGACAATATCGTTGGCACCATCGTGGCAAGACAGCGATTGGCCCAGGAAGTGCGGGCTCTGACGGCCCAAGGGCGAATGAGCGGATGGGTGTTGACCGCTTTGCCCTTTTTCCTCGGGCTTGCCATTTGGTTTTTGAACCCGCACTATATGTCCCCACTGTTTCATACGACCATCGGCATGATAATGATCGGAGCGGCGCTGACTTCGGTGGCCATCGGTGGATTTGTGATTAACCGGCTGGTCCGGGCTCCGGAATTATAAGACTGCGGAGGAAATGATGAGAATGAATACGCTGCTTTGGCTCAATGTTGGCATCGCAGTATTGTTGGCTTTAAGTGTGGTTCTCTTCCGGTTGTGGGTCCAGGATTTGAAGGTGTTGAACCGCCAACGAATGTTAGCCGGGCGTCTGCATTCCTACCAACTGACCCGCAGGGTGCCGGCGGATGAGCTGGAAACGCCGTTTGTTCAGCGGGTTATTGTTCCGAACATAAGCAGAGTTTTTGCGGCGATTTCCCGCGTTCTTACGCCCCAAAAGGTTCGCACGGAATTGGCACGGCGACTCAGGCAGGCGGGCAGCAAACTCAGTCCCGAAGTCTTTTCCCTCTACCGCCTTGCTCTGGCTGGTTTATTGTTGGCGCTAGGCCTTTATGTGGCGGCTATAGACCATAATGCGCCTAAATGGCAACATCTTGCGATTCCCCTGGGTATGGGGATTCTTGGGTATGTCTTCATGGGAGTGCGGGTGAACACTCAGGCGCAGAACCGCTTGAAGGCGCTGGAACACGCTTTGCCGGAAGTCTTTGACTTATTGAGTGTGAGTGTGGAAGCCGGACTCGCGTTTGATGGGGCATTGCGAAAACTGGTCAGCAATATTGATAACGGACCGGCGAAAGATGAATTTGGCCGCGTCATGTCCGATATGCAGCTGGGGATGACGCGGGCCGAGGCTTTGGCGGCCTTGGCGGAGCGGACGAAATCCCGGGAATTAAAGCGGTTTGCAGGTTTGGTCGCGCAATCCGACCGGACGGGGAGCGGGATAGCGGGTGCTCTCAGAGTGCAGGCCCGGGACATCAAGGAAGCTCGTGCGGCTCAGGCGCGCGAAAAAGCCGCTTTAATTCCGATTAAGATTATCTTTCCTATGGTGCTCTTTATCTTTCCCGCCATTTTTTTGACGATTTTAGGGCCGGCTATGTTGTCGATCATTCATGTTTTTCATGGCTAAGGCGGGTGGAGAGACTGCAAGATATTCGGGCGCTCTCGGGCGTTATGATAACCAATCTGAATACGGGTGCCATCATCGGCACGAATATTGTTGTGGCGCGGTCTTTTTGGCAACGTTTTCGGGGCCTCATGGGAACCTCGTTACTCAATCCCGGCGAGGGTATGTTGTTCCCGCATACCAATTCCGTCCATATGTTTTTCATGAAATATCCTCTGTGCGTCGCCTATCTGAGCCGGGATTACCATGTCTTGCGGCACGTTGTATTGAAACCATGGCACATCGGTCCGGTGGTGAAAGGAGCTTATTGGGTGCTGGAATTACCTGCCGATTTACATGACAGAGTGGCTCTTGGTGATTCCCTGCGCGTCGAAGACATTCAATATGAAGAATAGGATCAACATTTCGGCGGATTCTGGAGTGTGAATGATCCAGAGGAAGTTGTCCCTGACGAGCTCGACGGTGGTGTTTCTTGCACCATGGTGTACTGCTGTCCAATGGGGATGGAAGGGCCGAATCCCGGTAGGGGGACCATCAAGGGATAGGAAGTTTTAACGTGTACAGTCACCGTAGGCAGGGACGACGTGGTTGAGGTGCCGGTGGACGAAGAACCCGGCGAGGAATTTTCCGACCAATATACGGTTGCGGCGACGGGAAATATTCCGGTGTTAACCTGGTTGTATATGGAACAGCCTACCAGTTGCGAGTCTTCTCCCAAAGACGCCTCCCGCACTCCGATCCGTGCCGCCTGCTCAATGGAAATGAACCCGTTAAAGAGCAAGCCCATTTGAATAATGGCAAAAAGAAAGAAAAGCAATAAAGGCGCTACCAGAGCAAACTCCACAAGCGCCTGGCCCCGGCGGTCGTGCCAAATATTCTGGCCTCTTATCACCATCGGATGTCTCCTGTTCTTCCCGGTTTACGGGGGGAATACGATAGAAATAGATGAATAATGGTTATATTGTTTATAGTGTACGAAGGAAGTTGGTTGCTGTAAATAAATTCCTGGGAATAACATCGAAATATCTCCCATAATTATAGAGTATTCAGTAGAATGGACAAGAAACTTGGGGGAATCTAGGAGGGAACAATATTGTTCACAGTGTATGTGGCGAGTGAGGAGGAATTGCGGGCCAAACTGGTAGGCGCGGTGAAAAACATTCCCGGAGCCGTATTGGACGGCAGTTCCACCGAATTGCGGCAAGCACTGGATGAATGCGCGGCCGAAAACCCCGGAGTCTTATTGATTGACGATATTTTGTTAACACAAAATGTTGGGTTATACGAACAAATTGCCCGTGTCCCCTATCCCGTTGTTGTTTTGGCCTCTCCTACCGACGCCGGTGCGGCGCGCAGAGCTTTAGCCATTAAAGCCAAGGATTTCGTGAGTTTGGACGCCTGGACGCAAGATTTGGCATCTATTCTGTCTAGAACCGCCACCCCCTTAGAGGGAGAGGTGCATCGTGACGGACGGGTGATCGTAGTGTTTTCGTCGAAAGGCGGAGTGGGCAAAACCACCTTGAGTGTCAATCTGGGAATTGCTTTGGCGAAGGCCAGCCGACAGCCCGTAGCCATTGTGGACCTGGATATTCAATTTGGAGATGTGGCGCCCATGGTAGGAGATGCGCCGATGGTGACGTTGTATGATCTGGTCAAAGGGTCTTCGCGCGTTGATCAGGATACGGTCAAACGCGCCTTAAAGCGGGTAGCGAATAATGTATATGTTCTCGCTGCTCCCAATAATCCTGAAGAAGCAGATGATATTCGGGCCGATCACATCGTACAGATTTTGCAGCTGCTACGGGAAACTCACGGCTATGTTATTGTTGACACCGCACCGGGTTATACCGACATTAACGTTGCAGCGTTCGATTTTTCGGACATGATTCTGACAGTATGTACACCGGATGTGGTTACATTGCGTACGGTGGGACAAGCTTTGCAAGTGTTCTATGACGGATTTCACTATACTCAGGATAAAGTGCGGATTGTCCTAAATCGCAGCGGGTCCAAGACGGGAGTGGAAACTACTGACATTGCTCACGTGTTGCAAAGCCAGATTAGCTACCAGTTGCCCAGCGACGGAGCCTATCCGGTGAGAGCGGCTAATGAGGGCGCACCTCTAATTTCCCAGTTTCCGGATTCGGCTTTATCACGGGCGATTCAGCATATGGCTGTGGAGCTTGTTCAGGAGACCGAGGGGCGGCAACGCGCTGTATCCAAAAAATCGTCAAAAATTCCTTTTTTGGCACGGTTAATGCGAAAGCCTCAATAGAAGACTGTTTGGAGTGCGCAAGACTCTTGAGGGGTTTGCGTAAATTCCGGCGAGGCTCTTTGGTGTTCGTCTTTGAACCGTGATATTATACGAAAATGAGCTGTTACACCAGGTGAATTTCAAGGTATTCGGCATGTCCTGGTTTCGGTCTGTTTCAACGAAGAATCTTCTTTAAATCTTTGATGAAAGAACCTAATATAAGGCTTTGTGCCGAGATTATCCCAGCACATGCCGGCTGATACAGTTGACGCACTCAAAATACCAGGTTTCCGGTTCTCATCTGTTGAGAAAATGATCAAGGACGAGGGGGGCTGAAATATGGAAAACGATTCGTCCATTGTGGTCTTTTATGATGAGGATTGCCCCGCTTGTCAAATTGCCGTCAAGCAATGGAAAGGGTGCGACGAGGACAAGCAGCTAACTTTCACGTCGTGCCGCATGCCCCAATCCCAACAGATTGTCGGCGACAAAGCCGTGGATGAGATCCATGTGGTACGCCAGGGCACTGTGTATTCGGGAGTGGCGGCACTGCTGGAAATCTACCGGCGTCTGCCGAGGCTCCGCTATATCTTGTGGATTCTTTTGGTGGCTCGGGCTCTTGGGCTGGCCGATCCCCTTTATCGCTGGTTTGCCAAAAATCGTATGGTACTGGGGCAATTGGTGAAATAGCGAAAATTCGCCACCTGAAGTGAAAAATGCCGGCCCATGGGAGGATAACCCCATGGGCCATACTCGTCAACGGCTTTGTCCGTGACGTTTAGGGATGCGCGGACAATAAAAGCATGTCATAGCCTGCGGATAAAAAGACCAGGATTCCCATAACGACATGCAACGCCTTCTTGGGTCTTTCGTTGACATTGGCTTTTTGCAGGATCTTCTGGGTTTCACGGTCGGTGATGAGACCCAGAAACATTGCTAGAAGGCTTAAAACCACTGTAGCAATCGCCACCATAAAAGGGGTCATATTACGGCTCCTCTCTTTTGGTTTTTCAATCAGATTATGAGCTCTTCTCATTGAGAACAGTATCCGCGTGGCCATAAACTCACGGAACTAGTTATAATATACTATAATGGCTGAACTTTGGCAATTGACTGTCCTTTTCTTGTTACAAGTTCCCGTGTGGTGATGCCGGGCCCATGGCAAACAAGAAGACAGATCTCCAGTGACATGGTGCCGATGTCAGCCGAGGCGCTGACATCCTTGCCAAAGCCAGGATTAAGGGGCTTCCGGGGCGGCTGTCGCCGAGAGAGGAATCGGTTGGGCTTCTGTGTGAGTGTCAAGGTGCTGGAAACTTGGAGGGGGAAGCCAGCCGATCTGGGAACAGTCTTCGTCTGGGCCAGCGGTGGAACACTGATTGGCTACGCTTTGGGGAGTCACAAGGAAAATATCTTGCCGGGATTACGAAGAGAAGGACAACCGAGCACGAACATGGGATGGCTCGGTGGATGGCATCTTATCTGCGGGAGCGAAGTAGTCAATTTGATGGCAGGGGCCATCCCTCTAGACGATGAAAAATATCTGTAACTGGTCTGTGCAACGTTCAATCTGCAGTTGAAGTCCATTCGGCGTAACGCTACAATGGGGACATGGTGTGAAAGGGAGGGCCACGTTTGTTAAGGTATGTCCGTGCCTCATTGGAGGATCAGGCAAAGGTTGAAGAGTTTTTGCGTCGTAATCAGAATGACAGGTTAATTAAGGAACTGGGCAAACTTCTCAGTCTGACGCAGGGTGGGTTGTATTTAGCGATTGATGATAATGGTGCGATTGTTGGAACGGCGGTTTTGACTTTGCCGAAAAGGCACGAGGCATATCTTGGTCAAGTGCAGCTGGCATCTCCCAATCTCGATCGGGAAACGTTAAAGGAATTTGCGGCGTTTCAGTTAGAAGAGGCCCAAAAACTTGGCGCTCACATTGTTCGCGCTACGACGGGGGACGACGACGAACTGTGGGCTTCGATTCTTCAAGAAGAGTCCCAGTTTGAACCAGTGGAAAAATGGGTCGTAGGAACTTTTGAAGGATATCAAGTGCCGGAATTTCCTCCGCTAGAAGCGGGACCGGCATGGGCCGTGGACAAGGAGCGCATACGCAAGTTCATGGAACCCGTCACGGACGCGCTATGGGCTGAGCACGATTTACACATTCCGACTTCTTTGGATGACCAAAGTCTGGAGAATCAGTTTGAAGTCGGGGGGGTTGCCGTCGCTCCTCAGGACGGCCGGATTGCCGTGGATTCCTTGGTTCTTTATCGTATTCGAAACTCAGAGTCTCTGGATATTAAGTATTTTCGGAGCGACGGTCATTATATTCACCAGGTTCTCGATTATTTGTGGCTGGAAGCCCGGGCGTGGGGAATCAGTCGCTTACGGGTGGGCCTAAGTGAGAAAACGGCGTCGCAAATCGCAGAAGCATTGCAAGTGCCAATTCAACGCGAGTGGGCTGGAAGAATCTTCGTGCACTATATCAACCGTGAGCTGCAGACGGCCTCGATATGATCCGGCACCGGATCCGGGTGTGGAAGGATACATGGTGGCCAGACAAAGCGTCGGCAAGGGTATTGTTTCAGACACTGATTTTTAGTCGAATCGCGCTTGTGGCCGCCGGATGGGTTGGCTTGACGCGATTACCCTGGAAGTACTATTCGCCCGAATTTAACGTGACCACCAATCCCGTCCTTCTCATGTGGGTCAGGTGGGATGGATTGTGGTACACGGGGATTGCGGTTCATGGATACTGGTTTCAGGCACTGGCTTTCTTTCCTCTGTACCCTCTGTTAACCGCCGCAGTTCATCAGGTGGCCTTTATCCCGGCTTATGCTGCGGCGTTGTTCGTGTCTAATATAAGTTTAATTGGATTCACAGTTAGTTTTTTTGGCCTGGTTCGGGATATTTATGGAACAGATACGGCACAACGGGCGGTATGGGTAGCGATTCTCTTTCCCACCGCTTTTTTTATGTCCGCGGCTTATACTGAGGGCCTTTATCTGTTTCTCAGTACCATGGTGTTTTGGATGGCCTACAGAAAGAAATTTTGGACCGCGGGAGTTTTTGGGATGCTGGCAGCGCTGACGCGTAACGAAGGCGCTTTTACAATTATTCCATTGTTATGGTCTTATTATCAGAGTTTCGGGCTGACGATAAAAAAATCTCTGGCCAGCATTCTATTGGTTCCTGGTGGAATAATCGCCTACATGATTTATCAGTGGCGCGATTTTGGCTCTCCTTTCGCCTTTATTGCGGCTCAATCTTACTGGGGACGACACATTACATGGCCATGGGTGGGAATATTTCTGGCTTTCAAGACTATCTGGCAGGGTAGTCCATTGCAGCCCGACGCAATTCTCAGTATGATAGATCTATGTTCGGCACTAGGTTTTATGACGTTGTGGATTTTCGCCTGGCGGAGGAAGTTTCCTATTGACTGGTTGGCTTATTGGGGTATCCTGTTGCTGATTGACATTTCAGCGCCGGATATTCATGGACGAAGTCCGCTTCTGTCGATGTCAAGACTGGTGCTGATTTTGTTCCCGGCGTTTGTTATGATGGGAATGCTAACCAGGCATGAAGGCTGGAGTCGGTTTTTTGGCTGGTTTTTTCCCATGTTGCAAATGACGTTTTTTTTGGTTTTTGCAACATGGCATTGGATCGCATAATACTCGAGGAGGCTATTAGATGCGCGCCTTAGTGATTCTTCCAACCTATAACGAGTTGGGAAATCTCGCACCACTGGTCGAAACCATTATTGAGCAGGGAGACATGTTCAATATCCTGATTATTGATGATGGTTCTCCAGACGGAACGGGACTATTAGCCGATCATTTAAAGACGGTTTATCCCAACCGTGTGGAAGTGATCCACCGTCAAGGCAAGTTGGGTTTGGCGACGGCGTATCTGACCGGGTTTCGTTTCGGCCTAAACATGGGATACGATTATATGTTGGAGATGGATGCGGATTTTTCTCACAACCCCCATTATCTCAATCAGTTTATCACTACCATGATGCGTGAAAAGGCCGACTTGGTATTGGGATCGCGCTACGTGCAAGGAGGAGGAGCCACACGCTGGCCGTGGTACCGCAGGGCGATATCCCGGGGGGGATCACTCTATGCTGGACTCATACTTGGCGTAAACATAAGGGATCTCACGGGAGGCTTTAAGTGTTTTAGTCGACGGGTGTTAGAGGCGATTAATCTGGAAACGATTGGGTCGACCGGCTATGGATTTCAAATAGAAATGACGTACAGAGCATTAAAAGCTGGCTTTAAAGTCGTCGAGATGCCGATTATTTTCGAAGAGCGTCGGGAAGGCAAAAGCAAGATGTCTCCCGCTATTTTTATGGAAGCCTTATGGATGGTGGGAAAGCTACGCGTACAAAGCGGACTGGAAGGCGAGCATCGTCCCGCCGGAGAACGGATACGCTAAGGTCCATGATACGGAAATATCAAACGGTCATTAAGCGATTCGTGCGCTACGGCATCATAGGTGCTAGCGGAGTGGGAGTCAATCTCGGGATCCTGACCATATTGCGCCACATCTGGCCCGAGGCAGCCACGCTGACTTATGTTATTGCCGTAGAAGCGTCTATTATTAGTAACTACGTGTTGAATGCCTTCTTTACATTCAGAAGTCGACTCAATCTTTCCAGCATGTGGCGCTACAATGTGGTTTCTTTTGGCGGTTTAGTTCTGCAAACGACCATTTACAGGATTTTGTTGGCGCAACATTTCAATTATGTCGTGGCCGACTTGATTGCGATACCTTTCGGAACAATACTGGGCTTTGTCTTGTCAATTGTTTGGGTTTTTCGGGCACGGGAGGGTTTTTCCTCAAATGACCAAGTCAACAACCCGGTTGCCGGGACCTCAGCCAGCCCCCCTAGACGCTCTGCAGGCCGTCGTTGATGCGGGCCTAGCAATGCTCATGAGTGGCGCGGAAGTTTCCCGCGTCGAGGACACGATGGTGCGATTGGCGCGTGCCTACCGGATTGAACCGGTGGATGTTGTGGCGATACCCACCGCATTATTTGTGGCGGGACCGGACGGACGAAGCCTGGTCAAGCGTATTCGTCACCGTTCAGTGAATCTCGCGGTCGTAGCAGAAATTAACCAATTGTCGCGCAACGTGGCAAAGAACCCCATTCCCCTCGATGAATTTCGTGAACAGCTTGAGCGTGCGAAACACCATGCTGTCTATGCACCATGGCTGACCATCTTGTTTGCGGCGGGTGCTGCGGGTTTGATTAGTCAACTCATGGGCGGGCACTTGGTCGATTTCTTGCCGGCGGCTTTCAGCGGCGGACTGACTCAGTTGACGCGGCGAGCTCTGTCCCTGACCCGGATTCCCAGCAATTTGAGTGACTTGCTGTCAGCCGTCGTGGCGACACTACCGGCACTAGCCGTGGCGCGTTTTTCTATTTTTCAACCCGGATCGATTTTAGTGGGTGGCATTATGGTTCTGACTCCCGGACTCTTGTTCACATCGGCGATAAGAGACGGTATCACGGGTGATTTAGTGTCGGCGGCAAGCCGCCTTCTCGAAGCGCTTTTGGTTGGCGGGGCTGTGGCCGCGGGAGCTAGTTTGCCGCTATATTTCTATTTGCACATGGGAGGGCGGTGGCCATAATGATTCGGGAGGCCGTATTTGCCGCGTTGACGACGATCGCCTTTGGCCTCCTCTATCAAGTGAGAACCTCAATTCTGTGGATTGCGGGAGGGATTGGTGCTCTGGCCTGGATGGCTTCGTTCACGGTGAACCTAATGCCGGGAGCGGGACTTCTGGGCGACTTCGTCGGTGCGTTCGTGGTGGGAGCTTTAGCAGAAGTTGCAGCATTATGGAAAAAACAACCTGTGACAATTTTTGTGGTGCCTGCCATTATTTCCTATGTTCCGGGCTATCTGGTTTATGAGAGTATGGTGGCCTTTCTAAAAAACCATTTCAATCAAGGGATGCATTTTGGTATGACGGCCGTATTCTCCGCCGCTTCCCTGTCGTTAGGGTTGGCCTTGGCTACGGCACTGCTCCGGCCGTTGCTGCGGCCGCATCATATTCTTAATACCGATTCCTGAGGGTCGCTCACAGAATGGCACTTTAGCGTCAACCACTCCGTCCTAAAGAATGGAGCCTGTGAAAGCACGGGTCATCCGATAAACTTCCTTCAATGAAGGCACGGTTTTGACACTTTCCCAATGGTGCGTTAGGCTGCGGCTTGTTCAGCAGGTGTCTCACGCTATGCGGTAGTCACAAGCGTTTACTATGAGGATTCCGCCATTCGAGCCCTCGTGCCCGATTTTTGACACAGTTATTCCGGAACGGACCTGTTGCAGGGGATCCTTCCTGTGTCCGTCTCACGGGAATTTATTCTTTTCTGTTAAGAAATCCTTCTTCCTGGAGCGATATGAGCACTTTATCAGGTTGCTGGCTAATGACAAAGATCTCTTGAGCGGCGCCACTGGAGCGGCCGATAAGTTTGAGACCGCTCGGGGTGAAGTATTGAAAGGTGAGCCCCATCTGGCTGCCGGATTTGGGCCGGATGGTCCCGGGAATTACCCCGTCCACAGAGGGCAGAGACGACAGGAACCGCAGTTGTGGCTCAAGCTCGCTCAAGACATGGTGCTGGCGCTTTACTTTGGATTGCCGGTATTTAGCCATATGTCGTCCTGCCCTTCTTAATACCCTTCATGCTATCAAATTCGGGTTCGGAATCCAAATGACAACAGGGAGATTCTATCCGTTGACATTGTATCGGTTGCAGGGACTTGGTGTTATATCTTTCTCCCGTCTGTGTGCGGGTTTCTGCCATGTCCAAGCGGAACTCGCCGTCTTGCCGTAGCCGGAGAATGTTCCGATATCATTAGGGTTTGCGGGTTTGGACAACGTCGGATTGACCGCACAGCGAGATTACGCTTTGTGGATTCGGGAGCCAACACGTTATAGGGGATCACCCCGGCGCAGACCCGTCGCGATGAGGGCATTAACACGGCGCGTTTGCCTGCTTGCACCCGATCCGTAGGGGGAATGATCGTGGTAAACGGCTTTCTTGTGATTGTGATCGACGTCACCGGTGAGTCGTGGCATAACGCCCTAAAATTGATTGACCTGGCTGATAGCGCGGACAATTGATTTCTCTGGTCCGGGTGAAATAACAAACGAGGAGACGAATTTTGTGCCGTTATTACAGTACCTGTCATGCCAACACCAAGTCGAATTTGGTGATGGACTAAATTCGACTACCATCTGAAGACAAAACTAGACCCGTAAACTAAAAAATCCCCAGCATGGGATTTTTTTCGCGGTGGCAAACTGCTAAAATGCGTCATTGATGCATTCAGCGATCGGCCCTCATTTAAGCACTAACGGGCTGGCAAGCCGTGGACCGGCGCAGCGGCGTGTGTCGTTGCCGTACCACGGGGGCCGATGGCCAGAAGGCCGGTCCCCAAACGTATCAATGAACTCCTCTCCCCATTCCCATCATTCGTCGTATCGTCTTTGAAACCGGACGCACGGAGTCTTGGGGGCTCTCACTGGGATTTTCAGGGCCTTGCCATGTCTGGTTTGTGGAATTTAAACCATAACAGCTCGCTGACGGGCGTTAGGGTAGTCGGGAAATGGGATGCCGCAGTGTGCGAAATACAGGTTGAGGGGTTCAAGGCCCGAGATCTATGGTCAGCGTAAGTTGGCCATCGTTCCCCTTAGCCTCAGGATGGGAACTGCTCTTCTGGTTTCCCCGGCACGACTCAGCAAGATTCTTGACAGAGCAGAATCGTTCCGGGGAGAGTATGGCGGCAACAAAAGATTGGAGAAATGTATATGAGACAACCAGGAGCCAACCCGCCGATATCATCAGGACCTGCAGGCAGGCGCTGTATTGAAGGCGTAAGGCTTACTGGGAGAGATGCGAAGCCTTACGTTCGGAACGCCGGCCCTTCGGTTCTTGGGTGACGATCTCCGGCAAGCGAACATCATCCCAGCTTTCAACGACCACGGCTCCCTGGTCAATATGAGCATATTCCGGCTGCTCCCCATGGCCGTCGCCAAGCGCTATGACGTCGCCGATTTTAATTTGTCCCGGTTGAAACCGCAGAGCAAAGATAGCGTGCGAACGGTCTTGGGGTTGGCCGGCATAGACGGTTCCCCGAAGCCATCCAAATACCATCACATCCCCCCCGGCCACGATGGTTGAACCCGGATTGGCATCGCCAATCACGATGACATCTCCCGGGTGCAAAATTTGCTGCCCTGAGCGGATTGTGTGCCGGACAACCAACGGAGCGGTTGCAGGCTTTTTGGCTTCTTCCAGTGAAATCACGCTAGCAGGATCAGACTGCACAACGCCTTTGAGGATCAGATGCGGAAAGTGTGAAAAGGCTTCGGAGACAGACTGAAAAAGTGAAGCCGTCAGAGGCAAATTGACTTCTAGATAAATTTCCGCCGTTCCAAGAAATTTTTGACGCGTGTTCAGCGTGCTGGTGAGATCATCCACCAGCTGTGCTTCATCCGGACAATTTGTGGCTAAAAGGTGAAGACCCCGTCTGTCGCCCTTCAGTTCCATGTGTTGTTCCCTCCATATTAATAACCCCCGCGGCATTTTCATCATGTTCCAGAGCGTTTGTTCATTTGACGTGATCCATGCCACTCTCCGCGGTAATTTCGGTCGCCCACTTATGCATATTATGACATATTCCTTGCTTCAGGGGATTACCGATCAAAATCATAACTCCGACAGACATATTCTTCTTTGAGCAGTCAAGATCCTGCCTCCTTAATGTCTTATTTCTCGACAGATATGGCGAACAATGTTATTGGAGGAGACTCGTTAATCCCGAGTTTTTGAATGTCAATGCGCTTTGAGATAGTAGAGGAGGCCGCCCGAGATGATTTCTCTGGCGGCAATAGCCCAGCCCTCTTTCAATCTCCGGTTCGCCTCATCCATACTGAGATTCTCCTGCTGCCCGAGTTCCCGGTACCAGAGCTGAGGCAATCCGTCCTCTTGAGGGGACAAAGAAGCGGGACGGGCGTTCTCGACTTGCGACTCCCAAAATGCGGCATCCGGTTGGATCTGTGCCGCACGAGAAAGATGCCAGGCTACCGGAAGTTTTTGTTGGACAATCCAGTTATGCACGCGTGACAGACGCAGATTCCCGCCCATGGCGATGACCCATAAGGCAAATCGTGGATTTGCCCAGGCTTCGAGGCGGTAAGTTGTGAGTTTGCTGCGCCACTGCCGGGCGGTCTCTTTGCCCGTGTCCATTTCCATTAAGATGGGAAAGGGATAGGAAGGAATGCGGATGATCGCGTCGGGGCTGAGTCCATACAGCACTCCGGCCAGTTGCCATGATTGCAGTATGGGATAGAGATGAATGTAGGATTCCGTGATGAGGGCACGGTGATGGTGATGAGCACCTTGATGAAAGTGCGCTTTTTTCCACAGAGCCTGATTAAAGACAATGATATCCGGAGGAAATTCAATGTCCTCAGGTTCGAGATGAAAGAAGCGGCGTACCTGGTCAAAAGATATGTAGCCGGTATTTTCAGTGACGAGCTGCCAGCTCAAGGGATGGTCGACCGATTCGTTTTCGGTAAAATTCATGATTGTCTGATCTCCTCATGCAGTGGAATATGGGATAGTTGAAGGGCTCTAGGCGGCTTGAGGCGCCCTTTTTGAGTGAGCTGAACGTAAACTTGCCCCCGCGGGAGATAGCGTAAATTCCGGGGCAGGGCATAAGGTTGGGCCAAGCGTGCAAAAACGGCTTCATCGTCAGCATGGATTCCGCCAAAAATGACCCGTTGCCGGGCGTTGGCTAGTAAAGCCTCTTTGAGGGGGAGTGAGAGTTGACCCAGGTCTTGGTGCGCCAGAACCATGCCTACGGAATAACCTCGGGCCAACGCCAGGTAATCTCCCAAATCCGGGGTGACATACTGATGAAATTCGTCAAGATAAAGAAAATAAGGACTGACGGATTCTCTTTTTAGCCTGCGATAAGTGGCCATCGCCAGGCCGTGCCACAATAGAGTGCCGAGCACTTTGGCCGATTCGCCCAAGCGGGCTAAAGACAGAGGGCAAATCACACTGATGTTCTCATGAAGGACCGTATCCCAACTAAAATCCCCCGGACCCGACAAAACCCGGCGAACATCGGGATTCACTAGAAGCAATTCCAGACGGTTCAGCAATCCTTGACGCTGTTCCTGGGCAGTTCGGGCACCGATTTGTTTCATCTGTTCGTGAAAATAGGACAACACACGGAGATCCTCGGTGCGGCCTAGGGTGTCTTCCCGAAATGACTCGGAGCGAAGAAAATCCAGAACATGGCGAAGATCCGCTTCATCGCCGAGAGATTCCTTGACCGCCATCACGCTGTACATCAATAACACGCGGGAAGTGACCGCATAAAAGGGGTGGCCGGCTTCCGTAATCTGGTTCAATGCCCATGAAAGTCCTTCGGCGGCGACATCCGCCGGGCCGTTTAACGGGTTGTAATGAGCACAGTCGGGACGGTGAGGATCGAAGTAGATGAGGGTAGCGTGACAATCCAGGGCGGCCTGGTAGGCTGTATAACTCAGATCCCCCTTAGGCTCAATCAGAGTGATGCCCCGTCCGGCTTCCAAATCCTGACGTATTAGGGGCATGAGAATACTGGACGATTTGCCCGATCCCGTGGGCCCCAAAATGTGCATATGCATAAAGCGGTCATCACTGTGAATCCGGATGGGCCAGTGAAAGAATGGACGGCGGCCCAGAACAACTGACGATTTTGGCCGCCAGATGACGGGATGTTTGACGCTACGAATCATGAACCCAATGACGATGGCTAAAAGAATGACGGAATCAGGCACTCGGTCCAAAATCATTAGACCCGCTAACGTCAAAAAGAGGATGAATTTGCGCCGTGAGTACGTCAAACCTACCAAGATGCCGCTGAAGATGACGATGAAACCGCCGTCAACCCAGGTGATGAAGGGTGGATAGGATAGAATATGTGTGAACACAATATCCAGAACTCCCACGAGAGACCAAAATATCGCGGTCGTCCAGTACAACAAAGCTAAGATGGGCTTGAGGCGAAAGCGCATGCGACTCCTCCCTTGCAATCAACATATGACGACTAAATTCGACATAGGGTTCGTGATTCCTCTTTTGACCACAAGAAAGGGCATTACGCGAGAATGGCGTCCCAGGTGACTTTTTTCTGTCGTGACATTTCTTCATATGAAAGAGAAGAGAATGAAAAGAGAAGAGAATGAAAAGAGAAGAGAATGAA
>PXYT01000059.1:0-13382 GCA_003023725.1 Sulfobacillus benefaciens | reverse complement strand
GAATCTTCAGAGATCAGATCAACAAAATCCCCCTGCAGCACGCAGGGGGATTTTGTTGCATCAACGAACGAATTTTATTCTCTCGTCGTGTGTTTTGAGAGAGGGTTTAGTTACCCGACCAGTCTATGTGAGGAATAAAGGAAAATTGTTTTAATGCGTTTTCCAAGTCCTGGGTGATGGCATTTAAGTGCGGGATTGTGTCGGCTTCGGCGCGGGCCACCAACGCAGGCTGTGTATTGGAAGCACGAACTAGGCCCCAGCCGTAAGGAAACACTACACGGACCCCGTCCACGTCAATGACCGAGACGTCGTCACGGCTTTGGTAGTCAGTTCGCAACGAGTCGACGACTTCCGTTTTTTTGTCGTCGGGGCAGTCAATTCGAACTTCCGGTGTCGAGGGTTTGATTGGCACATCTCTTAAGAGTCGGGACAATGGTTGCTGAGAATGGGATAGGATGCGGAGCAGCCGGCCCATAGCGTAAAAAGCGTCGTCGAAGCCGTAATACTCATCGGCAAAGAACATATGCCCCGACATTTCACCTGTGAAGACGGCACCGATTTCCCGCATCCTGGCCTTGATCAGGGAATGACCCGTTTTGAAAAATTCCGGTTGACCTCCTAGGCGCACAATTTCGTCCACCAGTGTTTGCGAGCATTTGACCTCCACAATCGCTTTAGCTCGGGGATGTCGGGCCAGAATCTCTCGCCAGTAAAGAACCATCAACCGATCGCCCCAAATAATTTCCCCCTGATCATCGACCACTCCAATGCGGTCTCCGTCGCCATCAAAGGCTATGCCGACGTCGGCTTTTGTGTCCTTGACGCGTGAAATGAGACTTCGTAAATTTTTGGCAACCACCGGATCGGGATGGTGGTTGGGAAAGGAGGGATCCGGTTCGCAATAGAGGAATTCGACATCGTTGACGCCGAAGGATTTCATGACGTCACGGGCAAAAAGACCAGGAGTGCCGTTGCCACAATCCACTACGACGCGCAGTGACTTGGGGCCCAATTGGATTTTTTCATTCAGCATGGACAGGTATGCAGGAACGGGATTGGCTGTGGTCCGTTTCCCTGAACCTTCAGGGAAGGCGGCCTCTTCAAGAATTTTGCGGACTTGCTGAATTTCTTCACCATAAAGAGTGGAAGGACCCAGAGCCAGCTTGAATCCGTTATATTCCGCCGGATTGTGGGAAGCGGTAATCATAACGCCCCCGTCAATGTTGAAATGTATACGGGCAAAATAAAATATGGGCGTAGTCACTTCGCCGATGTCAATGACGTCAACGCCGGTGGCCAACAATCCTTGGGTGATGGCGTCCCGGTATGACGGCGAAGAACTTCTGGAGTCCCATCCCACAAGAGTCTGGGAAACATTATGCTTCAGCAAATAAGTGCCAAAAGCCTGGCCCAGGAGGGTTACTCCTTCCGGCGTAAAGTCCTGGTCAACCAACCCGCGAATATCGTATTCGCGGAATGCAGTGGGATTAATGCTTGATGACATGAGCACGATCCTTTCTTTAGCGTTGCTTAGGAGCTTGTCAGGCGTTGTCCGCCTGCCGACATACCTTTACCCATGGCTGTGTTGCCCTGCCTGTTCTTTCTTTAGCTGCTGTTTTCTTTCCTCTTTTCGGCCAGCCCGTATGCTTGATCATACCGCTAGTGTTTTCTAGCGTCTATCCCGGCTTTCCAGGAATAGTACCATAAACCGGCAAGTAGAAATTGCGGGGAATCGGCTGTTGACGATATCCGAACGTTTTTATACAATTTTTATGGAATCGTTCGGATAATAATGTTTCACACTATTGGCGGAGGTGTGTGATGGCGGTAACCGATAAAGCCAGTCAATATGGCGACGAGGTCGCGCGAATTGAGCCCATCGGAATCGAGCATATCGACGAGGCAGAGCGTCATGGTCATGTTTCTTCGATTTTTACCCTGTGGTTTGGGGCCAATGTCGAATTAGCCACGCTGACGACCGGCACGGCGGCGGTTGCTTTATTCGGGTTAAGTTTTCAGCAAGCAGCTATCGGACTGATATTAGGCAATTTATTAGGCGTGATTTTATTGGGACTGGTGTCCACTTTCGGGCCGCGTCTCGGTGTTCCCCAAATGGTGCATTCCAGGGCTTCTTTTGGGTTTTACGGAAATTTTCTTCCGGGAGCCTTGAACGCTGTGGCGGGCGTGATGTGGTTTGCGGTCAATACCGTTTTGGGGTCGTTTGCCTTCGAAATTTTGTTTCATACGAACTTTTTGGTGGCGCTTGTGATTATGGCTTTGATACAAGTGATTGTGGCAGTCTATGGTTATAACATGATTCATGCTGTGGAACGATTTATGGCTTTGATATTGACTGTCATCTTTCTTGGTGTGTCCGTGTTTGCCTTTACCCATGCCAATTACGCTTTGCCTTTCGATGCCAAATCCCCCTTGGGGCAATACACCGGTATTCGGGGAGGTGTGATTGAAGCGGTCGGCTTGGCTCTGTCCTATCTTTTGGGGTGGACGGTGTTCGGATCGGATTACACACGGTATCTTCCTGCTCAAACCAAACCCTCCAAAGTATTCTTTAACGCGGCTTCTGCAAATTTTATTGCCGGTGTGTGGCTGGAATTGGTGGGTGTGGCCTTGGCCACCATCTTTCCTGCCGCGGCGGCCAGTCCCAATCCCATCAGCTTGTTGACGGGGATTCAACCACACTGGATGATTCCGGTGGTTTTGTTTGCGGTTCTTATCGGAACGGTTACCGCGAATGTTTTGAACATCTATTCGGGCTCTTTGTCTGCACTGGTTATCAATGTCCCGGTTAAGCGGTGGATGGCGGCGGTCCTGGTTGGGATTTTAGGAGCTATTCTTGCTTATGTGGCGAGAAAATCATATTATTTGGATTTTGAAAACTTCTTATTCCTTTTGGCGTATTGGTTGGCTCCCTGGGCTGCGGTGGTGCTAGTCGACTTCTTTATGATTCGCAAAAAACACTATCACACCGGCATGTTTTACGATCCCAGACGATTCATTCGCCCCGGCCTTTGGGCATGGATGCTGGGAATCGCGGCTTCGGTGCCCTTCTTCAATCAAGCTTTGTACGTCGGTGCCTTTGCCTATCATCACCCCCATATGGGCGACATTTCCTACTATGTCAGTTTTGTGGTGGCGGGTGTGGTGTACTGGATTTTTGGTCACCGTTCGGTAAAAGAGGTCCAGGGCAAAACCGAATAAAGAATAGAGAAAAGATGAAAGGAAAACCGGTCCGGCGAAATACCCGGACCGGTTTTTTAACGCGTTTTGGGTTCCTGCGTAGTCAGTTCGCTGCCTTCGGCAGCTTCGAACACATGAAAGGCCGTGTCGCGCCGGCCAGAGACCGCAAACACGACAGCGATGGCCACAATGCCTGCCGTAATCCAGTCGATACCTGCCCCCATGACCCTGGGGGCCAGAAATAAAAACAACACAAGAAGAACGAGCAAGACGGATGATGTGAAATAGGATAACAGGCGGAGCAGACCGTGCCGGTGATCATTGGCATGGGGCCACTGATGGCGGTGGAGTTTGGTCAGAAACCACGAGGCACTCAAACTGTCCAAAAAGAATTCCATGGTGAGAAAAAATCCCGCGGACGACAAGACGACCTGGAATAGCCTGTCTAAGGAAGGCAGCCACAACTCCAGCGAGACCACGCTCAAGCTGAGTGTAAGAGGCAGAATAATCGACCATTGAGGAGCCTTTCGGGTATTCATGCGGGTGAAGGGCCGCGGCAACAAGTGATCGCGTCCCAATGCGAACAATATGCGGCTTAAAATATAGGTCGTGAGCCACAAAGAACCCGCGGTGGACACTAGAATCGGCAGTAAAATCAGCCAGTGGGCACTGGGAAATACCCGGAATGCCCAGGCGGTAAGCGGGTCCGGATTATGCCCGATCGCACCCCAAGGAGTTTCCTGCAGAATAAGGGGAAACAACACAGCATAAGTTCCTAAGGCAAATAAAGCTCCGAAAATTCCCGAAAGCCCTGGATCTTTTTTGGGAGCCTTCGCTTCTTCGGCTGCATAGCTGTCAATTTCCCAACCGTCCATGATGGTTGAGGCGATGACGGCAGCAAGCAAAATGTTTGTCCAAGACTGTATGGGTTCATGGTTCGCGAGCGTATGTAAAGAGGGCAGGCGGATGAGCGCTACTACCGTCAAAATGGCCAAAGACGAAAATTCCACGCTTAAAAATACCTGAGTGAACCGTGCCGTGGGCCTTGAGCCCATGAGCAGAGGGGTCATTGCAAAAAGAACCCAAAAGGCGCTAATAATGAAAAGGTCGAGAGACGGCGGATGTTGGCGGGGAAAGAACAGGACCCAGCTATACTGGGCGGCCGGCATCACTATCGGCGGTAACGAGGCAAAATATGCTGTAATCACCACAATGGCCTGAAAGCGGGCATATCCTGGGCCCATGACTTGCCGTCCCCAATGATAGGACGCACCGGCATTGGGAAAATGCTGGTTCAGCAAGCGAAAAATGAAGGCGCTCGCCAAAAGAGGAATCGCAATGATGATAACCGCGATCATCACATCCGGACCGGCCAAGTGAATCATGACGCCGCCGGCTGCAGCAATACTGAAGAGCGGTCCCACACTGGAGATGGAGAGGGAGGTAAGGTCACTGAGCCGGAAAACTTGCTGAAATTTTGGTGATGGTGCATGTTTCAAAGGTCGCAGCCTCCCATTTCGTCACGGCAAACACTTGCGATCATACCAGATCATCTCGGGAGGCAAGGTATGGTATTTTTGAACGGCATAAAAGGATTATTGTTATTGTTGCCCTGGACCCTGAATGTTTCATAAAATGATATACGAACCTGAAGAGAGGCGAAGGTATGCAAATTCGACCATATCGTCCACAGCAAGACTATCGTGCGATATTAAATGCGCAATGTGACTTATATAAAATCAATTTTCCGCGATTTGTTTGTACGCCGGCGTTTTTGGCCGATCAGTCTCAGCGATTGCGGGCGGCTGCGCGCAGGCCGTTTGAAAATGGTATTTTTGTGTTGGATGCTGAACCGGAAATCGCGGGGTTCGTATGGGTAGCCCTGAGAATGGATTTGCAAGGAACTTACGGTTCCATTGACCAGGTTTATTTGCGCGAGCCGTACCGCCGGCAGGGTTATGGGAAGTTATTGATGGAGGCGGCCCATGACTTCATTCGCAAACAGGGGATCACCATCGCCCGGCTTTACGTCACTGCCGACAATGCGGATGCTGTGCATTTGTACGAGAATCAGGGATACCACACGACACGGCTGGAAATGGAACGAACGTTGTAGAATGGAAGGCACACTTCCAAACTAAGATCTTTTGGGAGTGTGCCTTCTTTTTTAAAAACTGGGAGCCGTGGAGGGGGGAGTAATAGGACCATTGGGCTCCTGACCGATGGTGACAGTTTTGCTCACCGTTTTTCCTTGGTCGTTCAGAGTGAGGGTGGCCTGCTGTCCGACTTTCATTTTGTCGATCAGGTTTTTGAGCTGAGTGTCATTGGTAACAGTCTGGCCATTAACAGCGGTAATGACTTCGCCTGGGCTTAACCCCGCACTGGCGGCGGGACTGTTGGGCTCTACGCTGACAATAACGACGCCCTGGCTGGTGGGTAACCCGTATTGCTTGGCCAGGCTTTTCGTGTCCGTGGCGATGAAGACTCCCACCCAAGGACGAATCACGTGACCGTATTTCATGAGCTGGGGTAAAATTTGTTCAACCGTTGAGGTGGGTATGGCAAACCCAATGCCTTGTCCCTGAGTTGAAACGGCCGTATTGATGCCCACGACTTGTCCGGCCAGATTGAGAAGGGGTCCGCCGCTGTTGCCCGGGTTGATGGCTGCGGAGGTTTGCAACAAATTACGGTAATTTCTGCTGCCAATCGTTAAAGGCCGGCCTTTGGCGCTGATCACGCCTTCGGTGACAGTATGGCTGAGATCGTAAGGGTTGCCAATCGCGACCACCCAAGCTCCCACGGGTGTTTGGTTCGAATTGCCTAGTACCAGATAGGGTAAGGGTTTAGGCGCTGAAATTTTGAGAACGGCCAGGTCGGTTGCATAATCGGTGCCGACTCGGGTAGCGGTAAACGCTTTGGAATATCCGGGAACATAAACCTGGATTTTGGTCGCTCCGTGGATGACATGGTCATTGGTTAACAAATAGCCACGGCTGTTAATGAAGAAGCCTGAGCCAATATCGGTTTGAACCGTGGCCTGCGGGGTCACAGGGATACCGTTGCCGAAAAGGGAGCCAAAAAATTGATTGAAGTATGGCGACGACGACAGAGATGTTGACTGGGGCACAGACGCAACAATCTTCACGACGGCCGGTCCATCACGTTTTACTACATTGGCAATGGTGTCGGGACCTAAAGGCAACGTGGCAGGGGTGGAGGTTGCCACCGTTGCGTAAGGTGTTTTAGCGGCGGATTGGGATAGGGTGGCATTCGCATTCGGATTCATCTGGTGATAAGCAAGCATTCCCCCGCTCACGGCTCCGGCACCCACGGCGAAACCAACCACAGCGGCGCTTATGGTGCGTGTGATAGGGCGCATGGGAATTCCTCCTTCACGGTCATAATTTAAATAAAGAATCCTGAGGATTTCTTTTCAAAATTAGTGTATCCACCACTTGTTACGAAACCGTTACAAAATCTGGATAAGGCGAACTTCTTAGCAGGATTTTCCGTTTCCGACAGAGAAATTCACTTCTATCTTGAAAGAAGCGGAGAGAGGACATCTTCTTATGAACGTGTGGATTGTTGACGATAATGAGGATTTGCTGGAGTTATTGAAGCGGGCGTTAAGCAGTCTGGATTGGAATCTTTACACATTTTTACGGGGCGCCGAGGTGCTCAATTTTGTGGATACGGGCGAAGCGGTACCGGATGTGGTGGTACTGGATTGGACACTGCCCGATTTGCCGGCGGCTATGGTAATGGAACACATCGGCACTTGTTATCCGCTAGCCCAAGTGATTGTCATGTCCGGCAATTCCCGAATCGAAGAACAGCTGCCCGAACATGCTTATTGGATAGGAAAACCCTTTCATCTGGGGGCTTTCCGGCAAATGGTTCGGGACGTGGTCTCGAAAATTTGACGCCCTGACGATTTCCTGTCTCCCGGTGTCAAGCGCGTCTTCCTTCATGCAATCAGTGCCTTTGAACGGGATTTTTTGCCTTCCAGGCATACAGGAGGCCTCGGAGTGGGAATGACCCATAGGGTGTTGCGCGAGAAGTCGGGTGTGCTGCCCTTTGGTGGCGCTTTGGTACGGGCCGCGAATCACCGGGCGACGTTCGGTTAACGATAACGGCATCATGGACTCCTTTTGCGGAGCTGGAGACTGCCTCTTTCGGGATGTCCTCACAGCACTGCGTGTTGAGCACGTTTTTTTGTAAAGCAATGGAGCCTTTTCGAGGACTTTGTCATGAGTCATATCGAAACCTTGCCAATATGGTCCTGCTTGTGGTAGGATACCATCGCATTCAAAAATTTTGGTGGCTAATTTCTGAAATTGTGGTTACAATAGATTTGAAGAAGACTTCAGGAATTCCTTTTCCGGTAGCGAGCACCCTACCAATTTCCGAACCGCCAAACTTAGATGATACTCTCTTCGCGAGATAAATACGTGTTTCTTTCGATTGTTCCCAATGTGGTTTTGTTGAAATCTATGGATAATGGAGGCATACAATGGAGCGCGAACTGGCGCTGGAATTTGTGCGAGTGACTGAAGCTGCAGCCCTCGCTTCGGGTCGTTTAATTGGACACGGAGATAAAAATGGAGCGGACCAGCTGGCGGTTGATGCTATGCGGTCGGTTTTGGACAGTGTGCACATACGAGGCACCGTCGTCATTGGCGAAGGGGAAATGGATGAAGCGCCGATGCTCTATATTGGTGAGAAAGTGGGTGCGGGAGACGGCGACGAGGTGGACATTGCCGTGGACCCCCTCGAAGGAACCAATCTGGTGGCCAAGGGGATGCCGGGAGCCGTTGCGGTAATGGCTGTCGCACCCAAAGGACATCTTCTCCATGCCCCGGACATGTATATGGAAAAAATCGTAGCTGGACCGGAAGGAGTAGGCGTGATACACCTGGATGCGCCCATCGAACATAACCTTCGGGAATTGGCCAAAGCTTCACACCGTGAAGTGAGTGAGCTGACGGTGGTGCTTCTTGATCGTGAACGCCATGAAGAACAGATTCGCCGCATTCGGGAAGCCGGCGCGAGAGTTAAATTAATCTCCGATGGGGATGTCTTGCCGGCTATTCAGGCTTGCCTTTCGCATTCAGGCGTTGATATGCTTCTTGGCAGCGGAGGAGCACCGGAAGGCGTCATCGCGGCAGCGGCGGTAAAAAGTCTTGGTGGAACGATGCAGGGACGTCTTATCCCAGAAGATGACGCGCAGCAAGAACGTCTCCAACAAATGAGCGTAATGGATACCCGCCACATTCTTGACTTGGATGATTTAGTGCAAGGAGATGATGCGTTTTGTGTCGCTACCGGTATTACCGGAGGAGACTTTCTGAAAGGCGTACATTACGGAAAGGGATACGCGACCACGTATTCCGTTGTGATGCGGTCCAAAACCGGAACCGTACGTTTTATTAAGACCCAGCACCGAATGGTACGAATGGCTGCAAAATGAGCCGTTCTTTTATATAACGAGGAGGACAGACTGATTCATGGTCGGTGAAGAAACTCAAGAGGGCAAGGTTACAGAACAAAGTAAGCCCAAGCGTGGGAAAGGCTCACGAAGCAAAAAGACCGAGGTCGCTTTAGAGACAACGGCGACAACCGTTTCATCTTCCGAAAAGTCGTCAACGACAGGGGATGATGGAGAGGGGAAAACAACGAAAAAAGCAAAATCGACGAGCAAGCCTCGCAAAAGAAAGACGGAGGCGACGAGTTCTGAACCCGAGCCTGAGTCTTTAGCCGTGCCAGGCCCGGCGTCTAGGGCGCCAGAGGGTACGGTGCAAACCGACCTAAGCCCCGCAACGGAAGCTAAGCCCCGTTCTAGACGTTCCCCGGCAAAGAAAGCGCAAGCCTCCGAGTCCACCTCCCCTAAAGAGACGGTTGCATCGCCTCCGCAAGAGGAAACAAAGCCGAAAAGGCGTTCGTCCCGGAAAAAATCTGTCAGTGCGCAAGACGTAGACGTTGCAGCTCGGGTGGATGACACTGCCCAAAAAGAACGAAGCGAGGTTGTGGATGAAACCTCGGTAACGAATCCAGCTGTTGTCCCGGAAGTTTCCGAAAAGGCAAAAGACGAGACGAAAAAAGAAGCCAGCCAGTCGAAGGAAATGACTGCCTCCCCTGAGGAACCGAATACCCAGGCAGCCAACACCCGTATAAAACGGGACCGGGACACAGAAAAAGCTTCCCCGACGATTACGGCGACGAAGGCTTTGGAGCATGAGCCGGGGAATGAAAATGAAGCCTTGCGCAATTCACGGAAAGCGGAATCCCGAACTTCAGGGCAAGCGAGTCAGACGGAAAAGAGTGAAACGATGCGTCCTACGGTGTCTGACAGCACGACAAGCCTTCAGGTGCCTGCCGTCACCCCGCCACCGGTGATCGTTAAAGACAACCCTTCGACTGGGGAGAATCCGAAGAAGGCCACGGCACCGCAGACTGCCGGCTCTGCTCCTCCTGCTCCCGCAAACGGGGCAACCAGCGCGAAAGAGGTTCCGGGACCAGGACGGGACGCCCGTGTCCGCAGCATTTCCGGTTCACCGTTTCCTACTCGCCGTGACTTACCTAGACCTACTCGAGAAAATCAGCTGTCTATGGCACAACTCGATGCCATGACCTTGTTGGATCTCTATAAACTGGCACGTTCCCTCAATGTGGAAAATTTTCGTACGTACCGAAAAGGAGAACTCATTTGGGAGATCTTGCGGGCGAGAACCCACAAAGATGGTTTCATCTTTGTCGAGGGGCTTCTGGATGTGGTCGGAGATTACGGATTTTTGCGTCCCACGGATTTTCAGCGGTCCCGTGAAGATGTTTATGTGTCCGCATCGCAAATTCGGCGATTTGATTTGCGTTCCGGCGACAAAGTATCCGGTCAGGCGCGGCCTCCAAAAGATGGAGAGCGATATTTTGCCCTCTTGCGTGTGGAGGCGGTAAATGGGCTATCGCCGGAAAAAGCTTCGGAACGTCCTGATTTTGATGGACTGACCCCCATTTTCCCCCAGCCTCGGTTTAATTTGGAGACCCAGCGGGACGACTTAGCCAGCCGTTTAGTGGACATTGTGGCTCCCATCGGGAAAGGGCAGCGGGGTCTCATTGTAGCTCCTCCCAAAGCCGGGAAAACGGTTCTTCTCAAGAAGCTGGCCAATGCGATTGCGACCAATCACCCCGATACACATCTCATGGTTCTTCTTATTGACGAACGTCCGGAAGAAGTGACCGACATGCTGCGCTCCGTCAAAGCCGAAGTGGCCAGTTCCACATTCGACGAACCGCCGGAGGATCACATCAGAGTAGCTGAAATGGTACTGGAACGGGCAAAACGGTTGGTCGAAATGGGACAAGACGTGGTCATTTTCCTCGATTCTATTACCCGATTGGCGCGGGCTTACAACTTGACAATTCCCGCATCCGGGCGCACGTTGTCCGGAGGAATGGATCCGGCGGCACTGCACAAACCTAAAAGGTTTTTTGGTGCCGCACGAAAGATGGAAGAAGGCGGCAGCCTTACCATTTTGGCCACTGCTTTGGTGGATACCGGATCTCGGATGGACGATGTCATTTATGAGGAGTTTAAAGGAACCGGTAATATGGAACTGCATCTGGATCGGAAATTGGCTGAACGCCGAACATTTCCGGCAGTGGACATTAAGCGCTCGGGAACACGGCGGGAAGATTTGCTGTTGTCACCAGAGGAACTGGAGGTCGTCTGGCTTCTGCGCAAGGCAACCCACAACCTTAAGGATATTGAGGCAACGGAGTTGTTGTTGCAGAATCTCCGGAGAACGAAGTCCAATCAGGAATTTTTCCGAATGTTTGCTGCTACCCAGGGAGGAGCCAATTAAGTGGATACGGGAGCTAACTCCAAATCCGTGATCCTGTTGGTTGATGACGAAGACCATATTCGCGAATTGTGCCGCCTGTATCTGCAAAGTGCAGATTTTGAGGTGACCGAAGCTGCGGATGGTATGAGTGCACTCAAAAAACTGGAACAGCAACAAGTGGATTTGGTGGTTTTAGATATTATGCTCCCTGGAATCGATGGTTTTGAGGTTTTAAAAACCATTCGCTCCCGTCAGATTTGGCTGCCTGTCGTGATGCTCACTGCGGTGGGCGATGAAGAGGATCGCATTGCCGGTCTCGAACAGGGTGCCGATGATTATTTGATTAAACCGTTTAGCCCGAAAGAACTGGTGGCACGGGTCAAGGCGGTATTGCGGCGGGCCCAGAGTCCGGCGGCACCCGAGAACATGGAAGTTATTCGGTTTCCCGGGTTAATGGTGGACGCGTCACAACATTTAGCCACGGCCGGCGGGGAAGAATTGACATTAACCCCCAGGGAGTTTGATTTATTGTGGTTTCTTGCTAGTCATCCCCAGCAAGTGTTTAGCCGGGACCAACTGCTTGATCGGGTTTGGGGATTTGACTTTGAAGGTGATGGACGGACGGTCGACGTCCATATTACTCGCCTTCGGCAAAAATTGTTGAAGACCCCGTCAACATACCAATACGTTGAAACGGTGTGGGGTCAGGGATATCGTTTCAAACCCCAGCGGCGTGATTAATAGTGTTACGGCGCCTATGGTCCCGGATGCAGCGAAGCCTATCCTCCCGCCTCATCATTAGCCACGTGGCCGTCACGGTTATGGTGCTGGCGGTTGCGCTCGGTATTTCCAACATTACTTTCCGTAATTATCTCGTGGGATCGCAGGTCAAGAACCTGGCAATGCAGGGCCAGACATTGTCGCGGGTGATGCAGGGATATTTTTCGGGAACGCTGTATCGTCCCGATGCCGTCTATTTAATTCATATGGTTCAAGGGACGCTGAATGACCGAGTCTATGTGCTAGATAATACCGGGGAGATTCTCATGGAAACGGGAAATAGCCAGCTTCCGCCGGCACCGTGGTCCCGGAGTGTTTTGTCGCGTGTTCTGATTAACGGTCAGGAATTCCAAGGCGTTTTGCAAGGAGGAAACCAGCGTCCCGAGGCCACGGCGGGTATTCCGGTAATTGTAAACGGGCAAGTGGCCGGAGGCATATTCCTTGAAGCTCCACTCAGCACGTCCAACAAGATTGCAACCTCGCTCACCGGACTTTTGCTCGTGGGTGAATTAGTGGCCATTGTGATGGCGGGGTTTGTGGCCTACGGGTTCTCCAAACGATTGATCAGCCCTTTAGTCGCTTTACGCCAGAACGTGTCACGAATGGGCGTAGACGAGCAGGAACAAATGCATACCGATTTGGAAGGGCCCCAAGAAGTCCGGGATTTGGCTCAGGAGTTCAACCGTATGAGCGACAGGATTCACGTCCAAATGATGCAGCTGCGCAAAGAGGCGGAGGTGCGCGATACGCTTCTGGCGCATGTGGCCCATGATCTTCGCACTCCGTTAACCTCCATTCGGGGATTTTTGGAAGCCATTCGGGACCACATGGTGGAAGGTCCGAGTCTCGAGAGAGCGGTGGATGTAGCATGGGAAGAAACCTTGCGGCTGAAACGTCTGGTTGACCGCCTCTTGGCGGCTACGCGCATTCAAAGTGGCATTGGCAGCAAAAATCCGGTCCACGTTTCCACTTGGATTGAGACTACCTTGGAGCGTGTTGCGCCTCTGGCAGAGGAGAGTCATCATGCGTTGATCTGGCGTCAACGCGATGATGCCGTGATTTTAGCCGTGGAGGATTATTTGGTTGAAGCGTTAATTAATGTGATTGACAATGCGGCAAAGTGGGGGAGCCCCGGAACACCTATCATCATCGATTCGGTGGTAAGCGAAGATAGACGGAGTATTTCGATATCCGTCAAGGACCAGGGGCCTGGGATTCCTCCCAATATGTTGGATCATGTATTTGAACGTTTTGTGACAGGAGACAAGGCTCGGAGAGGATCCAGCGGGCTCGGTTTGTCGATAGTGTATGAGGTGATGGAACAGAATCATGGGCACGTCGAGGCTCGAAATGATCCCCAAGGAGGAGCGGTCATTATCATGACCCTCCCTGTCTTGGATTCTGCGGCATAAAAAATCGAGGAGTTCTGCTCAAAGAGCAGAGCTCCTCATTGTCCACGACCCTTAGGACAAGGGTTCCAAGATGGCGGGCAAACGGCGCAAGAAGCCTATGAGCGTTTTGATCCCGGTTTGCATCTCCGGATCTTTGATCACGCGCAAAAGACTC
>PXYT01000058.1 GCA_003023725.1 Sulfobacillus benefaciens | reverse complement strand
CCCGGCAATCTCCGGATCCCGGTGGAAGGCCGGCAAGGCCTCCATGCTGACAAAGATCCGGACGGCGTTGCCATAACTTGCAGCAACCGTGGTTAACATGGCTGCTGCCTGAATTTTAGCATAGTCCCCGGAAAGGACCATGATATTAATAGCTTGCGAATCCGCCACATCCAATCTCTCCTTTCTGAATCTCAGTACTTTCAGCCTAACTGTCTTGCAATTCTTATTTTATCCGATATTGTCCGGGCGTCGTCGAGTTATTTGAAGCGCATCATAGTCCGAATTTTGTGCAAGTAACTGGAATGTGTTGGCAAGCCCCAATGGCTATGTTGCCCATTCTTAAACTTCGTAGGGAAGAATATCGGCCCAATACCCGGAAACCGGGTCCTTGACGGAGTGCCCAAGTTTTGTTTGTAAACCAAGAGAGTTCCGGGGAAGAGCGACGAACATTGTGAGACATGTCTCGGAACGTATTCCGGGCCCGAGATTCTTATTGAAATTTTATGGAACCTTGACACGATATGGGGAGAATAAACCGAAATGGAAAACCCGAACATAACCGGGGGAGCCGGACGCCGATGCCAACACCGAGAGAGTCACTCGTCAAGGAGGTCTTGTGATGGATAACAAACAGGTCGTTCACGCGACAGAACAATTTGCCTGGTACGACAGTATGCGGGAGACATCGCCTGTGCACTATGATCCTCAAAGTGAAGTATGGGAACTTTTTCGCTACAAGGATGTGTGGAATGCTTTAATGGCCCCCGGTATTTTTTCTTCGCAAATTCACTGGACCGCTGCGGGGAACAGACAGCAGGATGAATTGGGTCGTCTTTTGGGTATGACGTTGCTGTTTCAAGATGGGGAGACTCATCGAACACTGCGTAAAATAACTCAGCCGGATTTTCAGCCTCGATTTATTGATTCCCGGCAAACCGTTATCGTGGATGTGGTTGACGAACTGCTGGATCGTTTACAAGGGAAAGAGTCTGTGGATTTGGTCCGGGATTTCACATTTCCTTTGCCGGTTAAGGTGATCTCGCGTTGGCTCGGCATTGATGAAAGCGACGAACCCTTATTCCACATGTGGATGACAGAATTGTTCGGTGTTCCCCTCAACACACTGGCTGCCTCGCCGAATCCGGATGAACAAGAAAGGGCCATTGCCCGCCGCAACAAGGTGATTGCTGAGATGCAAGATTACTTCTCTCCCTATTTTTCCTATTACCGGAGTCATCGGGATTCCAGGGTCATCTCTCACATGGTGAATTCCGATGCACTCGACCAAGAGGGTCTCCTGGCTTACACCTTATTGCTCTTTATTGCCGGCCATATTACCACAACCCGGTTACTCAGCAGCACTTTGCTGTTATTGTCGGAACGCGAGCAAGCACGGTGGCGTATTCCAAAAGATGAAGAATTGGGACGCAAATTCGTCGAGGAAACGTTGCGTTACTGGTCGCCGGTGCAACTGGTAACACGGGAAGTGCGAGAACCCGTGACTGTAGGCAATGCCCATATCGCTCCCGGCGACCACGTGATTTTGTGGCTGGGGTCGGCAAATAGGGATCCGGAGCAGTTTGCGTCGCCCGATTCATTCGATTTGGAGCGTGATTTTTCACGGGTGTTGGCCTTTGGAATAGGGAGCCACTATTGCCTGGGAGCTCCGTTGGCCAGGCGGGAGGCGGTAATTGGACTGATGCGGTTCCTTCGCCGGTATCCTGATTACCGGGTGCGCAACGTCGTGTTTCCCGATCGCAAGCGGTTGATATTCTTTGGACCCCAGGAGATTGATGCCGTGATCGCATCATAAGTCCAGATCCTTGCATGGATACCTTCCAACAAATTTTCCCGTGAAGGAAAATCTGATAAAACTGAGTCGCACGTTCTTTAATCTTCCATCAAATTAAGGAGAAGACCCAAATGGTCCGGGAAGCTGATGGACCCCCGGTTTCATCAAATGGCTTCTTGATTCAAGGATGAGGAGTAGCCGGGGTGATTCCTTCCTTGTCAATTCGGAAGAATTTTGTTAAAATGTCTCGTGCATTTGGAATGGTTCGGGAAGAAGGTGAGAGCATGAAGGAAGGAATTCACCCGGCGTATCAGCGAACCACAGTGACTTGTGCGTGTGGGGCCGTGTATCATATTGGATCAACGAGAACCAATTTACGAATCGAAGTTTGCGGACAGTGCCACCCTCTATATACCGGGAAGCAGCGGATTGTCGACACCGGCGGACGTGTCGAGCGCTTCAAGAAGCGTTATGGGATGAAATAGGATGCGAACAGAGCCGGTGGCTCTGTTTTTTTGTGTGTTTTCGCTGATTGATGCACAATAGAATCACAGAAAGAGGGTGGGAAAGGTGGACGATGCGACGCGATCCCGGCTGGAAGCGGCCACGGCACATTATCATGAGGTTCAGGAAGTCTTGTCGGATCCTCAGGTGACCTCCAACCCGGAATTGTTACGGAAATATTCTCAGGAATTGTCGGAGTGGGAGGAGGTCGTCCATCACTACCAGTCTTATCTGTCTTTGAGTCAGGAGTTGGAAACACTCAAAGACATGGCTCGCGAAGAGACTGATGATCGGGTCTGGATTGAAGAAGAGTTAGACGCAACCCGAAAAAAGCTCGAACAAATGGAGCATGAAATCCAGCGGTTGCTGATGCCTTCAGACCCGAACGACTCGAAGAACGTGATTATGGAGATTCGGGCCGGGGCAGGAGGGGAAGAAGCCGCATTATTCGCGGCGGACTTGTTCCGCCTCTATGCCCGCTATGCCGAACGTCACGGCTGGAAGACCGAGCTTTTGTCGGTTAATGAGACCGACATAGGAGGCTTTAAAGAAATCATCTTCATGATTGAGGGCGCGGGGGCTTACAGCCATCTGAAATTTGAACGGGGTGTCCACCGGGTCCAACGCGTTCCCGTTACCGAGGCAGGGGGACGTATCCATACGTCTACCGTTACGGTTGCCGTATTGCCCGAAGTGGAGGAAGTGGAAGTCAATATTGATCCAGATGAGCTCCGCATTGACACGATGCGCTCCAGCGGCGCCGGAGGTCAGCATGTGAACAAAACGGAATCGGCGGTTCGCATCACCCACATTCCCACAGGCATCGTAGTGTCGTGCCAGGATGAAAAATCCCAGCTGAAAAATCGTGACAAGGCCATGAAAGTACTGCGAGCCCGACTGAAACATCTGTACGACTCTACTCAAGCTAAGGAGATTGCTGATGAGAGACGGCAACAGGTGGGAACGGGAGACCGTTCTGAACGCATTCGCACTTATAACTTTCCGCAAGGTCGGGTAACCGACCACCGGGTCGGTATTACCCTGCATCAGCTCGACGCGGTTTTGGACGGTAATATCGAGGAAATCATCAGTGCGTTGCAGGCTCAAGAACAAGAGGAGCGGTTGCAACGGGAATCATGATGTCTCACTCCGAATGGCGAATTCTGGTGAAGGAAGCCGCCGGGAAACTGACGGCGGCAGGCATTGAACAGGCACATGCCGAGGCCACACGGCTGTGGTGTGCGGTGTCGGGCCAGGACTTGTCCCAGTGGGTTCTTAATTCCGGACCTATCAGTCCCAATCTCATCAAAGAGTACCGGGATGCGGTTAGACGCCGGGCCCGGCACGAGCCGTTTCACTATATTGTTGGGGTTCGGGAATTCATGGGACTGAATTTTCACGTGGACTCCCGTGTGCTCATCCCACGCCCTGAGACGGAGCATCTCGTGGAACGTCTCCTCGCGGATGTGCCTCAGAAACCTCTGATCATTGTCGACGTCGGGACCGGAAGCGGAGCCATTGCGGTGTGTCTGGTTCATTTTGGATGGTCAGGCTGGCGAGTGATCGCCACCGATGTGAGCGAGGAGGCTTTAGCTGTTGCCCAACTCAATGCCAAAAATCTGCTGAAAAGAGGGCATATTGACTTTGTCCACGGCGATTTGCTCACGGGCATTTTAGAACCTATCGATATCGTGGTGGCCAATCTGCCCTACGTAACCGAAGAAGATGGCGAAGATTGTTCTCCCGAACTGTCCTATGAGCCAAGAATGGCGCTTTATGCTCCGGAAGATGGATTGCAAACCATAGCTCGGTTGATTGAACAGATGCCATCGAGACTTAAACCGGGAGGACGAGTTTACTTGGAGGTAGGGATCGGGCAATCGGACTGGGTTGAGAAAAAATTGATGGCCCAGGGACTCACCGTGTTACCCCGTACCCGGGATTTGGCCGGAATTGATCGGGTGGTTGCGGCCCGGAATCATGCCGCTACCGGCGAATTTTCATAGAAGTCGCCGTGCGTATGTTAATATTACCAATTATACGGACCCTTCTGGGGATGACCATGGGACACGATCAGAATCCGGTCCTAGCCGGGATCGCTTGTCACCGCGCTGTCCGGAGGTCTGGACTCGAATCACTGGCAGATGTGAGGACCGTAACTCGGTTACGGCGAATAAGACGAGAGGAAGGAGGCAGGGTTCGGGTCAATGGCTGGCGAAATAACTGCCCGGGAATTGCTTGACAGGTTAAGGTCGGGGGATGCGGATCATCCCATAATCGTGATCGATGTACGCTTAGCACAAATTGGAACAATTCCTGGGGCCCGGCACGTTCCGGTCACGGATTTGGAGGATAAAGAATGGGAGTGGGATCCCAATGCCGAACTCGTGGTTTACTGCCAGTTGGGCAAAGGGGGCAGCGATTACGCTGCCGAGGTTCTGGAAGAACAGGGTTACCAGAAAGTGTATAAACTGGTGGGCGGTATGGACAGCTGGGAGCAGCTTTTCAAGGAAAATCCCCAAGACCTCTAATCCGGCGTTGCCCACCTCCCGGATACTTGTGACAAAAGGGGGGTTAGGGGATGACGGAAGCACAAATTACCCTGGGAGCCCTGTTGCTATTATATGTTTTTCTCATCGGCGACTGGTTTCATCGTGCCTGGGTTGCCCTGGGAGTTGCGATGTTATTGGTCCTTCTCCATGTCATCAGTTTTCAAGACGCCTTCTTCTCCATTGATTTTAATACCATTGGCCTGTTGCTGGGGATGATGGTGCTCGTGGGATTGTTGGGAGAAGCAGGCTTATTTTTCCGTTTTGGGCTCAAAGCCCGACAACTGGCTGGGGAGAAGCCAAAACGCCTGCTATGGATTTTCTTTGTTTTGACTGTGGTGTTATCCGCGTTTTTGGACAACGTCACGACCATTTTGCTGTTGTCTCCGGCTTTGTTTCGGGCCGCTGAAGGCATGGATTTGGATCCTGTTCCTTTTTTGATGGCGATGATTGTGGCTTCGAATCTGGGCGGCCTTTCCACCTTAATTGGTGATCCTCCCAATATTCTGATTGGAACCGCAGCGAACATGTCCTTTAACACCTTTATTTCCCATTTAGGGATTCCCGCGCTCATTTTACTGACGGGAGTCGCGCTGATGTTGTCGAGGATTTTGGAATGGAAGAAAAATCCTCAAATGATTGCGGTGGATCCCTACCGGGTCCCTCAGGAATTTCCGCTGGCGGATCGTCTGATACCGTTACTGATTGTTTTAGGCATGGTTTTGACGGCATTTGTTCTGCAAGGGGCACTTCGCTGGACGTCAGGCACTGTTGCCATGGGCGGGGCAATCTTGGGGCTTTTGGTATCGGGACGCCGGGTCGGGAGGTTTTGGCGCGTGGTGGACTGGGGAACTTTGGGATTTTTCATAGGTATATTCATTTTGGTCGGGGCACTGGAGAAAGGCGGGATCGTGCTCCGTCTGACCCATATCCTGATAGGACTGCATTCCGGAAACGATCTGCCCTTAATGATATTGCTGTCAAGCGCCGTGTTATCGGCCTTGGTGGACAATGTGCCGCTGGTTGCCGCCATGATCCCCCTGATCCGGAATCTTCTCCATCTCCATCTTTACCCCGGCTATGGTTTCGAGTTGTGGATTGCTCTGGCAATGGGGGCGGCCATTGGGGGAAATGCGACGATGATGGGGGCCTCGGCGAATCTTGTAGGCCAGGGTCTGGCCCAGGAACGCGGTTATACGCTGAATTTTCGCCGCTATTTACCGTTTGGGTTGCCGGTGTTTGCACTGACTTTGTGTTTAGGTGCGTTATATATTATTGCCCTGGGAAAGATCCTGGGATAAAAAGAGAGAAGGAAGAGCGTCAGTCGCGATCTGGCGTCCTGTGGGAAGACATATTCGGACAAACAAAGGGGGGAATTAACTACGGTGGTAACAGAGCTTTTGGGTGCGGACAATCTTAGCAAGGCCATTAGGGCCTTGAAAGACGGAGAGGTGGTGGCGTTCCCCACTGAGACCGTTTACGGTTTGGGTGCGGACGCCACCAATAGCCGGGCTTGCCAAAAAATTTATGAGGCCAAGGGCCGTCCCTCCGACAATCCCCTCATTGTGCACGTTTTGGACATTAGGGGGCTCGAAAGTGTCGTGGCAGGAGCTATGCCGAAAACGGCCCGGGTGTTGGCAGAAAAATTCTGGCCCGGTCCTTTAACCGTGATTGTGGCATCCAATGACACGATTCCTCTTTTGGTGCGCGGATCGATGCCAACCGTCGCTCTCCGGGCACCGAGCCATCCGGTGGCGCGGGAACTTATTGAAGGGGTGGGTCGGCCGCTTGCGGCTCCCAGCGCGAATCTCTCGGGACGGCCCAGTCCGACGAGGGCTATCGATGTGTGGCAGGATTTACAGGGACGAATACCGTATATCATAGACGGGGGTGACAGCCCGGTTGGATTGGAGTCGACCATCGTTGATTGTTCGGTGGAGCCCCCGGTTTTATTACGTCCGGGGTTTATTGGGCGAGAAACGCTGGAATCGGCGTTAGGAGAGCGAGTATTGCTGCCTGAGGCCGGAACACCTCATAAGGCTCCAGGAATGAAATATCGACATTATGCTCCCCGCGCCCCGGTTATTTGGATTAATATGAGAGAGGATCACCATATTGAGAAGGCTCTTTTCCAACTCAAAAAAGAATTTCCCAATATGGCTCTCATGGCACCTCGGAAATGGCAAAGAATGGTTCCCGAGTCCTTTCTCGCGTTGGGGGACACGGCCGAAGACGTAGCTCATGGGCTCTTTACCGGATTTCGGGAATTAGACGACGGAAATCCGGACGCCATAGTCGTTATATGGGAAGAAAACGACCATGGTGTGGGATTGGCTGTAGCCAACCGTCTGGGGAAAGCTGCTGCGAGATTTGTGAAGCAGGAAGGGACGGCGAGGCAGGTGAGAAAGTGATGGGAAATCCGCCCGGAATTTTGTTTGTTTGTACCGGGAATACCTGTCGGAGCCCTATGGCTGAGGCTTTGTGGAGGAGTCTTAGCGAGGGACGGGGTAAAGTTCAGTCAGCAGGTCTCGCGGCTTGGCCCGGACAAGCAGCACAAGAATATGCTGTGGAAGCCGTGAAACCCTATGGAGGGGACTTACAAAACCATCGCTCCAAAGATATTCGCGAAGTCCAAGATGAGTTTGACTGGATTTTTACAATGACTAGGTCGCAAGCGGCACAACTGCGGCAGGTGCGCCCGGAATGGAAAGACAAAATTTTTTCGCTGCCGCAGTTTTTGGGAGAAGAAGAGGATATTGCCGATCCAATCGGCACGAACCAGGTGAACTATGATTCTCTGGCCTGGCGATTACATCGCTTGCTAACGCAATTAAAAACACGCCTGGTGGAAGGCGAGTCGTCCGCCGAGCCGGAAGAAACGGGGGAATAATTCAATGAGAATCGCTGTGGGGGCGGATCATGCAGGATGGACTCTGAAAGAAATGTTGGTCAATTACCTCATAGACCGGGGATGGGACGTCGAGGATTTCGGAACGTTCGGACCGGATTCTGTTGATTATCCCGATTATGCCAACAAAGTGGCCCTGGCAGTCGCGAATGCCGATGTTGAGCGCGGACTTCTTATTTGCGGGAGCGGGCAGGGGATGTGTATTGTGGCAAACAAAACCTCTGGAGTTCGGGCTTCACTGGCGCATGACGTGGTTTCGGCGCGGCTGGCCCGTCAACACAATGACGCTAATGTTTTAACAATGGGAGCACGGTTTGTGGCACCACAATTGGCCGAAGAAATTTTGACGGTATGGCTGGAAACTCCCTATGAAGGAGGCCGGCACGCGAGACGCTTGGAGAAAATTGAAGAAATTGAACGGCGCTGTTTATAGCAATTTTCCCCGAATGGGCGCCGCCTTTTCGCAGGCGGCCGCTTCATTCAGGAATTTGGTGTAGTATATTGATAAAGGAAACGAGGAATTTGTATGCTGGTCGTGGTTGATCACCCGCTTATCAAGGTCCACATCACGATTTTGCGTGACCACATAACGGGAACCGATCAATTCCGTTCACAATTAACGGCTCTCACTCGGTTGTTGGCTTTTCCCGTTTTGCAGGATTTGGAGATTTTACCGATGACAGTGAGCACGCCTTTGGCCGAAACTAATGGATATAGGCTGGATAGGGTGCCGGTGTTAGTTCCGGTATTACGGGCAGGTCTGGGAATGGTGGAAGGATTTCGTGATGTCGTACCTAATACTGTAGTGTCTCATCTGGGCATGTATCGTGACCACCGGACACTGAAACCGATACGGTATTACAGTAATTTTTCGACATCTTATCATGATCATCCGATTATTTTACTGGATCCGATGCTGGCCACAGGGGGATCCGCGGTGAACGCGCTCAATTACTTAAAGCAGGAAGGTGCCAGTGATATTCGCGTAGTGAGTGTCATTAGCGCTCCCGAGGGTATTCAGAAAGTCGGGGAATATCATCCCGACGTGACAGTTTTTACGGCTCAAATGGACGATGGACTTAATGATTTAGGCTATATCGTTCCCGGCCTGGGAGATGCCGGTGATCGGCAGTTCGGCACCGTCGTCGACTAAGATTCCCAGGCACCGGAGCATATAGCTGGCCCGCCGTGTCTATTGACGGGCTTTTTCGCCTGGACTATACTTATGGATTGTGAGGGTACCACCTTCATACCCATATTGGTATCTGCCTCGGATTGCAGACTGCCAAGTTCCCGAAGCTGATCCGAATTGGCGGTAGAGACACTGCAGGGATTTTCCAGGCACCGGTCTCTTCAGCCAAAACACGTGGCGGGAGTCTGCCTGGCGGAAATTGATGTTTTTTGCCGATTATGGGCAAACTTTCAACCATTGAATTGTCCAAGAAGAAGGTGACCGACGACGGGATCAGATAACAACGGCAAACGGCCATTAACGGCAGCGCGGGGAATAGGAATCGCGCTGACCCTGTCGGTTCAGTTGGTGGTTTCCGTCATCATTGGGCTCTTTCTTGGACAATGGCTTGACGGGCTGTGGCACACCACACCGCTTTTTACAGTGCTGGGCGTTCTTCTGGGAATAGGAGCCGGACTTTATGGAATTTATCAAGTGGCTCGGGTTCTCCTGAAGTGAACGAATTTTCAGCGCTTTGGCGAAAGTCGGCTGCAGCGTCTCTAAGCTTGTCTTTGGTTTTCGTGTTAGTCGGATTGCTGTTTGCCGGCGGAAAGATAGTTTTTTGGAGTCTAGCGGCAGGAATTATCCCCGGAGTAGTGGATTTAGTGGGTCTGGGATTACGCTTGCCGCTATGGGCGCGTTTAAACGGGCGAGCTGCAGTGGCTAGTATAAACCTAAGGTTATTATCCAGGCTGGTCCTCCTAGGGGTGTTTTTCTATGCATTGCAGCACTTCACTGACTTAGATCTCGGCTGGGCATTGGCGGGGATTTTTTTGCCTTACGTCGTGTATTTGACGGGAGCGATTTGGGGCTTGCGGCATAAGGGGGTGAACGGATGATTTTTTCATTAACGGGTTTTCAGTGGCCTCCCTTTATTACAGGATTACTGGCCATGGTCGTTGTGTTGATTTTCGGCCTTGTTGCCGTGCGCAACGTGAGCACAGCTGTGCCTTCGGGGGCTCAAAACGTCCTGGAAAGCGCCGTGGAGACATTTCAGGACCTGGTGGGGCAAATGGCTCCCAAGGAACTGGCACCCAACCTGACATTATTGTCCCTGACCTTGTTTCTCCTATTAGTGGTGGCCAATGTGCTCGGATTGTTGCCTTTGCCCGGCGTAGGCACTCGGTGGATTCATTCGCCTACGGCGTTTTTGAGTATGCCGGCAGGGCTGGCTATTGCGATTTTTCTGTTAATACAATGGTCCGGGATCAAGTACAAAGGTCTGGGCGGATTTTTGGTGGGGTGGTTTTGGAAGCCCATACCCGTTTTTGGGGTGGTCGTTAATGCCTTGGAACAATTGGTCATGCCTGTGAGCTTAGCCTTCCGGTTGTTTGGTAATATTCTGGCGGGAGAATTGGTTCTGCGAATGACCACGAATGTGCCTCACGCTCCAGCGGGATGGCTGGTGGTCATCCTGGTGGGAACGCTCTGGTTGGTGTTCAGTTTGGTCATTTCGTTAATTCAGGCGCTAATCTTCACAATTTTGACCGTGGCCTACATGAGTATTCAGGCCAGTACCGATCATTGATACCGGCACCGGCACAATGAAGAGGCCGGACGGGGTAGGTTTCTTGTTCATTTTCCAAATTTGCTAAGGAGGAATTTCGCGTGAGTTCACACGATATTTTGTTGTTTATTGGGGCACTGGCAGCGGCAGGCGGCGCGATTGGCGCCGGCATTGGAAATGGTCTGGTGATGGGGCGGATGGTGGAAGGAGTCGGACGTCAGCCCGAGGCGTTAGGCCGGTTGCTGACATGGGCACTGGTAGGCGTGGCACTGGTCGAGGCATGGCCTGTTATCACGTTCGTGTTGTTCGTATTTACCAAGATCGGCTAGAAAGGCCGGAATGTCTTTCTTTGTCAGTAAGAGAAAGACACTGAAGGTATTTGACGAAGAGAAGGGAGCGAAACCGTGTCTAGTACATCGCTAACCTTAGGCAACATGATTGCTGGTGTTCTGCAGTGGGTAATTTTGCTGGCTCTCATGCGCCTATACGTATATAAGCCGCTTTTGGCCGCGATGCAAAAACGCCGGGACAACATAGCCAAGCAAATCACTGAGGCGGACAGCTTGCGGGAACAGGCAGAAAAACTTCGCCAAGAGCAGGAGACATTGCTGAAGCAGGCACATGACGATGCCAAGCTCTTGATTGCCCAGGCTCGGCGGGAAGGTGAGGAAGAAGCACGGAAAATTGTGGATCAGGCACAGCGAGAGGCAAGCTACCGTCAACGGGCCGCGCTGGAGGAAATTCAACACGAACGGGACGAGGCTCTCAAAATGATTCGGGCAGAAGTTGCGGATCTGGTGTTAATGGCCACGGGCAAGTTACTTGAACGCAATATCGACGAAAAAGATCAGGAACGGTATCTCGACCAAATTCTAGAAGATGCGGGGCAATTGCAATGATCGACCAACGTGCCGTCAAACCCTATGCGAAGGCGCTCTTTGAACTGGCCAAAGACAATCGGCTAGTCGACCGGATTGGCGCAGATCTGGATTTTGTCACGAGTGTGATTCGGGAATCTCAGGAACTGCAGAGATTTCTTTCTCATCCGCAGGTGTCGAATCAAGCCAAAAAGGAGACATTGGCCCGCTTACTGGAAAATTCGGTGCATCCCTTATTTCTTCAGTTTGTTTATTTGGTCGTTGACAAAGGCCGGGAATATCTTTTGGCGGGAATTTGTGACGAATTTAACAAACTCGTCGAGGCAGACCGGGGAATCGTAGAGGTGCGTGTGGACAGTGCAGTTCCGCTGACTCCCGAACAGGAGGCAAGATTTGCCGAACGTCTTGGGCAGACTATGGGCAAAGAGGTCAGGATACTGGCGCATGTGAATCCGTCCCTCATTGGGGGCGCTCGGATAATGATTGGCGACCGTGTGCTGGACGGGAGTGTTCTGAGGCGGATGGAGATCTTGGCGGAACGCTTGCGAGGAAACCAAGGAGGGGTAGTTCTTGAGCATTAAACCCGAGGAAATCAGTGCGATTCTCAAAGAAGAAATTGAGAAATATGACGTGGAGACAGAATTATCGGAATCCGGCGTCGTCCTTACCGTCGGAGACGGAATTGCCAGGATTTATGGCTTAACCGATTGTATGGCCGGGGAAATGCTGGAGTTCGACAATGGGGTCTTCGGCATGGCTCTGAATCTTGCGGAAGACAATGTGGGCTGCGTGATTTTAGGCGATGATGCGGGTATTAACGAAGGAATGCGGGTTAAGCGCACCGGAAAGATGGTTGAAGTCCCCGCCGGTGACGCGCTGATTGGCCGTGTCGTAAGTTCGCTTGGACAACCCATTGACGGGAAAGGGCCTCTTGAAACCAACGTCAGGAGGCCAGTGGAGTATCCAGCTCCGGGAATCATCGCGCGCGAACCCGTTTCCCGTCCATTGCAAACGGGGATCAAAGCGATTGACGCCATGATTCCTATCGGACGGGGACAGCGGGAACTGATTATCGGCGACCGCCAGACTGGGAAAACGGCTTTGGCTATAGACACAATTCTGAATCAAAAAGGACAAGACGTCATTTGCGTGTATGTCGGTATTGGACAGAAAGAGTCAACAATAGCCGGACTGGTTCGCAATCTCGAAGAACGGGGTGCTATGGAATACACTCTGGTCGTGTCCGCAACGGCAGCTCAAGCGGCACCTTTGCAGTATATTGCCCCCTACGCCGGATGTGCTATGGCCGAGGAGTTTCGTGACAAGGGACGGGATGTTCTCATTATTTATGATGACTTGTCGAAGCATGCCGTCGCCTATCGTGCCATGTCGCTTTTACTCCGTCGTCCTCCCGGCCGGGAAGCATATCCCGGTGACGTGTTTTACCTCCACTCTCGGCTGCTGGAACGGGCGGCCAACCTCAATAAGGAAAACGGCGGCGGCAGTTTGACCGCCTTACCGATTATTGAGACACTGGCCGGGGACATTTCGGCGTATATTCCGACTAATGTTATCTCCATTACCGATGGCCAGATCTTTCTGGAAAGCGACTTGTTCTTCTCGGGTGTCCGTCCCGCCGTAAACGTTGGCGCTTCCGTGTCACGGGTGGGATCGGCGGCCCAGGTGAAGGCTATGAAGCAAGTCGCGGGAACCATGCGGCTGGACTTGGCGCAGTACCGGGAACTCGCGGCTTTCTCACAGTTTGGATCCGACTTGGACAAAGCGACCCAGGCCCGTATCGAGAGGGGTAACCGTACCGTGGAAATTCTTAAACAACCTCAATACTCCCCGATGCCCGTCGAGGATCAGGTCGTGTCGATTTTAGCGGTGACCCGGGGATTTTTCGATGATATTCCCATCGAGTCGGTTCGCACTGCGGAGTCCTCGATGCTAAGGTATCTGCATGACAATCACGAGGATATATTTGAGACTCTGCGTAAAGAAAAGGCATTTACTGACGAGTTGATTAAGACACTAACGAGCGCCATTGAGGAATTCAAGAAGACGGCGGTGTTATAAATGGCTGGAAGCGGACTGAAGGAAGTTGACCGGCGTATAAAAAGCGTTAAGAATACGCAACAAATTACCCGGGCGATGAAGATGGTGGCGGCGGCCAAATTGCGGAAAGCGGAATCCCGGGCCAAGCAGGCGCGTGCCTATGCCGAGGAAATCCTTTCGATTACCCGAAGGGCTGTCAGTAAAGGAACAGGACATCCTTTGTTGGATCAACGCGACGTGGTTCGGAAAGGATTTGTTGTGGTCACATCGTCCCGGGGTTTGGCAGGTCCTTATAATGCCAATATCTTGCGGTATGCGGCGGTTCGGATGCAGGAAGCAGGCGGGAAGGATCCGGGGGTTTTTGCGATTGGGCGCAAGGGCCGAGACTATTTTCTACATCGGAGAGTGCCGATCTTTCAGGAATTCCTCGGAATCGGAGACGAGCCGACTTTTCATCAGGCCCAGGCCATAGCGCACGAAATCCTGCGACATTTTCTCGAACACCAAGTGGATGAAGTGTGGCTGAGCTACACCCAGTTCATTAATCCGTTGACCCACCATGCACAATCATTCCGTTTGTTGCCGGTTGAGGAACCCGCGGCCGATGATCCCAGTATGCGACGGAGTTACGTCTTCGAACCGGACACCCAAACCGTATTTAAGGATCTGCTTCCCCATTATGTCGAGGTTTTGATTTACAGTGCTCTTTTGGAATCGAAGGCTAGTGAGCAGGCAGCGCGAATGACGGCAATGGATTCGGCAAGCAAAAATGCCGATGAATTGATCCGCAGGATGGTATTAATGCGCAACCGTTTACGGCAAGCTGCCATCACGAAGGAAATTGCAGAACTCGTGAGTGGCGCCGAAGCTTTGAAATAGGAGGACCGAGCGTGGCGGAACATGATGGAAAAATCGTGGAAGTATTAGGACCTGTCGTGGAGGTTGAATTCCCGCAAGGGCATTTGCCAGCAATTTACAATGCACTCCACGTGGCAGGCAATCGGAATACGGCAGATGGCGGTGCTTCGTCCGAATTGACCTTGGAAGTGATGCATCAAATCGGCGACAACCGTGTGAGTTGCATCGCCATGGCTTCAACCGACGGACTGGTACGGGGTATGCGAGTGATCAATGAAGGGCGGCCCATCAGTGTGCCTGTTGGCGATGTGACTTTAGGACGTATGTTCAATGTGGTGGGGAATCCCATCGATGGCAAACCTCAAGTGAATACCGACCTATGGATGCCGATTCACCGGGCGGCCCCCAGTTTTACCGAACAATCCGTATCCACTGAGATTTTCGAAACCGGGATTAAGGTTATTGACCTTCTGGCCCCTTATCCAAAGGGGGGGAAAGTCGGACTTTTCGGCGGCGCCGGGGTGGGTAAAACGGTCCTGATCATGGAACTGATTCATAACATTGCCACGGAACATGGAGGATTTTCGGTGTTTGCCGGGGTAGGGGAACGAACCCGTGAAGGAAACGATTTGTATCTCGAAATGTCGGAATCCGGGGTTATTGATAAAACCGCTTTAGTCTACGGACAAATGAATGAACCTCCTGGAGTCCGCATGCGGGTGGCTTTATCGGGTGTCACGATGGCCGAATACTTCCGTGACCAGGAAGGCCGGGATGTGCTGTTCTTTATCGACAATATTTTCCGGTTTATTCAGGCCGGATCTGAAGTCTCGGCGCTGTTGGGCCGGATGCCCTCGGCCGTGGGATATCAACCCGTGCTCGCGACAGACATTGGAAACTTGCAGGAACGGATCACGTCCACCAAAAAGGGTTCAATCACCTCGATTCAGGCAGTTTACGTTCCGGCCGACGACTATACTGACCCGGCTCCGGCGACAACCTTTGCCCACTTGGATGCGACGACGAACCTTGAGCGGCGGATTTCTGAAAAAGGCATCTTTCCTGCAGTGGATCCTTTGGCGTCCACCTCCAGAATCTTGGACCCGCAGGTTGTGGGTGAAGAGCATTATCAAGTGGCCCGTGGCGTACAGGCCGTGTTGCAGCGTTATAAGGAACTCCAGGACATTATCGCTATCTTGGGGATGGACGAGCTGAGCGACGACGACAAGTTAACGGTGGCACGAGCGCGGAAAATGGAGCGGTTTTTGTCTCAACCAATGTTTGTCGCGGAACAGTTCACCGGAACCCCCGGAAAATACGTGCCCATCCGCGAAAGTGTCCGGGGATTCAAAGAGATTCTGGAAGGGCGTCACGATGATTTGCCGGAAATGGCCTTTTATATGGTCGGAACCATTGATGAGGCTGTTGAGAAGTCCAAAACCCTATAGGGTTGGGGGGATATTATGGCCACCACCTATCACTTGAAGATTGTGACTCCCGAACGCACGATTTTCGAAGGCCCCGTGAGCTACATTATCGTACGTTCGACGGAAGGAGAAATAGGGATTCTGGCGCATCACATGCAGTTGATTACGCCTTTAATCCCGCATATCATTACGGTCTATCCGGAAAACGGCAAAACTGAACAATTTACGATCGGCGGAGGTTTTTTGGAGGTCGGAGATACCACGACGATTGTGTTGGCTGATTCCGCAGAAAGGGCTTCAGAGATTGATGTGGCTCGGGCCGAGAGAGCTCGGCAGCGAGCGCTGGAAGTGATCGGCAAAGTGGAACCCAATATGGATCTGATTCGGGCCAAACGGGCCTTGGCCCGTGCGGAAAACCGGCTCAAACTGGCCGGACGATCCACCTCAATGACCCACTAGTGACGAATTGGGATTTCGCCATGCTCAGATAAAGACGAAAATTTCAGGCCCTTGCCGGTTAACGGCAGGGGCCTGAAATATGTTGCCATGTATGAATTGTTGCCTTCGGTGGAACAATCTGGTAAAGATTCTGATTCTGTGCCAGGAGGGAAACCGATGAGAAACTGGATACGCAACGGTTTGTGGATGGCCGGGATAGGATGTGTGCTCTGGGCGGGCGCGAGTGTCCGGGCTGCCGTGATCTCTCCCGTAATGACAGCCTTCCATGCGACCCAGGCCCGTCCCGCGGGATTTAGCATTAACGGCTGGGTAGAATTATCCTCTTCCTCCGGTTCCAGGAGTCTGCGGAACATTGTTCAGCAGTTATCCCGGCAGACCAATATCCGGGGAGTTGTGGACTTTGCACAAGGGATCGGTTATCAAAAGGCCGTTATCCGTCAGAAAGTGGCGGGATTTTCCAGTGAACTGATCGCGGAACGTTTAGCCTCGGGCGCAACCTACGTGGTGATAGACCGGGTCGGAACTCAAAGCTTTGATGGATTGGACGAGAGTCTGGGGCTTGTTCGGCATGTGCTCAGGGACTATGGGCCGCTGCATCTTTCTGTGACTCTTCAAGGAACCTTACCCGGGAGATTGTCCACGGCCCAGGAGAAACAGGTGGTTGATCAGGCTTTGAGGTCGATTGCGGCGAAATCCGTTAACGGCATTACCACCACCCATTACGTTTCCGTGGCGGGAGACAGCGGCTTTATCCATAGCCATGACGTCCTCCAGGGACATCCCGTCAATATTCAGGTGGCTGTGAGCTACAACACCTACTTGCACGCGGAACAGGTGGATGTGGGCACACCGCTGGTGACCGTGACCTATTAGGTTTGAACTGGGACTTCCTGGGCACAATGGAATTAAGAGGACATTACTCCTCGGTTCCAGAGTGTAGAAAGAGTGGAGGAACAAAAGAATGGCGAATCGTCGTCTCACCCTGTTTGGTATTATCGGCGGCATCGCGGTAGTGGGGGGCGGTGTATTGACCTTTGCCTTGACGAACCGCTCCGTCCAACCTGCGAGTGTGCCGATTGCGCACTCACAAACTCCTAAAGGCCGAACTCACCGGGGGGGATCCCGAACCAACAGCACAGCGGCACCATTGATGATGCCTGTAAACGGAAAGGTGTCTAATCCGTTTGGCTGGCAATACTCAGGGGCCTTAAACGAATGGTATTACAACCCGGGGATCGCGATATCGGCCAATACAGGAACTCCTGTGCATGCCGCATGGGGGGGTGTCGTATCACAGGTTGAAAATGTCAACCATCAAGGCTTAACGGTTACCATTAAAGATGGCGATCAGTATGAAACGGTTTACGGGCATCTCGGCAGTGCGTCGGTGAAGTCTGGGCAAATGGTGAAACAGGGCCAGGAAATCGGAACGGTGGGGGGGAGCAGCATCTACAGCCACCAGCCTGGTTCCCACTTGGACTTCGATGTTTACCATGGGTCGGTGGCGACTAACCCCGAGGGGTACCTTCATCCTTCGTCCTAAGCCACCATGAAATGCCAGAGCAGGAATCTTTGCTCTGGCATTTATTTCGTTTGCGGCCATATACTCTACCATGTTCGGGGGGAGAAAGGGGCCGGAAATGTGAAGGATCATATCTGGCAACGCGTTATGGCCATTGGCAATTATATTTTGACCAACGGGGCAACCGTTCGGGACACGGCTAGGGTGTTCGGAGTTTCGAAAAGTACCGTGCACAAGGACGTGACCGAACGGCTGCCGAAAGTCAATCAACATTTGGCCACAGAAGTGAAGAAGGTGCTGGACTACAATAAGGCGGAACGCCATCTTCGCGGTGGCGAGGCCACCCGTCAAAAGTTCCTCACGAACCATTCCGGGTAAGTTCTGCCACCTGGACTGATACCGGGGGACCTCGCCGTCCCCCGGTGAGACTCGGCTCCGTGTCCCCAAAGATAGTCTTCCGGAAAATGTCCGGTAATTTAAGGATTCTCCCGCTTCCTTGGACGAAGACTCTCCTTCCATAAGCGTCCAGGTGTCTTTCGCCGATTTTCGCTGTTGACACGAATATTTGTGAGAGCATATACTCTGTACGACAATTAATCATTATGCTCTTATCAAGAGCGGCGGAGGGGTAGGCCCGATGAAGCCCGGCAACCGGCAGATATGCCATGGTGCCAATCCCGACCCCATTTGGGGACGGATGAGAGATGCCGCTGAACCTCTTCTCTCTAGAAGAGGATTTTTTTGTATAAGGGCGTGAAAGTGAAGGAGGCAGTTCAGTGGGGCGCAATTTTCTTTTTACATCGGAATCGGTCACGGAAGGACATCCGGACAAAATTGCCGATCAAATTTCCGATGCTATTTTGGACCGTATCCTGACGGAAGATCCCGTGGCACGGGTGGCTGCCGAAACCGTTGTCACTACGGGGATGGCTTTGGTGGTGGGAGAGATCTCGACCAAGACTTATGTCGACATTCCTCACATTGTTCGGGAAACAATCCGCTCAATCGGCTATACGCGGGCTAAGATGGGTTTTGATGCGGACACCGTGTCCGTGTTGACGTCAATTGATGAGCAGTCCGCGGACATCGCAATGGGAGTTAACCAGGCTCTGGAAACGCGAGAAGGTTCTGGGGATGCACGGGCATTGATTGGGGCGGGTGATCAGGGCATGGTGTTCGGATTTGCCTGCAATGAGACGCCGGAACTCATGCCCGTGGCGATTTCTCTGGCCCACCGTCTGTCGTACAGATTGGCCGAAGTACGAAAATCCGGCATTGTCCCTTTTTTGTGGCCCGATGGAAAGACCCAGGTGACCGTGCGTTATGAAAACGACAAACCGGTAGGTATCGATACCATCCTCGTATCGACGCAGCACCGGAGTTCCGTTGACGTAAAGACGGTTTCGGAGGCGGTCATCGAAGAGGTCGTTCGTCCGGTGGTTGCACCCCATTGGGATTTGAGCGGAACCCGGATCCTTGTCAATCCCACAGGTCGTTTTGTGATTGGAGGGCCTCACGGAGATTCAGGTCTGACGGGGAGAAAAATCATTGTTGACACGTATGGGGGTTATGCCCGCCACGGAGGGGGAGCGTTTTCTGGAAAGGATCCGACAAAAGTCGACCGCTCGGCTTCTTATGCCGCCCGATGGGTGGCCAAAAATCTGGTTGCGGCACACCTTGCGGACAAAGCGGAAATTCAGATTGCCTACGCCATTGGGGTGGCGGAACCGCTATCCGTGATGGTAGACACCTTTGGCACGGGTCGGCTTCCCGATCATGTGTTAGCGGAGATACTACGCCAGGTTTTCGATCTCCGGCCCCTGGGCATTATCGAGGATTTGGATCTCAGACGTCCTATTTACCTGCAAACCGCTGCTTATGGCCATTTCGGACGCACCGACGTTCTCTTTCCATGGGAAGAGGTCAACCGGGTAGATGCGCTGCTAGCTCACGCCGAGGTGAAACCCAGGAATTAAATGCCAAAAGTGAGCATCTTTCCCTCACGTGGTTCGTATAATGAAAGAACCTGGAGAGGAGGCTGTTCTATGACTTGGTGGGGAACTCTGAGCCTGGCCTTGACCCTATACGGAGCGATTGTGGTTTTGGAATGGGTGTATTCTCGATTTTTGCCCGTGGGGGGCTTCGTCTCGGCTCCCATCACGGTTGCCGTCTATGTTCATAACCAGGAAAGCCTCTTGGAGCAGGCTGTTGCTAACGTCCGAACCATCTGGCAGGAGAGCGAATGGCCAGGGCGCGATATGAAAGTGACAATCATGGATGGGGGATCGACCGACCAAACCTTGGCTATTGCGAAGCGGCTTGAACGGCGATTTCCCTTCGTGACTGTAGCCCGTCCCGGCGCGGACAAAGGACAGATATTGGAAGAATGCCGGAGCCGGGTGTTGATCTGGGTGGATTTGACGGCGGGACAACCCCCGATTCTTCTGGAAACGTTGCGCGCTGTGCTGCAAAATGCCGAGTCTCCGTCTATCCGTCCGACCGGTTGATGAGATGTTCGCTGGGAGAGGGGATGGGGAGACTCGTCGTCATAAGAGGGTAAATCCATCCGCCGCTGTTCCGGAGCCCAACAGATGGTCGTGGTTATGCCGCTGATGTATCCCGGCGAGGAATAAAGGGATTCGGCGGGGAAGGAATTTCTTCCTTGGCGCCGAGCAGATTATCCCCAGGCTGAAGGCTTTCATGACTTGTTATCAACAGACTTATCCCCATTATCCACAGGAATTTATCCCCATGCCTGTGGAGAACGGTGGCGAAGCGTGGAGCGCGGTGGAACGCGATATTGTTTGACTTTTTTGGCAGGGGGTGCTATATTGAACGCGGTTGTCCTGGATGTTAGGACAGCTTTAAGAAAGGGGACATATTTTAGCATGACCGGACGTGTCAAATGGTTTAGTGCAGAAAAAGGGTACGGATTCTTAGAGCGTGAAGAC
>PXYT01000057.1 GCA_003023725.1 Sulfobacillus benefaciens | reverse complement strand
TCAACACTCATGCCTGGTTCTGCCGCGATAAGAAAAATCTCTTTACGGGAATTTCGCTCGGTCACACAATCCGGTTTTGGCCTGAGATGATCGTTCATTTGGGTCACCGTAAAATCTGCATTAGCATCCGCTTGACGGATATGATGACAGCAGCCGATTCATCATAAAATCCGCTGCCCTCCAAAAACAGTGAGTTGGATTGGAACATCTGTTTGTTTATTGGCAGTAAACATCAATTCCTTTCGTTGTCTGTCGGTGAAGGTGATGTTCTAGGGATCATCGGGCCGAATGGATCTGGGAAAACAACGTTGTTTCGGTTGATGGCGGGGCGTCACGGGAGATCCCATTAAGCCTGGATTAACTGGACGGTTGCCATCTAGTGTTGGAGCTTTGATAGAGTCTCCAAGTTTCCTTCCGCAATTTTCGGGTTTTCTCAATCTAAAAATGCCGGCCGACATTCGTGGGAAAATTGGACAGGAAGAAATTCGCCAAATCATGCAGCAAATAGGACTCGCTCCGCAAAATCGCAAGCCGGTTCGAAAGTATTCACTTGCACGCGTCAACGCTTGGGCATTGTGCAAGCCACGATGGAGGGTCCAAAGATATTACTCCGTGATGAACCCGCGAACAGCCTTGACCCTGAGGCATTAAAGGCATTTCTCGATATGATTCAGCAATTATAGGATGAGGGTGTCGCAATCCTTATTGCCTCACACGCTATGGACGAGATTGATCAGCTTTGCGACCGTGTTTTTCTTCTAAAAGACAGCACACTTTCCATTTGTACGAGCTATGAAAGAGCGTGAATGGGTCATCGTGGTGAATCAACTTGAGGATTTCGAAAGAGCACTCCAGGTGATTCCGTTCTTGAAACTCGGGAGTCAGGTCTCCGACCATCCTTCTTGTGCATGTAAAGGTGAATGGGAAAATGCTGATGAACTACTGCAAGTGCTCTACCAAAATAGCGTCGACGTGGTAAGTGTTCAGGAGCGCCAAGGATGATTTACAGCGAAATTGTGCGACTAATCATTGGCTCCCGATGGCGATGGGTTATCAGGAGCAGTTAGCCTGGTGCTTACTTTCACTACTAAAGTGTCGCTAAAGCAGGTTTCGGGTTTGTACCCCATCAATCGGATGTCCTGTTAGGGCCTTTTACGAATTACTTTATTGCAGCAGGGGTTTTACCTGAGTTTTACCTGTCTGTTATCTCTGACGTTGCAACACAGGATTTGCACGGGTACATTTCGTTCACAATCAAGACCGGCAAGTTGTACGGGATCGCCAGTTGAGTGATATTGCATTGAACCACAGAACCCATCTCGCAATCTTGATATTGCTGAACGAACGTCGTCAATGCCTCGGCATCGCCGGCCGTATCAGATACATGGTAACAACCGGTCAGGAAATGGATCGGCATTCCTAATAGACGGGGGTGGAACCCGACGAGGGTTTCAACGAGGGTCTGGCCCACAAAACGCAGATTAACCACGCTAGAATAGAAGATAGCAGGGATTAATCAAGACAGAGTGGCACGCGAGAGTCGGTGGGAAACATTTCTCTCGACTGTTACGAAGCCTTTTCGAAGAGTTATTGGTTTTTCCGCCTAGAGTTTTAGCTTTGGGCAAACACGAACAGGTCATAAAATTCACGCGTCACGTCACTGGACACAAAGAATTCAGCCACTTTACCGTTATGTGGATGTTCTACCGGGGGAAATCTGCGTCTTGTGGGCGGGACCCCTCAGAGAAATACATCGCTTGTAGCGTAGTAAGGGGTGAGGCTACTTGTGAGTGGAAGTGGAGGTAAGCCGGTGCCGATTACCCGGGAGAACGTGATATGGCAATTGCGGGAACGCCCCGCTGAAGCCCTTTCTTTTCTTATTCACGATCACGCAGACGCCATCGCATCGCTAGTGTCTCGCATCCTAGCGGGCGTTGGGACACCCGAAGACGTGGAGGAGTGCGTAAGCGAGGTGTTCATTCAGGCTTGGCACCGCGCCCAAGAATATGATGAGAGGCGAGGCACAGTACGCACCTGGCTTCTCATACTCGCCAAGTACCAGGCATTAACTCTTCGCCGCCGCTTGGTGCAGCACAAGGACCTTGAGTCCGAAAGCGTCGATCAAAGATCGGATCCGGTGCTGTCGCAGGTACTTTCCCGCGAGCGCCAGGAATCCTTGGTGTCGTGTATCCAACGTCTCGAACCGGGCGTCCGGGACGTGATCATTTACCGTTACTTCTTGGATATGGCGATCCCGCTTATCGCCACCAAACTTCAATTGACGCGAAGCCAAGTTTATAATCGGCTATCACGTGGTCGAGAGCAGCTGCGGCAACAGTGGGACGGCATGAACATTGATGGAGGGGGAACCCTGAAGTGAAGACATCCGATCACGATGATATCTTCATCAACATCTTACCCAGTCTTGATGACGATCTCCAAGGACGTTTGCTGGAAGAGTGGTTGACCCAAATCCCGTCGCCTCTTCAAGAACCGCTGGATAAAAAGCGAGTTCGCTCCCGCGTATTCGACGCGATAGGACTCCAAAAAGAGGGTAAACGCCATGAGGGCCGCGGACACTGGCGGCGGCGCCGATTGCTGTGGGCCATAGGCGCTGCCGGAGCGGCCATTGTCTTCATCGTGGGGACACCGAACCCTGTGTCTGCTGCGCTGGGCAAGATGTTGCACTTTATCCCTGGCATCGGCCAGGTGCAGCAGACCTCGAACGGCGCGGTGGTCGTGTTGCCGCATGCTATCCGCGGAACTTGGAAGGGAGCACCTGTTCAGGTGACGGGAATGATGATCACGTCCACGGAGCTGTTGGTGGAGCTTAGTGGTGGTGGCACTAATGTGCCTGGCCGGGTCTGGTTTAAAACATCAACAGGGCGAACGATTTCGCTGAGGACGGGGACGGCGCTGGCTGCTCAGAGCTCTAAGACCGCACAGTGGACGGGTGACTACAACGCAACCGGCGGTTTCGGCGCCCTGTTGAAAGATCCATCCGGCACGGTGATTATTGGGCAAAGGCGTGGGGACCGCATGCCCGTCCAGCTCCGTCCGGCAACGAGTGCGCGGGAAATGTCCAACCTTGGCCCCACCCAGGTGCACCACGGGGTCTCATTAACTGCAATTGCTTCGCAAAACGGAACCGAGGCGTACCTGACGTTTGTTGCCCAGTATCATGGTCCATTTGTCATTATGAATACCGTGCCCATGTTACCGACGAGCACACAACCCGATCTGCAAATTTCGGATGCAACCGGACGCCGCTACACGCCAACCCAGCTATTTCGCTTTGCTCCTAACAACCAGTTTACATTCAAACCAGCTTCAGGGGTGGCAGACTATCAGGTGGTCGTCCCCCAGGTGGCGGCGATGTATACGGGGCAGGCAAGCGTAACGCTACCAGTGCCTGTTCAGAGCAGTGAACGCATAGACAAAACCGTCACGCTCGGAGGTTTTCCCATTGAAATTACCACCGTGAGGCGAACGCATAGCAAAGGGGGAAGCCTTCGCATGTATTTAAAACTCGCCAAAAACTCGGCACGGCAACTGTACGCCTTTCAGTTAAACGAATCGTGGGTTTCCCAGTCTAATCCCAAGACGGGTGTGGTTCGGTGGATGCAAGTAGGGGTCAGGTCGGATCAGCACTCCATCACACTCCAATTGTCGAACCCTCAGGTCTACATTCGTGGACCGTGGATATTTCCGATCCGCATCCAGCAGCATTTACAGTGACGCAGAAATAACTCGACCGTTAAGAGGGAAATAAGGAAACGAAGGGGCATGTTTGGCCAAATAGGGATGGACAGTTCAGCCATTAGAAATCATACTTGATTAAGATGGCTCAGATTGACCACCCAAGTAGAGGAAATGGCCCAGAAGAGGCCAATGCACACCGTGGGGGAGAAATAGGTATCCACTAAATTACTTGAGCTACCCGGTCCCGCCAAATAACCCCCTTAACTATTTTACTGCGACTTAAGATACCGACGTAAGTGTGGCATATCTCGCGGGTTAGCATGTAAATCATTAAGATTGCCATGCAATGATATGTATTGTATAACTTTGTTTCTGTAATGGCACATCGAATCCTCCATCTGATTTTTGCAACCGCATTCCGAGAAGTGGCATCCGAGCACCTACTCCAATGCCAACAATGCGTTCTAACATCAGAAAGAGAAACAAGGGGGGCGGGCGCACGATATCGAAAACATGGGGGCGACGCTGCTCGCCCCACTGCCCAATCTGATCGCCCGGGCTGCTCGGATTCCGGATCCCCGACAAACCCGCAAGAAAAAGCAGCCGATCGCCATGGCGTATGGGACGATCCTCTTTTTTTGTGGCCCCTGGCCTCTCGGCGAGAAGCCAATCAAAATCTGTCCCGGCCCACGGCTACCATTACACACATCTCTTTGTGAAGTAGAATGGCATGAAAACTGGCACACACCTGGATGCGTCTGGAACATAGGCTCCATCCGGCTCCCTTCCAAACCCTCCACAGAACGCTGGCACCTACTCCGGCTAGTGTGGTAGCGCCATCCTTCAGGCGCGTCTTTTCCCAGATACCTCCCTTACACGTGCTGCTCGCAACACGTCAGAGTGTGTAGCCTCCCCACTGTCCCCACCCCCTCGTGGTTGATGAAAACCCGGTGGCCTGCAGATTATCCCGACACGAACGTTTCGCCGCCCCGTGCCCGGAATTTTATTGTGGTAAATCATAGCATATTCACGCGTCAGAGCTGATCGTCAGATTGTCACCTTTTCTCTTTTGCATAAGAGGGCATATAATGTACAAAATGCGCTAAGTGATGGAGAAATTTCAATGCGTGGTTTGTGGGGCTACTTAGAACTTGCGGGTATATGGTTGGCTAGCTTAGCCTTTTACATTTTTGCTTTCGTTCTTGTTGTAGGATCAGGATTAGGTCTATGTTACCTGGCTTATCTTTTCATTCAAAAAGTATTGTAACTCCTTACGCAGGTTTTTCAATCCCGGGCAAATGCTCAAGTACGAGGAGCCCTTGTTTCTTCAAGGTCGAAATAGATAACTGCGACTCAAGCACAAGATTTGGCGTACCATGAAGGGTCCGAAACGGTCCGGAGAGTTTTTGGCGGACTTTGTTGCAGCAAGAAACTGGCGAAAGTGAACAAGATTTTTTATCACACCGAACATGCTTCAACTGACTTGATAAAACACAATCCGTAAATGCGTCATACCCTGAATAGGTAGATCTATTGATCCCGTTTTTTTCGATCTAAATTCGCAATCCGAATTGCATTCAACTGAGGAATGTACATAACTGCAAATCCAATAATGACTGAACCAATAAAAGTGTTTGCGTTCAATTGATTCCCCAGTGAAATGTACACGTAAAGAGACACAGGAACATAAATTGAACCCGCCGTCACAATCCCGGGAGAATATTCTCCAGACCATAAAGTCAGCACCGCGTGCAACAAAAAATTTGAGAAAATGCACGAAGCTGTGGAGACTCCCAACAACAGCGCCCAAGGCTTATGAATAGTAATGGCTAAAGATACAGAAATGAGCACGTAAAGCATAAATAGTGCGTTACCAAAAATAAAAAGTGGCATTGTGAACCGATCTGTGAATAGCCATGAATACTTCTTCGTCCACGGAATGAATCTTGGTGTTTCTTCTACTAGATGAATGGCGTATGAAATGGGGACTAACCATAGAACGGACATCTTTCACCTCCATTCAAGACGTTTCGTTTTGAAGGCTTACCCTGATTCCGTCTTACACTAACAAAAACATCATGATTGTAATAACAGAGCGCAATATTACCGGGGAGCTAGTAGCCGGACATTCAGGCATCGTCGAGCTCTGCAATCATCAGCAACTGGACACCATGACAGATGACGAAAGAGCGGTGTTTCGTCGTACGCATATCAGATAGTTGTTCCAAAACAGCTACCTCATTAGACATCTAGCAAAACGTGCGATTCCCTTTGCAGTTGGTCGACTCACGGATTTCAGTGATACCCTTTTTGAACACTTTGACATGAGAAACGCCTGGGTGAAACACACGCCGCTAGCGCCGTAAGAATCACGATTCCGAAGTTCATCAATACGCATCCCTGGGGTTTTGCCGCGGTGGAAAAAATCTCTTTACGGGAATTTTGCTCCGTCATACAATCCGGTTTTGGCCTGAGATGATCGTTCATTTGGGCCACCGTAAAATCTGCATTAGCATCCGCATGACGGATACCATGACAGCAGCCGATTCATCATAAAATCTGCTGCCCTCCAAAAACAGTGAGTTGGATTGGAACATATGTTCTTATATTGGAAGTAAACACCGATTCCTTAGCCCCTTGCCTCCATGCAGAGCCTAAAGAGCTCTTCTTGGCGCCGTCGGAATGCTCAACACGGATGTGATCCCCTCTCCTCTCAGGCTTCTCGGCACGCAAACGACCCTCAGGATAGCATTTCCAAGTCACCGCTCTCCCCTTATCTATGCGGGGTTAGGCGTCTTCCGAAAATGTTCCCACATGGGTTCGCCTAACCGAGGCTCCCAACTGTCAGGCAAGGTGGGAAGAACCTCCCAGCGGCGGGCCTGTTCGCTTGCGAACCATGAAGCGCTTTGGGCATCACGCTGAGTCATCCTCTCCCATTCGTCGTCTATAATCGTTTGAATCTTTTCCAAAGCCTCCTCTTGGTCCGGTTGAAACAAGTGCCGGAAACGGCCCTGCAGCGTGAGCCATTGCATCACCGGAACACGCTCCGACGGTCGATAGCTCAGCCGCCAATGTCCCTCGATCACCTCGACAAGCGGCCAATATCCGGAGTCCACGGCAAGGCGCACCACCCGCACCGCATCGCGCGGTTCATGACCCCAACCGGGGGGACAGGCAGAGAGGACGTTGAGAAAGGCCGGGCCTTCGGCATGGTAAGCGCGCTGGACCTTGTTGCTTAAGTCCTGCCAGTGCGACATCGCGGCCTGAGCCACATAAGGAATTCGGTGGGCCGCCACGATTTCGACAATATTCTTACGGGGCTCGGGTTTGCCCATGGCGGCGCGACCGGCGGGGCTGGTTGTGGTGGAAGCCCCGAAAGGCGTGGCGCTGGAGCGCTGAATTCCTGTATTCATATAGGCTTCGTTGTCATAACACACGTAAATAAACCGATGACCGCGTTCCAATGCCCCCGAAAGGGCTTGAAGCCCGATATCGTAGGTTCCCCCATCACCCGCAAACACGACCAGAGTCATCGGCTCCGACAACTCTCCTCGCGCCTTGAGAGCGTGGTAAGCCGCTTCCACGCCGCTGGCGACAGCGGCGGAATTTTCGAAGGCGACGTGCATCCAGGGTATTTTCCAGGCGGTGAACGGATAACGGGTGGTCGCCACTTCCAGGCAGCTGGTGGCATTTATCACGGCCACGGGTCCGGGAATACTGGAGAGGACGGTTCGGACAATGCTCGGAATGCCGCAACCCCGGCATAATGAATGGCCGGACCCGAACCGGGGATCTATTTGCGAATGCGCCGCCATTTCCTTTATATTGGCCATGACTTTCCCTCCTTATGCCAAACCTTGTTCCCGAAAAGGTAGCCAGGTTCTCTTGGGGGAAACCGATCCGCCAGGACCCCTTCCAGAATGTCCTGAAGACCTGCCATCGGCACATCCCGGCCGCCCAGCCCATAGATGACACTGACCAATTTGGAGGTATTGGCGACACTGGCCGCCACGTCTAAAAACAGTGGCGGCAAGGTTCCCGGGGAACTGGCCTTATCCAGCACTGCCACGCGTGGAACCTGAGCCAGCGCCTGCTCGATCGCATGCCGGGGAAAAGGGCGGTATAAGCGAATTTCCACTAAGCCGACCCGTGTTCCTTGGTCACGCATCTTGTCGACAACCTCTTTGGCGGTGCCGCTGTGCGATCCCATCATGACCAAAGCGGCTTCGGCATCTTCCAGACGGTATGCCTCTACGGCTTGGTACCGCCGTCCCGATAACCGGAAGAATTCTTCCGCTACAAGCTCAAACACTTCCAACGCCGCTTCCACGGCCTCAATTTCCTGGTATTTTAAGTCAAAGTAGCTGTCGGGCATGGAAAAGGGCCCATAGGTTCCGGCCTGATTACCCAATAACGGGGAGGGATAGGCATAAGGGCCGACAAAGTCTTTTACCGCGGAGTCGGGCAGCAATGCCACCGGTTCGGCACTGTGGGTAATGGTAAATCCGTCGAGTCCCACCATAACCGGCAGCAAGATCCGCTTATGTTCCGCCAGCTTGGTGCCGATGATGGTAAAATCGTAGGCTTCTTCCGCAGTTTCCGCAAAGATTTGGATGGCCCCGCTGTCCCGGGCCAACATGGCATCGGAATGATCGCCATGAATGTTAATAGGGCCGGAAAGTGCCCGGTTCCCCACAGCTATGACGACCGGAGCCCTTAAGGAGGCCGCCAGATAAATGACCTCGACCATAAGCGCGAGTCCTTGCGAGGCGGTGGCGGTCATGGTGCGGGCACCGGCCAAAGCGGCCCCGACAGCCGCGCTCATGGCCGAATGCTCGGATTCGACGTCCAGCACATGAGTATGGCACAGTCCATCCGCGACAAACTGGCTAAGGGTTTGAATGATCGGGGTCTGGGGCGTAATCGGGTAGACCGGAAAGACGTCGGGGTCGATTTGGCGCATAGCGTGGGCTACCCCTTGGGCCCCGGTGATCACGCGCAAATGATGGAGATCCACGCCGGGAGTGTGGAAAGGAAGCCGTGGCGTCATGATGCCGACACCTCCTTTAACTGCCCTAGAGATCCCACCGGGGATTCTTCGTCAATCATGACCACAGCCTTGGTGGGACATACGGCATCACATATTTCGCATCCTTTACAATAGGCATAGTCAAATCCCAGAAATGTGGTGCCGTCAACGACGACGGCCCCGTCGGGGCAGAACTGCCAGCACAGAAGACAATTGACACAGCGGTTCAGGAATACTGCCGGTTTTTTCCCCATGCGCCATCCGCCCGTCAAGGGCACGGGATAGTCACCGGGGCGGATCAAGGCGCCAGCCCGGCCCAATTTGGGCCCGTGGGCAGCTTGGGTGTCGCGAGCTGGCTGTGGTGCGGGGTGAACGGGTTTCTTTGCACTGCTGGCGTCCAAAGTCCTGAGAGCATTGACTCCATAGGTGTAGCCTTCTTGCACCGATTGACGGTTGTGAAGACGGAGAGATTCCGGCAGCCGAGCCAGCACATCATCCACCGCCCCCAACAGCTGTTCCAGGGACGGCTCGCCTAACAAGGCGGCGACGGCTCCCGCCATGACGGTGTTGGCATGCCGCGTCCCGGATTTTTCAGCCAGCTCATCCGCAGGCACTGCCAGCACAATGCCTTCTATGTCGGGAAGAATCACCCGGGACCCCAACCCTCCGCTGTTGACGACGAGAAAGCCTTGAGAGCCGAGTCCTTCGGTTACGTTCTGCTCCAGTACCAGGGAAGGATCGAGCACGACGACCACGTCCGGTTCGGAGATGGCCGCATGCAGGCGTATAGGCCGTTCATCGACTCGGGTATAGGCCATCATCGGTGCTCCGGTCCGTTCCGGACCGTATTCCGGAAAGGCCTGAACGAACCGTCCTGCCTCCAGAAAAGCCACTGCCAGCAGTTGCGACGCCGTTTTGGCGCCTTGTCCGCCTCTTCCGTGAAAGCGTATTTCCAGCATTATTTCTCACCTGCCACGTATTGATGAATTCCTTTGGCAGCCCGTTTGGCCCATTGCACTGCCTCCACCACACTCTGACCCCCCACCAGATCCCCCCCGGCGAAGTATTGGGGGTTGAGAGTCTGTCCGGTTTCGGCGTCAACAATGAGCCTCCCGTGTTCAAATTGCAGTCCCGGCACCCATTCGCTCAACTCCCGGCGCACAGACTGGCCGATAGCGAGAATGGCGGTGTCGGCTTTGAGCGTAAATAAGGCCCCGGGGATCGGACGAGGTTTGGGCCGGGAGCCGGCATCCCGGAGCAGTTCCTGGTACTGACACTCGACCCCTTCCAGCCAGGCGTTGCCAAGCAAGCGAACCGGCGTGGCCAGCCAGTTGAAGCGGACGCCTTCCTTCTCGGCGTCTTGAACCTCATAGGCGTAGGCCGGCATGGATTGCCGGTCTCTGCGGTAAACGAGGGTCACCTGTTCCGACCCGAGCCGCAATGCCTCCCGGGCCACGTCGAGGGCGGTATTGCCTCCTCCGATGACCACCGTAAAGCGTCCCACCGCCAGAGGGTTCCCTTCTTTTAAGTCGCGGATAAACGGCAAGGCCTGCCAGACGCCAAAAAGATGTTGCCCCGGCAACTGCGGATCCACATCGGCACCAAGCCCAACGCCAAGAAATATCGCATCCGATTCGGATTCCAAGGCTAAGAACGCCTCACGCCCGGCAATCCGGGTATTAAAACGAAAGGTTACACCCAGCTCCAACAAGGGCTGGATTTCATCATCAAGGGGTGCCACCCGTTGCCGGTAGGGAGCAATCGCATACCTCACCATGCCTCCGGGATCCGGGTTTTCGTCGTATATTGTCACCCTGTCCCCCATGCGCGCCAGTTCAGCCGCCAGCGCCAGGCCGCTGGGGCCCGCACCAATGACGGCGACACGGTGCGCTTGATGTTGAGGTGAGATCGAGACGGTAAGGCGATTCCGAGCATAATCGGCAGCCGCTCTTTGCAAGCGCCCAATGTCCACCGGAGGCAATCCTACGTATGACAGCACGCACGATCCTTCACAAAGAACAGGGGTGGGACAAACACGGGCGCAGGTTCCGGCTAAAGGATTTTCGGAAAATACTATCCGGTTGGCGGATGCCAAATCGCCTCCCTGAAGCGCTGCGATGAAGCCCGGTATGTCAATCCCGCTGGGGCAGGCGCTAGTGCAGGGCGCAGGGCCGTATATCCCTCCACACTCCAAACACCGGCTGGCTTCCTCCTGAATTTCAATAGGCGTCAAAGGGGGTTTGAGTTCCGGAAAAGCTTCTTGCAATGCAAACGACATAATTCATGCCACCACCCTTCTCATAGGGTCATTCTGGGGCATCAGGATTACTCTGGTGTCTTATCTGACAGTCTTAATTTTCTTACAATCATTATAACTGAACGGGCCGTGAGCCGTATCATTTATCGTGGTTATTCCTCAGCCCCTGGTATTAGTCGGAATTGACAGATAAAAGAGCGTGCTGTTGTCATTCCGCGCCTATCGGCATTTTCTAATGGCCGGTCTCGATTTGGACAGGTTTGTTGTGCGGTGGCAAAATCCTCTTTTTTGCGGTTGATGCAGACGTATGCTCCTTAGGAACGCCCAACCGCATCCCGTGAATGTCATGAGGGTCCCTCACCTCTGTGCGGATCATAAGTGGCATATGCGTCACGATTTTGCCACACCGGGGACGAATCCTTAAGCACCTCAAGGGTGGTGGGTTATTACAACCGAAAGCGCGGGAGAGAGAAACCCGATAAGGGCATTGGATTGTTGATTAAAGACAGCAAATCCCGGGTTCGTTGCCCCTACGACGCGCGGAGCGCTCATGGGTGATGTTTTAAAGGTTCCTTGAGCATTCGTTGATACGATTTGAGCACTTCCCAGTCGTACCCATTCCCATTGAACAGCCGTGGCGTTATTCCGAATCAATTCGCCATATTCTATTCGGTAGCGTCCAATCGGTAAGGTTCCTTGCACAATCCATTGATTATGGTGGTGAACTAAGCTCAAACGATGGTGGCGGCTGATGGGATATACCGCCAACAAAACTTGGCGCGAAGCGTTAAACAGGGCAATATCAGGGGCTTGGGCACCCTGGGAAAGAGTCGTCGAATGCTGCGCGAGAAGAGTCGAGAAATCGCCGATTGGCGTGTAACTCCATATCATTCCCGGATATTGAGGCGTGAGATGGCCTGGTTCGATCACGTACAACCCTGTTGGTGTATTGGGAATGCTGACGGTAAGGGTTGAAGATGTTGATGCGCTTGGAGATTGCTTCGCAACATTGGACGAGGAAACCGGCGCAGATTGGGAGATCGGAACGGACGGCGAAGATGCAGACGAGTGGGACTGTGCCGTCAGAGGGCTGTGAATTCCGCATCCCGTTAACATAAGGGTGCCGAGAGTCACACCCGCAACAGCTAAAAAATGGCGTTTCATTGTGTTGCCTCCTAAAATTCCCCATAGCAGGACAGCCCTTGCCGGCCCCCTAACCATGTAACGCGGAAGACAGGGAGAGGGTTACAGAGCGAATACCGGGGAAATTCAGACACGTGTATTTTGTGAGGGTCCATAGGTGCGCACCTCGGAACAGGGGATCCGTGCCGGTAAATATCTGGTTGGATCCGTCCTTAACGGGATGGTAACGGATGACATAAGGTTCTTCAAGTGTCATCATAGACCTGTCAGCCTACATAGTTCAAAGAGGTGGTTCAATGTCGTTGCCGGTTTTGCTATGGTTCACTTTGGTGTGACAGAAAAGCCCTTCTCAAGAGGTTTGGTCCAGGGTGAGATATGGCGTTCCCGTTTGTGTTGTGTCGCACTCTAGTCAAGAAATCCCGTGCCAGCGATTGTGGCAAAACCGCGTCCAATCTCATGATACGCGGCAAGCGACTGGTGCCAGTCTCGTCATGCCGCACACCGGCAGTGCTTAACGCCAAAAGACAATGGAGAGGGGCACCAAAAGAAGGCAAGCACCAGCAAAGGCAGAAAGAAGGTGAAGCCAGACTCTCATGTGAAAGCAACTCATGCCAAGAGTTATTCTGCCGTGACAAGAACGAAGCATGGAATCACAACCTCTATTCATGAGCGCATTCACTCGGGGATTACGGTTACCACTTGGAATTTGGAATATGAAAGGCTTCGTTTGATGGGAGCAGTTCGCCCGTGCCCGTCCTCTTTAGCACCCACAGCCCGTTTTGCCGCCGCGAGCTTTCAAAGCCCCAAAGAGCGCCGTCGGCAGTTCGTCCCGCAGAGCTGGGGAAAGGATAACGGGCGGGTATCGTCATACAAATTGTCTAGGGGAGGAATATTTTATGAAACGTTCCATAGCAGATTTAACCGCGCGTGAAATCCTGGATTCCCGAGGGAATCCCACCGTGGAAGTAGAAGTCTCGCTGGCCGACGGAATTCAGGCACGGGCCGCAGTCCCGTCAGGGGCCTCTACCGGAAGCCGTGAAGCAGTCGAATTGCGTGATGGGGACCCCCGCCGCTACGGGGGTAAAGGCGTAAAGACCGCCGTGTCCAATGTCACAGAAATCATCAAGCCGGCTATCTTAGGGTATGACGTCCTGGATCAGCAGCTCATCGATGAGACTCTCATTGCCCTGGACGGCACGGACAACAAAATGCGGTTAGGGGCCAACGCCATTCTCGGCGTATCTCTGGCCTGTGCCCGTGCGGCGGCCTGCGCCAGTCATTTGCCATTGTTCCGGTATTTAGGCGGTCCCACAGCTACGCGTTTGCCGGTTCCGATGATGAACATCATGAATGGCGGGGTCCATGCCCATGGGCAGGGAGCGGATGTTCAGGAATACATGATTGCCCCCTACGGTGCCGAGACATTTAGCGAGGCATTAAGATGGGGCAGTGAAATTTATCACGCCTTGCAGTCCTTGTTATTGGCCAAAGGACTCTTTGTGGGAGTGGGAGACGAAGGCGGTTTTGCTCCGGCCATTTCGTCCAACCGCGAACCCTTGGATCTCATTATCGCGGCCATTGAAAAGGCGGGACTCAGGCCGGGACACGATGTCGGACTGGCCATGGACCCGGCCTCCAGCGAATTTTTCCACGACGGTCAATACCATCTGCGGACCGAGAAGCGGCATTTGTCGAGTGCCGAAATGGTTGCTTATTACGAAGACTTGGTCCACGACTATCCCCTGTGTCTGTTGGAGGACGGTCTGGCGCAAGACGACTGGGCCGGCTGGCAGATTCTGAATCAGCGACTGGGACCAGCCATCGAGCTGGTCGGGGACGATATTTTTTGTACCAACCGCACCCTGATTGTTCGGGCGATGGACGAAAATATCGCCAACGCCGCGTTAATCAAACTGAATCAAATCGGAACGTTGACCGAAACCATAATGGCCACCCGAACCGCCCAGTTTCACGGCTGGGGTGCATTTGTCTCGCATCGTTCGGGAGAAACGGCCGACAGCTTCATTGCGGATTTAACGGTTGCCCTGGACACGGGCCACATCAAATCGGGAGCTCCCACCCGGGGAGAGCGGGTGGAAAAGTACAATCAGCTGCTGCGAATTGAGGAGGCTCTGGGTACGACGGCCCGATTTGCCGGGAAGGAAGCATTCTGCCGTCCCATTCGTTTTTAAGACGTAAGGGTTCAGGGTCTTTTGCGTCCCTCTGTTAGACATTGCCACGTTCCACAGGAAATTCACACAGGGCATTCAGAAGACTATTCTCCGAACATAGAGGACCCTGGGGCAGGGCGACGGGTATTCAAGTGTTTTCCCACCTTAACCCTTCCCCATATTCCCAATATCTCCAAGCAAGCCGGTAGCTCTGACGAATGCCCGACTGCGCAATATGACGGTGTTGAGTTAACAGGATGCGAAAGATAATGAGGGGGAGCAGCAGGCAACGCAATTGGCACTGTATTCGGCATCATTTTCACCGGTAGTGTCCACACCGAATAACCGCTTAGCGCCCCCTACCGGGTCGAGGCGGATCAAATCAGGCTAATTAGTTGATTGCCGTCACATATCCAGCAAAGGGTTCCTCAATCTGGGTACCCAGGGGCGATCTCACGAGATCCGGATACTGAGGGCCATTTAGCATTGTACCGGTTTGCCTATGAGTTGGGCGGCGCCTACGTGAAGTCCCTTTACGGGCTCATAATAGGTTCTGCAATGCCCGTGTGGGTCGTTTTTTCCGCCTGCGCACCCGTTTCTGCACGTTACGCGAGCAATGCGGCCCAATTGAAAACCAACCCAGACTTTTTGTTGATGCGGCATGTCATTGATTCGCAAAACACAGTTCCAGCAGATGCGGAAAGAATTGAGAAATCAGCCGTGTAAGTGTTTTTTTGGCTCACTCTCAGCACACTGGCACCAATCAGGAACTGGCTAATCATACGTTCCGTCTCTGCCGAAACCGAGATCCGCCCGGTGTTAAAGTCTTTCGGAATGGGTACGCACCTTCAGCAAATCCTCAGCCCGTCTGTGAAAGATCCCTGCGGGATCATGATGAAAGTGGTAGAATTTGGCCACTTCCATATTCCAATGGGTCAAGGGTTTCCCCAAGGTCAGAAAGCCCAGGGCAAGCACCGCACCCAGACCTGGCCCTACCCAATAAACCCACCAGCCATGCCATACCGCCGCCACGACAGCTGGTCCCAAACTGCGGGCGGGATTGGTGCTGGTTCCCGACAGCGGCGCTTCCCAGTACACTAAGAAAGCATATAAAAAGGGGAACAATAACGGAGTAAATCGCCGGAGAGAACGATGTCCCACAAACGAGAACAACCCCACAATCAGGCAAAATGTCGCTCCCACTTCGCCTAAAGCGGCTGCCCACACTCCGGCCGCACCGGGAATGGTCGCGGCATCCTTGGTACTTTGCGCCATACTCCCCCACAGCAAAAGCGGCAAGGTGCCCACAATGGCTCCCGCCAACTGAGCGATAACATATCGCACCGCCAGCTTTCCCGTGAGCTTGCCCTTGATCCAGAAAGCCATGCTGACGACCGGATTAATGTGCGCTCCGCTCACTTTGCCGATGCGGGTCACAGCAATCGAACCTCCAACGCAGCCAAAGAGAAATCCGGTCAAGGCCCGCCTGATCCCGGCCGAAGGAATCCAATGAATCACCGGGCTTCCCCGCCCAAAATCCAAAACCACAAAGGAGCAACCAACGGCCACCAAAAGAGCTGTCCCTAGAAATTCGGATAGCATGGCCGCCCTCTCTCCCGTCACCGTGATAATCCCCCTCCGCAATATTCGTCATTCTGAGTGTAACCGGAACCTCTTACTCTCGCCACTGGCGTCAAAAAGCCTTCCATGCATCTCATCCCTGGCTGATCTCCTGTTCCTTAGAAACCCATCTGATTAGTCCCAAATCCAAATTGGCACAGCCACAACTTAGAGCCGAAATCGCTCTCTCCAATTTCGGTTTCTTTCGTGTCTGGAATTCCTGGATCTCTATGTCTTGCCGTATGAACGGATCCCAACACTTGGAGCAGACATTCCTCTCATTGAATGTGGACTCCATTGAACCCAACCAGAAGACGTCAAAGTGCCAAACTCCCATCACGCATCAAATTTCGTGTAACACATCTCTTAAGTCGACCACATAGGATGCTGTTTTGTGTTGAATGAGAAGTTCAGAACCCCTACAATCCACCCACTTTGGCGCCAACTGGTGTCCATGGCTATCAACAAACGAAACCTTTGCTATCAGCTTGACCTGCTCACCGTCCTGTTTTTGAAATAGCATATATTGATCTTGTTCTTCATAGCCCCCTCTAAAGAGAAAGTAATCGCCATAGACAACAAATCCATCAGCCCCATATACGGGGACAGGAATGTATTCGATTTGTCCATTGTCGAAGTGTGCCAAGTTGAAGTCTGAGTAAAAATAAAACCACACTTCCGAATCATTCACGACATTCATTGCGTAACAATCATCGATAAAATGTTCCACCGGCTGACCGTACGCATATTGCTGAGCACCATATTTATCCCAGAGTATTAATCCATTCGCTCCTACGGGATGTGCCCATCCGAAGTTCCCAAATATCCCCTCGTCAAAATAACTTGTCCAAATAAAACTCCTGTGCGTAACTTTGACATCCTGAATCCCATCTCCCAGAAAAAACTCGCGGATCAGTTTCCCGGTATTGTCAAATATCTTGGCATTCAAATCGCACCGGCCATTACTGTAACGTTGGCATCTCGAGCCCACGAGCAGTGCGTAGTCGGACTCGATCGGCTGGTAAAAATTAAAATGGTCGTCCTGATCCGTCAACTCAAAGGACTGTAAAACTTCTTCAGACTTGCGGATGATCTTATACGTGTATGCCTTCTCCGTGCCGATATCAGGGGACACGGCTTTCATGAACCATGGGTCTTCATTTACCGCTAGGGCACAGATTTCACCATTCGGGCCAAGGGACGTATGCCTCAACAGAAAACCGTCAACCTCGTGCGCGAAATCATGAATCAAATGTGTCCGATGGGTCACACATCTAACACGGTCCAATCGTCAGCACCCTCTTTCTGGGATAGCATATCCCTCAAAAAAATTCTTGGATCCTTCCATTGCAAGTTTGATCAATGTTGCTTAACCGCGCATCATCGTCTTCACTATACCCGCGTACTTCTTTCGGACCACCATGTCCGATCATACCGCATTAAAATGGTTCAGCTCTTGAAATATTTTTGGGATACTCTGGGAACCTGGTTACACTGGCACCTCAATTAAGAAAGTGTATGGCCTTGTTCTGAGCACGACAAGTTCCGACTCCTAAGCCTCTGCGCTTGACTCACGTTGTTAGCGTAGTCATGACGCATTCTGCCCGACCGTCAATTACATGGGGATAGCCACTGATTATCATGATATGCTTGCCGCTGTGCTCCTGCGTCAATTCCACGAACAGCGCGTGGTAATATCTCCACACGGATCTTGGGCCGTTCGATTAGACGTACCGGCTCACGGCTACGTGCCACTTGTGGGCCCCTTGTTATAGGGGTGATTTAGGAATGAATCTCAAAAACCATCAAAAAGATGACAACTGTTGGGTTCCGGCTTATTGTAACCCTCTTGGGGATTCTCCTTGCGAAATGGGCATTTGGGTATTATTCTACCGGGCTATTAGGCAGAGATGCCAGACTGCATCGGCATTCTTCTTTGCCCCAACAATTTTGCCAAATCCGAATCCCTTACGATCCCACTCTTTGCAGCCATATTTACCGTTTTTTGCGGATACCCTTGCCGAAAGTGGGAGGAAAACGCTCCTTTCACCTTTTTCGCCAATCCTTCCGCAAACTCGCCCTAAAAATCCATGCTATCCGTTGCCCTGTGTAGCTTTAGGCATTCCGCAAATTTGATCAGCGCGGGGGAACAAAAATTGTGACGGTCTGAAAGGCCTGTTGTTGTGGAAGCCAAACTATTGACACAATCACGGAACACCACTGTCAGAAGCAAAAAGTCATTGACACGACCCATCCGCGAAGTTCCCCCTTATTCTCACACAAACGCCCCCTTAAATATTGGAGCAACACGGGACGTATCACCGCGCCTGGTGATACGTCCCGTCCTCGAAGATAGGAACTGTCAGACTAGCATTAAGTTCACTGGCCCTGGCAACATCCTCCGGAAAACCTAGAGCCGCCAATTCACGCCCTGACGAGCACTCGGCCAAAACGGCAGGCATGTCACTTCTCATCTGTTCGTAGGCTCCTGCGGCCATCTTGGCCTCCGGGGATAATTCTGCGGGATCAAATTGACTCAAAATGGCTCCAGCTCCAATGAAGTCTTCAATGGCTGGGCGAAGCATGCCACTCGGCCATTGCTCACCGCAGGCGATGACGGCGACAGCCGCACCCGAGTACTGACGGTGGATAAACTCTGATATGGCTTGGGCATTCCGCAAACATCCGGCGAGCACAGGAACCTGAGACTCTCGGGCGATGATGGTACAGGTCGATCCGTTCGGAGACGGTAGCACAAGGCGCGAATGAGGTGCTAATGACAATAGGGAATCCGGTGATAGCGACGGGGCTTGCCCGCGCTTTCCCGCGAGCAGCGCACCTACGGACTGGGCAAATTCGATCGCCGAATCATCTTTGTATCGGTAAGGAAACACCACGGCATCTCGGGAAACAGCGACATCCACGCAGGTTGTGAACGACAACACGTCAACAATCACGACCACCTGTGAACAAGGGGCCAATCGCCGAACCCCCTCGGTACCCCATTCCAATCGGATGCCGTAAGAAGTTTGGGCGAAGACATCCACCTGGCTCATCATCTCCTTGTCCCCTCAATTGTTGTACAGCTATCCTGGCGGAGCAACCGCACAAGGACAGGGAGGCAGCTCTTGCGCAAAGTTAAATTGTGAGAAGTCTGACGATAGTTTACGTGCGTAAGTCTTTTTATGCCTCGAGGTCTTTTCGGACCTTAGTAACGTCACATGTTGTCAATTGACGTAAGGGTACCACCCTTGTACTCCGGTGCCATCAATCGTTGTGAACCCGCCCAATGTTGAATGACAGGTGAGGTGCAAAGCCAAAAAAACGGCACGAACAAACCCACGGCGGCGATGAGGATGGCCGAAATGGAGACACAACTAACGATCCGTATAATCTCTTTGGGATCGGCCAAGTCGTACACCCCTCTTGTTCCGTAGTGACTTGGGCAACAATTCTTGCTCACCAATCCGAACGACGTTATGCTTCGGTAAGTTTCAACCGAACGGTTAAGGCGCAAACTGCGCCCGACATTATTGTCTCATTGATTCATCCAGCCCGATACGCATCGGCCTTTTTTTGTGCCCGCTCGTTAGCAGAAAAGTCTGCAGAAAGAAGGGCAGACCTGATGAGCACTGCAACCGGATGTCGGATGATTGGCACGGATTCGATCGGAAGCGGCTGTTGAGACAGATACTCGTGCCTTTATGCCGCGGCGCCCACGAACTATCATACGACAGTTGTGATGACTGGGATTCATGGGAGAGCGTTCCCACGCAACTGGTGGTGGAGCGCTTCGTGATTCTAGAAGGCGTCGGCTTGTTCTACCCGGATGTTGTCCCGTATCTGGATTATCGGATTTGGTTGGATGTCCCACTCGCCGAAGCCACCGCTCAAGGAATAAGACGCAAACAGTGTCTGGGACGCGATCCCGGTGATGTGTCGCAACGCTTGTGGGAGCCTAACGAGGCCGATTTTGAGCGTAAGTTCCACCCCAAGGAGTAGGCACACCGTTTCGTGCGTTCTGAGGTTCCCAGCCCATGCCCTCCCTTGTGGCAATGCGCTCTCGTCCCCCAATGATCCGCAACAGCTGTCCTCGGCATTTTACCCTGACTTCTGACTATAGACGCTGAGATGAGAGGGAAGGCGCGGGACGGGGCATCCGATTCATCGCTGGGCCGACAGCCTTACTTCTTTGACCCACTTATTCAGTCCATCAAGAATCGAATCGTCCGTGTCATCGATCCCTTTATGTAGGTCCCCTATGAGGTCGGACATCTTGCGCACGTTCTTGTGTTTCAGCACACAAACTGGCTTGTTGAGACCTAGCGTAAACCCGGTTTCGAGTACGACGTTGGGATTATGAGCCTCTTGTTGCGAGTCGTCAACGTCAAATAGGGATCTGTGTAGCAACGGAACAGAAAACCGGACCAAACCTTAGCGGACATCGCTGTCCACGAAAAGATACGCGCAGACATTGTGGAAATGCGCAAATCAGAGGCCGTCTTCCCATAAGCCCATTCTTGTTATAGCATTGATCCACGATGTTCTATAGAGGTATGACAACACTGCGTGATTTTTCCGCCATGAGCCATGTTCTGACAGTTTGAGTACGTACAAGGCTGTCATGTTGACGTGTACTCCTTCGTCTGCCCAGATGTACAATTTCAGTAACGAATGCACGACGTGTATAACAGGGAGGCAATTATCCTGGACCCTCGATTAAATCTGACATGGAAATGGTTACTCACCATCTTGTTTTTTGGTTTAGGTGTCTCGGTTTTAGGAGACCAAATTTATCTTGTAGCTCTCAATGTATGGTTACTTTGGAGGCCTGAAATTTTAACGTACGAATAGGACGGTTATGCTGGACAACGGCTCTGCGTCTTGCTATGCTTCGTTGGGCAACTCTAACAAAGGAGCGGAT
>PXYT01000056.1:21040-40816 GCA_003023725.1 Sulfobacillus benefaciens | reverse complement strand
GTGAATCCGATGGTGCGAGTGCAGTGTGCAGAAGTGTGCGGACCCGGCCATCCTTGGATGGAAGCGCCGCTCAAAGTGGTGTCGCATGCGCAGTTTGCCAAGTGGATCAAGTATGAACAATCTCTTGCCGGTAATGGCGGTTAATGAACCGTCCGGACCAAGGGGATAAGACGAAAATTAAGGAGGTAGATATAGCGTGGCTCAAACCTTGTCGAAAGACATACAAGATCCTCAAGGAGCAATACGCCGCAAACCGGGGATGCCACCTGTTCTTCGCGCTTTTTTATGGGCGGCTATTGGTTTCATTGTGGTCAATACGTTTGTCGTAATCGTTGACCCTTTTCGCGGCCATCCCTTTGTTACGGGACCTTCCGTGACTCTGGCCTGGATCGGAGCCACAATAGGGTGGCTTCTCGGGATTGGTTCGTGGGAAAGTGTGATTTTGCCGACTTTTGGGATCGCGACCACGTGGCGCGAAAAACAGACTGGGTGGCGCCGATACTTCGAAATCAGCACCGACCACAAAGTGATCGCGTTACAGTATATGCTGTTTGCGGTGGGAGGATTCCTCATTGCCGGTGCCGTTGCGATGCTTATGCGTTATGAGTTGATGACGCCTTATCTGACTGTTTTCCATTACCCGAGTAATTACCTTACGGCCGTGGGGATTCATGGCACGATCATGATGTTTTCTTTCGGCACGGTGATGATGATTGGGGGCCTGGGCAATTATTTTGTTCCCCTGATGATTGGTGCCAGAGAGACGGTTTTCTCCCGATTATCGGGCATTGGCGTCTGGCTGGTTCCCGTGGGGATTTTAACCGTCCTTTTCAGCCCGTTGTTGGGAGCATGGACAACCGGTTGGCGTGGGTATCAGCCTTTGGCCGGACAAGACGCCAACGGCATCATTTTTTATTGGCTGGGTGTTCTGGCGCTGACCATGTCCTCATTGATTGTGGCCTTGAACTTGGTCGCTACGGTGATGTTTCGCCGAGCACCGGGTTTGACTTGGGGGCGTCTGCCCTTGTTTGTTTGGGGGCAAGTGACTGTTAACTTGTTGATGTTGATTTGGTTCCCGGAAATTCAAACCACGTTCGTGATGGGTCTTTTGGATCATATCGTGCCCATGAACTTCTTTACTGCTACCGGGAGCCCCATGACATTTCTAATGCTGTTCTGGCTCTTTGGCCACCCGGAAGTGTACATTATCGCGGTACCGGCTTTTGCGATATGGAATGAGATTATCCCGGTTATGGCTCAGAAATCGTTGTTCGGGCGGCAGTGGGCCGTTATCGGACTCGTGTTTGTGATGATGCTCTCAGGTCTGGTTTGGGCACACCACATGTTCACAAACATTCGGAACAGCGAAATTTTACCTTTTTCCTTCTTTACTGAAATGATTTCCATTCCCACGGGTTTCGCCTACATGGCAGCAATTGGGACATTGTGGAAGTCAAAAATTCGGCTGACGACTCCGGCCTTGTTGGTGCTCATGAGCATGTTCAACTTCCTGATCGGGGGGCTTACGGGCGTGTTTTTAGCCGATCCCATTGTCAACTTGCAGTTGCATGACACGTTTTGGGTTGTGGGGCATTTCCATTACACCATTATCGGATCCATGGTGTTCTCGGCTTTGGCGGCCACATATTATTGGCTGCCGAAATGGTCCGGACGCATGGCTAATGAAACCTGGGGAAAGACCCTGTCGATTATCACTTTTCTGGCGTTCAATCTTACATTCAGTCAATTTTTCCTCTTGGGTCTACACGGTATGAATCGGTGGGTGCCTGCTTACCCCTCATATTTACAGCCGATGAACTTTGAGGTGTCGATTTTTGCCTTCATTTTGGGAGCGTCTTTCTTGGCCCACATCATCTTTATCGGGTGGACCTGGGTTAACGGCAAAACTTGCGGCGAAAATCCGTGGAATGCCAAGACGCCGGAGTGGTTTACCTCTTCTCCGCCTCCCCGTGAGAATTTCCCTTCCCAGCCGGAAATCGTTGCGGGTTTTTACACCTATGGTGAAGGAGCAAAACCGGCGGTAAGTCAGACGGCTTTCGGTGAACTGGCGGCGACTCGGGAACCGCAGCCGGAAAGCTAAACCTAATCATGCGAAGGAGAAAGTGGGTGACTTTGGGTGTCTAGTCAACTGCAGGAACTGGGATTGGAAAAAGAGCTAACGCCCCGTAATCACCGGGCCGTGCGATTTGGGTTTCTTTTCCTCGTAGCAACACAGATTGTCCCGTATGTTGTGTTGTACGAAACCAGATATGTCTACGCCGGGAGTTATGTTTCGCCTCGGGCGAGTCAAATCTTAGGTGTCTTAACCGTTGTGATCATGTTAATTTCTTTGGCCCTGGCGTGGGGGGTTAAAGGGATTATTCAAAGCAACGGGGACCAGCAAGCGATCCGCGGACGTCTGAAGATGGCGGCATTAAGTGGGATATTGGCTATCTTCACGACCTTTTACCAGTGGTCGGGCCGTTATACATCACCTCAGTCCCGATTCGGAGAGATGTTCTTCATTATTACCGGTGCCGATATCGTCTATGCCGTGGTGGGGCTCATTATTCTTTGGGCTGCCATCTCCCGTGCGGGACGGATCAGTCTCAAACCGGAAAAGTACTGGATAGTGGATGCCGCGCGCTACTTTTGGACTTTCGTGACCCTTGTGTGGATTGCGAGCTGGATTGTGGTCTATTTTCTGTAAAAGTCAGTGAAGAAAAATCAAAAACTGGCGTACAAGGAGGGAATGGGATATGAGTGGGGGATTTTGGCCAACCTTACCATTAAAAATGCCGTACAGCGAAGGCATGTCACATTGGTGGGACCCAGCGTGGTGGATTTTTCAAATTGTGGTGATGTCCATCTTACTGTTGACCTTACGGCGGGTGGCGATGAGTGTCGATCGCGACGAGAGCGCCAAGCGGAGTACTTCGAGGAGGCCAGGTACGACGAGCACACCTACGGATAACCCGCCAACTCTGCCCGGATAGAAAAAAGGCTGGCGGATCGCCGGCCTTTTTTTCCACACAACTTGGCAAATGAAATTCGGGACGTTATAGTTAGTTCGATAGGATGACTAATTAAGTTTCCGGTAGGGCCCATCCTTTTATCAAGGCCGAGGTGAAGACAATGTACGCGCAGTCGGTGCCCCAGTCGCGTAGCTTGACGATGACTGTGGCGGATTATGTAGCGTTGATGAAACCGCGAATTATTTCCTTGCTCCTGATTACGGCATACTGCGCGATGGTTGTGGCCGCAGGGCATCTCCCGTCGCTTGGCCTTACGGTTCTGACCATGGTCGGGTTGACCCTGTCAAGCGGAGGAGCCCACGCGGTGAATATGTGGTATGACCGCGACATTGATGGACTCATGCACAGGACAAAAATGCGTCCTGTGGTGCAAGGTCGTGTGCCTGCGGTTCATTCGCTAATTTTCGGCATTTTTTTGCAAATCGTTTCATTTGCGGGTTTGGGTTTATTGGTCAACTGGGCCACCGCTTTGTGTTCTTTGGGCGGTTTTTTGTTTTACGTTTTGGTTTATACCATCTGGTTGAAACGGCGGACGCCGCAAAATATTGTCATAGGTGGTGCGGCGGGAGCTTTTCCGCCGCTGGTGGGCTGGGCGGCAGTGACCGGAACGGTGGGCTGGGCAGCCATTTTAATGTTTTTGATTATCTTTTTATGGACACCACCGCATTTCTGGGCTTTGGCATTATATAAGCAGGACGACTACCGTAATGCCGGAATTCCTATGATGCCCGTGGTCCGCGGAGAAAAGGTGACAAAAACACAAAGTATGATATATACCTGGTTGCTGTTGGCGGTGTCGGTGGCGTTATATTTCACGGGAGCCGTCTCCTGGGTGTATCTGGTCATTGCGGTTGGCCTGGGCGTGGGATTCATTGCGTACCATGTGTTTCTTTTGCGTGAGCGGGAGCCTGAGACACGGTGGGCAAAGAAGACTTTCAAATTCTCGTTGGTCTACATGATGGTAATCTTTTTCGGCATGATTCTGGCACTGCCGCACCATTGATGGGAGTATTGCCAACAAAACGGGCCACGGATACCGGTGGCCTGTTTTGTTATGGTGGGTCATAGTAAAATCTTAACATGAGATTCTCGTCAGACGGATGATGAGAATTGGAGAAAATTTGCGAGATAGGGGGGCGGACAGTGCGGCCAAATTATAAGGTGCTGGGTGTTTACTTGCTCGGTGTGTTCATCGGGGCACTCGACACCAACGTTTTGGGGCCGGTGTTTCCGGTTATTGCGAGATCATTTCACGTGAATTTGGAAGTAACAGCATGGACTGTAACCGCATACACCGTTGCATATATTGCATCGACAGTTTTGTCCGGAGCTTTGGGAGATCGGATGGGCCACCGCAAAGTGTTCGTATGGGGCATCGTTTTATTTGCCGTGGCGTCGGTAACGGCGGCACTGAGCCGAGAATTTGCGCTGTTTGTTATAGCCCGAATTGTCCAGGGCGCCGGAGCCGGGGCCGTGTATCCCAACGGCCAAGCAGAAGGTTTAAAGCAGTTTCCGCCAGAGAAACACGGAATGGCTTTGGGAATGTTCGGTGCGGTTTTTGGACTGGCCAGTATCGTCGGACCGACTTTGGGAGGAATATTGGGGCAGGTCTTCGGGTGGCCTGCTGTCTTCATTATCAATCTTCCCATTGCTCTGATCGTCCTGGCGATGCTGCGCAACACGCCGCCTTCAGCAGTAGTCGCGCGGGCTCTTCCGGATTGGGTTGGCGGTGCTAGCTTTAGCGCGGGACTGGCCAGCATCTTATTGGTCATCATGGGACAAGGACTAATACGAGTGGTATTCCTGGGCCTGAGCGTATTCTTCTTCGCCTTAATGCTGTGGCGACAGCGTGTGGCTGCCACGCCGTTTTTGGATTCCAGGCCGCTTGCGAACAAGGCTGGGGTGGCCATAATGGTTGGAGCGGCATTAATTGGGCTCGATATGTCGGCGGCTATTTTTGTTCCCACTCTGGTACAGTCAGATTTGCACTTTTCGGTATTGCAATCCGGTCTGGCTTTGTTGCCTGCTGCATTTACCGGAGCTCTCTTGGCTGGGGCAGGTGGGATATTGGTGGACCGTATGGGCGCCAAGAAAATTCTGTCGGTGGGTCTGGTTGCCGCCGCTATTGGCGGCGTACTCTTGGCCTGGCCTCATTTGACTTTTTTCCGGTTCATTTTAGCCATGATGGCTTTAGGGCTGGGAACCGCCTTTACCATGGGGGCGCCTTTGAACCGTCTGGCTCTTGATCTATATCAGAGCAATCAGGCCGGAGAAGCTCTGTCACTCATGGCAGTGTTTCGCGCAACGGGTTTGGCGGCCGGTCCGATTATACTGACGGCGGCTAAAGTTGTTCATGGATTCACGGGAATGTATGGGGTAGTAGCCTTGGCCTCCGTGATTGGCGCGCTGGTATTTCTTGCTGTTCCCGAAGGTTCCCGCGTCAGGTCATCGGTGGTGCAAAAGAGCTAAGAGGCGGCAGCCTGGGATTCAATACGAGAGGCCGTGGTGATTCCGCTGAATGTGTAGACGATTTTTCCGTGAGCGTTGAGAATGAAGATCGTGGGTAATCTTTGTGTTTTTTTGGCGAATGGGGTGCGATCTGTGGGGTCGATAGTGAACTGACGGGGAGGTTCGTGGTAGATGGCAGAATAACGCTGAAGGACATGGCCAAGTGCTTTGATGCCTTGGATGCTGGTTCCCAGGTATTGGCCGCTCCCGTCCTTGCCGATATTGGGGTTGTTCTGGGGACCCGCCACGCCGATTCCGCCGCGAGGAGAAATATCGACCAGCGTGACGTCTACATGATGGGCTCGTCCCCATGTCAGGAGCTTTGGTTCCTGCCATTTTGCCTCCCAGGCACAGTATTTGCACCATGACGCCATGGTGATGACGATTCCTCCCTGTGGTCCGACAAATGTCCGGGACTGCCACGAGTCTTGGCTAACGGACCACACTTTGTAGTGTGGAGGGGGTGAGGCTTGGGCTTCCCCGCACCCGGTCAGCAGCATTGATAACGCGGCCACAATCCAAACACTCTTCTTCGGTAAAAGGCGCATGACGGTTTTTCGAACTCCTTCCTCCAGTTCAAATTTACCCGTATTGTACCACGTTACGGACCCCGCGAGAGCCATCCCTGGACATGGCGTTTACACCAAAGGGCGAGTGCTAAGGATAAAATAAAATATTGTTAGTTCTAAATTGCTAGACTGGCTTGATTACGAGAATAGTTCCTCCTAAAATAAACATCACAACGACTTGTCGGAACACCACTTGATCAAAGAGACGATCAAATATTCTGAAAAATGGCGGTGGGAGTGGGTAAGCATGGACCAACTCGTGTTTGATGCGGTGGGTGTCTCTATTTTTGATGCGCTCTGGATTCTCCTTCCAACGGCTCTTTTCGTTGCCTTCGGGTGGCGGATGGTGACATGGCTGGGCAAGCAATATCCCAAGGAGGCAGCCTATGGCGAGGAATATCCCAAATGGCTCCAGCCGCCGTCAGAAACGAATCCTGGCACGGTGCCTCCCCATTGGGCTGTCATCCGGGGTGGAAAGCGCGCTAGCCGGGTGCGGATTCGAAGGAAAATGCGGCGCCGTCACGATTCACTCTAAAAGAATGAGCCGGAATCCGTCGGATTCCGGCTATTTGTTCACAAAATCTCACGGATTCTTTTGGTTTACCAAATTTGCTTCGATCTCCAACGGGCCTTTCCTGGCTAGTGATGGCACAAGATGGGAAACTGGGGGCAGAACATGAACTGGATCTCACATAAATCCTTTTGCGTTTGGGCACAGCATCGATCACGAGCTCGAAGTGAATGTTAGCATTGATACACACCTGTTCATGCCAAAAACATGTGTGCCAATGGGTTGCCCTGAAACACTGCCCACAATGTCCGACTTGTGAGGAAATACTCGCACATGACATGGGATAGAAAATCCTGGTATTCAAGCGTATATTCCATAGAGCGGTGTACGGAAAAACCGCCACTCATTAAAGGGGGCGGAGCCGTCCGGAGCCCGCTACTCTGCCAACCTATCAGAAGGCTGGTTAAGAATGATAGAATCGGCTTAAGAAGCTGATGGTCTCACCCGAAATGAATGTGAGAAGGAACGTGACAATCAGGCTTAGGAGGAGAGGAGACGGCAATTCATGAGCGAATGGCAATTCGACGCACCCGATGTAGAAGACTTTTTTCGCTATACGAATATTAGCTGTTTCAGTGTGAAAAACGATGAAAGGCATATTGCGGTTGGAACCAATCTGGGAGGAGAATTTGAGGTCTGGGGCTTGAACAACCCGGTTTACTATCCCCATCAGTTAAGCCACATCGGTCAGATGATTCACGATGTGCACTATGATCCCGCGGGGCGCTATATTCTTTTTACGGCCGACCATGACGGTGACGAAAACACCCAACTGTATTTGTTGCCGCCTGCGGGCGGGAAGGCCAAAGTCATCCGTGAGTCGCCCGGGCACAAACAGCTGGTTTTGCATGTGTCTTTGGACGGAAATCGCGTTTACTACGCTTCGGATCGCGACAATCCTTCGTTTTTCAATAACTACCGATTGGACCTCGAATCCGGCCGCGAAGAATTGATCATAGAAGGGCGCGAGGTGCCGAGCTATATCGCGCAGGTGTCTCCCAATGAGCAGGTTTTTGTGGTATTGAAAATGTTTGCCAACACGTTTATTGCCGGATTCGTGGTACAGGAAAACTTGTGGAAGCCGATTGTTCCCAACCCCCAGACTCCTCATATTGTTTATGGTGCGGAATTTGTCGATGATGAGAGTATGTACGTGACAACGAATTATGAGGCCGAATTCAGTTATCTGGCTCGGTATGATCTGACCACCGGCAATCTTCAGACTGTGGCGCGGATGGAGGACGAGGACCTCACGGATGTGAAATGGGACCCCGAACACAGTCGTCTTTATGTCTTGAGTCACGCTGGAGTCCAAGATCGGTTATATGTCATGGACGTTACCCGCAACAACGGAAATTTGGAAAACATTCCCTTGCCGGTGAGTCTCGTGGCTAGTTGGGACCTGACCCCTTCGGGTCACGTTTATATTCTGGGACAATCTGAGATTTTCCCGAACAATTTGTTTCGCTGGGATTTGGCGCGCGGTGAGTGGACAAAGCTTACCGACAATCGTTCCATGGGAGTTGATCCGAAGCTTGCCGTGTATGCGGAAGTCACCAAATATCCTTCGCCTTCGCTGAACGGGAGGATGATTGAGGCCTTGTGGTTTTCACCGCCGGCCCGGCTTCGTAATGGGTATACCATCATTTGGCCGCACGGCGGACCTCAATATGCCGAACGGCGCCAATTTCGTAGTATCGTTCAATATTTCGTGCGTCAGGGATATCAGTTTTTTGCCCCAAACTTCCGCGGAAGCACAGGCTATGGGCTGACCTTCAGCACCTTGGTGGAAGGTGACTGGGGCGGTGGGCCCCGAGAGGACATGATGGCTGGCATTGAGTGGCTTTTAACGCAAAAATTGGCGGACAAAGATAAATTGTTCCTCATGGGGGGAAGTTACGGGGGTTATATGGCTCTTCTGTTGCACGGCCGGCATCCCGAATATTTCAAGGCAGTTGTCGATATTTTTGGCCCATCCAACTTGTTTACCTTTCACGATTCGGTGCCGGCTTCTTGGAAGCCCGTTATGGACAAATTTCTGGGCAATCCCGAAACCCAGGCCGACAAGTTTCGCGAAGACTCACCGATCACCTATCTCGAAACCATGACGCGGCCGATGCTGGTCATTCAGGGGGCCAACGACCCGCGAGTTGTGAAACGAGAATCCGATCAATTGGTCGAGGCTCTCAGAGCTCGGGGACGGCATGTCGAGTATATGGTTCTGGACGACGAAGGACACGGTTTCTCCAAAAAAGCGAATGAGATTGCCGTGTATCAAAAGATTGCCGAATTTTTTCGGCAATATCAATGACAGATGCTGGCAGACATTCTATGATGAAGAATAGACAGCGGATTATTTGACACGATATAGGTGAGCGCCATGAGATACCGTTCGTCAGTTGAACGCCTAATCGGCTCGATGGGGGTTGTCGTCACGGCAATACCGCAAGAGCGGACGGGTGCCGGGATCGTTAAAGTGAATGGACAGCAATGGTCGGCAGTCACGGATTATACCGAGTTAATTCCTGTCGGAAGTAAAGTTTGGGTCAGTGCGCGCGACCATGTGACGCTGATTGTTGTGCCTGATCTCGGGTAAGGGGGCATGCCCAGTGTTGGCGTCTCTGATAGAAGTAATTGTCATCATTGCTTTGATTGGTTTAGCACTCCGATCGACCCTGCGCATTGTGTCACAGGGATCGGTCGGAGTTATTGAGCGTTTGGGGCGTTTTCATCATGAAGCGATGCCCGGATTAGTTGTCAAATTGCCCCTCGTAGACAATTTGCGGTTTGTCAGTACCAAATCGGTCACCGTAACTTTATCACCGGAACCAGTGATTACGGCCGACAATGTCAGCCCTGTCATCGATGCCTATTTTTTGTATCAGGTAGTCGATGCCAAAAGTTATTTGTATGAGATACAAAATCCTGAACTCGCGATCAAGAATATCGTTTCATCCACGCTGCGATCCGAGGTGGGTCAACGCAAGCTGGCAGAGGTGATGACTCATCGCGAACAAATCAACGCGGCCTTGCGGAATGAACTGGATGAAATCACGGGGCCATGGGGCATACGAATTGTTCAGGCCTCTATTCGCCAGGTGGATCTGACGGATGAAATGCAAAAGGCCATGGAAGCTCAGAAGAAAGCCGACGCCAACAAACTGGCTGCGATTGAGCAAGCTCAGGGACTCAAAGAAGCTAGCATTTTACAGGCCGAAGGCGCACGACAGGCAGCTATAGCTCAAGCCCAAGGCGAGCAACAAGCCACGGTCTTACGTGCGGACGCGGCTAAACAGGCCCGAATTTTGCAAGCGGAGGCCGAGTCCATCGCCATTCGGAAACTGGCCGAAGCCCAGGCCGACGCGACACAAGTGGTAAACCGAGCGATTCTGGTCTTAGGAGAAGACGATTCCCACGCATGGCATCAAGAAAAAATGAATGTGGTCTTGCGGCTCAAGTCGTTGGAAACCTTGAGTGCCGTGGGTCAGTCTCCCTCCACCAAATTGGTGTTGCCGGGAGAAGTGACGGGACTAGCCGGATTACTCGGTGCGCTTAGCACGCAGAATTCTCAGGAACAAGAATGACGATGCTCGACTGCCGACCCGGTATCCGATAAAGAAGGACTGCCCGAGACAGCTGCTCGCGGCAGTCCTTCTTTATCGGATATATTATTAACGGGATACAGCCTGGGTCTGAGTCACCGCGCGTTTGGATTCTTGACCCCGCAATGCAGACAGCACTGCAGAAGCCACTGCCATGAGCGCCATAAAGCCAAAAGCGAGGTCGAGGCCGTGAATGAAGTGACTGAGTGCTTGTGCGTTTACTGCCGTCGGTTCCCCTGAAAATATTGCCAGCATGACGGACGGAGGTACCGTTGCGGCCACCAGAGCCAGGACGGTTCCTACAGAAAACACGTTACCGGTATTGAGAAGCATAGTGCGTGTCCCCGCAGCTATACCGCGCTGTTCGGGCCCCACGGTTCCCATGATGGCGCTAGTGTTCGGCGAGTTAAACAGGCCGTTGCCGATTCCAGCCACCACAAGCCAGCCAGCAATAACCGCGTAGGGTGTGGTTAAGGAGATGCTAAACGAAAAACCCAACAAGCTAACGGTCATCACTGCTGCGCCCACAGTGGCCAGTATTCTGGCTCCCATACGGTCAGCCAGCCAGCCCGAGATCGGTGCCGTGATTCCCATAGCGACAGCCATAGGGATGACAGAGATGCCCGCTTGCAAGGCATTTTCGCCGCGAGCTCCCTGGAAATAGAAAATGAACAAGAGAATAATGGCTCCGCGTCCAACGGCGATGAAGAAATTGGACAGATTGCCCATTGCGAAGGCCCGATTCCGGAACAACTGCAATTTGAGCAAGGGCTGACTCACTACCCGCTCCCACCGCAGAAACACATAAAACCCGAGTCCTCCCGTAACCAGAGCAGTGTAAACGACAGGTGACGACCAGCCCCGGATGCCACCCCAGGTTATCGCAATAAGGATACCCAAGAGACTCAGCATATAGGTAAAATTTCCCCAATAGTCGATGCTTTGGTTACGTTGAGGTTTGGTGATATCCCGGAGTTGACGCCAGGACCACACGGTGCCTATTACGCCAACGGGAACGTTAAACCAAAATACCCAATGCCAGTTGATCCAGCTGACTAAGAGCCCACCTAAAATCGGTCCGGAGATCTGGCCCAGAGCAATGACGATACTGTTAATCCCCAAAGCCAGGCCGAGTTGCTCCCGAGGAAATGCGTCGGCCACGATCGCTGTGGCATTTCCCATGACCAACGACCCACCCACTGCCTGAATGGCACGGATGACGAGGAGCGTCTGTCCGTTAGGAGAGAAGCCCGCCGCTAGGCTGGCTGCGGTGAACAAGGCAAATCCTGCCACGTACCATCGTTTGCGCCCATACATATCCGAAAACCGTCCCACTGTCAGCACCAGAATGGTCTGGGTCACCATATAAGCCAACATCACCCAGATCGCCAACAACGACGACATGTGCAGCACACGGATCAGCGTGGGCAGTGCTACCAGGAGTGTTGTGCCGTTAACCATGGCCATAAACATTCCCAAACTCGTGGCGGAAAGAGCCCACCACTTGTAATGTGTCGGCAATACGCCACGCACAGCCATTTTTGTCACTCCCGATTATCAATTTGGCGTGAATCACAAGCTATCTTTCGACACTATCAATTAAAAATGCTGAGACGTGGACGGCCAAGACATTTTACGGTATAGATAGATATAGAAATAATTTATGAGGTTACAGACATGGAAATCACATTGCGGCAACTATCCTGTTTAGTGGCTGTGGCTGACCATGGTTCAATTTCGGCTGCGGCTCAGGCCCTGGATGTCACTCAGCCAACCGTGACTCATCAATTGAAGTTACTGGAAGATTTGATAGGGCACCGTCTAGTCGACCGCAGTGCCAGAGGCATTACGGTGCGTCCCGAAGGGCAACTGGTCGTGGACAGAGCCCGTGCCATTTTACAACAGATCACATCCATTGCTGATGACCTGGTTGATGTGCGCACCATTCATGGCGAGGTGCGACTCGGTATTATTCAGACCGCGTCGGCTGCACATTTTCCTTTTGTTTACCGTAGATTGATGACACGTTACCCGGATGTCCATCTCGTCGTAACCGAGGCTCGGTCCATGGACTTGGTTGAAAAAGTGCGTCACGGGGATCTGGATTTGGCGGTGGTCACCCTGCCCATCATTTATACGGATTTGCAGGTAGCTCCGTTATGGCGTGAAGAACTCGTTCTCATCGACAACCCTTCTTCCTCTGTTCAGGAGGAGGCGATATCTCTCCGGCAACTCGACGGTTTACCGTTTATCGGTTTGGACGTGGGTACGGGATTACAGCGGCATGTATTGGAACTGTTTCACGAGTACGGTATTCAGCCGCATCTCATTTTTCAGGCCACCAGCATTGCCACGGTCATCGGATTTGTCGCGGCGGGACTCGGAATTTCGATTGTGCCAAATCAAACGGCAAGAATCTATGCCGATGTGGGTCAAATTGTCATCCGCCATTTAAACCCAACCGCTTTTCGCCAACTGGCTTTGATTTACCGGCCGCTGGATACCATGCCCAGTGCTGTTCGGGTCATCGTGCACACTTTTATCAACCAGGCCCGGCGTTTTCCCCGAGGCTAACTCAGTAAGGACGCCGTGAGCCCTGCCGACAAACTTTTGAGGGGGTATAGGTTTTCCGTGTGCTTCACCACACATTCCTAAATCTGTTACCGGAAATACTCCGGACGCTCAGACTTCCCTCAAATCCCCACCATGCCCCACATGGACTTGGACGGACCAGGGGTGGCAGCAATCGAGGCAGAAGCGAGACGGATATTACCGTCACCGTTCTTCCGTCACACAAAAGGGTTTCTTGGGGCCAAAAAACCGCTGCCTGAAACCGTCAGTGTGTTAGGCGTTCCCAAACCAACGTGGTGGGAACACGGGTAGAAAGTCTGTCGGCAAGTTGAATTGTTTCTGACTGGACGACACTCACATCCCGGGGTCCCGGTGTTTGCACATGGAAAAGAACCTCTCACACACCAAGGATTCGTTCTTTGACGGGTAAAGCGATCTCGGATGCCCTTCGGAATTACCTGGGGAGCGGACAGTGCCGATACTGTTTGTTGGCAAGATCTGGAGAATAGGCGAAATCTTTAGTTGCCCTCTTGCCAAGTGAAAGCCGATCAGATAAATTAAGAAGCTAAAGTGTTAAATTCTTTTTCTATGTTATTGGTTCCCGGCAAATCCACGAAAATTCCTGATAACGGTCAATCGAATTTTGGCGGGCTGACGAGAGATTGGTGATTGGAGGCGGTCTTTACGGAAGTATTTGATGTGACAATCGTCGGCGGGGGACCGGTTGGATTGTTTGGAGCTACCTTGGCCAGTCTGCACGGCATGAAAGTTAAGATTATTGAAAGTTTGCCCGAACTTGGAGGGCAGTTGTACGCCTTGTACCCGGAGAAACCGGTCTACGATGTTGCTGGGTTTCCCGAAATTACGGCAAAAGACTTGGCACTTAATTTGATTGCCCAGATGGAGCGAATACACCCAGAAGTGGTGCTGCAAGAATCTGTCGAATCTGTCGAAAGTTTAGAGGACGGAACGTTTGTGTTGCACACACCCCGTGCCGATCATTATTCGCGCACTATTCTGTTGGCGGTGGGAATAGGATCTTTTACACCCCGGCGTTTGCCTGCGCAGCGGGCTGACATGTTTGAAGGAAAGGGATTGCATTATTTTGTACCGCCCCTAGATGTTTTTACGGGTCAGCATGTGCTGGTGGTCGGCGGAGGCGATACGGCGGTGGACTGGGCTTTGGCAGTTTCCAAAAAAGCCCAGAGAGTGAGTATCGTCCATCGGCGCAACGACTTTAGGGCCCAGCAAGACAGTGTGCGGCAGTTGTACGACACCCCCAATATTTCCATCATTACGCCTGCGGAAGTGGAGGAGATTTTCGGTCATCAACAAGTTACAGGTGTGCGTGTCAAACATCATGAGGTCGGAGGTTCGGAACTGGCGGTTGATGCCATTATCGGAGGATTGGGATTTCATCCCGACCTGGGGCCTGTAAAATCCTGGGGCATCGAACTCAAAGGGTCGACCATAAAAGTGTCTCTTGATTCCATGTTAACGAGCCGGGAAGGCATATGGGCGGTAGGTGACGCGGTCTATTATCCCGGAAAAGTTAAACTGATTGCCACTGGATTTGGAGAAGTGGGAATTGCCGTGGCTCAAATCCGTTCGTACCTCCATCCGGGTGTGACGGGACTACCCCACAGCACGACGTTAAAGAACAAACAGCGCTAATTTTCTGCGAGGTTTCGAATCTATGCGACAAACCTTTCTCCGGCGGTATCCTGTTCGTTTGCCGTGGCAAACATACATCTGGTTTAGTGTTATTTTGGTTCTATTTGGACTGGTGGATCATTTTTTTTTGCATGTGACGGCGTTCCTGGTGCCGCCCTATGGGGCTACTCTTACTTTGATTGTGGCGTTGCCGCAACAAAGCGTTTCACAACCCGCGCCGATTATTGGAGGCGGATTTCTCAGTGCGAGCATAGGCACTCTATTGGCACTGGAGGGTCATGGCCCGTTAATGGCAGCCCTAGCGGGCATAGTGGCCTTTGCCGCACTGCCGCCGTTAGGATTGTTTTTTCCGCCTGGCGTGGCTCTTGCGATTTTTCCTGTGTTGGTTAAAACAACACCATGGTTTCCTCTGCTTTCAGTGCTTCCTTTTACTGTGGTGGCTTGCGGATCCGCTGCTCTGTTAAGTGGTCGTGTAAAGGGCTGGCCCCTATATCCAAGGAATACCCAGCCTTCCCCGCGGGGAAACTTTATGCCGCTTTCCAAAGAATAGACTTTTCAAAACCTATTCCCGACAAACCATCGGCAAAGGCTATACTTCTCGGGTGATATGGTCCATAATGCGTAAGGGCTCCGTTTTTTGAGCCAAATTACCGGACGACAGGGGGGATGGTGCTCGTATGATTATTCCTTTCAAATATCGAATGGATGTTCCGATATCTAATAGCCTGGCCGGTAAACTGTCGAATTATGCTCAGGATATGCAAACAGATGAGGAATCAATCATTCTTGAGGCCCTGACAATGTACTTGGAGTCCGAACCCTGCCAGTTGATTCATACCCCGAGGATTACCGCCGGCCTCAGACCGCGAAAGTAACCGCCGGGCGTGGCCGGCGGAACTTTATCCCCACACATATTCATGCCGAAGCGTTAATCCATCAAACAAGATTTCCTGTAAATAGCTTGTAGACTAGAAGAATACCGGGTATTGACGTGAGTGGGGGGAAGACCCCCACTTCCTTACTGGAAACCACTTTTAACCAAGGTGGTTTTTCATTTGTTAAGACCCTGTTCGGTGGAACCCGTCAAGATTGCAACAGACGTCGGACTGTGTCATTACGCCTTGTGATGCCCACGACGGGATTTCTCCAATCGCGGGCTTTGTAAGCCCCGTCTAAGTTGCCCTTGAGTCGAGTATCCGACCAGACAGATGAATGCCTCACCAAGACCCACTCTACCGCACTGAGGGATACTCCGAGCACCGTTTGGACGCCGTAATCTTTCCTGTTCCTTAAGGATCCCTGAAGATTCAAGATCCAGGGTAGACGCCTTGAACATCTAGTTGCTAGCATAGCCTCTGTGGCGGCCACCACGTTTACCCATACGCTCAATCCTCACGAGGAAATTTTGTGATAAAGGAGGACGGCGTGTGACGGAGGAAGTGAGCGGTCGGAAGCCAGTGTCGCCTCCGAGATTCAAACGGCTTGATGCTCTTCGCGGTCTAGCCATTTTAAGTGTGATTGTGTTCCATGCATGGATCATCAGGTCCTTTCACGGACCCTGGTGGATGCGGTTTGTCACCCAGGGCTATCAAGGAGTCGGATTATTTTACATTATCTCGGCATTGACTCTGGTTTTGAGCTGGCAACACCGTTCCAATACAGACGCTAATCCGGGTAAGGCATTTTGGGCCAGACGGTTTTTTCGGATCGCGCCTCTCTTCTATCTGATGCTGCTAATCGCGGCCTTGGTGACCGCAGGGGATTCGACGGTTGTTCCGCCGAGCATGCGGGGAGATATTTTTACCTGGCCGAATTTGCTGGCCCATATGACGTTTGTCTTTGGATGGTTTCCCTGGTTCCAAAATTCATGGATAGGTGTTGAATGGTCCATTGGCGTGGAAATGACCTTTTACGCCTTGTTCCCCTTGATAATGCGGCGGATATTTCCGAAGGCGTCGCCGTGGCTCTTTGTTCTCGGGGGGTTCGGCATGAGTTTGATATGGCCGCACCTGCTCCAGTATTTCTTTGGTCCGTGGCCAAAGTGGGCCCGATCATATCTGTTTTGGAGTTTTCCGACTCAGGCGGTATGGTTTGCGGCGGGAATTGCGATTGTGAAGTTTGACCATTCTCCTACCTTCCGCGGTTGGGGAATGTTATGGCTGTTATGGGCGTTATTTCTGGGATGGCATAACTGGCCCGTTCTGATTTCCAACGCAGTATGGGTTGTTCCCAATTACTTACTGGTATGGCTGTCGTGGCATGATCACCGTGATGTGGCGTGGCTGACACATAACAGGGTCTTGCAGTATGTTGGGACGCGAAGTTACAGTTTATATCTCACTCACTGGATGATTTTGGGGATGGTGAGCGATTGGCCATGGGCCAATCCTCACAATTTGACTTCGTTCTTTTTGCGCTTGGGTGCGGCACTGAGTCTGAGTCTCGTGGCCAGTGAACTGAGTTACCGGTTTATTGAACAGCCAGGAATACGTTTGGGTAAACGGGTGATTGACGACATGCACTGGGGTCGAAAACCTCAGGAAAAGACGGAGTGGCCTTCCAAAAAGCGTGCCTTATCGTATAAATAAAGAACGAGCCTGGACGGGATGCCGCCCGGACTCGTCCCATTATTCTTTAACGGTTATTTGCGATAATAGGCCGCGTTGATCTCTATATATTGTTGGTCTTCGGGAGCCAAATCTTCTTCCATGAAGATTGCACCGACAGGGCACTCAGGTACGCACGCCCCACAGTCTATACAAACGTCCGGGTCGATGTAGAGCTGAGGACTTGCTTCGAAGGGTTCATCGCCATCCAGACTTTGGGCTGGGTGAATGCAGTCCACGGGGCAAACCTCGACGCAGCTTTGGTCTTTGGTGTCTTGGCATAAACCGGTAATTACGTGGGCCATATGTTTCCTCCTTAACATTCTTGACACATTATCCCTTCTATACTGACGTATCTATTGGAAGGTGTCAAACATAATGAGGTATAAAAATGCCTGGGACTTCGTCTAAGAGGGGACGATAAAAAAGAGGACTCACGGCAATTTGAGGGGTCTAACCAAAAAACAGTGCAAGGACCATCCCAAACCCCGCGTGCATATTCCAAAATAGCCGACAACCGCGTCAATGTCTTGTGAAGCTATTGGAAGACCACAATTACCTAGTCCGGGGTTTTAGGACAGTCCGTTGCTACGAATTGTACGAACTGCTACCGGCCTGTCATAGACCAGTCATGCACAAATGAGCCCTCTAGATATTTTTCGAGATCCATAGAGGCGCGGCATCCCGTTCCCGCGGCGGTGATGGCTTGCCGGTAACGGGAATCCATGACATCGCCACAGGCAAAAACTCCTTCCACACTGGTTGCCGTGTTATAGGGATTGGTAATGATGTAACCGACTTTGTCGATTTCCACTTGTCCATTGAGGAAGGCTGTGTTGGGCTGATGACCAATGGCGACAAAGACTCCTTCCGCCTCCAAAAGGCGGGTGGTTCCGCTCTCATTGTCCCGCACTTCTAACCCCACGACATGGTTGTCTTCGGATTTGACGGCAATCGGGGTGTGATTCATGACCCATTTTATTTTGGGATTATTGTGAGCCCGGTCCTGCATCACCTTGGACGCGCGCAACGCATTTCTACGGTGGACAATTGTAACTTCCGAAGCAAATTTGGTCAGGAAGGTTGCTTCTTCCATCGCGGAGTCGCCTCCGCCCACCACCACAATTTTTTTGTCACGGAAGAAAAAGCCGTCGCAAGTAGCACAAGTGGATACCCCGTGACCCAGTGCTTCCGTCTCTCCCGGAATACCTAGCATCTTAGCGGAGGCGCCCGTGGAAATTATAAGAGCTTGCGCGTAAAACTCGTCTGTTTCGTTGACTGTGACGCGAAAAGGACGATGTGTCAGGTCGACGGACGTGGCTATGCCGAACAAGAACTCGGCGCCGAACCGTTCGGCCTGTTTGCGCATGTTCTCCATCAGATCCGGACCCATAATCCCTTCGGGGAAACCGGGAAAGTTTTCGATTTCCGTGGTAAGGGTCAACTGTCCCCCAGGTTCGTTTCCTTCGATCACCAGAGGATTCAAGTTCGCACGCGCCGCATAGATAGCCGCGGTCAGCCCTGCCGGGCCGGTACCTAAAATAATGGCTTGTCGTTCGTTCATAATTTCACCTCGCTACTCAATATCTTTATCTGTTCCCGAAACGGCGAAAAATATTGGGCCCCTGCGGCTCAGTCTAAAGTTGCAAACACCATGAAGTCAAGCTGCGTACATGGCTCGTTCCACGACGGGCTGTGACAGTCATTGATTGGGATCCTCCACCGTAGTCTTGCCAGAAAAGCCTAGGGCCCGTGCACGCAAGGGGTGACCAAAAGCTGTGTGGCCACTTGTTCCAATTTTTTTTCTAGTGCCTGCTCTATGCCTTCCCCCTCCCAGAAGAAGGATGCACTGCACTCAGAATAATTCTAACCTATGATACCCCTATGGGGTATGATCGTCAAATGTTCATGATGATGTCCTGGGGTGGCGAAGAGCGGCCGGACCATCGCGAAGGCATGGACCTGAAAGCCAAAATTCGAAAGAAAGTCTGTCGTTTAGACTCCTTGTGCGTCTTGAACGAGGAAGAAGCCTGATTTCATGGTGAGGTGGTGTTTTTGAACCGTTGCGCGCTCAACGGTGTGGGTATGATGATTCCCGGGTCAATCTCACCTGAAAGCTCTGTGCTATTGGTGCCGATAGACCAAAAGCGTACCCAAACAAAATGTTCAAGATAGGAGAGTGCCATTATAATTGCCTATAGGAACATCGGTTCTGCATTTTAGGGGCTGGATGGAAGACGAGTTGGACTCCGTCAGAGCATTAAAATTAAGGGTGCCGTACCGTATTTTGATGGTGCGCCGATGTCGCCCGGTGGCTGATCATGATGCCGCAAATTTTTAGCTATGGTATATCGAGAAATTTTGAGTTGTGACAGCGTATTTCAACCATTCTTTAACTACAGAAAAGAAAGGAGGCGATCCTGGCTATGCGGGTTGTAGGGTTCCGAACAGAAAAAATCGCCTTGCTTCGGTTTTCTGCATCCCCGTCCTCAAATCCCGGAACAAGAGCCATCGGAGATGGGGCGCATGCCTGGATAACCGCGAATGTCCATGATTCGTACGTTTCATGAGCGCTGGCGCCGTCATACGGGAGAGGCTGGCGAATGGTTGTGGAGCTTTTTAACCCGAATTGCGGATTAT
>PXYT01000056.1:0-20892 GCA_003023725.1 Sulfobacillus benefaciens | reverse complement strand
GGGTCGTTGGCCCTCAAAGACAATTATGCTCACTCTGACGCATTTGTCGTTAGGCAGATTCGACGGGCAGGTGGAATTATTCTCGGGAAAAGTCATTTGACGGAATGGGCCAATTTCATGTCTGACCACATGACCAACGGCTACAGTTCTTACGGAGGACAAGTGATGAATCCCTATGGACCGGGTGTTTTCGATGTGGGCGGATCAAGCTCGGGATCAGGTGCTGGCGTGGCCGCGGGATTTGCACCGGTGGCGTTGGGCACGGAAACCTCGGGGTCCATTTTGAGTCCTTGCAGCCAGAATTCGGTGGTGGGGATTAAACCCACTGTAGGGTTAGTCAGCCGATCCGGCATTGTGCCTATTTCCTATTCCCAGGACACAGCGGGGCCAGTGGCAGCGTCGGTGGAAGATGCGGCCATATTGCTCACCGTCATTCAAGGCTATGACCCGGACGATCCGGCGACAGCATTGGCTCCGGGCTACCCGGATTACCGCAATGATTTGGTGGCCGGGGGACTGAAGAGCCGGCGTCTTGGCGTGCCGCGCCGTCGTTACCTGGACGACACGGATGGTGAAGAGTGTGCTCTTATGGAACAAGCTCTCTCAATGATGAGCGATCTGGGAGTGGATATTGTCGACCCAGCTGATATCGATACGGCTGAAGAAAATTGGACCTACGACGTGCTGCTTTATGAATTTTCGGGGGCGCTGAATGCGTATCTGTGTGAGTGGACGTCGCAAGGCCCAAAAACATTGCAAGAAGTCATTGAATTTAATAATGCCCATAGTCAGGAAATGTTGCGTTATGGCCAGTCGATTCTCATGGAGGCGTACTCTACGCGGGGACGATTGACTGATCGCCGTTATCTTCTGGGCCGTCAGAACGATTTGTTGTGGTCTCGGAATCGGGGAATTGACAAGACACTTGCAACGCATAATTTGGATGCGCTCCTGTTTGTGGGGAGTTCGGGTGCGGATATTGCGGCACGCGCGGGATATCCCTCCGTCAGCGTGCCTCTGGGGTATACCCCAGTAGGCAAGCCTGTAGGTCTGACGTTTACCGCCGGGGCATTCCAAGAATCTCTGCTCATCCAGATGGCCTTTGCATGGGAACAGGCCACCAAATTCCGCAAACCTCCGGTTGTGGTGTGAGAGGGGATTTTGGTCAGACGCTGAGAAATCAACAAAAATTGTCTATAATGGAGGACATAAAAGTTTGCCAAGTTTGACCATTAGAACGAGCGAGGGTGGATCATGGCATTTTTATTCACACACTATAATTTTTTTGCTTTGTGGCATCCGGAAGTCATTCTCCTTGTCATAATTCTCTTAGTGGTCTATTTCCAATTATTGGGCCCGATAAAGATGCGGTTTGGAGAGAACCTTCCGCCGGTGCCCTTGATCCAGAAGATTTATTTCATTGCCGCCTTGGTGGTTTTTTATGTGGCGATGGGGACGCCTTTGAAGCTCGTGGCGGACAAATATCTTTTTGCAGGCCATATGATTCAATATGCCCTGTTGAGTATGGTTTTACCTCCGCTTTTTTTGGCGGGAGTTCCGCAGTGGATGATTCAAAGCCTGTGGAAAACCCGGTTCTGGTACAAGGTGCTACGAGTGACCACTAATCCGCCCTTTGCGATTATCACCTTCAACGTGCTTTTCTCTGTCATCGAATGGCCCCCTATCCTGGATGCCAGTCTGCGTTATGACTGGCTCTATGTCATCGAGTCGTATGCTATGCTGTTCGCAGCCATTTTTCTTTGGTGGCCGGTTATGTCCCCCGTCTTGCAACGCCGCAACCGTAAATTAAATGTGGTCGGAAAGACCAGGGGACTGCCGGAGTTGTCGATGATATCGCGAGGATACCAGCTTTTGTATATCTTTTTCAATTTTGATCTTATGATGCCGGCCCTGGTCTACATTATCGACACGGCTCGCCCGTTCTACGCATTTTATGTGCATGCCCCCCGGATTTTTGGTATTTCCGCCTTGGCGGATCAACAACTGGGTGACTTGATTATGGGATTAGCCATGACTATTGCCTATGTTTCAGCATTTCTCGCCACCTATACGAAATATGACGAGACGCACTGGTACGAATAACCGCCGAGTGTCAAAAAGAGTGCGCTTAGCGGGAGCACTGAGAAAACTGTCGGGAAAAGAGGAAATCAGGTGTGGTTTGATCAGCATGTGCATATGGAACACGGGCCCTACACTCCGCTCGAATATTCGAGAGAGTGGCTGGAACAGTTTCTTGATATCGGCCGTTCCCGTCAAGTGACGGGTCTTGGGATTGTCGAACACGGATATCGCTTCACGGAAAGTGCCGGGCTGTTGCCCGGGGACTGGGCAGCACGCCGATGTCTGTATCCCCTTCGCGGCTATACGAAATTTCTTGATGAAGTTCGTCATCAATACCCTATTGCCGTGGGCCTGGAAATGGATTACGTTCCAGCTTCGGAAGAGGGTATTAGGGCATATCTGAACCATTATTCGTGGGATTTCATCCTCGGCTCCGTGCATTTCATTGACGATTTTGGCTTGGATGTTGGCGAAATGCGAGATGAATATACCCGGCGAGATCCGGAAGACATATGGTCGGCGTATTATCAGTACTCAATCAAGGCGGCGCAGTCGGGACTGTTTCAAGTCATCACCCATCCTGATCTGCCGAAAATCTACGGATTTCCAAAACCTCCGGATTCTGTGCTTGTTCCGTGGTATCATCAGTTCGTCGAAGCTTTGGGCGATAATCACGTGGCCCTGGAGATCAATACGGCAGGACTCAGGCGCCCTGTCAAAGAGATTTATCCTCATCCCCGGTTATTGCTGGAGGCTGCCCGAGCCCATTTGCCAGTGACATTGGCCTCGGATGCGCATGAACCGGAAAATGTGGGGCGGTTCTTCGACGAGGCTAGAAACTTAGCCCTGGAGTGTGGAATAGAGGCAATTACCGCCTTTACTGCTCGAGGTGTGCAGACGATATCACTGAGATGACGGCGGAGAGGATGACTGAAATGGTCTGCGGCCATGTGAGACAAAAGGACCACGAGAAGGGGTTGCAGTTTGATTACAGCGGTGCTCCGGCGGTTTGTAAAAAAGTTGCGGCCGGGGCAACCCGGCTATGTATGGCAGCTGATATTGCTAAGCGCGAGGACCGCCTTTAACTCAAACCCAAATGGAGTGCCTTCGTATGAGTGATACACCAGGATTCTTCGCTGTAATGCCTCCCAAATCCGGGAACTTTTGGGTCCAGCGGAGTTGGTGGAAAAGGTTTCGATTTTTGGCCTGTCGTCAAGCGGCACGGGAAGGCAGAGATGATTCTCTAACACCTGAAAAACGACCGAGGGGGTCTCAGGATGAGTAAGGTGGCCGCACAAAGTGCCGTCAAAACTGCTCAGCGCATGGTCCATCGACTGAAACCAGACACCTGCTTGGATATTGTCAATTTCAAAAAAGATCGCATGGTTCACGTAGAATGCCAGGGCGAGGGACGGTTTGTGGTGGGCGAGGAGGGGTTTTTTCACGAAGAATGGCATGTAGGTGAAAAGGAAGCGGAGACGATTCTCAAGGACATTATCCCTCGGGAATTTCCCCGAAGTCATGAATTGCGATTTAGCGTGAAAAACTTAAAAAACAACGGCTAGATGGGAGGATTTGGGATTGGCTGTCGCGTTATTCGATTTGGATGGAACACTCCTCGATACGGTACCGCTCATTACGTTGTGCTTTCAGCGGATGTTCCGGAAATATGGGAATTATGATATTTCCCAGGAAGCGGTTCATGAGATGTTTGGGCCCGGCGAATCGATTATTTTTCGCAGGGAGTTTGGGGACCTATGGGAAACAGTCCTGGCGGATTATCTGGATTGCTATGCCAAGGGCCACGATCAGTTGGCTGTCGAGCCGTGGATGATGGAGATATTGAAGGGCCTACGAGCCAAGGGCTTTCCCTTGGCCATTATCACTAATAAAGAAAGGGATACAACTCAGTTGACTCTCGATCATGTCCATTTATCATCGTATTTCGACGTGATCGTGACGGCCCAGGACGTGGAGCATCCCAAACCCTATCCCGACGGGATTTTGAAGGCTCTAAAGACACTGGGTGCCACGAGAGATGAGGCGATTTTTATTGGTGACACCATGAATGACCGGGACGCCGCCAAAGCAAGCAATGTGAAGTTCGTTCAGGCGTTGTGGTATGTGCCTTCATCAAAATGGCCCCGAGATCCGGCATGGACTGTGGCTTGTTCGCCGAACGACTTGCGTGATGTTCTGGCGTCGCATTTCGAGGCATGGGGAGATCAATAAGAAATTTTCGCGGAGGGCAAGGAAAGCGAAACCTAAAGAACCCGTCCGTCGTTATACCCTGTAAAGGGGGATAACCATGATGCCTTTCGTGATGTTTGTTAGTGGTGTAATTATTGCTTCGGTAGTTGCTGTCACGGGGGCGGCCATGGTTTTGGTATGGACCGTCGCTTATGGTTCCGGCCGTTACTGCCGTCGAGTCCTGCGACAAAACCAAGTGGCGGCGGATGCGACGAACTCCACGGGGCGGGTAATTCGTCTGTCGCGTGAAGGCGTGTCTTAATATCTTGGCTGGCAATCTTTTTTGAAAGCCACAGCCCTGTTTTCAGGGCTTTTTTCATTTTCTGTATGACCTTTCGTATGGCCAAGCCAGGTCTATGCGCGAGATTGCCAGCGGCTTGGAACTGTCGGCGGATCAGAATGGAGCTCACCGGGACTGTCAACGGTTATTACTGAACTCTGCCGCGAAACCCCTCAGGATTCGTCGGGGGACGATGAACAAGCGGACTGGGAAAGGCAAACTTCGGGGACGATCGACGATGACAGGTCAGGGGTGTGATATAATCTAAAAAATATTTGAACTTTACTCACATAATCGATAAAGGATAGGGTGATGATGGATAAGTTGCGTAGCCGCGAGATTACTCAGGGTGTACAGCGTTCTCCTAATCGCGCCATGCTTCGTGCGGTAGGTTTTAGAGACGACGACTTTCAGAAACCGATTGTAGGGATTGCCAATGGATACAGTAGTATCACACCTTGCAACGTGGGATTAGGGAAACTTGCGGAACGGGCAGAGAAGGCGCTCAGAGAAGAAGGGGTGATGCCTCAGGTCTTTGGCACTGTGACGGTGAGTGACGGCATCTCCATGGGAACCGAGGGCATGCATTATTCCCTGGTGTCCCGTGAAGTCATTGCGGATTCAATTGAGACGGCCTGCCAGGCGCAAAGGATGGACGGCATCTTGGCCATAGGCGGATGTGACAAGAATATGCCGGGGGCCATGATTGCGTTCGCCCGCATGAATATTCCTGCGATCTTCGTGTATGGAGGCACAATCAAACCCGGCCACTATCAGGGACGCGATTTAACTATTGTGAGCAGTTTTGAGGCAGTTGGGGAATATGTGGCCCAGCGTATCAGCTATGACGAACTGCTTGAGGTGGAGCGCCATGCCTGCCCCGGGGCGGGGTCATGCGGGGGTATGTACACGGCCAATACTATGTCGTCGGTATTTGAAGCGCTGGGAATTAGCGCGCCCTTTTCTTCGACCATGGCGGCCGAGGACGAAGAAAAAGCGGATAGTGCGGCCGTGTCGGCCCGCATTCTGGTTAATGCAATTCAGAAAAACATTCGACCCCGTGACTTATTGACGAGAAAGGCGTTCGAAAACGCTATTGCGATGGTGATGGCATTGGGGGGCTCGACCAATGCGGTTTTGCACTTGCTGGCTATTGCCCATGCGGCTGAAGTGCCTCTGAACCTTGATGATTTCGAGGAAATCCGGGCCCGAGTTCCCGTGCTCTGCGATCTCAAACCGTCGGGTCGTTACGTCGCCACAGATCTGCACCGCGCCGGAGGGGTTCCCCAGGTCATGCGCATGTTGCTGGACCGGGGGATTCTCCATGGCGATGCCTTGACCATTACCGGAGAGACTCTGGAACAGAAGCTGGCTGACGTTCCTCCGGAGCCTCGCCAGGATCAGGAGGTCATCCATTCCTGGAGCAATCCCGTGTATCCTACTGGGCATCTGAGTATTTTGAAAGGAAATTTGGCCGAAGAGGGCGCAGTTGCCAAGATTTCGGGAATTAAACAACACAAAATTACCGGTCCGGCCCGGGTTTTCGATTCCGAAGAAGAGTGCATGGAGGCCATTTTATCCAATCAAATTCGTCCCGGCGATGTTGTCGTCATTCGCTATGAAGGTCCGAAGGGTGGCCCAGGGATGCGGGAGATGCTGTCTCCGACCTCGGCTCTCATTGGCGAAGGTCTGGGGGACAGCGTGGGGCTGATTACGGACGGACGCTTTTCCGGAGGAACATACGGCATGGTTGTCGGACACGTCGCGCCCGAGGCTTTTGTGGGAGGGACCATAGCATTGGTTCACGAAGGTGATTCTATTACGATTGATGCTGAACAACGGTTGTTGCAACTGAACGTTCCGGATGCCGAAATTGATCGTCGCCGCCGTGAATGGACACCGCCTGCTCCCCGCTATCAGAGGGGGGTCTTGGCCAAGTATGCTAAATTGGTTTCGACGAGCAGCCAAGGCGCAGTGACGGACTAGAGTCAGCTGACTCCTCACACGCCAGGACATCATGAATCCCGGGGCCTGTTACAATCGGAAAGCCCCGGGATTACTCTGCCTGAGAACGGAAGCCATATCCGCACCGGGGATTTCCAGTCTGCCTGCCGACTTAGGGGCATTTAGGATAGTTCTTGCAAATGGCACAGACTCACCACCACTTTTAGGGTTTTAAGTCACACGGGATATTGGCCGCAAGCCAGTCACAATTCTCTGTCATGGTAGGCCATAATATTTCTTCCCATTGGGTAAAAGGGGGTTTATACTCACATACCATGGTAGATCGCATCATGATTTCCATCCTGTCATTTTAGGGGCGGTCAGAACACGGAGTGTGGATTTCCAGAGACACGCGGCAGGAAGTCAAGCACTGTTTTTTGACTCCAACGCCCAAAAAAGGGCAACGCAACATTGCCCGCTGCGTGACAAGCCATAAATGTCAGGGAGGAAATGGTCATGATTACCGTATCCGAAACCTTACGATTCTGAATCCCCCATCAGGAAGTTGACCTTGGACCGATAGCCCGACGATCACCCCGGTCAACCCGCGAACCATTAACACCAATAAGCCTCCCATTTCTTAGGTTGCGGATGGGCGAAGATTTAGAGCCAGGTCACGAGTTGTCTGAGTCGATGGATGGTTTGCCGGTTCTGTTCGGAAATGGCAAACGTCCGGGGGGTGGTGGGCCTGTCTTCCGGCCTGTCGATGAAATGATGTGGTAGGGGAAGAGTGGAATATGGTTGCCACTGATCAATCCATGATTGGGGAACGACCGAATCGTAATCAAGCGGACGATGGATCATATGGGACCATAAGAGGACCCAAGCGCGCGGGACGACTCGGAGCAGTTCATAGCCTCCGCCTCCTACTGCAAGCCATCTTCCCTGGGTATATTGATGGGCCCAGTCATGGATTAAGGCGGCAGCCCGTGAGTAAAAATAGGTCGAAGCCAGTAAATCCGTCAAAGGATCCCAAAAATGGCCGTCACATCCATGCTGGCTGATGATCAGATCCGGTTGGAAATATTCGAGTGCTTTAGGAACAATGGCCTCGAGGATTTCGAGACTGGATTCGTCGTCAGTATAGGGACGCATGGGAATATTGAGACAAAATCCATAACCGGATCCGACACCGATCTCTTCGACGCTGCCCGTACCGGGGAAAAGGTACTGCCCGGTTTCGTGCAGGGAAATGGTCAGAACATTGGGGTCGTCATAGAATGCCTCCTGCACTCCGTCACCGTGGTGAGCATCCGTGTCGATATAGACAATCCGCCATGCGGTATTTTGGCGTAGCCATTTGATCGAGATAGCGACATCGTTGTAAATACAGAAACCAGAAGCAGACAAGGCTTTGGCATGGTGAAGACCACCTGCAATGTTCAGCGTGTGAAGTGATTCCCCGGACGCTACCATGCGTGCGGCGGCTAAACTTCCCCCCACTGCGAGAGCCGCTGCCTGATGCATTTTAGGGAAAACGGGATTGTCTTCGGTGGCGAGGCCATATTTCTCGGCAGTTTGAAGGAGTGCGGGATTATGAATGTCGGCATCCTCCTGAAACTGCTTGACCATGTGAATGTACTCGGGATGATGAATCAACAACAGATCATTCTGGGTGGCAAGATCGGGTTCAACGAGATCATGGTCGGTTAACAATTTCGTGCTCTCGGCCAGGCTTTTGGTTGCCAAGAGCCGTACCGGGTTAAACGGGTGCGAGGGGCCAAAGTCGTATTGCGTGTAATGGGGCGAATAGACAAATCGGGATAATTGCGTCATGAACCATCCACTCTTTTTATTTATATTATATGATTTCTCACAGAAAGTTCATAATGAGAGTAAGGTCATGACGGTCGAATTCTAGCGAAGAAGGGATGGCAATGGCCCGGATAATTTTACGTGACGGCCGCGTTGCAGACCTCAGGGAAGCACATCCGACACAGAGTGATCACAGGATGTTGAGCGAACTATTTCGCCATGCGTCGCCGGATGCGCTGTACCACCGGTTTTTTCACGTTGTGAAAGAGGTAACGGAGGCCGATATTGACCGCATGATCCTGGCCGGCGATCGAGGCAGATCGTTGGTCTGTGTCGCGCAAAATCAGATACTCGGTATCGGCCACTACGTTATGGTGTCGGATACCACAGCGGAAGTCGCGTTTTTTGTTGATGAGCGTGTTCAGGGACGAGGGTTGGGGACACTACTTTTGGAGCATCTGGCCGAAATTGCATGGCGGCGAGGTGTCCTCCAGTTTGAAGCGTATGTGCTTAGTGAGAATCGCAGGATGTTGAAGGTGTTTCAAGATAGCGGCTACGAGATTCATGAACGCCATGAATCTGGTGTAGTTCATCTGGTTTTGCCTTTACAACAGACGGAACGGATTCACGCTCTAGCCGGAGCCAGAGAAAAACTGGCGACAGCGGCGTCCGTGCGTTGGTTTTTTGAACCGTCGGTTATTGCGGTTGTGGGAGCATCCCGCGATTCGCACCGGCTGGGGCATTTGTTGTTGCAACATGTTCTTCAGGGCCCTTTTACCCGTGTGGTGTATCCGGTGAATCCGAGTGCCCATGCCGTTTTAGGAGTCAGGGCCTATCCTTCCGTTAAAGAAGTGCCCGACCCTGTTGATCTGGCGGTCATTGTCGTGCCGCGCGATTTGGTTATCGGCGTGATTGGTGACTGCATAGATGCCCATGTCCAAGCAGTGCTGGTGACTTCGGCCGGATTTTCCGACCAGGATGAACTGGGGGCGCAACTCGAGAAGGAAATTACCCAGATGCTTCGACATGAAGGCATTCGCCTCGTTGGTCCCAATTCACTGGGTATAATCAATACGGATGAGAAACTCAATATGAACGCCAGCTTCTCCCCCCGTCTGCCGCCCCGGGGAACCGTGGCCATCGCCAGTCAGACCGGAGCGTTGGGCATTGCCATATTAGACTATGCCAGCCGGATGGGAGTAGGCGTATCGAGTTTTGTGAGTACAGGGAATAAGGCTGATGTGTCATCCAATGATCTGTTGCAATACTGGGAGGATGATCCGGATACGCAAACGATCCTGCTCTATCTGGAATCATTCGGCAATCCCCGCAAGTTTAACCGGATAGCACGGCGTATTACACAACACAAACCCATTTTGGTTGTCAAAAGCGCCCGCGGTCCGGATGCCGTTTTGGCTCCGGAAGCATCACCCCAACACTACGAGGATGACACGATAGTCAAGGCATTATTCCAGCAAACAGGCATTATTCGAGCCGATACGTTGCAAGAATTATTTGATGTTGCAGCTTTGTTGACGTCCATGCCGCTGCCGGAAGGCAAACGTGTTCAAGTTATTGCCAACGCGTCAGGGGCGGCAGTGATTACGGTTGATTCCTTGAAAGTCGGCGGCATGCGACTAGCCCGCCCGCCTGTGGATTTAGGATTCACGGCACTGGGACCCCGGTATTACGAAGAAGTGCGAAAGGCACTGAACGACCCCGAAGTCGACGCCATCATCGTGTTGTTTATACCGGTGGGAATATCGGAAGCGACGGCAGTCTCGCACGCCATTCAGCAAGCCGTTCAGGAAACCGGTTTAGTGAAACCCATCGTGGCAAACTTTCTGACCACTGGCCCCGAGCCTGTGGATTACATTGACGGTGGGTCGTTTCGCATTCCGGTTTATCCTTTCCCCGAGTTGGCAGTCCGTGCCCTGGTTCAGGTGAGCCGTTACGCCTCTTATCGAAGGCAGCCTTTGGGACATTTACCCGACTTGGATGGGGTGAACACCGCTCAAGCCCGGGCTTTGGTTCATAGCTGGCAAACTCCTCAGGAGAAACTTGTCCTCGAGGCCGACAAGGCGCTGTTATTGCTAAAGGAGGCAGGGGTTGTGCCAGAAATATCTCCTGGCGCACAGAATTCGGCCTTGGATGTCGGAATCCATTGCTGGACCGATTCGTTATTTGGACCTGTGATGACAGCCAGGCCTCAGAACAACGTGTCGTACTGTCGGTTGATTCCGTTAACAGACCGAGATGCGGCTGCCTTGGCGCGAGACGTTTTGAAGTCGGAAAAATTTCCGGATTCTGTGCAACAGAATTTTACCGATTTGTTGCTTCGGATTTCTCGCCTTATCGACGACGTTCCCGAGATTATGGAACTGACTATGAATCAAGTCACCGTGAGTGCCGAAGGTCGTGTCATCCGTGATGCGAGTGTTTTACTCGAACCGCGTTCGGGTTGACGGACCAGGGACAAGCTGAGAGAGGGACGGATTCTATTCGTTCCCACAGAACCGTTGCGGTTTCTTTGGGACTGTATTGTGCGGGAAGTTTAGGCCTTTCGGAGAATGGTTGAATACATTGGAAATGACTTGTAAACTTTTTGAGTAAGCTGCAAAATGGGCAGGATTATGGCTCGTCGATGTCGAATCGTGCCTCAAAGTTTCTTTTGGGGAGGTGTATGGTTACGCTGAAGGCAACCGCCCAGGATCCGGTCTGGCTTGACCGGGGTTACGTTTATTGGAAATTGGGGGTCCAGACGGTTGATGGATTGCCGATTGTTGCCGTGGACATAATCGGCAAAATGTCTGCGGCTGCTTACATAAGGCTTAAGGCCCGGCATCGCTGCCCGAGGATGTATATGGAATTCTTTGTGGCACATGCCTTGCAATACGATGCAGAGGCAATACACTATTTTGCTTACGCTGACAACAAGACATATGTCGTCACCGTTCCCGACAACATTAAGGTCTTGGAAAGGATGTTTGCTCGCGAATTGGACGGCACCGGGGCACGAGGATAAAGTGACTGTCCCTGGTTTTGGAATCCACATCACGCGATTGATAAAATAGAGAACATATTCTGGCGATTAAATAGGCGTATGGGCCGTTTCTCGTCGACGTGGAGGGATGTTTTGCGATGAACGACCAGGAAGGCCGATTGACACCTGCTCGAATTGGTCACATCCTCGAGGGACTGGCCTTGGACGGATTGCATTATGCTGAAAATGAATATGATAGGTCTCGTTATGGTCGTATTCTGGAACTGGCGCGGGCTTTGGGACATGTGCCGGAGGATGCTCCCTTGTTAAGTAAGGTGGTGCCGGTAACTCCGAAGGTGGGGGTTGACGGTGCCGTGATGGACGGCGAGACAATTTTGCTCATTCAGCGAAAAGACAGCCAAAAGTGGGCGCTTCCCGGGGGTGCCGTAGAGGTGGGCGAGCGCCCTAGCGAGGCGGTTATTCGAGAAGTGGAAGAAGAGACGGGTATTCGAATCCAGCCTGACAATGTGGTGGGGGTGTTCGACAACTGGATGGATCGGCGTGTCATGTCCCATCACTTATATCACATTGTGATTCGTGCTCATAAGACCGGTGGCACTATCAACCCTCAACCGGAAGAGGTTCTGGCTGCCGGATGGTTTAATGTGTCCCAACTACCCCCAGCGGACTTGTTTCATCCCGGCCATTACGACCGGGTGCTCAAATCTCTCAGAGGTTTGGTTGGCGCGGTGGATTAGCGACACCGCGCCGCCGCTCAGCTTTCGTCATTCTCTATTCCCGTGGGCAGATTGTCCAAGCTTCGCCGGTTATGCCGTTGCTGATAACGGGCAATGCCTGCTGATCCCTTCCTTTCGGCCCAAAGTTTCAAGGTGTCCCGGTCTCTTTCATAGGCTAAGTACGGCACTGCGTATCCGCATGATGTGGAAACTTTATGAATGGTAGCGAGAATAATTTGCCGGGTTCCGGGATAAGCCGGGAAAGATCCCGATAGTTCTTTCCATCGGTTATGGGAAGGCCCGATGACTTTACCCTTGCCGTACAGCCGCAATATCTGCGGGGGGCCGCTAATCGCCATGAACAGGAAGGTGATGCGCTCGTTTTCCTGTATATGGGCGCTGGTTTCATTGCCGCTGCCGGTTAAATCCACGTACCCCACTTGAGTGGGGGAGAATACGCGGAAAGAATCGTATCCCTTCGGCGAGACATTGACATGTCCTTCTGGGCTTAAGGGTGCGGTGGCCACAAAAAATACCGGTTGTTTCGCAATGAAGTCGGCATGTTCGGGTAAAATTTTTTCATAGCTATTTCCCATTTTGCACCTCCGGCAATCGTCGTCATGGGTGTGGCAGGGAACGGAATACAACTGCAAAAATATTAGCATATCGCTGGCTTTGCGTCACACAAAAAGCACACAGCAAGGTTTTTTCAACCTTTGCTGTGTGCTTTTGTCACAAGAGGGGGCATTAGGGATTGACAGTGCCCGCACCGTAGTAATGATCAACATAGAAAGGATCATTGAGATTTGATATCTGTACGCTTTGTCCAGGCTGTGGCGCCTCAATAAAGGCCTGAGAATAACCAAGTTGCGGGGCCGCCCCAATATAAATGCCGACATGTGAAGCTCCAGGACCATCGGTTTGGAAGAAGACGAGGTCTCCAGGTTGTAATTGGGACTTGGCAATTTTGGTCACGTAGGCATACTGGGCCCAACTGGTCCGTGGCATTGGAATGCCATTTTGCCGGAACACATACTGAACTAGGCCGGAACAATCAAAACCGGTCGAGGGTGATGCGCCTCCCCACACGTAAGGGATGCCCAACAAATGCTCCGCCGTGTTAACGATAGCCTGGCCGAATCCTACCGATGCGCTCTGAGCCGGCAACTGTGCAGATGTGCTCGAAGCCGCCTGCTTTCCGGGAATTTCTAAGACTTCGCCGACTTGCAACACGTTGGGGTTGGATAGGTGGTTAAACGATGCCAACGTCTGCCAAGAAATTCCGAATTTTTGTGCAATTAAACTCAGTGTATCGCCCGACTGAACTGTGTATTTCCTGGCCGACGATGAAGTCGATGAAGTCGAAGAACTTGAATCGGACGATGAAGACGAGGCGGTCGATGCGCCAATAACCAGGACCTGCCCAACGGAGATGATGTTGGGATTGGCAATGTGATTCCACTGAACAAGCTGAGCCACGGTGACATGAAACCGTGAAGCGATGGCGCTCAGGGTGTCTCCAGGGTGGACCGTATAAGTGGTTGAATGCGCCGTTTCAAACGAAGGTGACGAACTGGATGACTGTGAGCGAAGTCCGGATGACGCCGCCGTGCTGATGTGTAATATTTGGCCGATGTATATGGTATTGGGATTCGCAATGTGGTTGATAGCGGCCAGAATTGCAACGGTGGTGTGGAATCGGTAGGCAATGCTTCCCAATGTATCCCCTGGTTGAACCGTGTAAGACCTAGAAGACAGATAATGCGGAGAGACGCTGGCCACGGTTGATGCCAAAACCGAATGAGATGGGGCCGACACAGACAACAAACTCATGGCTGCTGGCATAGACAGCAAGCTGACTGCTAAACCGGCAGTAACCTTTTTTGACAGTAATCGATTCAAAGAATGGGCTCCCTTCCTTCGGGTATTGCCTTCGAGGTTAGTTGGTAGGTTCGGGCTGAAGGAGCCCTACGCACGCCCATTTGGGCCGCGATTCACCCTAGGACAGACATACATTCCTAGTAATCCCCCGTACGTAATTGCGACCAATTACGATTCGGCGCATGGAGTCGTCGTGATTATACGAAATGGTTGGGATCTTGTCATGATATGTCAGGGCCAATTATTGCCCAATATAACGATTTCGCACGCATAAAGGGGAATTCTCGTCTGTTTTCACATATTTTGAGGAAAACTGTCCAAAAATAAACAAAAAGGGGTTTTATCCCGGTGGCCAGTTGTAGGTTTTCAGGAATTTGAGGAAGGATTGGGCCGGATCGGGGAGTCGTCTATGGGCACGCCAAATCATGCCGAGATCCCGGGTATTGTTACCGGCCAAACGAGAAAAACTAATTTGCCGGGATCGAATTTCAAGTTCAACCGTTCTTTCGGGAACCACACTGACGCCGAAGCCTTGTTCAACAAACCCAATAATGGCTCCGATGCTGGTTAACTCGTATACAATGCGGGGATTGAAACCGTGCGCCTGAGCTAATCGGAACAAGACATCGCGTAGCCCGTAACCAGGCTCCATTGTGATAAAGGGATGGTGACGAAAGGCTTCCAGGGGAATCGGGCTCGGGGGAAGATGCATGGCGTGGGGAGTAATCAGGATTAACTCTTCAGTCCACAGTGTTTCGACGGCCAGCAGCGGGTCGCTTAACGGCAGATCGACGAGCGCTACGTGAAGATCCCCGGCTGTTATCAATTTGAGCAGACGCTGCGAACTGCCTTCAGTGACCTCAAAGTGGCTAGGACCATGGAGATTTTGATAACCCCGCATCAAGGTGGGAAGGATAGAGCGTGTAAGAGTCGGCAGCACTCCAATGGCAATCGTGCCGTGCACTGATGAAGCTCCTTGAATTTCGGCCTTGGCATCATTGACATTTTGCAGTATGCGAAGAGCGTAGCGGAGAAGCCTCGTGCCGTCATCTGTCAATTCGACCCCATTGGCGCTACGAACAAAAAGGGTTCGACCTAATTCCGCTTCGAGAAGTTTCATTTGTTGACTAATTGTGGGTTGCGAGACATAAAGACTGGCAGCACCCTTCGTCACACTCTTGTGGTCGGCGACAGCCACGAAGTACTCCAGTTGTTTGAGATCCACACGCCTTGTCCCCTTTCAACCAATAGGATAATCCTATACACAATTATAGACAAGACGACTTAGACGTGCTTGCAAATTCGGTTTAGTCTTAGTAATGAGGTGATCAAAATCATGGCCATTCTATTAAAATTCTTGATGGGAGGGTTTGCCGTGTCTTTTGCGACGTGGCTAACCTCGAAGATTGGGGGTAGAGCCGGAGGATTTTTAGCGGGATTTCCGGCTGTCTTCACATCGGCTCTGATCGTTGGCGCTTTGGCACACACCGGAGGTCATCTGGATAGGGTTTTACGGCAGATGGCTATAGGCGGCGTGGTATCACTGCTGGCTGGAATCGCCGTCACACTGGCTGCGCCGGTCCTGTTTAAACACCAGCGGTTTCATTGGGCTTTTGGTTCCCTTCTTTTGTTTTGGGGTACAGTGGCCGGTGTGACGGTTGCGGTAATGCAATCTCTCTAGCCTCGTCATAGGAAATGACTAACGATAGTAAACCAAATTTCCACAAGGGGGTAGCACCGGTGGCATCAATTATTCGATTCATTGTGGGCGGATTTATTGTGGTTCTGGTGAGTTTAGTGACTCGGGTGGCGCCTTTTTTGGCTGGCATTCTGTCGGGATTTCCCGCGGTGTTTTTGACGTCTTTGGTCTTTATCTATTTGTCGTCAGGTCAAACAGGGGTTCGGGCATTTGCTCAAACCGCAACCTGGGGCATGGTGGCCACGTTTTTTGCTGCAATGGGCACGATTGCAGCGAGTTACGGACGGATGCCATGGCCCTTTGTGATTGCGTCAGGATTGTTGCTGTATACTGTGTTCGTGACCGCTGCCATCACTCTCACCAACAAGAAAAATTTTCCCCTGACTTAGGCTTTAAGCACGGATATGGATGAAAGTGAAAAATCCCGTAACCCAGGCACCCTCCTGGGCGTTTTTTTATTGTGGTGCATTCTACTGGATTCTTTGTCGACATTGAGATAAAAGAGAGGGATCGTAGTGGTCAGATGGGGATATTGGGTAGGGACAGGAGTTGTGGTGGCTGCGTTGGCTGTGCAAATGGCACGGCCAGTGGGTGCGGCTTCCCTCACGACGACAGTGAAAGCGCCAGGTATTGGTTCAAAGTTGCAGATGGACTGGCCCAGTGGCCCTGAATCTTATGTGGCGTTGAGCCCGGGCGGAGAAGTGGGGGCGAAGGGGCCTGACCAGGAGATTCCTGTGGGCAGTGTCACCAAAATGATGACCGCGTTTTTGCTACTGAAGAAATATCCCTTGGCGTTCGGAAGCCAAGGTCCGTCCGTGACGGTTACGGCTCATGACGTGAAAGAATATCACCAGGATCTCGCGGGTCATCAGTCAGTGGCCAAAGTGACTTTGGGCGAAAAATTGTCGGAAAAGAAAATTTTGGAGGGGCTCTTGGTGGCCTCGGGGAACAATATTGCGCATATTGCGGCCGACTGGGTTTCCGGTTCTTCTGCAGCTTTTACCAAGATGATGAACCAAGAGGCGCGAAAACTGGGGATGCACCATACCCTTTTCGTGGGCCCCAGCGGACTCAATCCGGGAAATGTCAGCACACCGCGCGATGAAACGATTCTGGCCGAAAAAGCGATGCAGATTCCGGTATTCCGGGCGATAGTCGCTATGCCTGAGGTTTCGTGGGGGCATTCTCACCGCGCCATTGAAAATTTCAATTACGTTGTCGGGCATGATGGGATCTCGGGTGTGAAGACCGGCTCCACGGTGGCGGCAGGCGGATGTTTCGTGTTTTCAGCTCCCAGAACCGTGGGATCGCACGTTGTGACCATTTACGGTGCAGTGCTGGGGCAAGCAGGGACTCCCGAATTACCGCAATTGCAATACGCGTTGAATGACGGGGAAAGTCTTATCAACCAATTGTCTGCTCAATTGAAATCCGTGTACCTGGTCCGATCCGGTCAGAGCGTGGCAAAAGTTAGCGCGCCGTGGACACACCCGGTGTCCTTGGCCTCGGAGAAAACCGTGTCGGCGGTTTTATGGCCTGGGGAACGTGTTAAAGAGACTGTGCAGTTTACCGGGGGAAGCCGGGGACATTTGCTGATTGAGGCCGGTTCCAGCCATTGGTCTGTTCCCGTCAAACTGTCCTCAGCATTACCCAAACCTGGTTTGTTGTACCGTTTGACTCGCGGCTTGTAGCCCGGGTCTCAGGGCCATCTTATTGACGCTTATGGGAAGACAGAAAGGCAGGACGTAAAAGTCTATGGAATCACGTCGCGACTCACTAAAAAAACGAAGAAAACTATGGCCGTATTTTCTTGGAGCGGCGGTTCTGGCGGCGGGGGGATTAGGTGGGGCTGCTTATTGGGCTTTCGTCCGTAATCCTGTTCATTCGCTTGCCACGACTCACGTGAGCTCGCATAATGCACGATATACTGCGTACCATTTCACGCATCGCGTCACATTTTTGCTGTTGGGAAGTTCGTTGGAAACCAGCAAGAACGACCATGACATCAAGGCGAAAAAGGCCCGCAACCGCACGGACACCATGATCCTGGTTTCCATCAACCCGGCGACCAAACAAGTAGGGGTGCTCTCTATCCCCCGCGACTCCCGGGTTGAAATTCCCCGGGTGGGTAAGACCAAAATTGCTGAGGCTAGCTTTTTCGGAGGGGTTAATGAAAGCGTCAGCGTTGTCGAAAAAACGTTTCATATTCCCGTGGATTATTACGCTTATTTGGATTTGTTTCAATTCCCCAAAATTATTAATGATATGGGGGGACTGACGGTTAATATTCCCCAGAATGAGGTCTATCAGCCGGGAGGGCCCTTGGGCATTGACCTGAAAAAGGGTGTTCATCACTTGAATGGTCAACAGGTTCTGGAATTTGTGCGCTTTCGTAATACGGCCCAAGGCGATATCGGCCGTATCCAGCAGCAACAGCAAGTACTACGCGACATGGCCCATCAATTATTGAAACCCCAGGAGATTCCGCGCTGGCCGGCTTTGGCTCATGATTTGCTTCAGTCTTTGAGTGCCACTAACCTCTCAGCAGGGCAATTGCTGTCCCTTGGTCTGTTGGTCAAAAGCATTCCCTTGTCCTCGGTCCGCTTTGCGACGATTCCCGGCTATGCGACCACTCACATGGATCCTTACATGCACATCAAGCTCAGCTACTGGCATTGGAGCCGCCGGTTGACACCGGTCTTGATCCAAAATGTGTTATTGCAAAAGCCCCTGACGGCCCAACAGCGTCATGGGGTGGCTTTTCAGGTGGACAGTGGTACGAGTTCCTTGGCCCCAGCCCAAAAACTGGCATCCGTTCTGTCTCGCGACGGATACACCATCTTGGGGGTGGGGTGGGCCAATCACCATAATCACCACCGCTCGGTTATCATCAACACTACTGGGGACCATTACCTAGGACAACAGATAGCGGCTATGGTGGGACCCAATCAACAGGAATTTACCGCTTATCACACGACTCCCTGGGACTTTAAAATTGTGGTTGGATCGGATTATTCGTCTTCCAAGGCCTTGTCGTAGATTGGGATTATCCGTAGACTAAATGCAGGTGATGGACTTGGGCTATTTCGATGAAATGCGACGTTTGCGCCGCCAGCTTTTGGACCAGTACTGGCCTCATGTTGAGCCTGCGGTGAAGCGCTTATTAATTCGGCAGCGGACGCCATTAACCCAAGTCCAGATTCAAGCGGTTGGTGCTCTTATCAGCGAACGTTTTCACTTGGGGAAAGTCGACGGAGCCTATTTGGAAATGCTCATCAAGCGGCTGGAAAACCATGTTTTGGGATTTCAGTCCGCGACAGCTTCCGATTCTGGTTCGGTCCGTTATATTACCATTGCAGATTGTGAAAATATGACGGCCGCGCAGTTTTGCCGTATTATCCGGCAACTTTTTTCCCGCTTCGGGTATGAAGGCGAATGTCACGAAGAGCATTGGCTGGAATTGCGTCACGGGGTTACGGCCCAAAGCTTATTGGTTTATGCGGAAGTTCAGAACCGGATTATCCATCTGAATGATCTCCGCTTCTTGCAGTCGCTCAAGAAAGAGAAAAATAGCCCACGCGGAATCTATGTGACGGTGGGATCCTTTGGCCCAGAGGTTCTGGAAGCCTCGTCTCACGACGGCGTGGAACTGTGGGATGGCAACCAGCTGGGCGCACTCTTAGACCGTGTGCAGCTGCCCCCCCGTTCCATACTCGATTAAAAATTATCCCTCCTGGGATTTTTGGCTGATTAAACGCTGCGCCTCGATGGAAAACTCCATGGGCAAATGACTTAAAAACGTCCGTGAAATTTCCAGAGCTTCACTCCTGGCCTTGCCGTCCTCCTCCGGCCATGGCTTTACGGTGAATTCGGAGCCTGTGACAACAGCGTCTTTCTGCGCCACCAAACTGTGATTGCGGATGACAGCAACCCCCGGCCGGGATTCCATAACCAGAATATCCCGGGTGACATCGCAGTGATGTGCGTGAGACAAGACGCATTGACCGCCTTCAATGTCCAGTCTTCCTCGGGCAATCGCATGGACCATGAGGTGTGATGTGGTTCTCCGGCCTTCATGAACGACTCGGGGGAAATACGATATGGCCTGGGATTCAGAGCTGTAGGCGTAAGCAACGACATTGCCGTGGGCTTCGTCGCCAGCCAACAGGGTATCCGTCCATTCATGAGACTCATGTCCGCCGAAGTGGCCTTCGATCCATGTCATTTGTCCATGATCCAGACAGCGAGCCCGCTTTTGCACCCATGTGTTGACGTGCTTGTCCCAGTTTTTGACGGCGGTATAAGTCAGGGAGGCGTCGCGGTCTACCACAATTTCGGTTTGCACTAAATGACTGGGAGCATAGTTTAGGGAAGGACGTCCTTCCACAAAGCTGGCAGAGGCACCTGCCCCCATGATTATGAGATGGCGTTCGATTTGCCCGGGATTGGAGAAAGTGCGGAAATAGCTGAGAGGAACCTGACATTTTACGCCGGCCGGAACGTAAATCACCATGCCGCCCGTAAACAGTGCCATATTCATGGCGGATAGGGCGCTTTCGCAGTACGGGATGACACTGCCTAAATGTTGCTTAATCAAGTCTGGATAGATTGAAAGTACGTCAAAGAAGTCTCCATAGACGACGCCTTTTGAGGCCAATGATTGGATCAGCTGATGATAAACAACATCGGCTTCATCGGGTTGGTGAGAGTATTCCCCTACCTGAGATGCGTCTGGCGGCACCGTAAAGCCTTGGTCACGACCGGAAGGCCAAAATCGGGAAACCTGCTCGGATGCGAGCAGATCAAAAGCTTGCAGACGATATTCCGTGAGCCATGAAGGTTCTCCGCGGCTCGTGCTTAAATCACGAATGCTCGCGGGTGTAATGGTGTCAAAATGTGTAAATATCTTCCGTGTCACAATGAATTCCTTCTTTCCAAAATCGGGATCTGAAGCTCCATTGTCGCCTTAATGGCATGTTTTTGCGCTGTTCTTATTGTACTGCCGAATTTATTGGTTTTAGGGAGAAATTTTCCTTCTTGAAGGCTTGTCACTCTTTTGCTTCCGCCGCAGTCAGTATCTACGGCGGCTGAATGTGACGAAGGATACATGACTGCCTTCACATTGAACATAATGCCCGCGCATTCCCCTTCCCAGGCGAAGCCGGGAGGGGGTCAAGCGGGTGGCGGCCTCTTGGCCGCCTTCCGGGGTTTTTCTTTTGTC
>PXYT01000055.1 GCA_003023725.1 Sulfobacillus benefaciens | reverse complement strand
CAATGAGGGATGGGACGATGGAACGGTGCACGCGAAGTGAATCGACGCGCTTCCTCCCCATGCCTCAAGGCAGGGGCTCCCGCGCTAGTTTTTGGTGGTGGACCAGATGCTGAAAGTGGATGAAATGGCCATACAACGGGCTGTCATGGACCTCTTGGCCCGCAGTAATCTCTTGATGGAAGGTTCCGACGCTGTCACGTTGGCAGCGCTGGCGGAGTACTCGTCTCATTTTCGCGATCGATGCGTGACATGGGTGGTGACTGGAGGACACATTAACCTGCCTTTGCGCAAAACAGGGCTATGTGATGACCATGCCGGATAGCCGTTAGCCAGGACGGCATGGGAAATCAAGATGCTTTATCACGGGCTCCGAGAGCGGTCAAACAAAGGGGAGGGGCATTCCCGGTCTTGCCGCAGAGCAACAGAGGTTTACACGCTGTTCGTCAAATTTTGTTGCTCCTTTATCCCCAGGCCGTGCGTGTTCTCATGATATAGCGTTACCTGTGCGCTAGCATGAAGAAATCGAAGAGCATGTCTGCCTGTGTAATTTTTTCGGGTGAATTGATAAAATAAAGAGAAAATATCTGCCAAGACTTCATCTGGTGCCCCAATGGGGAGAATAGGGAATCCGGTGGAAATCCGGAGCGGTCCCGCCACTGTTACGGATGAGGCGCATCACCAAGTCACTGCGTGCAAGCGGGAAGACGATGCGCCGATGACCCGAGCCAGGAGACCTGCCAGATGATGAAGCAAATCACGACATGATGGTAAAGTGTCCGACTCTTTATGAGTTGGGCATTTTTCATTTTATTTTGGAGGAGGACGTTCTTTGATTGGAAACCCATACGAAATATTTCAGGCGCTTGAGGATATTCGCCCGGTAGACCGGACATTTCAACGAAATATGCAAGAACATTTGGATCGATTAATCAAACCGGTGGGCAGTCTGGGGCGAATGGAACGCTTAGCATGCCAGATCGCCGGGATTCAGAAGACCATAAAAATTACGGTCGATCCGGCGATCACGCTGGTGTTTGCCGGTGATCACGGTGTGAGCGACGAGGGGGTCTCCCCATATCCCCGTGAGGTGAGTGCACAAATGCTCAATGCCTATCAACGGCATTGGGCCGCGATATCAGTGTTGGCCAGGCAGGCCGCGTGTCAGGTAGAGGTTGTGGATGTCGGTGTGCAGGGGTCATGGGAACCGTGGGGGAAGGATAACACGGTTGTGTCCCGGAAGATCCGCGCCGGAACCAGAAATTTTGTCAAGGAACCGGCCATGACGCACGAAGAATGCCTGCAAGCACTGCAGGTGGGAATGGACAAGGCGGGTCAAGCTTTTCAGGACGGACACCGGAGTATTCTGCTCGGAGAGATCGGAATTGGCAATACCACCGTGGCTGCGGCCCTTGCTTGCGCGCTGCTTCAGGAATCTCCACGGATTATGACAGGCCACGGCAGTGGAGTGGATCATGCCGGGTGGGAAAGAAAAGTTTACGTCATTGACCAGGCGCTGAGCCGGCACCTGGAGTCTGATCTCGACCCATTCGAGATGTTAACCCGTTTGGGTGGTTTCGAGGTGGCTGCCATGGTAGGCGCGATTTTAGGAGCTGCACGTTTGGGGGTAGTGGTGGTCTTGGACGGTTATATCACCGGGGTTGCAGCATTACTGGCCATGCGCATGGCGCCCGACACGGTTGGCTATCTCGTTGCCTCGCACCAATCCCATGAACCGGGACACCGGCGTGTTCTCGGGGCCCTGGGCCTGCGTCCGCTGTTGGAATGGGATTTGCGGCTGGGCGAGGCCAGTGGAGCAGCAATGAGTTTACCACTGTTAAGACAAACCTGTGCTGTAGCAACGGAAATGGCGACGTTCTCGCAAGCAGGGGTCAGTTCTTCCGATGGGGCGGAGCATGAAGCGCTTCCCTATCCCGTCAAGGAACCGCATCCCTTTTCATTGCCGGAACGAATGGCTGTATACCGTGCCATTGAAAGTCGGCGCGATATTCGACGTTTTCTTCCCGATCCCCTGCCGGAGGGAGTTTTGGACAGGCTGCTCCATGCTGCACATCATGCCCCGTCGGTGGGATATTCGCAGCCATGGGACTTCATAATTGTGACCGATTCGGAAATGAAGCAGCGGTTAAAGAAGCTTGCCGACAGGGAACGGCAGGTCCAGAGCCTGTATTTCGAGGACGAGCGTTCCGCCTTGTATCTCAAGCTCAAACTGGAGGGGATTGTTGAAGCCCCCGTGGTGCTGGTGATTACAGCCGATATGGAACGGGGTGGCGCCGAAATCATCGGGCGCCACACCATGGAGGAAACGACTTTGTACTCTGTCGCCTGTGCGGTTGAAAATGTATGGCTCGCGGCCCGTGCCGAGGGTGTGGCGGTAGGCTGGGTCAGTTTGTTTGAAAAACGTCACTTACGCCACGTTTTGGGCATGCCGGCCAACATTGAACCCGTCGCCGTATTGTGTTTAGGATTCACGGAGCATTATCCCCCCGAACCTCAGCTTAAGACTGTGGGTTGGGCGGAACCTGAGTCTTTAACCCGGTTAATTCACTGGCAACGGTGGGATGGATCCACGCCTCAGTCAAACGTGTGAAGAAAGGACAGGATTGAGGCGTCGTTGGCGGGAATGAGCTGTTGGGTTGCGAAGTCGAGCCCACACGGCGAAGCTTGAACAATGTTGAAAGACCATCACTCAGTGCAAGGCACATGGTTCACGGGTCTCTAGGGTCCGTGAACCATGTCATAAGACGCACTGCGATTGGTAGGATAATGGTGGTTTGAGCGCTCTCACAGTGGGTGTGACATGCCATAATGCAACCATGGTCTCGTGAAATCGTGGCGGCGGTGCGGATCCCTTTGGAATATTTTCTTACACGTGGAAGGAAAAAACCTATGACAACTAGCGTAATGTTTAGCACGCCGTGTGCGAGAAAAATCATGGGCACTACCAGCAACCCATTGTCCATTCGGCAGCTTTAGCGAGTGATTTTGGTCCAGATATCCAAAGGGTCTTAAAAGTTATCACGCGCCCCGGGTAGTGCCCCCGGACTCGCCCGATGTTTTCACCGCAATGTCCCGTTCTCATCGCGAGCAAAAACATCTCTGTCACATAGGCATTTTCTTATCCGACGGTCAAATGTGCCATGACTAAAATGATCGCGACCTGCAATACTCCTTGAAAACCTGCCAACCGATTGTTGCGGCGATTTAATCGGAAGACCTTATCCATGTCGGGAGAGGACTTTTGCAGCTCCCCATATGCGCGGATCGAGTTCGGCAATAAGATGCCGAATCCTTGTATAGTCAATAGCGCAATCACGCTACAGGCCAAAAACACCCATGGGCGATACGGGCTGTAGGGAGCCAGCATATGCTGCCATGAGGCTAAGAACCATCCGGCGATTCCAGTGGTCAGGGCTAAGAGCGGAACATACAGAATAGTTTTTGGGATCAGCCAGCTTATTACCGCACGGCGTTGATCCGGTGCGAGATGGCGCAGGATAGGGCCGAGGATGAATCCCATAAAGATGTCGGTTCCGGTCCATAAAGCGCCCGCCATAACGTGCGAAAAATCTAGCCAATATAGACTATGCCGGATCAGTGCGGCAACCATAACCGCGGGAAAGATCCACACCCACCATGTCAGTTTGCCGATTAAATGGGCTGAGGAAGCTGACTCTGTCGTGACAGCCGTTGATTCCATTTCAGTACGCCTCTTTTCCTTAAGATTGAGTGTGGCCCGTTCTCGACATCTTGGAGGAGGCCTCTTTTGACCTGGCATGCTACACGATCAGCCGATCCCAAACCGTTTCCAAACGGGCCTGCGGTCACGTTGAGCAACACGGGATTGTGAGGTTCCTCGAGAACAGGGGGCCAGCCCACAATATTTGATGGGTTTTTTCAAAGAAAAAGGGCGTGCGAATGTGAAAGGATTCCTCAACATCTTGCTGGGAGGCATGGTACGAATACCAGGGAGCCTTCACCCCCTCCATTGCGAGTGGCATAGAGGTTGTCACTGCAGAGCACCTTACTAACAATCAGATTTTCAATGAATGGAAATGCAGGACGAAATTATTGTGATCCTAATAAGGCGCCGGTGTTACCGTCGGACTATTTGTCCCTGGATTGCACAACGCCTTGTCAGGGTACGCGCTGTCATAGTATAATCACAGCACGTTCTGGTATTCTGGCCGTTTTTGGTTTTGTTTCGGTTCGACCTCAACATTCATGGTCCGATGAGGAGCCGACGCATTCATGAAGGCCAACTGCTTGTTTTCGAATATTTTGTACAAAGCTCTTCAAATGCCAGTCGAGGAAGTGGCCTTTTGGCCCCTGAGACTGACATCTTGGTTGCTTTGTTGCCGTTTCGAAAATGTCTGCTCCCCACACTCTCCCGCGATTAAGTTTCCTAACTCTTATGGGTTGCCATCTAGATTTTTTAGCCCAGTTGCGTTTGATCTCGTTCCCGGACATCTTCACTTGATGAGATCCCTGTTGTCCTCCAGCATATCGGGATCATTGGCCCGTTTGTTCTGTTTATCCTAAACCCATTCCTGAGGAAGGATGTAGATGGGTCAAGGTGTCAGGTCCGACGGCTTTCGAGGGGTAGAGTGCACAACCTTACTTGACGGGAAGGGAGCATATACGATGTATGGGGAATTGGCAGCGCGTCAACCTGTCCAAGGTTCCGGGAACGAAAGTCAGCGGCAAAAAACTGGTCATGCTCCGTTAGGGACGGAAACGCGACATTTTCCTAGGCCGCAAAAAGGCTCAAGGGCCGCCTATGACAAACTGCCCCCGTTGTGTGTGGCTCTCTTGGGTAGATTCCAGATTATTGTCAAGGGTGTGTCCGTCGACTTGTCGGTGACGGTACGGACCCAGTCAGCGGTTGCCTATTTGGCTATTCATCGGGACCGTTGGGTATCGCGGCATGAGCTGGCCCAGATCCTTTGGCCAGAAACCGATGAAGACCAGGCACGCGCCAATCTGAGAAAACTTCTCCATCAGCTGCGCCAACATGCTTTATTGGCGACATTGATCGAAGAAGAACAGACTGGACTTCGCTGGATGCCAAAGAGGGATGTTACCCTGGACGTGGCTGAATTAGAAGCCGCGGCTTTTTATCAAACCACTCGATCCTTGGAATATGCTCACGAGCTGTACCACGGCCCGTTGTTACCTTTAGTCGAAGACCATTGGGTGCAATATGAACGCGGACGCCTTCAAACCCTTTACGCGGGTCTTCTTTATTTACAGGTTGAACGCTACCTCTCTGGCAGTATGGAATCGCAAGCTCTCGTATTAGCCCACGAACTTATTCGGATCGACTCCTTCAACGAAGAGTACTATCGTCTCTGCCTTAGGATTCATGCCGCGCGAAAAGACATGGGAGCGCTTAAACACACCTTTGACCATATGACCCAGTTTTTCAAAGAAGAACTGGGGGTGGGGCTTTCAGCGGAAACCCATGGATTGTTTCATCATTTGGTGGAGAGTTTGAGGGCAGATCCGAGGATCTCGGCACGGTATCTTAAACTTGGCCCAGGTGAGGAGGAAAACTTTACCGTCCACTCCCGCGACCCGCGCCAGTCTTTTCGTAATCTCCCGCCGCCACTGGAAAACGACACGGCGCTGGAAAAGTTTATGAGTTGGCTGAAACAGATATCAGCAACCCCGGTGTTTTATCTGTGGGCACCCCCAGGTGGTGGCAAAACGACATGGCTACAGCGGGTGGCTCGAATGGCACGTGAACGCGGATGGCAGATCATTTTTGAAAATCCGACGGCCCGTCGTGTCTCTCAAACACTTGCCGCAGGCCGCCGGACGCTATTTGTCGTGGACGGCCAAGAACAGCGGTTTGCCTCTTGGGCTGGAACGGCCCGCCCCACCAGCCATTGGCCGTCCAGTATTCGCCTGGTTTTGGCCGGAACTGCAACACCTGAAGCACTCTGGGGTCCGCCGGCCCGGTGGATGTCATGGTCTCGCACTGCCACGCTGGGACCGATGAGCCCGCGAGACATCCTGGCACGGCTTCAAGATGTGGGGGCTCCTGACCCACCTTTGGCAAACGAGATTATGTTTGCTGCGGGGGGTCTGCCGGAAGCCGTCACTCAGGCTATCGGTCTTTGGGCGGAACAGGGTGTGCAAAGGTTTTCTGCAGATGAACAGTGGCGCCGAGTGGGACAGGAATTGGCCGACCGATTGCGTGCCACCAGGGGAAATGTCTCCGTGGATCCGCAAATATTGGCGGTTTGTTCCGTTATTCGGCATGTTGATCCTGGGCTCTTATCGGCGGGGTGTGGCAGGGCCGTGTCCGACGCGGAATACCGGAGTCTGGCGGACTCGGGGCTGTGTGTGTTGGCGCCGGCGGGATTCGCACTTCGCGGCGAGGTGCGGCGGCTTCTTCTGCGGGACCTCCGGGTTCGCCAACCACTGCAGACGTGCGCCACTCTCATTAGAGCGCTCCGTTATTTTGTTCAGGGCTGGGACGAACGGTCGGCAAACGAAAAGGAGTATATCGCCCGGGAGTGTCTTTTCGCCATCCGGGAATATTGGGATTTGAATGCGGAAGGCTATCTCTTACCCACTCAGGACTTGGAATTGGTTCCCCCCTCGGACCAAGACTACATGCATATGTACCGCCTTCTGAAATTTTGGGCAGAGGCCGAGCAGGTAGCCAGTTCTTCCCGGTTCTCCACTGAGTGGGATAACTTGATGTCTTACCACGGCAATCGCATTCGGGTGGTCAAAGATGAGTGGGGGGCTGTCTTGGGTTTCAACGTGGGGGTCCCCGTCCGACACGATTCGATTGATCTGTTGCGTCAAAGTCTTACCACTGGAGAATTAGCGCGCGCAAATCCATGGGATTCGGAAGGGAACAACAATAGTTGGGGGTGGGTCTTACGTCTGGTCGTCTACGGGCCGAAACGATCGGCGGTGGTCATGGCGCTCTTGGAAGAAGACTTACTGGGGCTGGCAGGTACCGCCTCCGCGCTCTATATCGCCACGCCGTTCCCGCGTTATCGCCAGTTATTGCCCGCATTGGGTTTTCGGCGAATTTCGGCGAGTGTGAGATGGAACAATGGCAAGCTCCATCCGATTCAGAATTATAGTTTGGAACTGCCTCGCGGCTTTGCTCACTGGGTGGAGCATTATTGTGCCATGTGGACAAGTTAAATCGGTGGTTTGTGTAAAGGTCAACGAACAGCGCCAGAAGTTTTTGGCTATGCGTGAATTATTTCGCCGCTCTGTTACCACTCTACGAGTGAGGGCCATTGGCACTGGGCATACTGCGTCCTTAGACTCAGTTGTTTTTCAGACGTCGTGCGTTAATTTCTCCGATGTGACCATCTCAGCGGTTGGTCTGTCTCTACGGTGCCTATACCTTGAATCCGGATCACAAAGTCTTACACAATTGTACGCTGGTAGACGAAAGAATTTTCTATTTTGAGAAGGTATCTGCGGATGAAAGGTGTGTTCCTAATTTTGACGGATTTTGCGAAGATGCATCGTCGTCCCCCGTCCCCTGGTAGACTGTCTTTCTCTTCATGACGGATTAGAATGTTGCGCCTGGGAACGGCACTGGCGTTTGCTGCCGGAAGTTAGGCGTTTTGTTGACCGGTTTGCTGGTCGTCTCGGGGTGGCGCAGCCAGCGTAATTTTCGTGATCGAGGCAGGAGAAGAGAAAGGGCTCTTTGATGGCATCTGTTCGAAGCCAAAAGCCGTCGGAAAGAAGGGATCATCCTGAAGCGCCTCAATGGAAAATCGGGCTGGCCTTGGGCCGACCACTGGATTCCGGCGAAGAACCCCTCGCGATGCGAAATATCCTGTTGTTCCGCCCTTTGGCACGAGGGAAAACACGGTGCCTGACTCCAAGGGTGCTATCGCCAGCACCCGGCCGCTCATCTTTTATCCGCCTGGCCCTGGCAACATCCCATCGTCGTCTCCCACCACCCACTACGGGTGGTCCGAGGAGACTGGATTGCTCGCCCTGACGCCGCTGCCAACGGTGTGATCGATTTTGGGGGTGTTTAGGGAACAGAAGTGGTATTGTCATCCAGTCCCCGGGGTCCAATATGGGGAAGAATCTTATTCCTTGCGCCCTTTCTTCTCATGGATGCAGCCCCAAATCGAGGACGTCGGTCCCAAACCATGGATTCTTTCCACCCTTTAATGACCCCATCATGGATTACGGTGTATACATCGTCCTCTTGCGAGTGATCCGGATCGTTTTGGGATCGGTATGTTTGTCACACTCGGAGGGAGGAGATCCACAAACACCATCGCGAAAAGGCGGATGAGCACAATAGCGGGGGACGGGGAAGGATCCGGTTGGAATCCGCCGTGACACCCAAGTGGACTGTACGTCCCTGGTAATGATCCTGCCTCAGGTGTGCAGGGAAAAGCGATTGGGTCGAAACAGGCAGTGGAAATCTCCTTAGGAACGACCAAGCATTCGAGTGGCGGGTTGGACGTGAATTCCTTGGAGGACACTGCACATCGTAGGTTTTCATGGGTCCTCACGGCGAAAGGTTAGGGGGTTGATTCGCACGATAGGCGATGTTCGTTCATAGTAGGGCGAGATAGCTCGATGGGCTCCCTCGTGCACGGGGAAAAGTATCCACCCTGGGCATTGCGCACATTAATGCATCTCGCAATGTGATCCATCAGCGCACACAATACGTGTTAAAAATCGCAGAACTCCCGGACTTTGCCGGTTGGCGTACATAGAGGAGGAGTCAATGACCAATGAAGAAAGTCTCTCATTTATTGATGATTGGAGCCGTTGTTATGTTTAGCGCCGGAGTCGTCGCTCCGGCTTCAGCGGCCTCCGGCCCCACCATTTTATACGTGAGTTCCACAGGAAACGATACCACCGGGATGGGGACAGTATTGTCGCCCTATGCCACCATTACCCATGCCATAGCTGTAGCTCCATCCGGTACGCGCATCGTTGTGGAACCGGGAACCTATCCCGAGTCCCTCACAATAACCCAAACGGTGGATGTAACGCCAGATTATGCGATGGGGGGATCGGCTGCCAATACCATTTTAGACGCGCAAGGTGCGTCCAATGGGATCACCATTGCTGGCTTGCAGGCAAGCGGCACGGTGATATCCGGCTTGACTATTGAGAATGCGAACAACCATGGCGTGTTTGTCCAAAATAGCAATAACGTGGTTTTGAAGCATCTTGACGTAACACATAACGGGCAGGCGGTAAACAAAGCCATTAATGAAGACAAAGCGATCGAACTAGTGGGGACGGCCAATGGGGCCGTGGTCGACAATACAGTGGCCGATAACGATGGCGGAATTGGCCTCTCAGATAACGGATTTATAAATCCCGGTGCACCAGTTCCAGCGGGTACTGCCGCGCCGTCTTATGGCAACATTATTCGAGATAATATCATCAGCGGGGATTCACATGGTTGTGGGATCGTGGCGGCTGCGTACGATCCTGGCCAAGGAGTTTGGGATAATCTCATCATCGGCAATCAGGTGAGCACAAGTCCGGCGGGCATCGTGGTGGCGGCTGACGTGCCGGGTACTGTGACCGAAGGCAACGCCATTATCGATAACACCGCAACCAATAACTTTTTGCCCGGGATTATCCTTCACAGCAACACTCCGGGGGACATTGTGAGCAACAACAGTGTGATTGGCAACATCATTTCGGCCGACCAGGCGGATCCTGAGATCAAGGCTGACAACCAGCCTACCGGGATTATCGTCATTGGGGCTGTTGACCCGGTGACCCGTACGATTATCGCAGGGAACCGGATTAGCGGCGAACACTATGGCATTTATTTGGACAACGCTCCCGGCACGCTGGGGTTAGCGGGCAATGTCGACTCGGGTGTCGCGGTCCCGGTATACCCCAGTACCTCTGCCATATTGTTCCCCTTGGTGCCATTGACGGTTAACACCCATCACCAAACGGCGTACTTTTATGCCGGCTTGTGGCCGGGACAACCGGGGATGGTCGGCATGGCAAAATATGCCCCGAATGGGACATTGAGCCGGATTTATCCACAGTGGGAATCGAAGGCCCTGGCAACCCAGGTCGGATCGGTGGCGGATGGGTTGTATGAGGCGCCGGGACACTACGCAATCCCGCCATCCTAAAACTGATTATGAATAGGCACGATCCCCAGGCGCTCAGCAGTGCGTGGGATCGTGCCTGTATAGAGCGCATTTGCCGTATCAACCGCCGAGCCCCGCAATTTTTCACGGTGTCTCCACAATTTCATTTTGGCTTGCACCCCACTGATAGTCGTTCAAGAATTATACGGCATCCTTGCCCAATTCGGTCTGGGGAACGTGTGCACCGCGTTGCCGGGACCAAATTAGCGCTCAGTAGCCGGAGAAGAAGAGCTCGGCGGAATCCTATCCCGTGAGCATCATTTCCTAATGAATCTAAAATCGCACGGCATATTTCGAACCCATTACTGAAGAGTCTGGTGTGGGAATTTCTTACCCCAGGTTTGGCAGAATCTGGGCTACTATCACCGGGCTTTCCTGCTACCAGGAAAGATATCAACCGTTTTTGTGTGGTAAATAATATCTTCTTCTGTGGCAACGCCTAACTTTGCCTATAAGGGTATGAAAAACTAACGATTGGTGCTTAAGTGGTCATTACTGTGGTTCATCCACCATTTGATGAATGATCGCCTTCAGTCGTTCATCAAATGGTGGATGAACCACGATTTCTTACCGATACCTAAAGCACCACACCTGAGGATAGTGGCATGAATACACCAAGTTTGGTGCGATATCGCGATCACACCCGGTATTTATACGTCGAGCATTTTGCTTATGGGCTCACGCTGCGGCTGTATCCTTGTGGTGGAATTCGCTACTCGGCATTGTTTTTCCGGGAACGCGGCCAGTTCGGTTGCGATTGAATCAGTTTCAAGGATTTCATAAGCAAAGGGTTCAATCTTGGGCGATGTGGTGAAACCATTTCTGTTCTGGCAGGGACCGAGAGCAAAAAGATGATGGATGCATCGACATTGGTCTTGACAATTAGTACCACTATTTATATGCTATAAACATTAAAGTATGTAAAGTTTCTACTGGTGAATATTTTTGAAGGAGAGAGGACTGTGCATCAACAAGTTGATAGGTTAGCTGAACGATTTGATTCCGTGTTTATGATTCTGATGCAAAATCTGGGACCGCAGCTTATTAGCCGCGCTCAGCTGGAACTCACTCCAGGACAAGTCTTTATGCTGCATTTTATCCGTCAGAATCAGGAATTAAGTGTATCGGTCCTGGCTGAAAAGATGGAAGTCGCACCCAGTGCCATTACAGTAATGCTGGATCGTTTAGAAAGCCGGGCCTATGTCGGGCGCGTCCGTGACAAGAATGATCGCCGGGTGGTTCTGATTCACGTGACCGAAGAAGGCAATAAGGCTCTGGATCATGTGCTCGCAATTCGCCGACGGGCGCTACACTATTGTCTTGCGCAACTCCCAGCGGACCGTCTGGGCCCTTTCATGGAGAGTTTGGAGATGTTGGCCAATGCAGCTCAGAAGATGGACATCCATCACATTATCGGAGAATACGGCAGAGAGGAGCAAAACTAAAAAATGGTTAAGGCTGCAATGCAATCCTCGAACCGTATCGTCGGATCAAGAAAGTGGTGGGCTTTGGCGACTGTCCTTCTGACGATGTTTTTCTCTTCCATGGACCAAACCGTCGTATCGACGGCAATGCCGACGATAATAGGGGATTTACGGGGATTTAGTCTGTATGCGTGGGTCTTTGCCGCTTACATGATGGCCTCATCCGTTACCATTCCCATTTACGGTAAGCTGTCCGACGTCATGGGACGCAAGCCGTTTTATCTGTTCGGTCTGATTTTATTTGGCATCGGCTCCGCCGTATCGGGTCAAGCGCATTCAATGATGGAATTAATTGCGGCCCGGTCTTTTCAGGGAATTGGTGCCGGAGCCATGATGAGTATGCCTCGAGCAACAATCGGGGATATATTCGACCCCAAGGAACGTGGCAAATGGATGGGAGTCATGGGCGCCGTTTTTGGGCTGGCCAGCATCATTGGCCCGACTCTGGGGGGCTGGATCACAGACACTTTTTCTTGGCGCTGGGTTTTCTATATCAACCTGCCCTTTGCCTTGTTGGCTATCATAGGCGTTATTTTTACTCTTCCCCGTGTCCGGGCCGAATCCCGGGTCAAGGTCGACTGGGTGGGATCTATGGCATTGGTTATGGGCCTGATTCCGATATTATTGGGCTTTACTTGGGCCGGCAGCAAATACCCATGGGGCTCAGCTGTGGAATTGTCTCTTTTTCTCGGCGGTGCAGCTGTACTGGGGTTCTTTTTCCTATGGGAACGGAAAACAGCCGATCCATTGCTGATGCCGGCACTATTCAAGAACCGTATTTTCAGTATGTCGCTGATTTTGGGAATGCTAGTAAGCATGAGCATGTTCGGCAGCGTGATGTTCTTGCCTATCTACGTACAAGGTGTGGTCGGACTCAATGCACAAGACAGCGGCTGGGTCATGGCTCCGATGATGATTAGCTTTATCTTGGGAAGCATCGCCTCCGGTCAAATTATGTCCAGAACAGGAAGCTACCGGGTTTTGGCCTGGGCCAGCGGCGCGATCATTGTGGTAGGGTCGTTCTTGCTCACACAAATGAATATGCATACTCTCTGGACGACCGTTGTTCTGAATATGGTGGTGTTAGGATTGGGAATCGGATCACTGATGCCCCTTTTGAATGTTGCCGTTCAAAATGCCTTTCCCTATAGGATGATGGGAACGGTCAACTCAACGCAGCAGTTTGTCAGTTCACTGGGCGGGGTTATTGCGTCTCCAATTTTTGGTTCCATTCTGGACAAGGCTTTCACCCACAAACTGGCTGCGACATTGCCAACGTCTATGAAACGGGTACCCCTTGCCGGGGTGAATCCTCAAGCCTTGTTAACCATTCAAGCCCAGCAATCCATCGCCCATGCGTTCAATCGTTTCGGTTCTGCCGGCCATCACATGTATTTGGAACTGATGGTCGCCGTCAAATCTTCGTTGACCTTTGGCATTGAAAGGCTCTTCGCTGTGGCATTTATTTTCGCAGTTCTGTGTTTCATTGGAACGTTTTTCCTTCCGGAATTAAAACTTCGAGGCCAGGAGTATTTTGAATCTAGCCCGACCTTGCCGACTTCCGCAACGCGCGATGACACCATCGCTCAGAACAAACACGCATAATGCGTACTCCCGATCGCGCAGAAGAAGGGGTATCGCCACGCGGTGCATTTCAGTAACGTGGCTGCCATTGAGAAATTTTTAAAGGCTTCCGGGGGATCCGCCGGAGGCCTTGCTTTACTGAACCGGGCCCAAAGCCCCGGCCATGGGGGGTCCGATCCGCTTTAAGTCTTAAGTTCATATTAAAGTGGAACAAATGATACGAAAATCCGGAGTTTTTCGATTGCGCGAGGCAGAAGTGGGTCAAGAAAATTTGTGTATGATTTCTGCCTAAGATTTGTAATACGGTCATTTGCGCCTTGGATAGGGTTGTGACGGGATAAAGCCTAGTAGACCCGCACAATCCGATCGGGTATGTTGAAATAGGACATGGGGACAAGAACCCAAGAGGCAGCTGCGGGACCGAGGCTGAGGGTCCGAAATAGCCAGGGAGATGATGACTTGAGTAAACGTATACACGTGCTCACCCATCATGAAGAACTTGCGGCCACCGGCAGCGATGGTGTGGTGGTGGTCATTGATGTGCTGTTCGCTACGAGCACATTGATAACGGCGGTAGACAATGGTGCCAGAGAAGTCTTGATAGCCGAGACGGAACAAGAAGCCAGAATCTTGTCTCGCAACGTAAAGGGGCCGGTAATCCTAGGAGGCGAAAAACAAGGAAAACGGGTGCCGGACTTTGATCTTGGTCCTGTTCCGCTGGATTATGGGCGTGATGTCTTATTCGGCAAAGCCGTAATTTATGTCAGTACCAATGGGACTCCGGCCATGATAAAAGCGGGCCGGACGGGCCTTCCGGTTCTGTTGGCGTCGCTGCGGAACGCTCCAGCCACGGCCCGGTATCTTGGCACGGCCTCCGATGATCGCGACATTTATCTTTTGTGTTCCGGATCGCGGGGGCTCTTGTCGCTGGAGGATTTCGTTTGTGCGGGACATATAGCCGCTCACTTGCGGGCTTGGGATCCAGAATTCTATAACGATGCAGCCCTGGCAGCGATGCAGGTGGCTGAAAGCCGACCCTGTCTGAACTGGGTTTCTTCGGGGCAAGTTGGCCGGGCTCTGGTGTCCCATGGTCTCGAGCATGTGGTCAGTTTTTGCTCTGAGATAGGGACCACCGACACCGTTGTTGCTCTAGACGGGCGGCGTCTTGTTCCGATGGGAAACCGCGAGCGATAGGAAAAACTATATATTCATCCCCGTAAGAGTGTCATCTCGTTGTGCACTGTCCTTATCATTGACCTTGGCACATCACACAATCGAACGGCCCGGTTATTACAGGTTAAAGAAGAGTGATTGCAGCCTATTAAACTGTGAAGTGGGAGGGTGACCATTGACACGCAATTTTCCGGCTTTATACGTGGAGGAGAATGCCGAAACACGCGAAGTGACAGTGGGAATAAAGGAGGTCGCGACGAGTGAATTGCCTGCGGGCGACGTCCTTATCGAAGTCCGTTATTCGGACGTTAACTACAAAGATGCTTTGGCGACGGTTCCCTCGAGCCGGGTAGTTCGGCATTACCCCATGATACCTGGAATCGATTTATCGGGAGTGGTGGTAGAAAGTCGAAGCCCTCGGTTTCGTGAAGGAGACGAAGTTTTAGTCACCGGCTATGATTTGGGAACGGCCCATTTCGGAGGGTTCAGCCGGTATGCCCGTGTGCACGCAGATTGGGTCGTGTCTTTACCTGCCGGTTTGAGCCACTGGGATGCGATGGCTTTAGGAACGGCTGGGTTTACGGCGGCCTTGGCCATCCAGGCTCTGCAAATGCATGGAATACGCCCGGAATCGGGCCCGGTGCTGGTTACAGGGGCAACCGGGGGAGCAGGGAGCATTGCCGTTAACATTCTCGCAGACCAGCACTATGAGGTGGCAGCAAGCACGGGAAAATCGGCCAGGGACTATTTAACGGCTTTAGGAGCTTCCCGGATTCTTTCTCGCGAAGATGTATCTGCATCCAGTAAGCGTCCCCTTGACCACGAAGAGTGGGCGGGAGGGATTGACTCGATTGGCGGAACAACACTGGAATATTTGTTACGCACCACGCAATACGGCGGGTCTGTGGCCGCATTTGGCATGAGAGGTGGAAGCCAAATTTCGACCTCCGTTTTCCCTTTCATATTGCGCGGCATTCATCTGCTGGGGATTGATTCAGTGAACTGTCCTTATGGCACCCGCACAGAGATCTGGCAGCGGCTAGCAGGTGAGTGGAAGCCTTCCCAATTAAACCGGATTGTGCAGAACACCGTGTCTTTGCAGGAACTGCCGAAAATCCTGGAGCAATTACTGCAAGGGAGTCATCTGGGTCGGACGGTGGTCGACTTGACCGGTTGAAGCGAGGGGACGTCCCTTCGTTCCCGGATGACGAAGAGGACCGGACGCAGGCGTTGTCTGGATCTTGTTTCCTGGATTACGATGACGTGAATTGAACACTAGGGCACGGGGCCGCAGGGAGAGTGCCGCCAGGTTCTGTCCCTTTTTCCCGTGTTCCGTTATGTTTGCTCTCCTCTCGGCGCCGTGGGTATTCCCGTAATGTGGGATGGAATTTTGCCGATGATGCTCTGAATTTTCCAGCCGTCCGTCGAACCATCTAGGTTTTTTGGGCGGCTATAGTAATTATCCCGCTAGATTGTTCAGTGTCCCAGCACCATATTTTCCATGCCGTTTTCAAATGAGTGATCAGCCGGGAATGCAAGTTGACATAATGACTCTGGGGTCCCAGCAAGTTGTCCGACAGCATAAATGTCCGCAGGATTAAATGACCCCCGGGTTTCAATGCGCTTTGTGCCCTAGCACAGACTTGCTCATCCCAGAAATACGCCATCAGCGCCAGATCATAACGGTTTTCCTCGGGCCGCCATTGGTCGAGGTCAACTCGCAACGGCTGGATTGCGGGCATATTTTCGCGGTCGATTATGTCTTGTAACTGCTCCAAAGCGGCATCCGACACATCCAGAGCATTAACTCGCCATCCCTTGCGGGCAAGCCACAACGTATGACGGCCCGATCCGCAGGCAATATCCACTGCCAACCCAGGAGTTTGGATTTGGCTAAGGACACTGACGACTCCGGGATCTGCTTTGGCAAAATGAACCACCCCTTCCCGGTATCGGGTATTCCAGCGGTTCCGATCTTCTTCTGCCATGTCTGGTGTCCTTCTTTCCCCATAATGGTTTTGCTTCCGGTTTGCTTCCCGGATGTGCCTGTTGCTCCATTGGGTCAAAGGGTTTTGCTCACGTGAATCTTGGAGGCGGGGAACAACATCATTTTTATGCTATCACGCTACAACAATCCCGACTAGGATTTGTCCTGAATTTTGGTACGATTTGCTAGTCGGGCCGGAAATGGCCCACGGACAAAAAGTACCCCCTAACAAGGACGGCGGATCACTCAATCAAACGTGAGCACGCACCAATTTTCTTCCGGGGGCGTCCTCGCACCGTGCTTCCCCAAACGAGGACACCCCCACTGGCCTATAGGAGCTGTTTTGGGGAGTCCGGTGCGAGCGATCGGCATATCCCAGTTCGTGCCAGGGAAAGTCTGGCCCAATCGAGTTCACACGGTCCAGTACATAGACAATGGCGGCAGGTTGTCCACCGCGATTGTGCCACCACGCTACGTAGAAGAAGAGTGTCAGTCCTTGGACAGCGCCGTGCAGGGAAGATGCGAAATCGCTCCCAGGGGATTCAAGCACAATGGTTTTGATCGTGAACGGGGGGCAAGAGGCACCCTGGGGATGCGGCGTGAGGATCCAGCAGGTGAGGGGTAAGAGGTGCATCGAGGGCTATTTTTTAATCGACGCCTGCCTAATATAGAAGGTTTTGCGGTCCCTTCCCATGGATAAAGCCTAATGACAATCAAAATTTTAACTGGTTTGCCGGCATTTTGACCGATACCGACTTGATCCAGCGCAGGTATCAGCGTGGCTGGCAAGTTCCAACGAAAACGGGTGGAAGTTATCAAATGCGAGCGTTGCGCGCGTCCCTGCATTGATATAGGGGTTGTGGGGCTGTAGGCGGTGTCGCTGGATTGATTCCTTCGGGAACACAGGGGGGATTGCTGTTCTGGGGCACAAATAGCCCGGTGGCAGCGATGGTGCGGGGCAAACGTCGGCACATCCGCATAGAACTCGCCCCGAGTATAAGATGGGGAAATAAAAAAGAAATTTTACCGATTAGAAGAAAACCACAGATCCATGGGAGGGAAATGCTTGATCCGAATCTAATATACTTCGTCAGAGGGTTAGCTAGCCGTTCCATGAAGTATGACAAAGTAATTGAAGAAAATTCGCAGGTTGTAATATCCTAACCGCCGGAATTATCATGCGACTACTGAAGGGAAAGGTTTTGTTCCGAGTAGGAGTGGCCAAAATATAGCTATCCCAAACACAGGAGGCAGAAGATGAAAACGATAATTTTTCGAATGTATCTGATCACTGCGGCTTGGGCCATTTTGGTAGCCGTTATCCACGTGGTCATCATTGAAGAGCATTCTGTCGAACCTATAGTGCTAAGCACCGCACTCACTTTGGGTGTCGCTGTAATTGTCTTTTTATCCGGACGAACAGCAAAAATCCAGGGTGGATCGTCTTGGAGGGTTGGTGCGGTAGCCGGCGGAATTTATGGACTGTTGTCCGGTTGGCCCGTGTTGCTCATTCACGTGACCCGTGCCCAATTGGTGGCTGAACTGCACGGACGTTCCCTGACACCTTCCGAGATCTCGTTGTCCTTGCACATGGCCAATTCGCCGATCATTCATTTGCTCGCATGGCTTTCTTCCGTTGTAATCGGTTTAGTGCTGGGATTAATCGTCGGAGCATTAGGTGGTGTGACGGCAAAACGTCCCGGATCGACGCTTGATATTTGAAGCTCGTGCCGAGCGGCTGGGGTCCAAGAGAGCTCATTTATCAAGCTGAGCTTGGGCAGAAACTAGGAAGAACGGCGCACAAGCGAAAATGGATAATGTGTGTTTTTCGTTCCTCATTCATAGCAAAACTTTGAATGGGATATTATGCCATTCAATACTTGCCAGTTCTAACATTTATCACTATCGTAATCTTAGGTTGTTCATTATTTATGCTTTGATGAGGAAAGGAGAATGTTGGCATGCGTGATCAGCTTATCACTTTTTCCGGCGGAAATCGGGAACTTGAAGGGTACGTCGTTTTTCCGGATAAACCCGAACCTTCTCCGGCCGTCATCGTCGTCCATGAAATTTGGGGATTAGATGATCATGTCAAGGACGTAGCCCGCCGCTTTGCCCAAGAAGGTTACGTCGCTCTGGCCCCGAACCTTTACACGGGTGAATGGCGTGAAGCGATGCAACCGGATAGGATTATGGCTGGCATGATGTTTTTGCGGGAGGCCCCTCCCGAAATACAGCGCGATCCGGCTAAAATGGCTGAGGTCCTCTCCACGCGTTCACCTGAAGAACAGCAAGCATTGCGCACTTTGATGCAAATCATGTCTGCGCAGCAACGGCAGACCTTTGCTGAAGAATTGCTCGGGGGCATCAAATATCTTTCCGCGCTCACCGAAGTTGATTCTGGGCGGATTACCAGCTTGGGATTTTGTATGGGTGGCGGGTTGGCGATTAATATGGCGACGAAGGCTCCTGAATTGTGGAAAACCGTCATTTTTTACGGCGAAAATCCACCTTTGGAGCAAGTGCCCGCGATTCAAGCCCGGGTGTTCGGCATCTACGCGGGCAAAGACCGCCGTATCACGGATCACGTACCGCAGTTTCAGCAGGCCATGGAAGAGGCAGGGAAGTCTTTCAGCTACAAGGTGTATGGAGGAACACAACACGCCTTTTTCAATGATACCCGGCCGATGTATAACAAAGAAGCGGCAGAAGACGCATGGCAGGAGACCCTACGATTCCTGGGCAAGGAATAACGGAGCACCGTTTCTTCCTTTTCTAACGCGATCATAACACATACCAGACGGCGTCTTTTCACCGGGGTGATCCAAGGCGGGCTGGCAAGGTATGTCAAGGACTGCCGGTGCCGCCTTGGGGCGTTCTTGCTCAGAGCGTTCGAGGATGATGATTCTTCTGACGACTGAATAGTCTGCGTCGAAAACCCTGGCACTTCGCATCGAGCTGTTTTGCTGAATGGCGGTATGTACGACAGAAAACCGCAAGGTTCTCTCGAGTGGCTGTTTGTCAAGGCATTGGCAGGATCTCCAAGCGATGACGCGCCAAATCGTGACAAGGTTTGCGATTCGTCCTTGAGTCATATAGTGAATGCCTAAACCTAAACCTAAAAGAGAGGGAATCGCTTGCCGTGTCTCCTCTCTTTTAGGGAAGGTATCTTATACCCGATTTCCTGATGAAGACCTTATTACCTCGAGTTTATCGAGAATAAAGGCATACTCCTCGGCCAGCTCCCTGAGATGAGCATAACGCCCCGAGGAACCCATATGACCTGCGCCCATGTGTGTTTTGAGAACTAGCACATGGTCGTCTGTTTTTCGATCGCGCATTCGGGCCGCAAATTTGGCTGGCTCAAAATAACCAACCCGAGGATCGTTGAGACCCGCGTACAAGTAAATGTGGGGATAGGGCTTGGATTCCACATTATCATACGGGCTGTAGGATTTCATGTAATGGTACGGCTCGGGTCGATGTGGATCCCCCCACTCATCCCATTCGAGGGTCGTCAAGGGGATACTAGAATCCAGCATGGTGGTGACAACATCCACAAAGGGCACTCCCGGCGCGACGACTTGAAATAATTCGGGAGCCATATTTAAGATCGCACCCATGAGAAGCCCTCCGGCGCTTCGTCCTCTGGCTGCGAGCTTGTGGGGCTCCGTCCAGCCCTGATCGATCAGGTAGCGGGCGACAGAAATGAAATCGCTAAACGTATTCCGTTTATTCATCAACTTACCTTGATCATACCACCATCGCCCTCGTTCGGATCCCCCGCGAATGTGAGCTGTGGCCATCACGACGCCACGATCCAGCACGGGCAGCCGGCTGGAAGCAAAAAATGGTTCCATGCTAAATCCGTAGGAACCATATCCATAAAGGATGAGGGGATGGGGCCCGTTGCGATTTAAAATCTTTCGGGAATACACCATTGAGACAGGAATTTGTGTCCCGTCTTCCGCTGTCGCCCATGTTCTTGTCTGTTCGTAATCCATGGGATCATATCCGCCGGGCACTGCTTGTTGGCGCAGGATTCGTATGCTCCGCTTAGCCAGGTTTAAACCGTAAGTCCTCGGCGGAGTTAGAAATGATTCATAATGCAGCAAAACTTCATCGGGGCTGGCACTAAGGTTGGGACCCAAATGAACATAATATAACGTCTCAGGCCATGGCAGGGGATCCAATTGCTCCTGGTCAAATATCCAAATTTGTGTGAGTCCATCTTGCCGTCCCTGTATTAGAAGTCCGTCCTTGAAGGGATAGAGTTGGCTCAGGTACTTGTTGTCGTCATAAGGAACCAGAGGTTTGCAGGCAGAGGGAGAGAATTCTTGATCGGAACAGCTCAAGAGTTCGAAATTCCGTTTCTTTTTGTTGGTGAGAATGAGGAACTCGTTGTCACGGTGTTCAATGGAGTAGAGCACTCCGGTTTCCCTGGGCCAGAAGACGCGAACGGGTTGCTCCGGTTTGTAGCTTTCGAGAAAGCGGACTTCACTCGTCGCCTTGTTTTTGGAGCCGATAAACAAATAGCGGCCGTCAAGAGACTTGGTCAACGAAAGAGTGTACGTGTTGTCGGATTCTTCGTACATTAAAATGTCTTCCGAGACCGAAAAACCTAACTGATGACGCCATAAGCGAAATGGACGCTGGGTGTCGTCGACCGTGACATAGTAAACAAATTGCCCAGAACCGTCCCATTCCAGGCTTTGTTCGATGAATACATTCGAAACGGTATCCGACAAAAATTCATGGGTTTGCAAGTCTTTTATCCGAAGGGTATAACGGTCGGTTCCATCGTGATTTTCCAAAAAGGCGAGAAATCGATGGTCGGGACTGATGCGGCGAAGAGAGACACTGAGGAACTCTTCTTTGGTCGCCAAGGCATTGACATCCAAGATAATTTCTTCGGGACACGGGCCCAATTCCTCGCGGCTTTGGGCCCGCTTTCTGGCATAGATAGGGTATTCCTGGTCCGCGACCATGCGTTCGTAATAGAAGTAGGGGCCGTCTTGAGCCGGAACTTCCATCTCATCGTTCATGACATGAGAGCGCATCTCCTCATAGAGCTCTTCCGTGAACGACTCTAAGGGTTGCATCATTGCCTGGTAATAACGGTTTTCCGCCTCTAAGTAACGAATGACCTCGGGGTTATCGCGTTCTTTCAGCCAGTAATACTCGTCAGAACGCACATCACCGTGCAGATGATGCTCATAAGGAATTTTTCTGGCTCTCGGGGGTTGCGCCATGGATTAATTATACCTCCCGTGTCTTATCTGTCCGGCATCGGTAAACCTGTTTGCCATGTTCGTGATGTTTTCACGGCACTTCTGCCGATGACAACATTAAACGTCTGGCTGTGCTTCAAAAAAATCCGGATGGCGCGAATATCCAAAAGGGTTTCGGCTATCCGTATATACTCTATATCAACTAACCAGAATCAGTCGATGACAAATGATGCGGTTGCCGTTTCATGGGAATGTCCAAGGTAACGGCGGGTTTGGTCGCGAATAGAACGAAACGGGGTATTGTGGGTTAACGGATGACGATGTAAGGTGGCAATCATGCCGAAAATTGTTCAAGGGGTAAAGCGAGGTTTCGTGCCGACGATATCTACAACAATGCTTTGAGCAATTATCAGCAAGTGGCAGGATATTTGATCCGGCCACCTTGTATTGGGAAGGGTAAGGTGGGCGGTGCTCTGGAGTCTCTGTGTACGGGGGAACCCCAAGGGAGCGGTTGTCCGTGGCATGTCTCCGAGCATGCATGATGTGTTGCCGTCCTAAAGGTCGTATAGTGGACCCAGAAATTCAGACAATCTGGGAGGCCTTCAAGTGTTACACTGGACACGTTATGCCCAAACAAAAACACTACACGCCGACGTTCAA
>PXYT01000054.1 GCA_003023725.1 Sulfobacillus benefaciens | reverse complement strand
TGGACTGGGAACCATGGGGCTGGGAGAACTTTTGATTCGCCTCGGTTTGCGTTATGGCAGCCCCGAATCCTTGGATTTCGTTGATAAGCTGTACCAGTTTATTGCCGTCGAAAGCTATTTGTATGATGTCGAACTCGCCAAGGAAAAAGGAGCGTTTCCGGCGTTTGATTCTGAACTCTACCTCCAAAGCGGCTTTATGCAACGGCTGCCGGAGGCAGTGCGCGACGCCATCAGACAGCATGGTGCGCGAAACGTGACCATTCTAACGCAGGCTCCGACCGGAACCGTTGGCACCATGGTGGGAACCAGCACCGGGATCGAACCCTATTACGCCTTGACCTATTTTCGCCAGTCCCGTTTGGGATACGACGAACAGTATGTTCCGGTGGCCGCGGAATGGAAAGAAGCGCATTCTGGACAGGATTTACCGCCCTATTTTGTCGGTGCCATGGATTTGACGCCAGAAGAGCATATTTACGTTCAAGCGGCTATACAACGCTGGACGGACTCGAGTATTTCAAAAACCGCCAATGCTCCTAGCTCGTATACTCTCGAGGATACAGCCCGGTTATATGAACTTGCCTACGATTTAGGTTGTAAGGGTGTGACAATTTACCGGGATCAGAGCCGCAACGAACAGGTTCTTCATTTAAGTGAGAACACCGCCGCGGACAAGCCGTCGCAGCAACCGTCGAATCAAGAACAATCGGTCAAGGCCTCGAATGTGGAGGTGTATCCGGTACCGCCGCTGATAAACGGCCGGACTTATCGCAAGGAAACTCCCGCGGGGACCGCACGGGTCGTGATCAATGAGGTCGACGGCAATCCCTTCGAAGTGTTCATGTTACTGGGACGTGCCGGTTCGGAAGTCCAGTCGTTTATGGAGTCGCTGGGGCGCGTGATTAGTCTGTATTTGCGCTCTAACGGCAATTTAACGCCACGGCGCAAACTGGAACTTGTTGCCGAGCAATTGAAAGGAATCGGCGGAGCCAACCAAATGGGATTTGGTCCCGGGCGAGTGCTCAGTGTGGTCGACGGTATTGGACAATTGCTGGAATCGCATTTGCGGCAGCGTTCCGGCGAAGAGACGGCAGCCACGAGCACCCAGTCGCTGGGACTCCCAAACGACGAAGGGGATAGGCGCCACACATCGTTACATTTGGATTTATGCCCTCAGTGCGATGCGCCAACTTTGGTATTCGAAGAAGGCTGTCAGCATTGTCAGTCATGTGGGTACTCGCGGTGTTAGGGGATCTCTAACTCGAGCCTACGCAAACTAAATCCAATCGTTACTCGAAAAGGGGATCGCGATATGACACAGGTTATATTGCGATCCCTTTTAGATGTTTGATAAGACGCGTATTGTATTCGTTTGCGAACATATGGTCCCTTGGCTTAAAGGGGTTTGTTATAGGCGTAGGGCTGAATGGTATCGAGGCCGACCGGGGTTCGATTTGGAAGAGTCTGTAGAAACGAAGTCCTTTGGACTGAACCCACACAATTTCTTATTAGGTATGGGCATGCTCATCACTCCGGACTTTGGATACGTATGCGGAACGTCTGTTGCCTTTGTAGTGATTGCGTGGTCGAGCAGCGGTTGTCCTTTTCGGACGTTGATCACCCGGAGTTCCATCGTGTCCGAAGGGGCTAAGTGATTCATGATGCGAGGCCACGATGTGTATTTTGGCATGGTCGGGACCTTACCCAGTCTCCAATAGGTCTATCGGGTTGCCACCCGGTACTGGCGACGGATGTTGGGCCGTCTCAGCCAAAAGAGCACGGTCATCTGGTTCAGGATCCTTGCGCGCTGACTTCTCCGGCGTCCAACGTTGTCCATTCTCTATGAGGATTTGCCCCACGCTGCGCTATTCTGTGAACGCATTGCCGAAGAGCCTAGTGCGGGAAATCCGCTCGCTGGGTTCCGTGGAGGATGGGCTGCGCGAAAACAGCAGCCCTTCTGGCCCGGAGACGGGGTTCGGCAAATCCCCTCTTACTCTCCCATAGTAGAAATGAAGTGCTTGTCATGAGCATGGATCAAAGCGGATGAGCGCACTCAAGGAGGCTCGTGTCAACCCGTCAGGGGAGGAGCGACAGCGTTTCGGAATTGGTCGGACGCGGCAACGCGCCCGGAATAGGGTTTGCACATCCGGATAAACCAAGAGGTTTACGTCCGAATCTGTGGGGGACTGGAGGTGGAATTCCGCTGGTTTCATCCGGTGAGTTCAATTTCAAGTTCTCATCAAGGATAGGGGGAAAAATATGAAAAAGCACCGGGCAATTGTCTGCACCGTTCTCTACGAGATTTATCATCGGGGCAGAATGAACCAGGTGATGTGGTTGGATTTCTAACAAATCGGGACCCTTCCCACCGAAGTTGATCGTTCATTAAATCACATCACATTTTTGAAATAATGTGTTGGATCTCCATAGGCGTCGCAATAAGTATAATGTTATTTCATTAATAAAGTTTAGAGGAGGAAGAATTTCCCATGAAAATCGTGCTCTGCGGATCTAACAGAAAGGGCGGGGAACTTTGGGGATATGTGGCGGGGCCTAAGTCCGCATCAGCTGGTGTTGTTGTTCTCCATGCCTGGTGGGGTCTCACCCCGGACTTTATCGATGTAGCTGATCGTCTTGCGGGGGAAGGTTATCGTGTGGTGGCTCCAGACCTGTTCTATGGGGAGACGGCAAGCACGCTGGAAGCCGCTGAGCTACTAAGCGAGGAGATGCTTTCTGACGCTATGATCAATGACGTAAGCGAGACGGTTCACTGGCTTCGAGGGGAATGCGGCGGCGCCAGACGGAAGATTGGAGTTGTAGGTTTCTCGCTAGGCGGTATGCTCGCCTTAGAAGCAGGAGCGCACGGGGACGGCGACGCAGTGGTCACGTTTTACGGTACGACAGTGCTTCAGCCCGGCGGGGATTTTCAGGTTCCGGTTCTTGGGCACTTTGCCGAGCGTGACCCGTATGAGCCGGAAAAGGAAAACATCGTACCTCTATTTGAGCGGCTGCAAGAGCTGCAGGTATCGGCCACGCGTTATGATTATCCGGGCACGGGTCAGTGGTTTTTTGAGTCAAGCAACAAGGCGTACAATCCCGTGGCTCATCACCTTGCTTGGCAGCGAACATTGCACTTTCTCCGCGAGAGCCTGGGCTAGGCAATCTCATCGAGGCAATGTCCTTACCCAAGCCAATGGCTTTGACTCGTGCCGCTTGCCTTTTTGGACGCTGTGGAGTGTGCGGAAGTATTTCAGGCAGCTCCTGGGAACGCGCAGTATACTCGTAAGCTGTTGCGGGTGACAAAAACACGGCCAAGGGCGATGCCAGATCGCGAACGATCCGAAGAAGGTCGAAAAAATGTGGTGCCAATATCCGGGAATCTGCTATGGCTCTATCATTGGAGTAGAGGAAAAGGTGATGTGAATGGAATTTAAGGATCACGGTTTGGCGCTCAGGCCAGTAAGGATTGACGATGGGTCTATTCTTTATAAGATTCTCGCGTATGCTCACGAGGTATATAGACGGTGCATGCGGGGCGAGTTGTCCTACGCACGGAAAATGATTATTGGGCTTGCGGAGTATGCGGTGGAAGGTTGGCCCATGGAAGCCGGACGCTTGCCCGAGGGGTCTAAGGCCGAAGGTGGCCGTACAGTGCTCGATCCCTGGCAATTGAACATGCTGGACGCCTGGAATCCATGCGGGGATGCCAAGGCTGTCTTAGGGACAATGACCGGTATGGTCCCAGAACTTTCCCGATTAAACATTGAGCTTAGTAAGATAACGGGCTGTGACCCGAAGACCGAGACTTGGCAGCGAGCTTGGGAGTTGGTGATCTAAATTCGCGTTTCTTGGAAGGGCTGTTGTGTTAGATAAATCGGGATCGTATTCGAGCGTCATTATGGGAAGGGTCTGCCGGAATGCCCTTGTTCCGTGGTCTCTTTCCAACGATTTTGTCTTGTCGGGGTATGGGCATGGCACCCAGAATGCGGGGACGGAAATCGAGACATCCGTGGGAGAATTCGCCCAGTCTGGATTAGCCAAGGCTTATTTTGCTCTACCCAGAAAGTTGATAAAATGATTTCAGGCTGAAGTTGATGGATGTTCCCCTAATCGGAGGGAGTCAAAGTAAAGTCACCGGTAAACGAATAGGCGGAATGTTAGGGGAAACATTAACCTATTGAGGCTGGACCTTATTGTGATAGCACGATCGTGATTGAGAGGGATATCTCAAATTTACGCAGGGTATTAAAGCACGAAGAGGTGTTAGCCAGTGAAAACGTATCACACCGACCCGCCGCCGATGCAAAGAGCATTGTCACGGATGCTAACGGAACTAACATTCCAGGACGAGGTATCCGGCGTCATTTTATTTGGGTCTGTGCAAACTGGTAGAATCGGACCCGGCTCCGATATCGATTTATTGATCGTAACGGACGGTCACGAATATTGGCGCGAAGGGAAAATGGTCTTGGGGATTCCCTTCGATCTTTTTTTAATCCGGTATCCAAGTTGTTGGAGAGATTTCACGATGAAGACGCGGTGATGTTGCAGGCGGCGGCGACCGGGGATGTGCTCTATGACCGTCATCAGACAATGGAGCACATTGTGCAGGCGGCCAGGCGGTTATGGTCAAAAGGACCGTCACGTTTGTCGCAATGGAACGAAATCCTTTTAAGGTACCGAATTGGTTCTCTGGCACAGGATCTGAAGGACGCTCCCGAACGAGACCCACAAACATTGATGCTGTCTATGTTCGTCGTACAGAGTTCTCTGGAGGGCTATCTGACCCTTCATCAGCATTGGCCTGTCCCCGTCAAACACCTCTTGGAACGTATAGATAAATTGGATCCCGCACTTGGCCAGGATGCGAGGCGCTTCTTTAGCGCCATGCCCGACAAAGAGCTGGCGCTTTACATTGCCGATAAGGTCATTGAGCCTTTCGGAGGTCGAGTGACGCACTATTCGAGCCCCAAGGAACGCATGACAGAACGCGGCCAGGAGGGTCCTTGACGTGAATTCACATCCTCATAAGCCGCTTGGAAGGACCAGGAAACTGCCCGAGTGATCCCTCCTTGCAAAGGCGTTGAATCTTCGAGAAGGAAATCGGCTCGGGCGCTGTGGTCATTGCTGTGAAGACAACACACCAGAACGGGCGTTAAACGACACGGGTGTGTCGAGAAAAACCGGACTACCCGGACTTCGTCGCAGTGCGCTTGTTTTTGGGCCGAGTGGGTTCGGCGGTCCGTGGAACAATGTCGATTGTTACGACAAAATTGTCCCCGGGATACGTTTCAATAAAATCGGACAATCCTCGCAGAAGATCCGCGGTTTCGTGTCGGGTTAAGGTTCTCTGGTCAATGGGCAGTAAAGGCGCTGGCATCATGTCCCCCTTGGAAGATGTTCACTGGAATTCGATTTAGTTTAACACAGCACGGTTTTCGGGTGCTCAAAAATTTTTTCGGACGAAGCACGGGCTGAGAGACAAATAGGGTTCTCTGCTACTCGTTCTCTCTGATGCCCATGATTATTTTGGTGCGTGATCTTTTCTATATTGGTAATTGTGGGCCTCTTCCGGCAGTTAAAATGGATTGGTGAGATACTCGTAATCATGATTTTGATGGTATTTTAGTTTATAACAATAATATTTTGTAACCCGAATGCAACGCGGTTTTTGAATCAAGATTCCTGTGACAAGACGCCGAACCAATGAATATGACGGACGCTGGGTTCAGACAGCGAGTGTTTTTCGAACGCAGTAGGGAAATTCGTTCGAATTCCCGCATTCGTTGAATGATGAGAGTGTTTCGCCACTGAGGAAAATTGGAAAGGATGAATGCTATGGCAAACCGGATGAATTCCCAGGAAACGCTTTCTAACTGGGGCCCCGCATTATTTGTGCTGGTTATTGGCGGTTTCATGGCTATCCTGGACACATCCATTGTTAATATTGCGATTCCAAAACTGGAAAGTGTGTTTTCCGTGAACACCCAGCAAGTCCAGTGGGTCGTTACCATCTATTTGCTGACATTAGGTGCCGTGGTTCCATTGGCAGGATGGCTCGGAGACCGTTATGGTTACCGCCGGGTCTATATGGGATCTCTGATTATCTTTACGGTGGGTTCGGCACTGTCCGGTTTGTCGTGGAGTTTAGGGGTGCTGATGATTTTCCGTGTGCTGCAGGCCATAGGAGGCGGGCTGATTATGCCTATTACCATGGCCATGCTATACCGGATGGTGCCGCGTAACCGCATTGGGACCGCCATGGGAATCTGGGGATTGACGGCTATTGTGGCCCCGGCTATCGGCCCGACTTTGGGTGGGTATTTAGTTCAGTACGTGGATTGGCGTCTCATTTTCTACATTAACGTTCCCATAGGCATTATGGGGTTATTTTTGAGCTTGGCTTTTGTCCCGCCTTTTTCTCCAACCTCGAAAATTCCCTTGGACACCATTGGATTTGGCTTGGTCGCTGCCGGGCTGTTTGGGCTATTGTTGGGGCTATCCGAAGGTGAAACCTGGGGCTGGACATCTGAACGGATTGTTTTAATCTTGGGTTTCTCTGTCTTGTTGCTAATCCTGTTCGTATTATGGGAACTGCGAACGTCTCATCCCTTGTTGGATTTGCGTGTATTCGCTCACGGTTCTTTTGCGGTAGCCAATCTTATTACCGTGATTGTTACCATAGGCATGTTTTCGGGCATCTTCTATGTTCCGTTGTTCTTACAAACCGTGGCTGGGTACGGGGCTATGGAAACGGGCCTGATGTTGATGCCCAGCGCCTTGGCGACTGCACTGACCATGGGACTTTCGGGGAGGCTTTACGACAAGATCGGCGCACGCCCGTTGGTCATACCGGGATTGTTGATTTTAGCCTACACGACCTATTTGTTGCACAATCTCAGCACCAATTCCCCCGTGGGCGACGTGGTCCTGTGGCTCAGCTTGCGAGGGCTGGGAATTGGACTGACGATGATGCCCGCGATTACGGCGGGCATGTCCCGTGTGCCGTCGGCTTTAGTGGGAACCGGATCCTCCATAAACAACATTGTGCAGCGAGTGGCCGGATCCTTCGGACTCGCATCCTTGACGGCGGTGTTGACACACCAGGAGGCCGTGCATGAGGTTTATTTGTCGTCGGCTTTGACTCCAACCTCTCGGGTGGCCGAAGGGTTAATACACACGGTGACCCAACATCTGGTGGAGCTTGGCACCCCTATTGGCAAGGCAAGGTCGTTGACTCTCACACTTCTTCATGAACAGGTTTTACGATCCGCATTTGTGATGGCGATGGACGATGTGTTTGTTTTGGCGGCATGGATTACTCTGGGCGGCTTGATTTTTGCTTTGTTTCTGACGAGTTTCCATGGCGTACAGGAGGCGGTAAAACCTGGGTCCCGGGAATCTGGGGACAACATTCAGGAAGTGGAAATGTCTTAAACGTCCGGGTTTGTCGGATTGCATTGTGGCCGGCAACTGACTAGACTGTCTACAAGACATTGGATGTTGTCAACATGACCGGGTCGGATGAGGAAATCGATCATTTCGGAAAGAGATGTGAACTTTTGGGTGTTGAAGCTCTGATTGTTCGTTGGGAAGCAGTATAATAGATAATTGATAGCAGTACGAAATTTCTCGTAAGACAATAGACGGTGACAAGGAGGTTTTGTTATGTGGTTTAGAAGAAGGCGCCCGCAGATTCCTTTGTTTATGTGGTTTTTGGCTTTGCTCGGACTTCGAAATTTGTTTCGCTTCAGTTCTTGGAGAAACATGTCGGAAGAAGGGAAGCAAAGTTACCGACGCAAGCGGCACGAGTTTCTGCGAAAACTTGATGAAGCTTACAGCGTTTGGGATCAACCAGACGAAGAAGTGGACTCTGAATCCTAGCAGAACATAGACGGACATAAAAGGATGGACTGTGATTGTGCCTTCACAATTGAAGCGAACCATAGCGATTTTTCGGTTAGCTCTCTCCTACTGGCGGGATTACCGTATTATTCAGCGGATTCAACGTCAAATGTCTCCCAAAGAAGCTGAACAGGCAGCCGAAAAAGTTTACCGGCGAGGAGGCATGCGGTTTCGCGAAGAGGCCTTGCGGCTGCAAGGTCTCATCGTAAAAGTAGGCCAATTTTTAAGCGCCCGGACGGATGTTCTTCCTTTAGCCTTTACGCGAGAATTACAGCAGTTGCAGGATCAGGTGCCGCCTGCCCCGTTTCCGGAAATTCGAGACGAGATTGAAATGGCTTTTGGTCGGAAATTGTCTGAGGTCTTCGACGAATTTGAGCCGGAACCGATTGCGGCCGCCTCTTTAGGGCAAGTGCACAAAGCCCGTCTTACCGCTAAACACGACCTGGTGGCGGTGAAAGTACGGCGCCCTCATATCGAGGAACTGGCAAAAACAGACTTGAAGGCTTTGGGTCGTATTATGAAGATTTTACGCCGGTGGACTAAAGTCGGACAGCGCATTGACACGGTTCAACTGTTTGAGGAGTTCCGAGAATCCGTATACCGGGAACTGGATTACGTTCAGGAACAGGCCCATCTGTTGCGATTTCGTCGCAACTTTGCAGAGTGGAAAACCGTCAAAGTGCCCGACGTTTATGAGGATTATGTGCACCCCAATGTTCTGGTTATGGAGTATGTCGACGGGATCAAGTTGACTGACGTTGACGAGTTGCGGCGGCTCGAGTTAAATCCCCACGAGCTAGCGTCCACCCTGGTGGAAGCCTATCTGAAGCAAATCGTCGTCGACGGCTTTGTGCAGATCGATCCTCATCCCGGAAATTTTTTTGCCGGGCGGGACGGCCTCCTCGTTTTTTTGGATTTCGGGATGATAAGCGACATTCCTTCCGAACATATTGAAGTGTTTGGCCGCCTGGTGGAACAGGCTTTGGCCCGCAATGCGGCTGGCGTTGTGAATGCGATGGTGGACTTGGGATTTGTTCGCCCGTCGGCTAATCTGGAAATATTAACCCGGGCGATGGATGTGATGTTGAAGCAAATGACCGGTGTACCTCTTCAGGAAGGACCGGCCTTAAGCGGTTTGGTTCGGGATTTTCAGGATTTTCTATATGAAGAACCCCTGCAATTTCCAGCCCAATACATGTTTTTGGGCCGTGCCATAGGCATGCTCTTTGGATTGGTCTCTAATCTGGATCCTGATTTGGATTGGATGACCTTATTGAAAGACAAGGCGTTGCCGATGATCAACGAGAGACGGGTGCTATGGGACAATCGGTATTACCAATGGGTTCGTGCTCAGGTGGAGCAACTGTTTGGACCGGCGGGGAAATTGGTATGGGATCGCGGAGCCGAAAAAGTCGCGTTGTGGGGACAAATTGGCCTGCGGTTGCCGGAGTCGCTGGATAAAGCCTTGACTCGTGTCGGAAGCGGTTCCATTCAAACCCGTCCAGAACTGACCTCTGTTTTTCGCCGGCTCGACCGTCTCTCGGCTCAGTTGAGCGTCGCGGTGTTATTAGTAACGGCCGGCTTGATGGCCATTCTGGCGGCTATGTGGCAAGGACACCGGCCTGTGTACTGGTTGCCTCTAGGGTTTTACCTCGTCAGTAGTGTTTTAGCAATCGTTGCGCTCTTTAAAGCGGCGACCTTGCAACGTCGTTTTTCCCGGCGTAGGCGCCATTAAAGAACCGGATTCAAAAATCTTGTGTATGTGAATAAGACAATGCGGGCTGGCGAAAGCCAAAGGAATTTCAGACGGTGTTGTGTCCCCAGCCCGGGTTCTTGTTGTTATTTGACTTGCAGTGTGACCTGCCTTCCCGAGGGCTCGCCGACTTTCTTAACCGCCGTGCCTGTGGCCACAACCTCCATGATTTCTTCGGAACGGTGGATGATTTCGACTTGTACGTTTACAATGCTGTCAGCGCCCAAAGCGTCTGCTTCGGCTTTCATGCGTTGTAGTGAGAGTTCCCGGGCCGCATACATGAGTTGAGTCAGCTGCTTGAGTTCGCCCCGTTGCAGTCCTTTAAGGGCTGTGGCAATCCCCCCGGAAACTCCCATACTCATGACCGAGTTTCCCAGAACAAAACCTAGTGGCTGGTAACCTGAATCGACCAGCAGCCAGAAGTCCATTGCGGTGAGATTGCTCGTGGCAGCTCCGGAGCGGGGTTGAAAACGCTTTAATTCCTCTTCAATTTCTCCCATGCCGGTTAACTGGTTGTTATTTCCGCCTAAAAATGCCATAATATTCCTCCTATTGTTGATTTTACTATGACCATCTTACCAGACTGGTTAGGGGAAAACATGGTGATAATGCCGGTGGAGATCGGTGTATGGAAATCGTTCCAAATTGCGGGAGGACTATAATTAAGATATAAACGGCACCGAACAGGACTGAATTTCAACGTCTCGGCCGTGGAAGCGAGGGGGAGTTGTGGCACGACATTTCGATCCTTTTAGGCAGGCACCTTCGGGATGGATTTTCCATTGCGATGCCGATGCGTTTTATGCTGCCTGTCATATGGCAGAGGATGCTACAGTGCGTCAGCGCCCGTTAGCGGTGGCCGGTGACCCCAAAAACCGGCATGGAATTATCGTGACGGCCAATTATGTGGCCCGGCGATTGGGAATCAGAACGGGAATGAATGTTGGTGCCGCACGTGAATTGTGTCCCCAGCTGGTTGTGATTGAGCCGGATAAGTCCCTTTATCGGCGATATTCTCAAGGCTTACACAATATTTTTTCGCAATATACCCATCAGATAGAGCCCCTTTCCCTAGATGAGGCGTGGCTCGATATGAGCGGAGTCATGACTCTTAAAGACGACCCCGTGCCTGTGGCAAAGGGTTTGCAAACTCAGGTGGGGGCGGCGGTGGGAATTAGTGTGAGTGTCGGAATATCTGTCAACAAGATGTTGGCCAAACAAGTTAGCGACTGGAACAAACCGGAAGGCATTACAGTTCTCCGTTACAACGAGATAGCGGACAGACTGTGGCCCAGGCCGGTCTTTGAGTTGTTTGGTTGTGGTCCTGCCACGGCGGAAAAGATGGCTCGTCTGGGTATCGAGACGATTGGAGATTTGGCGCATCAACGCGTCGGGAACATTACGCACCACTTTGGACAACATGGCTTGGCTCTGCGTTTGAGGGCAGCGGGCGATGATTACACCCCAGTCATCATTCCCCGTCCAGAAGATCGCCGATCGGTGAGTGCGGAACATACGACAGCCTACGATATAGTAAGAGGCGAGGACGTTTTGCGGTTAATCGGGCAATGTGCCGGGGAAGTCAGTGACCATTTGGAGTCCCTTGGGTTGGTAGGTTACAAACTGGCCATCAAATGGCGCACCCGAGACTTTGCCACTCATACCAGACAAACGGCGTCCTATGGCGCATTGCAGAGCCGGGACGGCATTTTTCGCCTGGCTTCCCGTTTGTGGAGGGAAAGCGGGGAAAAGCGACCCATCATGCTGGCGGGAGTCAGTGTGTCCCGCTTGGGACCGCCTTCTCAACAGTTGCATTTTTGGAACGAGGGAATTGACCCTTCTTTGGGTCCTTAGTCTGCAGTTTTCGGTGTCGAGTCAGGCAAACCCCAATTGCCACAGAGAAAGGGACGAGTGGATTGGAGAAAGTGTATTTGGATATGGACCCTGGTCACGACGATGCCCTGGCTCTTTTGGTCGCTTTGGCATCACTGAAGGTCAAGGGTGTGACGGCCGTTTGCGGGAATCAGACGGTCGACAAAACTGCGCGCAATGCTCGGCGCGTTTTGGATTTGGCGCATTATGAGGAAATATCGGTGCATCAGGGTGCCGACAGGCCCCTGTTTCGTCCCTTAGTCACCGCGGCTCATGTTCATGGATCCAGCGGATTGGACGGATATCACTTTCATCTTCGGGACCGGGAAAAGACCATACCGGCCGATGCCCAACAATGGCTGGAGTGTGAGTTTACCCAGGAGCCTGGGGATATAGCCTGGATTGCTACCGGACCTTTGACCAACGTAGCCGCCTTTTTGATGGGACACAGGGAATTTGTTCCCCGTATTAAAAAATTGACGGTGATGGGCGGCGCATTGAACCATGGAAATATCACACCTTATGCCGAATTCAATTTCTACGTCGACCCGGATGCGGCTCACTGGGTGCTGGCCCAAGGCATCCCCATCCAGCTGGTTGGTCTCGATGTTACCCATAAGGCACTGCTTGCACCGGATGCCCTGGAACGCTTTGTGAGTTTCGGATCGGAAATTGGTCTTATGCTTCACGATCTGTTTGCATTTTATTTCAAACATGAGCCGAATGCTGTCCCCCAAGGAGTGCCTGTGCACGATGTGCTCGCGGTCGGTGCTATGGTTCATCCCGAGTTTTTCGCGTGGAGACGAGTGAATTTGACAGTAGAGCGGTGTGACGAGAAATACCGGGGACAGATGACGGTAGTTTCGGAATCGGCAAGGGCAGCAACCCAAGTAGCGGTCGACGTGGATGTCGCTCGGTTCTTTGAGTGGATGTGGGCTATGCTTGCCAACGGTTTTTAGGGAAATCGGGCTTAGAGCGGATGTAATCTTGCGATGTTCACGTCTGAGAGCTACACCTACGCTGTCGGGCGTTGCCGGAAGAGAGTCGACGTGACGGGGAGCATCGGTAGGATAAATTGCCTGTTTACGAGTGAACAGCTTTATGATAGTTTGGTATTATAAGACGATCAAGAAAGGTTGAACGTAACAACATGACTGATAGTCTACAACGTTATTATGTGGTTCAGGATCATGACACCTTGAGGGTTTTAAGCGATCCGATCCGCATGCAGATTCTCGGGTTGCTCATTAGTCATGAAAGGACCGGGAAACAGATTGCGAACCATATGAAAATGTCGGCATCCAAAGTCCATTATCATTTGAAAGAACTGGAGCATAAAAACTTAGTCAGAGTCGTACGGACCGAAGAAAAAAATGGCATTCTACAAAAGTTTTACCGAGCTGTGGCATTTGACTACGTTATTGACGAGGGCCTGCTTCCCGTCATTTACTCTAAGCCGGTTCTATTTCAGGATGTGTTGATTACGCAACTTCACATGGCTATCGGTCGGGTTCGCGAAACCCCTCCGGCGGCTTTTCCACTGATCGCCGGCGATTCAGTTTCTTTTGAATCAGAAGCTCCGCTTGTCAGCGGAGCTTACGAATTTAAAGTGGAGCGAGATGTTGTGAGAAAATGGATCAAAAAGTATCAAGCTTTATTGTCCGAACTGGAAGAAATGGACCGCGAATGTCGGCAGCGTATTCGAGAGAATCCGACACAGCATCCCCAAGAGGTCTTTTTTTTGCAAAATGTCGGATTCATGACTCCCAGGGAATATTTTGTGAGTGCCGACGATGATTTGCCGCCAGGCTATCAATGGGCGGGAAGAGGATTGGTGCGGAGGCTCAGTCCGTGATAGGCCAGGACGGGTTGTGGCGAACGCCCTATTTCCTGCCACTGTGGCTGGGATCGTTTGTATCGGCATTGGCCGACAGCGCATATTTTATCGTGCTGGCATGGTTCGTGTTGCATGTGACGCACTCTCCCGCGGATTTGGGGTTGGCTCTCTTACTGGCTTCTCTGCCGCGTCTGGTTTTTATGGCTATCGGAGGGGTGATTATCGACAGGCTAAGTCCGCGGGTTGTTCTCTTGGCCTCGCTGGCCTTGCGTGCGGTAATCATGGGTGTGGTCTGTGACTATGCAGCCCACGGTCTATCGCATGCGCTCCCCGTTTACGTGGTGGCATTTTTGTTTGGCGTTATTGATGCCTTTTACTGGCCCGCTCAAAATGCCATCGTTCCTTTTGCCGTTCCGTCATCGGCTCTGGCCCGCGCCAATGCGGTTATTCAAACCAGCCAGCAGCTGAGTATGGTGCTGGGGCCGTTGCTAGCGGGCTTTCTGCTTCAAGTCCCCCAATTTTCGGTGATTTTTGCCGTGATTGCCACGACATATCTGTTCGGTTTTATCGTGATCGTTAGGGTTCGGCTGCGTCAGAAAACCCACATGGCTGCGGGCCGATCCGAAGGCCTGTTTCGGGCTTTGACCCAAGGCATCCGTTATGTTTTGCATCTCCGCATCGTGTTGTTTCTCATGCTGGCTTCTATGCTGATCAATCTCTTTTTTATGGGTCCTGTGAACATCGGCTTGCCCAGTTTTGTCCAGGACCACGGTTGGTCGGGGAGCGTGTACGGATATTTCGAGTCGGCTCTGGGGTTGGGAGCAGTGGCTGGAGGTATTTTGGTCGGATTGTTGAATGGAATGCGCGGGCACTTTCGGTGGATTGCCCTTACTGCGTCCGGTATTGGCGTCGGATTGGCTATCACCTCGCTTGTCGGAGCTTGGGATCTGGGCATCATAGCGATTGCGGGAAGTGGATTGGCCATTAGTCTGACTGACATTCCCGTAATAACATACGTTCAGACGATCGTGGATGAGAACATGTTGGGACGGGTCATGTCGCTTCTCACGTTGATGTCGGTAGGGCTGACTCCCGTCAGTTACGGGCTCTCCGCTTTAGCCATTCACCGGCATATGCTGACCCCCCAAAGTCTCATGTTGGGAGGGGGCTCCCTCGTCGCCGTCCTGTGCGCTGCCTTGATTTTCCAACCGGATTTTCGTAGCATGGAAAATCATCCTAGGTGGCAACAAGCGAGATTGAGCAAGGACTCTCATGGCGGGAAATCGTTGCTCTAAACATGTGAGGCCAGTTCAGGAGTCGTCGACCTGCACGAGAATGACGGTATCCCCAGGGACGATAAGGTCCTGAGCACGGGGAGCCATGTGCAGCTTGCTGTCATGCCAATAGCCAATCAAGGTCACGGCTTCCCCATAAATTTCGCGAACCTTCTGGACCGGCTGATTGGCAATAGGATCACCGGGATTCACATAAATCTCTTGCACATGCACTCCTTCTTCATTGAGCAGTGCCATCAGCAAATCCTGTGCGACGGGCTTGGCAAGCATTCTGGCAATACGCCGGCCAGTCAAGAGGTCGGGGAGAATGATGCGGTTGACTCCCAGATTTCGCAGATAGTGCGCGGATTCCTGGGTTTGCGCCCGGGCCACAACCAAAAGGTCGGGGTTTAAATCGCGAGCGGTTAAATAAGCGTACAGATTCTGAGCATCGTCGGGTAAAGCCAGTGCGAAACCCCGCGCCTTAGGCAGGTTAGCCACTTTTAGCGCTTCGGCATCAAATCCGGAAATAATTAGGGCCGGCAAGCCCAGCCCTTTAATGCGTTCAATTCGGCTGGCGTCCGGGTCCAAAACCACGACTTGTTCTCCCAATTGGTGCAGCTCCACGGCAATACTTTCGCCTACCCGTCCGGCTCCAATGATTACAAAATGATCCGTCATCCGTTCAATTGCCCGCATTGTTCGCCGCTCCTTAAAGTATCCCATATCCGATTCCAAAAAGTATGAAACAATAATCGAAAGTCCAAAGATCCAAACACCGGTTCCCACAATAATCACCACGGTATTAAAGATCAACTGAGTACTTCCGTGGGGGGTGATGCGGGGGTCACTCACGGTCGACATGATGGCGATGATGAAGTAAAAGGCCAGATCCCACCGGGCATGATAAATTTCGTGGAATCCAAAGGTTCCCAGAAGCAATACGAAAAAAATTAGAGTCACGACCCACTTGATGCGGGCGGAAAATGTCTGCATTGTTGTTTCTTCCATCCGATGGAGTGTTTTTCCTATTGTAGCCTACCAAGCAGTTTTATGCATGAGAACCCGATCAGCAAGGTCAGCGAAGCTCTTAGGGCACGTAGGCCAACAAGAAGTGGTATATTTACGGTGAAAATTTCAGGATATGGGGGCCTTCAAGGTGCCGCAGAATTTGAAGTGGTTATATGCTAACCGAGCATTGCGCAGTTTTGCCACGGCGTTTTTGACGGTAATATTTCCCCTGTATCTCGCTGTGTCCAGATATTCCGCTGCGAAGATTGGCATGGTTTTGACCCTTTCGGGAATTGTTAGTGTGATTCTTTTGGCGGGAGTAGGAATTTTTGGGGACACAGTGGGGCGAAAGCGGGCGATTATTGTCCTTAGTCTCTTGTCTCTCGTCGGAAGTTGGGTCATGAGTTCCATGAATGGCTTTTGGCTGATTGTGCTGGCTTCCGGACTAGGAGGAGTCGGTAAGGGGGGCGGAGCGGGGAGCGGGGGCTCATGGGGGCCCTTGTTTCCTGCCGAACAGCCGTTATTGACCGAAGCGGTGACGCCGGAAAACCGGACCAAAGTCTTCGGACGCATTTCTTTTGTCGGCGTGTTGGCTGGGGCCTTGGGGTCTTTGGTGGCATCCGTTCCCGAGATTTTGCACCGGCGCGGTGTGCCCTGGATTACAGGGTACCATCTGCTCTTTGGATTCAGTGCCGTGTTATCCCTTTTGATGGTGTTGGTGGCATGGCCGATACAAGAAAATCGCAACAACCGATGGCGGGAGCAGAACGGTGATGACGAACCGCCTCCCATAAACGCCAGGCAGTTGACCGGCCGCCTTGGTTTGACCAATGCCTTAAATGGTCTGGGGTTTGGTTTTTTGGGCCCTCTTCTCACCTATTGGTTTTACCGCAGGTACGGTGCGGGACCAGCCGAATTGGGCGTGCTGTACACGATTATTAATCTCGCCACGGCTGTTCCCTATCTTTTGGCGTCGCGGATCTCCCGGTATTTTGGAGCGGTCAGGGCGGTAACTTACACCCGAATAGTCAGTATTGCCTGTCTTGCGGTGATACCTCTTATGCCGACGTTTTGGCTGGCAGGCATGGGCTATCTCTTGCGGATGGTCTTTAATTCGATGGGAATGCCGGCACGACAGTCGTATGCCATGGGTGTTTCCAATCCCCGCTACCGGAGCCGGGTGGCTGCTTTTAGCAACTTGCCCTCCCAGTTAACGGCGATGATATCCCCAGCTATTGGGGGAAGCGAAATGGAATCGTTCTTGGACTTCCCCGTCTATGGTGCGGCTTTCTTTATGGCGCTTAATGTTATCGCCTATTATTTTGCCTTCCGGCATATTGTGCCCCCCGAGGAAAAAAACCGGGCTTCACCGCCCCGCGGTTTACACCGTTCTGCGACTAAATCGCATGAGGGATGAGTGAAAGGGGTGTTCCCCTGATATAATAAGGTGTGTTTTCAACATTTAGGAGGATTCCTGTGGCCAATCGACCCATTGCTATTTTTGACTCGGGAGCAGGGGGATTAACGGTTCTGCGACGAGCGTGGGCACTGTATCCCGGTGAGCATTTGATTTACGGCGCGGACTCATGTCATTTTCCTTACGGATCCCGTTCATTGGATGATGTCAGAACTCTGTTTCTTCGCTTCTTGGACTTTTTTAAGACTCAGGATGTCAAGGCGGTGATCATTGCCTGTAACACGGCAACTGCCGCTGCTTTGGAAACAGCGCAGGCACGTTGCGATGTGCCGGTCATCGGCGTGGTTTATCCGGGCGCCGAAAAGGCCGTGAAAACGACATTAAACGGCCGAATTGGGGTGCTTTCAACTTATGCGACCTATGAGTCCGGGATTTATCGCCGGGCCATCAGGCATTACGACCAAAAGGCTGAAGTGATTCAATGGCCTTGTCCCGCGTTGGTCACGATGGCAGAACTGGGGCAAACTGAAACCCGTCAGGCTCAGCTGGCTGTCCGTGAATGTTTGGACAGGGTTTTCCCCCACGACGTTGATACCGTGGTATTGGGATGCACCCATTTTCCCCATATGGAAAGGATTTTTTATGAGGAAGTCGGCGATCGGGCAGTGATCGTCGATCCGGGGTATGAGACTGCCAAACATTTACAAGAAGTGTTAGGCCCTTTGTCCGCACAGCCAGGTGGGTCGTTAAAATTTTACACAACGGGGATTGCCCGCGATTTTAATCGTGTCTCATCGTCTTTGTGGCCGAATGCGGTGATTGACGCGAACAGTCTCGTTTGGACAACTCGCGGTTACGAAATCCGACCTTAATATGGGATTCAGAACATTAGAGGTGCTCCCAAATGTAGGTCCGTTTTGGGCCTTGGGGGGCAGGCCCCCCGGAACATGGTCATGAACCGGCGGAAGGGGTCTGCCTTTTTTGTCTCAACACGTGTTTCATGATTTTTCCCGTACCGGTCTTGGGAAGTTCTTCGGCAATCTCCCATGACCGGGGCACTTCGAATCCGCCCAAACGCTGACGGCAAAATGCTTCGAGATCGGAGACGACTAAGGTGTGATCCGGCTTGGGAACAACGATGGCATGCACAATTTCGCCCCAAGTGGGGTCGGGAATTCCGATGACAGCGGCCTCAAGAACATCTGGATGGGCATAGAGGACATCTTCGACATGTAGGCTCGCAATATTTTCTCCGCCGGAAATGACAATGTCCTTTTTTCGGTCGACAATATTGATGTAACCTTCTTGGTCAATCACTGCAACGTCTCCCGTAAGGAACCAACCGTTCTTGAATACTCGCTGGGTGTCTTCCGGGCGGTTCCAGTATCCCTTCATGACACTGTCGGCGCGGACGCCCAATTCCCCCGGGTGCTGGCCATCATGGGGCAAGGGGAAAGCTTGTGAATCGAATATTTCAACCTCAATGCCCACCGCGGGAATTCCGGTTAAGGCCTGTAAGCGGTTCTGTTCCGAGACCGGAAGTGACTTGAGGGGAGCCTTGACGTAAGCTACGGAGACGATTGGCGACGTTTCGGTTAATCCATAACCTACGATGCATTCACACTGTAGCCGGCTGCGAGCCTCCTCGATCAAAGAGTAGGCTGTAGCAGCCCCACCCAGGATAATCTGCTTTAAGGAAGACAAGTCGAAACGATCAAGGACAGGGGAGTTTAAGAGGCTGTTGAGCATGGTCGGGACCATTAGCGCATGGGTGGCCCGGCTTCGCTCTACGGACAAGGCAAAGAGTTCTGGGTCAAATCGCGGGACGACCACCTGCGTGGCACCAACAGCCACCAAATAGTGAGGAGATCCCCAGGCATTCACATGGAATAAGGGAACGGTCCCGACGATTTGCACGACCTCATCATTGAGTCCCAGAGTAGCCAGTGAACTCAAAGCGTGGGTGTAGAGATTGCGGTAAGTCATCATGACGCCTTTGGGAGAACCTGTTGTGCCCGATGTATAGAATAGTTCTGCGACGTCGCTTTCGTTTATGGCAGGGACATTCGGCACTTGAGAGGATTCACTCGCAATTATTTCATCAAAAGTTGGTAAATGGTTTGGAGAATCACCGGGTTCCATGAGCCAAACGTGTTCCACACTTGGGCATTGTCCGGAAATTGCCTCCCACAACGGCAACAACTGTGGAGAGAGAATAAGAAGCTTGGGTGTGGCATCATTGATGATATACGCGATCTCGGTGGGATGTAAGCGAATATTGAGACATAAGAGGATAGCCCCAATCTGAGGAACGCCATAATAACCTTCAAGCATCCGGTGGCAGTTCAGAGCCAGATAGGCAACTCGGTCTCCTTGTTTTACGCCGGCACGCTCAAGCGCACGCGATAACTGGTTGACCCGCGCTGAAAATTCTTCATAGGTTTCATTCACATTGTGGCAAATAACTGCCGTTTTTTTCGAATATATCGACTCGGCTCGGTGGAGAAAGCGTATCGGCAGCATCGGCAATTCCATGAAATTCCCTCCTCTGAGATAAACCACAAAGGATCGTAAGCACAAAAGTTTACCGTCTCAACAGTTTCATTATACAGATAATTTAGAAGGTGTGATAGAGAATTTTCTCTGCATTCCGGAAACGTTGTGGACGACAAATGCTCCGCCAAGTGAAAACCCCGAATCTCAAGAATCAGGCCGGAATCTTAGAGAGGGGAGCCAGTGTGCCACGAGGCTGCTTAAGAGACAAGGGAAACCCCTTCGGGCTCTGGCAAGGGAGAGACTGTCAGAAAACCACCCAGGGGCGGCGCATGTTGAAGAAAGGCGTCATGCAGGAGCCATGTGCGGGCCAAGAAGGAATTACGCCCCGTCCCCCGACTTGGTGGCGGACGAAGGAGGCAATAGGGCGGTCCCCAGGCTCGGCGGAACCAGATAAGCCGAGAGGCTTACGGACGGAATTCATGAGGGAATGGAGGTGCAATTCCTCCGGTCTACTTCCACAAATCTGCTGTCAGATGACGTCCTGCCATACGAAGCACAGAACAGAGGATAGATGAAGCGTTAGGCTACACGGTGGGAGTGGTCGGATCGGCGGGTTCTGTCGGGGAAAGCCTTACCGGATAGCCGTTGTGCGCGTAAACTTCTCCAGAATTTAGGCTACAATAGGTGCTGGGGTGTTTTGAGGATTTTTGGTGTTGTGGCGCAGCGCGATGGACTCTGATTCACGTCCCCGATTCCTGGCGGGAAAGGGGACGGCCTTGCCGCAGTTCTGATGCCGAGATGACACTCAAACCACAAAGGAGGAATTTTTGTCTATGGAGCGTATCACTTTAGGGATTAAAGGCATGACTTGTGATCATTGTGTGATGACAGTGACGAATGCGTTGAAAAACGTCGATGGGGTAAAAACTGCTTCCGTGAGTCTCAATCAGGAGACAGCGAAGGTGACGTACGACGACACCAAAACTTCTCTGGAGCAGCTAAAACAGGCCGTAGTAGCAGCGGGTTATAAGGTTGAATGATTCAAGGCGGCGTGGAGGGTTCCGCGCCGCCGGGGTCTTGCTTTGCTGGCATAAAGGGCTATAACGAAATTGCCTGCACGTGTCAAAAATGAACTTTCAGCGATTAGGGCTCATTAGTGCAGGGATGCTGGATATTCAGCCGGGTTCCGCGACGAAACGGGGACCAGCAACACGCGTTCCATGGCGATTTCGTCACAGTGAGCCAGCATGGGACATCCTATGCAGTCCCGGAAATACTTGGCGGGAACCGTTTCCCGGGCAACAGGCTGAAATCCGCACCGCTCGAAAAAACTAATCTGACGCGTAAATGCGATAACTTTATGGTAACCTAACAATTCTGCTTGAGAGACGGCATAAGCTACCAGTTTGTGTCCAATTCCCTGTTTGTGGAAACGGGGAGCGACAGCCAACGAACGAACCTCGCTGACGTGAGACTCCAACCGGTGCAGCGCGACCACTCCGGCCAATGTTTCATTGTCACAGGCTACGGCCAATTGGGACAAATGGGCCGCCAAGGATTCCCGGCTCCGGGGCAGCAGTGCGCCTTGATTCGCATAGTACATTACAAGCGGATAAATGTTTTCAATGTCCTCGAAACGGGCAGGCCGGATGAGCACCCCAATCGCTCCTTAAAATTTTTTATTAGTGTAAGTCAATGTGCATTTTTATGCAATACGATAAGGAATTTATACCGGGGAATTTTTAATGTGGTTCTCACTGTGGGCTGGCATGATCGAAGGTGAAGGGGTATGTCGCCAAATCTGTGCGAGAGCGGGAATAGGAGGGATTATGCATCATACTGTGCCGCTACCGGGGTTCATCCAGTCCGTGAAACCATTTCTAGCCCATTACGGATATTTTGCCATCTTTCTTGGTGTTTTACTGGAAGATTTCGGGATCCCGCTGCCGGGAGAAACTATTGTGCTGACAGCGAGCATCTTGGCAGGTCAAGATATCTTTAATATCGTTGGCGTCATTGTGACGGCAACTCTGGGGGGAATTATCGGAGACACTGCAGGATATTTCCTGGGCCTGCGATATGGACACCGCCTGTTAGTGCGATTTGCAAAATATATTGGATTGCATCAGGACTGGTTGCATCGTGTTAACCAATGGGTGGTTCACCGCGGTGTGTGGTTGATTGCTGTGGCCCGTTTCATTGACGGTCTTCGTCAGCTGAACGGATGGATTGCCGGGGCCAATGGTATTGTGTGGACTCGATTTATCCCGCTGAATGTTACCGGAGCTATTCTTTGGGTAGTCGCTTGGGCATTATCAGGGTATTTGTTCAGTAACAAAATTTTGGCTGTGATGGACCGTTTCAAACAAGTGGACGGTATATTGATTGTCGTAGGTGTCTTAGGGGTCTTTTCCCCGGTCATTCTTCACTATGTTCATAAACGAAGAGAACGTATGAGAGCGGCAGAGATTAAGAATAACCCGTGATCCGTGGCGCAGCAGGCCGCACGGAGAAGGCGACGAGACAGAGCCAAAAAGGTTATAGGGACCACTCTATGATCCATTGCGGTATCGACCTAGGCAAAGATGCGGCTACAGCCATGGATGAGGGTACTCGACATTTCATCGGGTGCGGTTCAACTCTGAAAACAGCCACTCAACGCTCTAGGTTTCCGGATTTAGGGGTTCTAATGGCGACGGGGCGAATGTTCGGGCTTTGTGGCCAATGCGGGCGGATGTCTAGGGTGTCTGACGCGGACTGACGGCGGATAGGCCCAGGCGTCGTTAAACGCGCCTTTGCCAGCAGCTGACATTCACTCCACCTGGGCATGGGCGGAACGCACGGCATGGGTGATGGGGATTCCTCACCTCAACACGTCCACTACGGTTTAAATCGCCTGAGGTATGGCGTCTCCGCTCTTTATTTGCCAGAAATTGTTCCATCTTATCAAATGCGCCGTAAAACCCCTTGCTTTAGCTATGGGGATATCAGGCGCTCGCCGTCAGGCGAAATGTTGGGTTGATCCCAGTCATATAGTTGCTATATAATGTCTCTGTAGAAAGAAGGTGGTTCTGGTGTACCTGACACAACGCAATCAGATTAAAGGCTTAACGAAAACCGAATACGAAGCCTTGCGCGAAATGTGTCGGT
>PXYT01000053.1 GCA_003023725.1 Sulfobacillus benefaciens | reverse complement strand
GACAATTATTGTCGCCAACATGACGGACTGAGGTCGATCCATGCGGATTTTTGGGATCGCTAGGTTAGATAATTTTTTGCGTTCAACACCCGGATTTCCATGATCGGCTGGCCGTCTTGCAAATCGATCTCGAAAATTGCTGTCGGAATCTGATCCGTCTGAGTCACACGCTGGATTCTGATTACATTTATCATCGATCGGAGCACAGCGCTATCCGGCGTGCCATTTATGACGATTTGTCCCACGCCGTGGACGCCATCCGTCTCATGGTGCAGAAGTTAGCCGCGCAAGATCTCTGACTATGCCGTAATAAAAAGAGAGGGGAAGGAAAATCCTATGGAGACAATGCATGACAAACGTCAGGCACGTATAGAAATCCGACTGCGTCTCGATGATAAACGCTTAATCGAAGCAGCCGCGGCTGCCGAAGGGCTCAGCCTTTCCGATTTTGTGCTCATGGCGGTGAAGCATCCTGCCCAAGACGTACTTGCACGTCCCCAACGCATCCCATTGAGTCCCGAGGTCAGCCGCCAATTCACCCAAATGCTGAGGGATCCCACTACCACGCCGCCCCTTGGCTTACGAAATGCCATGCGTCGTCATGAGGCGTGGATAGAATCCGCTGATTAGGATGGCCTGGCCCTGTGATGCGCCTCACCCACCCGTATTTCTTTCAAGGAGGATCCCGCCATGCCCGATAATCCGCTCCACGCTCTGCCGGATCATTCGGCGGACACCGATTGGCTCATCGATAAGACGGGGCCGATGGTTTGGACGTTTGTCTCGATGGCCAATTTCGATCCCACTCTTTGGTACCTGTCCGACGGACAGACCATTTTTGAGGTCACTATTCAGGATCGCGCCTTTTTAGCCGCGGTAGGACGCGAAACCGTCTTGGTTCCCGGCGATCTGTTGATTTGCCGGATGCGCATGCAACAGACCTACCATTCACCTGCGCTGCACACCGTCTACACGGTCATCACGGTGACGGAACATCGCCCGGTTTCTCCGCTTCGCCATCCGAGACGTGTCTGACGTATCCTTCGTTCTCTTTTGTCGATTGTCCTCTTTTGTAGAAAGGATGTGTGACGCCTATGGCTTCCCGCCGCCGTGTCGCTCCGTTGACTTTACTGGCTGACGATCCGTGGGGGTCTCACAACGTGTGGCACATTCCCCGATTTGCGCGCTATGAAGTGGCGCGGGCTCATGACCAGGCGATGCATCAAGCCGTCCGGCTCCTGGTGCGGACGATGCGGCAGGCCGCCTCGAAAAATCGTTGAAGACAGGGCGTGCGACCGGTCTGTTATTTCCGGCATGGATTTCTTGTCCCGCCCGTCCCCGGGCGGGGTTTGTGGCGTAAAACCTGTTGTTGATGAGGAGGGAGCACAATGAGTATCCACTTAGTAGTGACCCATCCCCACTATGATATTTGCGGGGAAATCACGCACTGGGAGTCTACCACGATTGACACGCTGGCCGATCCTGACGCCTTGTCGCTTTACACGCCGGACGCCGAGACGATCTGGCAGGCTGTCCGCACGCACGGCAGTTATCAGCGAGCCTTTGGGTTGCCGTTCTTTCCGATTTGGTTGGGACGCTATGGCGGGATGCGCAGTCTACCCGAAACCAGTCCGACGGCCGACTGGGTGTGGTGTGCGGAGAATGTCACCGAGGAGCGTCCGGCGTCTTGAGGCTGAAAAACTTTGAAACTTTGAAAGGCGGTGTTTTGGATGACGCATTCCCATTGTCTGGCCTTGTTTATTCACGTATTGGACCGTTATGCGGCCAATACCGGTGAGGATCTGCATACCGTGCTGGCGGATTTAACACTATCTGTCGATCCCTTGACCGCTGCTACGCGTGTCGAAGACTTGGCGGAAGCCACGTGGCAGGCGGTCGCCGAGCGGGGGGCCGATTTGCCTTCTTCTCCGTCCCCCTATATTCTGGCTCGCCCGTTTGCCGACGGCGAGGCCCGGCTGATTGTCTTATTTCAGCATGACATTGTGTTTAATGACGTCTGGATTACCTCCGGTTCTTTATCCGAATGGAAACGCTGTGTGAACAATTTGGCCACCGCGTTGAGCCATCATACTCTGGCGCTGTCGTCGTAAGGTCAGCGCTAGAGTGTTAAGTTATTCCCCAACTCAAATTTCTGTCTGAGTGCAAAAATCGTTCGAAAGAAGGGTGTCTATCATGACGACTTCTCCTGCTTTAGTGGCAGTGTTATCGGTCACCCAGCACCGCCAAGCGATGAATCGCCGCCAGGTTCAGGCCGGCTTGCGCAGCGTGATTCAAGAGCATCTGGTATGGGATGGACCCGTGCCGATTTTTACGGCCCCGGCTCCGCCTGCCGCTCCGTCTTGTTCTCCGGGATCTTGGATTTAAGCGGATCGCGGTGACACTTGGTATTTGCGTGATCCGTCCACACTCTGTGTCTTGCGAAAGGATGTCTCTCTATGCATTTCCCTTGGACCAACCCTGAACAGACTGCGATCGTGCGCCATCGCCGGACCTTTCTTCGGGCCATTCGGCATCAGCAGCCGTGGTGGGTGGCTTTAGGCACGGCGGACGAGGCCGGATATATCTGCGCCGGCATCACGCATCCCTGGCCCCACCCCTCAGACGCGGCGTTGTGGCACACGTTTTCCCGTGGGACGGCTGACGGGACTTTATGCGGCCACGCGCTGGACACGGCGCCCAGCGCCCAGGATTGGCTCATTAATATCGCGCAAGCTTTTTACGATGCTTTGGATACTCAAGATTTAGCGGATGATTGGGACAACTTGCAGTTGTCACCCAATACCGCACAACTACGTTGGATCCAGCAATGGCCGTGGAATCCTGCCAAGAAACGCTGGGAAGATGGCCACGGACAAATGGTTCCCGTCATTCCCGGATTTATTCCCTGGGCCGAAGTGCTGAAGAGCGGATGCCCGCAAAAAATCGGCGCGTGGTGCTTGGCGCCCGGCGTGTCCTCCGTGCAAACGGGATTGCCGGGTCCTTGGCTGATTGCGGTATTGCTCCAAACGATTTGGCTGCAGTCCGTCCGAGCCGGGTATTGGGATGTGGTGCCGGAGGTTGTAGAGGTGCGCCGTGGATGATGCAGACCGTCCGTCTTCGGACTCCTTGGCCAATCGCTTCATTAAATTCGGATTGACTGCGAGCGTCACTTTGGGTTCTTCGTGGCTTCCCATACCGCCCGTTTGGCAAAATACCTTGGGAATCGCAGCGGTAGCGGCGATCTTAAAAGGCTATGACCGGGTGTACGCGGCAGCATTCGTCAATCGTAACCATCAACCGCAAATTTTGTATGAAATCCCCTGGCAAGACGGGATTGTGGTGGTGCAACCTCGCCATCGTTTAGAATGGAATGAGTATCATCCCTGGCGTCTGCGTTTGCGCGACGTGCGTACTGATGAGGTGTATCGTCTTCGAGGATACTTTGCCAACACGGCATTAGCCGATCAATATTGCCAAAATCGGAAAGTGGGCCGAGGCATTCTTTTGCCTCCCGATGAGTCCGATCCGGTCTTCGGTCAATTGATTCATAATGCCTTGACCTTGATTCCCCAGCAATTTGCTCACCGCTTCCCGCGCAGAGTTGTTCCTGAAAACCCCTGGCTAATTGCCCGAGTTGAACCCCAAGCTTATGTCGCCTTACATCGAGTTCTTACTCCCGAGGGTTCCCGATGGGAGTTTTATCCGCGGCCGCCTGCCAGCTTGCCGGATACGGTACGGTTAAAAGAACAGTTACAAGAACAAGGACTGCGTGATCCCCAGCTCGATCGGCGGCGTCTGGACGAAGGGCTCGAAGGTCTGCCGCCTACCGCTCGCCAAGCTTGGCAGCGTCAATCCGTGTCGTGGACCCTGGTCCCGCTCGATCCCACTCAGAATGCCTGGGTGGCGAAATCTGTCGCCCCAGACGCTTCTGTGGCATGGTATCCGCCGGTTCCCAAGACTTTGTCCCAAACCGCCTTGCTGGCCGATCTGCGCCCGGATTTGGCGCCCGGTCAAGCCGATCCCCCGGTGAGTCCGGACGCCCACGATCCCGCCTTGTGGCACCAAGCCGTGTGGCAAACCCGGAATTTTCCAACCTGGTCGGTTGGCGAATTGCCCTGGTCCCATCCCCTGGCGGTAAATCTTCGACACACGCTGTCGTCCCAGAAACGGGCGTGGACGGTTGTCCCGATGCCCTCTGACCCGAATCAGCTCACGCCTTCTCGTCCGCAACAATGGATGGTCCTGGGATTAATTCCAAAGGCCCGTGGTCTGGTTCTGGAAGCCCTCCGAGATCCTGTCCATCCCCAGCATATCTGGTGCGCCCCGACCGCCGCTACGATGCGAGACACGGTCACCCGGATTTGGCCTCAGGATTCGGTGGTGTCCAATCCGAACCCGTTTCCCTGGCAGGATGTGGTCAAGCCGTCTTCGCCGGCTCCTACTCGTCCGTCCATGAAGATATCCCGGCCGTTTCGTTTGCGCTGACAATGAGATTGAGGACGTTGGCCTGACTGTCTTCTCGGAGGGAATCACGGTGATTAGCACACCATGATCAAGACATTGTCCTCCGGATCAACGTCTATTCTGACAGCCTTCCCCGAGTTCTCCGGAGTCGATCTACTCTATAACCTGGGTTGACGTATTATCGCGTGTTCCCATTCTTTCCATCCTTTCCATCCTGTACCCGGAGGTGTTCTGCCTTATGGCTCAAGAAGCCTTGACTTCGCCCGCCCGGCCCTGGGTGATCCGGCTCTTGCAGTGGAGCACCGATGCCTTGTACGGACTGGGCGTTCTAAGCATTCTCGGCGTCGCCGTGCATGTGATGGCCGTCATTGGAGGGCTGCTGATCCGTCCGATTTCCTATACGGCGTTGCTGACAGTGTTGGATCCGGTGTTGTTGTTGGTCATGCTGGCGGAGTTGTTGCACACCATGACGTTAGCGATTCAGACCCATCACTTGCCACTCAAGCCGGTGTTGGCTTTGCTGTGGCTGGCTTTGGTGCGTCACGGTGTGGTGATGGCGGCCACGGCGAGCTCTTTGGCTACCGCCACCGCAGGCGCTACGTTGGGCGGGGTGGTGGTGCTCAGTGGCCTGTTGGCACTGCTGCCGGCTCACGATGCGGATTAATGGGGCGGGGGAGTCGCCGGGTTCTCGCCTCCCGCTCTGCGGGAGACGGGGAGCGGGCATGATCTGTTTCAGAAAGGGGCCGTTTTTGATGTCTGCTACCTACGCGATCCTTCCCGTATCCCATGCCGTGTACACGCATGTCGTTGTGGCCACGTCCTTTCGCAATCCGGTGGACGATTTGCGGGCCATCGAAGACGATTTGGCCGCCCACGGTCTCCACGGTATCGTCTTGTTTGATCTGCTGTTAGCCGTGGGCTTTGCGCCTCACCGGTTTCTGGCGGGCGAATTCACCGGCACGCGCTTTGTGGTGTGGTCGATGGACCGGGTCTGTGCTTATGACGCTGCACTGATGGCCCAGGTGAACGCCTTTTACCGGACGCACCCGCATTGTTTGCGCGCCGGAGTCCTATCCCGTTCCGAGCGAATCCGCTTTCGCCGGGCGGTGCAACAACCGGCCTAGCTTTTTCCATTCTGGTCAAAGAGGGTGACAGAGTATGATTCGTATTGGTTTGAAAAGCGGGGAATTGATTTCGTTTGATTCCGACCCGCCCAATGCTATTATCGAGTACTGGCTTCAAGGCGGCGGCGGGGTGGTCGATATCTGGGTCAAAGGGTATCCCCGGGATTTGCAGCGGCCCGAGTGGATTAATATTGTGGATCCGGAAGGAAGTCTCGCTGAATTCAAAACGCAATTTCGCTTGGAGCCGAACAAATAGGGCGGTCTGGATCAGTCCGGGTCATAGACGATATCATGCGGCTGACCCCGTTGCCTATTCCCCCCATTCTAACGTATATATTCTGAACCTCCCCACGAATAAATCCGGGGGCTTTACGCCCTGTTTTGGTAATAAGATCATACGAAATTCGGAGGTGTTTTCATGGCGGGTTTAGAAAAATTACGTGAACTATTGCTCTATCTTGCTTTTCAAGGCGAATCCGACCCGCATTGTGGCACATTAAAATTGGATAAGCTCCTATTTGCCATTGACTTTTCTGCCTATTTGGCATGGCGTGCACCGATTACCGAAGCGGAATATATCGCTCTCGAATGGGGTCCCGTTCCGCGCCAATTCCCTTTTTTACTAGCAGAAATGATTCAACGCCATGATGCCACGATGCGGTGGCCATCTCTTTTTGATGTCATGAATCCGCAAGAACGGTTAATGGCCTTGCGTAAACCCCATCTCGAAATCTTTACGGGTCCTGAAATCGCGTTGATCGATGCCGTTATCGAAAGTGCTATGCCGTATAACGGCCGCGCTCTCACAGAATGGTCCTATCGTTTTAACGGATGGAAAGCAGCCAAAAAGGGAGAAGCTATTCCCTATGAAAGTGCTCTGATTTCCTCGGAACCTCCCACTTCGTACGAAATACAACGAACTCAAGAATTGATTCAAGAACATGGATGGTAAAAGGTGTACGGTGATTGAGTCTGAGCTTTTTACTATTCAAAAAGTTCAGTTCTCTATGACTCCCTATCATTTAAATGACCTTCTAGATGGTATTGTCTGGGTGCTTAGTCATCGACCGGATATCTTTTGGGAAGTTGATACCACTAAACACATTTGGCTCATTAAAGGTGTTGAACAGGTGCCCTATCGCATTTGGCATACGTTTAACGACGAAATCGTAACATTATTAGCGATTGAACAGGCCGATTAAGAAGACGCCCGCTTCGATTCCTGTCACTTCAAATGAACTTGTTTACACTCCCGGGTTTCCTCCCAATGGTACGCTCTACCTGTATGTCGGTTTTCCCTTTCTTTAGCGGTGGCCGCAGAAAAATTGTGGCTATCGGGGCTTTGATGTGAGAGGATGGATGGTGGGAATCCGGTAATTCACTTCAAACTCGTGTTTTCGATGAAAGGAGACGACCCCTCCGTGTCCTATTCTCTTTTGACATCCATCCAATATGCCGCGCAATCCGATTACGAAGTGACTCCTGATATTCTCGCGGCCTGGCAAGACGATGTGATACGCTTTGTAGACGACTGCGGCGCAGATCAGGGCGAGAATCATTGTGAACTGTTGGCCTTTACCGGCGATCCGTCTCATCCTGATACGCTCACGGCATCTTTGGCCTGCAATGATCCGCTATCCGATGCCGTCTTTTTTACGTGGTCGGCCCCAGCCCGGCGGATTATTGCTGTTGCAATTTACTGCGACTCGTGGTCCAACCCTCTTTATCTGGAGCTTCCTGACGAGTGCCAGACCTTGTCTCATACACTGCGCTGGTTGCGCCAGCAAAGGTATCGGCCGGGCGGAGACGAACCGGGAACCGCGATGCGTCTGTGCTAATTCTTCGCCGCCATGAAGACGCATCACCCGCCGTCTGCCGACGGCGGGTGTGGTGTGGACATCTTTTCCTCAAGGAGTGAGCTCATCCTCATCAAGCCGCCCGTATTGATGATTCGGCTCTCGATTTGGCATTCCCGCAGGCGGCTGTGCAAGGCCATCTTGAACTTTGGGCCGTCGACGACCATGTGCACTGTCTTTGCAACGAGGAAGGACGCCTCAACGGCATGCCCTTTAATCGCTCTGTGATCTTGCGATATGGCACTCTCTGGCGCATTTATGGGCCTATTGTGATTGTCGGCGGCGATGCGAAAACCGGGGAATTCGAATCGCTGACTAAGGCCGAAGCGCATTTGCGGCAAACCGCGCTCAATAATCCCCGTGGAACATTGTCTGCGTTCGATGTTTATCTCGCCTCAGACCCCTTCTAATCCCATCTCTTCACAAAAGATTGCAATTTGCCCGTCAGCACGATGGGTCTGATAGATCATCCTGAGAAAGAAGGTTGTTAGATTATGACTCAACACGACGATATGGTGACAAAGATTCTTGACACCAATCATGCTATTCTCCAAGAATTTTTTATAGGCCAGGCATCAGGACGCTACTATGACGGCACTTGTTGGCAGTTGTACTGGGATCAGCAAGATGATACTCTCTTTATCTATCAAGAAGTTTCGTGTAACTCGTGGCTGCAGCGCGATGATCACAGCTTGCGCTTAATCGTGTCTTACTCGGGCTATTGCGACATTCCCGAAGAAGAATTGTTTCATGAGGGAGACTGTGTCGACGATTTCGGATACGCAGAATGGCTGGAATTCATTGCTTCTGCCATCGAGGACGCGATAGACCGCGAGCATAACTGTTAAGACATTCCGCTCAACTGAAAGGAGCGCCAATCCATGACAGGATCCGTAAAAATCGGCAATCTCACGTTCCCCTTACAAGACTTTACGGCATTAACCATCGGGACCGTCACAAGAATCCTGGCACGGGGCGGCGCGGTGGCCATTACCGCCAGCGACGGATCGGGACATTCGGTCCGCGCCACCGTGTCGGCCCCTGCGGAGGCGAATGACGGCACCCAAACCCCGCAGCCTTGGACTGTAACCTGTGGATCCTGTGGACAACTCGGCGTCTGGGATAATCCGGTGGATGCCTTGCGGACGATGCACCATCATTAGATGGGTGGCAGGGTTTTGGCGGGTTGCGCGACGTTACGCACTCCGCCGATTTACATCCTGCTCGATTCGTTCATCGTTTCTCCGAGAATCCCTCCTGCCCGCCTAGCTCAACGGTAGAGCAATTGTTTTGTAAACAATCGGTTAGCGGTTCGAACCCTCTGGTGGGCTCCATACGCTGATATAGCTCAAACGGCAGAGCAACGGTTTCGTAAACCGTCGATGAAGGTTCGAGTCCTTCTGTCAGCCCCACAATGCTCTTCTCAATAGGTCCCGCGTTTGTCATCCTGTTCTTGTGTCTGGGAGGTGAAAGCTGTTGTCTTCTTCCCGCCGATCCCCGTCGCCCCAAACGGCTCATACATTAGCCGATCGCGATCACTGTCCACATTATCGCCAGCTAATTCACACGGATACGCAGCATGCCTGCTTAGATTGCGGAGCCTGGCTTCGTCTCACGGATTCCGGAACCTGGGTCATCGTGAACCAGGATACCGAGTCGCATCCCGATTAACTGTTGCTGTCGACGACTTTTGATTTCCTGAAAGGATGAACGCCATGATGGCTCTGTACTTATCTGGCTGGCAACACTTTGCCGATTTTACCACCCGAGCCAACCGGGCCCAGTACTGGTTGTTCACTCTGGTTAATAGCGCTTTCGGCTGGATTTTGATGGGATTGGGCCACGGTTTTGTCGTTGTGGCCTATTTGTGGCTTTTCGTATTAATCATTCCGAACATCGCGATCCAGGTGCGGCGGCTGCATGATATCAATCGGTCCGGTTGGTGGATTTTGATTGTGCTGGTGCCTATTGTGGGCAGCATTGTGTTGCTGGTGTTCGATTTGCTGCCCGGTGTGTCTCCCAATCGGTACGACGAACCCGCTATTTAATTCTTGGGTTGGCGGCCCCACCCCGTCCGGCGGGGTGGGGGAGTGCGGGTTGATGATTGCTTCTGCGTCGGTTGCGCTCCATTGTGTCCTGGAGGGATCTCTCCTCGCAACACCCGAAGACTCATAGGGGGCAGATTCCGTTGAAAAAGGAGATGCTTTGATGACGGTCGGCACTTTACGCGCTATGCTTCAAGATCTGCCGGAAGACATGCCGGTGGTCGCGCATCCCGGTGGTCTTGATTTGTTGAATGAAGCCATCCTCGATGCCACCGCACGGGTTACGGTCATGACGGAAGTGCTCGAAACCTTCCGGGATGCATTGGACGGGACATCCTATCGTCAAAAAGTTTGGCACTATCGATCACGGCCAAACACTCCTCAACAATCCGTCTTGCTCATTATCGGCGATGATCAGGCGTAATCCTTACCCTCCCAATCCTTATTCTCAGGAGGTGACGCATTATGGTCTGGCTTATGACTTTTAGTTGGGTTGTCTTCATCGGTGTGGGCTTGCTTATCGTGTTTATTATGGGTTCTCGCGGGACATTTGCTTCTTTGGAGACATTAGACCCTCCGGCATTCACAGCTTTTACCCAAGCGGCACACACGGAACCGCTGCCCATTCCGGCTAATCGCCTTACTCTGCGGTTCTCGGATCACCCGAACGTGGCGAAACAGAGAGCCGTATCGATATGGCCTCGTACCATTTGGTGTCCCGCCGTGCTTTCCATCACCACGACGGCTATCGATACCCATAATCTGGTTATTCACGAATGCGGCCATTTGCGCGAATGGCATGATGTGTTCAAAGGTCTTTTTTTAGCAGGGGGGTCCATCATTATAGGATGGCTTGGTTTTCCGGTCATAAGCATGCTCATCGACTATTTATGGCCTACATTCCACTCATTCGTATTACCTATCGGTTATACTATAGGTCTCATTCTGGTGAGCATCGTTCTCTTACCCCGCTTCAGTCAATGGTTAGAATTACGTGCTGATCGCTATATTGCCCGATATGGTGACGTCTCGGCTCAATTAGATGACTGGTTTTTGCGCCGCAACACGTATCAGCCGGGATTCTTCCGGTCGCACCCCTCGTTTGCAGTCCGTGCCCGCGCTTTGGCGCACGTCGCTGGTATGTCCGTGCCCGCCTGGGCCCGGGCCGATTCGAAATCCTGAGACACGTTCTGGCGCGGCATGCCCGCTTTGTCGTGACGCTTTTTCCCTCCATACCCTTTTTGGGTCCGATACCCATCGGATATCAGGACACCCCGATAAGAAAGCGAGAACTAGTCAATGACCCACACCCTGAAATGCTGGCCACATTCCGTGAATGGATTCTGATTTAACCGCACCTGTTAGCCCCATTGCCGCTACGTCAGGGCAAAACCCTGGGCTGTTGGTGTAAGCCTCAAACCTTTGATGGCGACGTGCTGGCGGAATTGGCCGACAGGAAGGACTGAGAGCGCCAAACCTTCTGCTCTGTATGATGTGGCCTGAGATTTTATTGATTCCTTTCTGCCATCCTCAGGAGGTGATTCGTGTGCACGCTTTGATTATCCGCCGGCCTTGGATTGAGCGGAGCTGTCATCTGGGTCTGCGTTCCGGATGATCTGGAAATCGCTGCGGATTATTAATATTCAGCCCTTCTGTCTGGAACATGGCCAACTGGCCGTGTTTTTCCTCTTCCTGAGATTCTTCCATCAGTGAGGATCTGATAAAATAAGGGCTATGTGCAATCTGAGGTTGGAATATGCGACCCGTACTCGACGGTTGACTACCCCTGCTGGTTGGAATTGGCGGAGGACGGAAGAAGCAGACGGATATATCACGCAAAGCGTCGTGATCAGGATCGTACTACGATATATTTTCGAGTGCCAGAAATTTCCCATGAGAATGCCAGTAGGGTACACTATTCTTAAGTTCTAAACACGGTGTTTCCAGTAGAACGATAAAACAGAATGGGGTGTAGCATCTTGACAACCATGAACGAACAAAACATTGTCACTATTCCAATTGTTTTCAAGCCCAAGGAGGCCGAGGAATCTATTGCATTTCCTTCTTGTCGTCCCGTCACCGGCATCGAACTGGTGCTGGCGGATGCATTGCAATGGATGGCGGCACGCGAAGACGACTCGATTCATGCGATTGTCACGGATCCCCCCTATGGTCTTCTCGAATACGAAGAAACAAACCATCAGAAGTTACGCGAAGGTAAAGGGGGGGTGTGGAGAATTCCCCCGTCATTTGACGGGGCTAAGCGGCATCCGGTGCCCAGATTTTCCGTTTTGACGGCTGCTGATCGAGAGCGGTTACGTGCCTTCTTTACAGTGTTTGCTTATCAAGCCGCCCGTATTCTTGTGCCAGGGGGGCATCTGGCCATCGCGTCAAACCCTTTGGTATCCTCCGTAACATTTGCGGCCATTGAATCAACAGGGCTGGAAAAACGGGGAGAACTCATCCGATTAGTGACAACACTACGAGGCGGCGACCGCCCCAAGGGCGCAGAACGCGAATTTTCGAATGTATCCGTCATGCCGCGTTCCAGTTGGGAGCCATGGGGACTGTTCCGCAAACCGATTTCAGAAAAAACCGTAGCGAACAATTTACGGGTATGGGGGACGGGTGGTTTTCGACGCATCGCGGATGACGAGCCCTTTCGAGATGTGTTTGAATGCGCCCCAGCCAGACATAAAGAACGACAACTTGCCTCCCACCCTTCACTCAAGCCCCAAAAACTGATGCGCTATGTCGTGCGCGGGATTCTTCCGTTGGAAAGAGGTCTTGTCTATGATCCCTTTGCCGGCAGCGGTTCAACATTGGCCGCAGCAGCGTATCTAGGTTATCAAGCGATTGGAACAGAACGGGATCCCGCCTATTTCAACATGGCCCGCCAGGCGATTCCGGAACTGGCGAAACTGTCCACATGATCCCAAAAGACATTCTCGATGAAATCGTGGCGAACTTCGATCAAGGTGCCAAACGTAAATTCCTACCAGGGCTACTCATTGCGTTTGTGTGGTTATTGCAAGATTTGGGTGCCACAGGAGGAAGATTTTCAAACCTTGATGCTTTCTATGCCGCGCATCCACGGATTCTCAAAACACGTGCGGGCAATGACGCGAACACATTGATTGTCCAAAAAGATGCTGACAAAACCATCAGCATTCGGCCCTTCTACGAAAAAATCCAACGATGGATACGCGCCGATCAGCATCGCTTTGATTACCCGAGTGCCGCTCCCCATGCCACTCAGGCTTGGAAAGATTACGAGCACTGGATTAACGGACTGTTGTTAATGACTGATGACGAGTTAAATCAGCTCGTTGACGATACCAAGACATTTGTGCTGGAGAAACTGCCAGCTCAGAACATTGCAGCGGAAACCCTTCGTCGAGAACCCCCGAGATTTTTCCTGTTTCTCAAAGACTTTGATCTGAGTAAACATCCGGGCGAACCCACGGGCGCTGCTTATCAGGGTACGGTTTTTGGCTATATTCGGGCCGATTCCTCGCATCTTCAAGTGGATGTGGACAAAGTGCGAACCGGGTCAAAACGGGTCGGGCGCGTTGGAGATATCGACGCACGAGAAGGTGACGTTCTAGTTCTGTCGGCAGAAGTCAAGCAATTCCTATTTGACCGGACGCATCTTAGCGACGTGGCCGAATTTGCATCATTGGTGACCCGTCATCAGGCGCTTGGACTCATCGTGGCTTTAGATTTTGCCGAAGGCGTTCGCGAAGAACTCGTAGAAATGGGACTTGAGCCAGTGGCCAAAAAAGACTTATTGGAACGAGTGCGGTTATGGGATCCATTAAAGCAACGTATCGCCGTACAGGCATTGATCTACTACACGCAATACAAAGAACAGAATTCCGCATTGCTGACTAGAGTTCGCACGTTTTTCAAAGACCTTGACGACAGAAATTCTAGATGACGAGGGCGAACATCCTACGTGGCGGGCGAGACTGAGGGTGGGTCAATCGGTTTTTGCGCAACATAGATCGCGTCACTCAAGATTTGGTCCAAACCACCCAACCCCAGATCTCGCCTATAGCCGCATTTCCCATTGCATCTTTCAACCACGTTTTGCACAATACGGCACCCACATCTTCAATCGAATTCTACCTGATCCGACTCACAGAGGCCCAAAAAGCGGAACAAAATGTTTCGTTACGCGGATGGTATGCTAAAAGCATTTTAATTGGACTAGGCGTAGAAGCTGTAGCATCTCTTGTTGCGCTTTTTGGCTGTCATGCGGAATTGGCCGATGCTTTGGACTGATACGGGGGTGTGCGGCTTTCCCCGCGGCGCCCGCCGCGGGACTCATTTCCTGGCATCCTGGAGGTGATCTGTTCATGATTTTTGTTGCTGTTGATCGCGAGAATCCCTCGACGATGCACTATCACGTCTCATTAACGCGGGATGCCGAACAGTTGGGCCGCGACTTGATTGATCTGGGCACGCGGCTGATTCAGCATGCCCAACAGAGCCATAGTCTCTTGGAATGGCACGTCTCGTCCATTCCGGGCGCGAGCTCCGATGCGTCTCTCGGTTTGGTGGTCTCGGGGCTGTTGCCTCAAGATAGCCCTACCGATTTATCGTGTCCGGTTTGCGGCGGCGTTAAGACTTTGCAAAAACGCGTCAACGAAGACCATGACGAGATTTGGATCTGCACCGATTGTCCCGCCGTTCTGTTTACCTATTGGAATGACGCGCAAATCGATCGACTGTATACCGTCATACAGACTAATCCGGATGACGGACAATCCGTGTAAAAAAGGAGGAACTGCCGCGTGATCACGACAATCTCCCGCCGCTCTCGATTCCCAGCGCCTTCCATCCTTTCCGCCACATTGTCCCCCACCGGTCACGCCATCCAGAGTCAGGGGTGGGGATTGCGCAATAACGCGTACAGCGAAACCTCGATGACGGATCTGGACACCATCTTGCGCGGTGAAATTGCAATGGGCAATATCGATATCATCGATTTTGTGTGGCGCCAGTATGGCTGGCTGGCTGACTATGGGTGGGGTGACGTGCCCGAGGAGGAGTGGTGGATCATCGCGCAAGACAACGCGCCGGATATTGCGGCTGACATTCTGACGCACTGCTGTGCCGTTTGGTCTTTGTCTCGATCTATGCCAATGGCCGGCTTTAGAAGTCGGCGGTGGGTTCGATTCCCACATATCCCCGCCAAAGTCAATTCCCGCAAGGCTTCCGAGGATCGGAGGCCATTTTATTTTGTCCTCAAAATACCCAAAAACCCCAGTTTTATTCCGCCCGTCACCACGAGCCGTCACCAAGAAAGTTCAAACGGAGCAGACCCAATGGATTTTATTCCGTGGATAGACGGATTTAAGGTGTCGTTGGAACCCTAGACCGAGGTAATATCCGAAATTACTGGCTAGGACCCCCCTGATTTCTCGGACTATCCGTGGTTGTTGAATTTTTTGTCGTCATCGGAAGTCTAGCATTACGTGGATCGATTCCTGACATATGGAGACATATGTGTGATTTTCAGGTAGTTTATTGTCATAACCATGAATTCGCTCTTTGGTCGAGGGTCGCCTTCCGATGTACGCGAAGGTGGTAGGACTGCCGGCAGGAATGGCGAGAAACTTTTGGTTGCAGCATTAACTATAAGACAGAGGGGACCGCGGCAAGTAGAAGGAGGATGAGTTTAAGGTATGGCGGCACAACGCTATGCTGTCCAGTTTGACGGGTATTGCCCTGATCCAGAAGACACCCCGGATGCTAGTGGCATCTATGTCGTCTACACGGGGCACGAGATCGACGAAGACGTGGTGCGCTTGCGAAAGCTGTTGTACATTGGCGAAGCCGATGATATTAGGGACAGATTGACACATCACGAACGGTTGAAAGACTGGCTGGTATATCTTCGGCGGGATGAACAACTCTGGTTTTCGTTTGCTCTAATTCCGATTACTAGTACCCGTATGCGTGTCGAAGCAGCGGAAATATTCAGACACAAACCGATTTGCAACACGGAATATAAGAATAAGTTCCCATTCGATCTGACTGAGATTGTAAATCGGGGTACGCACGAGTACTTGGATGATACATTTATAGTGTCCAGAACCTAACACGCTAGCACAGGTGGTGCGGCTCAAGGAGCGGAGAACAGTTTGGCATATTTAGAAGAGGCAATCCAACGTATAACTGATACACAATTGCGGCTGGCAATACAACACGAAGTGCGAAAACTTAAGTCCGACAAGAAGTTTGGGTTAGTGTTCGAAGAACATTTGCCCGAGCTCGCTCCCTTATTCGATACACCTATAAAGCCGGGAATGCGGTTCTCGAAGAAAATCAGATCAGTGAATTCGTCATGGCTTGCTATTAGTGTGAGTGATGATGCAGTTGTAGGGAAGTCTGAGGTCGACGGATCCGAAGAAACCTTCCCACTTCGTGACGTGGTGGCGATCAAGCCGTTTGGCCAGGCTGTCTATCCGGCGTTGACCCTCGTTGATTGGATCGAGAGAGACTCTTCTCGCCCGTGGCATGCGCTCATCGAAGCTGACAACTATCACGCGTTGCAGTTGTTCAATTACCTGCACCCTGGACAGGTGGATTGTATCTATATTGATCCACCCTACAATACCGGTGACCGCAACTGGAAGTACAACAACGATTACGTTGGGGAAAATGATGCGTGGAAACACTCCAAATGGCTGGCCATGATGCAGAGGAGATTATTGCTGGCTCGGACTCTGTTGAAACCAGACGGGGTGTTAATCATAACGATTGACGAAAATGAAGTCCACCACCTTGCGATGCTTTTAGAACGGGTAGTGCCCGACATGAAACGGCAAATGGTCACTATAGTAAGCAATCCGGGCGGAAGCACCAGCACTCAAGGACTATTCTCCAGAGTCGAAGAGTACGCCATTTTCTGCTTCAACGGAGAGGCCACTCCCTTTCCAGGCCCAGACGACATGTTGTCACCCGAACAAACGAAAGAACAGCCGGCGACAGATGCTATGTGGCAATCTCTGCTGCGGCGAGGGGAGCGAGATGGGCGAAGGCAAGACCGCTATGGAATGTTTTATCCGATTTTCGTTGATCCCGTTACGAAGGGAATTCTTCGAGTAGGTGATCCGCTCCCGAGGGAACAAGACCCCGAATTCGCTCCAGATGTAGCTTGGCCCATCCGACGGGACGGGTCCCTGGGTAGATGGCGCATTGGGCCCGAAAGTCTGCGGCACCTAGTCAAGAAGGGTTTTGCAAAGGTCGGACGCTATGACGCCAAGCGGCGTACATGGACGGTTCTATACCTACAGGACAAGACACTGAGGGAAATCGAAACAGGCGTTATTCGCGTGTCGGGACATGACCTCAATACCGGTGCTGCCATCCTTGAGTTTGCGAAGGCAGACGCCGTGCTCCATCCGTTGAAAACGGTTTGGAACAGGTCATTGCACCACGCCGGGTCACACGGGTCCACGCTTCTGCGCGAGGTGTTGGGACCCGGGAGTTTCTCGTACCCGAAATCCATATACGCCACGCGGGACGCAATTGCTGCCGTCGTGCGACAAAAGCCTCATGCACTAGTCCTGGACTTTTTCGCAGGTTCCGGAACCACCCTTCATTCGGTGAACTTGTTAAACGCTGAAGACGGAGGGAATCGACGGTGCATCTTGGTGACAAACAATGAGGTGTCGGCCGATGAAGAGGAGGAGCTGGTCGAGCGCGGAATTCGCCCCGGTGACACTGAGTGGGAATCGCTAGGGATCTGTCGGGCTGTCACGTGGCCACGGTTGAAATATACGACTGCAGGACATCGTGACGATGGAAGCCTCCTCCAAGGTAAATATCACTTGGGTGTCAAAGAAATGGTGCCGCAACGAAGAATTGTCGCGTCAATGCCCGCTCTCGCGCCAGAGGTATTGAATAGCTTTGAGGATCGCAAGGCTATCGTTCGTATGTGTCAAGCAAAAATGTCACTGGTGGATGGGGGACCGTGGTACCTCCATGAGAAGCAAGAGGTTGCCATTCTTTGGGACGCATCCATGGTTGAAGAGTTCTGTGACGAGTTATCGTCTTCGGAAGCCAGTGTCGGATTGAAAAAGATTTACCTGCCGATGGGCGACGGGTCAGAATTTAGGCGAGCCAAAGCGCTGGTACAACAGGCTTTACCGTCTGTTTTTCGCGAAGTCGAAAAGACACGACATTGGAACGAAGGATTTGATGCCAACATTGCATTCCTTAAGCTAAACTTTTTAGATCCATTGTCTGTAGAACTGGGGAACGAGCTGGAGGGACTTGTCCCTCTGCTATGGCTTATGGCCGGAGGATATGGCAACCTGCCCCAGATTGCGCGGACTGAACCGTTCATAGTGCCTAACGACGCACGATTTGCGTTGCTTGTTCGCGAAGATCGATTCCGAGAGTTTCGGGCAGTAGTTGAGAAACGAGACGACCTTGAATGGGCTTTTTTGGTCACTGACAACACAGAGGCTTTTTTTCAAATGCGGTCCCAGTTGGAGCGAATTGTCAACGTGAAGCAACTGTACAAGAACTATCTTGAGAACTTTGAGATCAATGTATGGGAGCGGAAAATATGAACTTGAGAATGAAGGACTTTCAAATAGAGCATGTGCAAATTTTGCTAGATCGGATTCGTAGAGCCAAACGGTATGTCGAGGATGGGCAGCGCGAAGCGGTCATTCTAAGCGCTCCCACTGGCTCAGGCAAGACTGTCATGTTGACGGCAGTAATCGAAGCGGTTGTGTTTGGTACGGACGAATTCCCTGCCGAAAATGATGCGGTATTTTTATGGTTGTCTGATCAGCCAGAGCTTAACGAGCAGTCGCGGAGTAGAATTGCTGCATCATCAGATAGATTGACGGATAATCGGCTGGTGGTCATAGACAACACCTTCGATCGTGATGTGTTCGAGGGAGGCAGAGTCTATTTCCTGAATACACAGAAACTCGCCCGTAATAGCTTGTTGGTAAGCCCGGGTGACAACCGTAGCTATTCAATTTGGGAAACAATCGAAGCGACTGCAAGGAATCTTGGCGATCGATTCTATGTGGTTATAGACGAGGCACACCGCGGAATGGCTATGAGTGCTCAAAGTCGAAATGAGGCCAATTCCATAGTTCAAAAGTTTTTGCTCGGTTCTCCAAGCGATGGACTCACCGCAATTCCTCTGGTTCTAGGGATTTCTGCCACACCAGTTCGGTTTGAAGATCTGGTGGGACAGACGGATCGTCATCTATTCAAGGTTGTCGTGGATGTGGAGCAGGTACGAGATTCTGGCTTGCTTAAAGATAGGTTGTTGGTGCAAGTCCCGAAAGAAAATAGCCCGTCCGACTGGACGCTCTTAAAGCATGCTGCTGAACGTTGGCAAAGAATGAAGAATGCATGGGCTCAATATTGTCAGTCACAAGGACTTCCTGTAGTGAGCCCTATTCTCGTGGTTCAGGTGGAGGACGGGTCTGGGGCCCACGTAACAGCAACGAACTTGGAAACAGCCTTAGGTGTACTATCAGAAGTGATAGCTGATCTCCGTGACGAACACTTGGCCCACGCATTTCAAGACGCCAAGAACATCCGAGTGGGCGATCGTGTGGTGCGTCACATTGAACCTTCGCGAATTGACGGCGACTCGAATGTCCGGGTTGTTTTTTTCAAGATGGCACTTTCTACTGGTTGGGATTGTCCCCGGGCAGAGGTAATAATGTCGTTTCGAAGAGCACAAGACCCAACGGCCATTGCTCAATTGGTTGGTCGTATGGTACGAAATCCGTTGGGGCGCCGAGTCGAGGGTAACGATGTTCTTAACTCTGTCCGCCTTTTGTTGCCGTATTATAATAAAGTAACCGTGGCTAGCGTTATTGAAAACCTTTCGAAGGATACCGAATCAGTCCCACCGTTGAACGTTGAGGACGACGACAATGTGGTAGAGGCGTCGGTTTCAGGAAGCTTCCTTGAGTCGTGGAAACTTGTTAATGGCAAACCATCGTATCTACACGTCGGAACCCGCACTATTTCAAATCTCGTTCGACTCCTGCGTTTTGCGACCAACCTTGCAATGGACGACATTGACGCCGGGGCTCCGGCACGAGAGAGAGACGGAGTCGTCGATCTGTTGCAGAAGTTGGCACATGAACTTATTGCAAAGGACAAGGGATTTGCTTCGCAACTAACCGGAGCCGCAAAGGTTTCTATTACAACCCTAGCCGTAATGAACGATGCAGTATCGGTCGAAACGGATGAAAACATTTCAATTAGTTCCGCGAACGCAGAAGACCTTTACAAGCAGGCTAAGCGCGGCCTTGGTGAATTTGTCGTCGTTGAATTTATGCGGAGGGAAATCGGCCATGACCCCGTACGCGCGAAACTCCTAATATATTTGTTGTCGCGTCGTGAGGATGTAACCAGACGCGTTGAAGAGGTTTGTCAAGGGAGAATCGAGGAGTTGAGGCGGAGACATCACGAATCCATCACCCGGTTGTCATCGTCGCAGCAACTTCGATACCAAGAGCTGTGGGCCTTGGCCAAGTCGCCGGAGCCACAAGCGGTGTGGCTCCCAGAAGTGGTTCAATGGACGGTTTCTAAGGGATCCAGGCCGTGGCCGCGTCACCTTTACCAAGGCGAAGAGAGTGTACTACAGATAGACCTGAATCCGTGGGAGGAGGTGGTGGTAGAGGAGTTGCTCCGGGAATCGGCAATAGAATGTTGGCTACGCAATCTGCCGAGAAAATCGTGGAGTTTGGCTTACTGGTACGAGAAGTCGGACGGGAGCTACGCCCCCGGATTCCCGGACATTTTAGCTGTTCGGGGAGGAACTGATGGGAGGGTGCTCGAGGTGTATGAACCGCATAGCCCTCATCTGTCTGATGGCTGGCGGAAGGCTAAGGGGCTTGCACGATATGCTGACCGTCACCTCGGACAGTTCGGCCGTTTGGCAATTTGTCGTATTATCGACGGCTCGGTTCGGCTGGTGGATTTTTGCCACGAATCGGTTCGACAGGAAGGATTAAGACTGAACGGGGATGCGGACCTCGACAATCTTTTCCGGCGTTATGGTACTCCTATAGTTGGTGGCGGTAACTCTTGAGGAGGCTGCTCGGTATTGGACTTCAAGTGGCCACGGTATGGGGATGGCGCGTCGTTGTTTGGGGAAGCTTCATGGTTTCCGTATTAGCTCACTCAAGAAAGGATTTGACAATGGGCGCTGAAACGTTTCTGGTCACGGCCACCGGATCCACTCTCTCGGAGGCCTTTCATCAGGCTGTCGCGGAAGCCCGTGCTGAGTACGGTCAGGGCGGGTATACCGGCACTCTGGCGGAAAAAGATGCAGTGCGGCAAGTCTTTCCGCCGTCTTCGCTGTCCGATGCCCAGGCACTACGGCAATGGGCAGCACATTTATTACTCACGGAAGATCCCGATCCCGCTTGGGCATGGATTGCGGATAAATGGAGTCCCGCCGCGGCCGTGCGGCTGGATGCGACTACCTGGCTCTTCTTTGGCTGGGCTTCGTCTTAATCATTCAGACAGATATCGCAGGCTGTCTGTTGTTGCCGACTGGTCATGTTACACTCGATTTATCGGATTGGTGATGGCTATAGCTCCGTGACAATCGTTCTCACGACAAAGGAGTGATGCGGTGATGTACCGCGTGGATATTGCGACGGGTGATGAATTCCTTCCGGCCGCGACAGCGGCCCCGCCTTTTGGCCCGGGTTTCTCCGCCGAAATCGCGGCCCAAGCCGATACCCTGGAAATGTGGGGGTCATCGTTGACCGATCCCGGGGACGATTTTGTGGAATACCGCCTGCTCAAAGAAGGGCAAGTGGTTCAGGCCAAACGGTTTGCGGGATACTAAGCGTGCGTCCTGTCCTGTTGCCCTAGCGTTCCGAACTCATCCGGGTCAAAAATTTGAGGTGATCTTGCAATATAGAAGATTTTCTGTGTAATTCGTTTTCCCACCGTTTGCCTGAAAAACGAGACGTTCGTAATGCCACTACCTAGTGGGTATTAACTTCATACTTGGTCAGATGGCTCCGAAAATGGAGAACAAACCCTAAAAAATACGTGGAAAGGTCGTATAATGGTGATATCAGGGGAGAAAGGAGGAGCAACCCGTGACCTTAATGGAATGGCAACAGAAATTTCGCACCGTGGAAGACTGCCAGACCTTCTTGGTTCAGCAACGTTGGCCGGAGGGGTTTGTGTGTCCCGCTTGCGGGCACCGGGAGGCCTGGGTTATTCATCGGCAAGATCGGCACGGGATCGATCTCTACGAATGCCAAGAATGCCGTCGGCAGACCAGTGTGACAGCGGGAACCGTCTTTCATCACTCCAAAATCTCGTTGCCGATGTGGTTTTGGGCGATTTATCTGGTCGCGATTGACAAGCGCGGCGTCGCCGCGCTGACCTTGGCGCGAGAACTGGGTATCGCGTACCATACCGCTTGGCTTTTACATCACAAAATTCAGCAGGCCATGGCTGAACGCAATGGGCGCTATAAATTGGGCGGGATGATTGAGCTGGATGACGCGTATTTTGGCGGGGTCAGTCATGGGCCCGGCAAACGGGGCCGTGGCACCGACCAAGATCCGACGCTGGTGGGGGTCAGCTTAGACGAGCACGGTCATCCGCAATACGGATTTCTCGAAAAAGTGCCCGATTTAACGCAGGAAACCGTCACGGAGCGGTTGCAGGACCACGTGGAACCCCAGAGTACCTGGCGCACCGATGGAGCCGAAGTGTATGCCAAAGCCGCCAAAATACTGAAGGCCACGTGTGAGGTCACCCTCAGTACCGATCCGCAGGCGGCCGAGGTGTTTCACTGGGTTAACGTCTTCATTAGTAATGCCAAGGCCTTTTTAGACGGCACCTATCATGGACGCGGTCGGACGCGGCGCAATCTTTACTTTGCCGAGTTTGTGTATCGGTTTAACCGACGGTTCTTCGGTCCCCGACTGCCGGAGCAATTGCTCCGGGCGTGTGTGGCCGCTCATCCCCACCCCTACGGAACGTAGGGAAGCGGGGGTGCAACACATCGGTTCATTCCGAGCGGGAGGTCGGCTGGTTCCCGCACCGAGGGCCCGAGTCCGATCAGACTGTGCTAGGCCTTTTTGAGAAAAAACATCGATTGTATACCCATGTGATACAATCGATAAAAATGATGGCGAAAAACGGCTGGCAAGTTAAACGAAAAATCCCTCAGTTCCTACGACAATCTGTTCTTTTCATTGCCTAGACAATGATAGCCAAAAATGGTAGTCCCTAGGTTATGAGTTATCTATCNTATGATTAACTTTTATAAAGCTGTATTATAGACTTACTGATTTGGTAGAATTAATTTTAGAACATGAGATAGGGGAGAGGTTCGATGTTCGAATCGCAGACGCATATACAGGATGTGGCGGAATTTATTTTACAAAGTCTAGGTCCTCTATCTGCCATGAAACTTCAGAAATTGGTTTATTATTGTCAGGCCTGGTCCTTAGTGTGGAACGACCGTCCCTTGTTCCCCGAGTCGATTGAAGCCTGGGCCAATGGCCCGGTAGCCCCCGATTTATTTGCCAAACATCGAGGCCAATTTCTCGTGCGTTCTGGGGATCTCGGCGGCCGTCCTGAACATATTGATAAAATCGGTCAAGAAACGATTGAAGCCGTTTTAAACTACTACGGTTCGTGGAATGCCCAACAACTCAGCGATCTCACTCATGCCGAAGCTCCCTGGATTATCACCCGTGAGGGATTGGAACCAGGATCATCTAGTGATCGTCCCATATCCTGGGACGTCATGGCGGAATATTACGCAAATCTCCCGCCTGATGAAGAATCCTCTACATGAATAAACGCCCCAGACATCGCAAGTCTTTTAATGGAAACAAGTCTCCTCGTCATGATCAGAAAAAATTTCACGAAACATTTACCTTCGATTGACCGGAAAACGGCCTGAAGATTTTAACCAGAATGCACGCGTTTTGTAACAATTGTCGAGAGAGGACCGTGAAATCATGAGTTCGAAAGAAGAGTTGTTACACCTCATCGAAAAACTCGACGAACGTTGGATTGACGACGTGGTGGATTATGTTCGCTGGCTTCAGCAACCGACCGATACGCTAAGTCCTGTCGAGTTTCAACGTGTACAGCACGGTGAGCAGGAATTGGTCCAGGGAGATCGCATCAGCCTCAAGGATTGGCGACGTCAACACGATGTATGATGTGATTTTGTCCCGTTAGGCTGCTCGGTACTTAGACCATCTCGACCGCATGACTCAGCAACGCATGATCGCTCGCCTTGAACAACTTGCGGAAGATCCCTGTGGTCCGTTGACAAAACCGTTAACCAATGCCGCAGGATTGCGATCAACGCGTGTGGGAACATGGCGTATCGTGTATCGGATTGACGAATCCACTCAAGAAATCCGCGTCAGCGACATCGCTCCACGCGGTAAAGTTTATCACCGCTTATAACTCTTTGTCCTCGGCTTCACGAGCGTATGAGTGTCTCTTCTGATCGTATGATACCCATGTACAGACTGCCCGACATAAGTATCGGTTCGTCTCGCTGTTCGTGTTTCCGCCGGCGCCCGCCGGCGGCTTTTTTCTGATGCTTTTATAGGATTTAACTATTGATGTTTAGTGTCGAACATTGCCAACACAATTCAAAGTAATTGTGGTGATAATATTTTCGAATATTATCGGACTGGGTTTTGGGTGTCTTTATGGCAAGAAAACGTCTTGAAAGTGAAACATAGATAGAGCGTAATTTTCTGTTATAATAACCGTCCGGCCGTGGCATGTCGTGTATGCTAAGATGTTCGCGAGGAGGATTGCAATGATTCGAATGACTTTAGATGAAGGAGATCGAGTTGATAGACTGCTGCAAGCAGACCTGGGGTTTCATGATGCAAACGGTGGGCATATGCGGCATGGGTTACACGCTTTTGCTGCAAAGTTTCCTCCGCAGTTACCAGCTTGGTTTATCGAAGGGCTCACAGAGTCCGGTGATGTAGTGCTGGATCCTTTCTTAGGCAGCGGCACAACGGTCGTGGAAGCTATAAGGCTACATCGCCGTGCAATGGGGATCGACATAGACCCGTTGGCAGTTTTAATGAGTCGCGTAAAAACCTTTCCTCTAGATTCAAATCGGGTATTAGACTATGGAACCGCTATTCTTGACCATGCACGGAGTAACTTATGTCATCCTGAGCGCCTCTTACAGCGTGTAGCCATGCGGTTCGTAGAGGAAAAGGATCGACAGTTTGTTGATTATTGGTTCTTACCATCGACTGTGCTAGAGTTAGAAGCGTTAATGGAAGGGATTGAGGCGGTTGACGAGCCGGACTATCGACAGTTTCTGTTGGTGGTCTTTTCTTCCATTATTGTCACGAAATCGGGAGGCGTCTCGATGGCACGCGATTTAGCACATAGTCGTCCGCATAAGGTTGCAACTAAGGTGCCCAAATCGGCCATTGACAGTTTTCACAAGCGGATTCTAAAATTAGCTTCCACATTAACCGCGTTGGATAGCCCGTATGAACCAGTCATTCAGCAAGGAGACATTAGACAGTTAGACGTAGTCGAAAATTCCGTGGATCTTATTGTGACGTCTCCACCCTATGCTAACGCGATCGACTATGTTCGCGCTAATAAGTTTTCCTTAGTTTGGATGGGTCGACCGTTGCGCGAGCTCGCGGTTTTACGATCCAACTATATCGGGAGCGAGTCTGACAAGCTGTTTGAATGGAACATGTTTCCCGATCGCGTTCGAAGCATCTTGAGCGCATTGGATGTGAAAGATCACCATAAGGCCGGGTTGCTGGCGCGGTACTTCGCCGATATGCGTCAAGCCATGAAGGGAATGTACCGTGCATTGAAACCTGGGAAATCAGCCTTTATCGTTGTAGGCACATCAACGATGCGAGGTCTCGACGTTGAGACTCCACAGTCGTTAGCGTCGATTGCCCAGGACGACATAGGGTATCGATTACAGGGAGTAGTGGAACGGTCATTGGACCGTGACCGACGCATGATGCCGGCACGTTGGGGCAATCGGCTGACTGGCATTGAACAGCGCATGCACACCGAGCATGTTATTGCGCTGGCCAAACCGCAGGAAGTGGAACGATGAATACACAGGCATTAATCGCACGGGCTCGACGTCTCTTTCACAAACGACTAATGGATTCCGCTCTTACCATTAGTGATTCCGGGGTACCGAGCAATGCGGATTCCTGCAATAGATTGTCTATCCAGATTGCGCGTAGTATCGCAGAACAGCTTTTTTCTCAAACTGGAGAACGGTTGGCGGGCCAAAAAAGCGGAAGCCAGTTTGAACTGATTATTGCTGCTTACTTGAATGAAACATTTTTATCCTTAGGTCATCTTCGACCAGGGCAATGGCACGTCGAGCGCATTGGGAACCACAATCGGCTAGCGCTCGCACGATTCGAGCAATATGCACATTTATTGGCGTTATCCAATGCAGCCGATCATGACCCGCAGTTGGCGGCGGCATTGGGAAGTGACTATACTATTACTCCCGATATCGTGATATTTCAAAAACCGTTATCAGACGAAACCATCAATCAGTCGTTTCCGGTCGTAGACGAATCGGTAAGCTTGTTGGCGGCTATACGCGCAACAAATGGTGGTCTTCCTTTGCTACATGCGAGTATCTCAGCGAAATGGACTATTCGATCAGATCGAAGTCAAAACACACGGGCCGAAGCTCTTAATCTCATTCGTAATCGCAAAGGCCATTTACCGCATGTAGTAGTAGTAACAGCCGAACCGTTGCCCAGTCGACTAGCCTCGATTGCACTCGGAACAGGAGATATTGATTGCACATACCATTTTGCACTACCCGAATTGCAGTGCGCCATTGAAGAGTCGAATGCAGATGATGCTGCAGAAATGTTACGGATTATGGTGGATGGCCATCGATTGAAGGATATCTCGGATCTTCCGTTGGATCTTATTCCGTAACTATAGTGGATCTTTTAGTAGTAATCCATGTCGTTCTTTAAATCACCAGAATTATCGTTCACTGTTCGTGTTTCCCGCCGGCCCGCCGGCGGTTTTTTGCTTTGACGCATTGATTATCTTTAAAGGGAGTGACCTCGATGCGTTGGTACGCCACCCAATTTACTCATTACACCGGAGACGACATGTTTGAGAACTTTGAGCCTGACGATTATTTTCCCATTGACGCCGACACGCTGTCCGACGCCGTGCATCAAGCGGCCCAGACTGTCTATGGTCCCCAAGTCCCGCCTTTACGCCGCATCGACGACGGTGACAGCCCTTATGGCGGCGTTTTTACCCTGTCTCGCTACGCTCGGCGGTATTTCATTCTGAACGATGGGACTCTGTCTAATCTGCCTGTCTTCGGGGTGTTTGCCGACTGTGTGAGGGATCTTTCTTCGCACTCGGCTGTCTGAGCGGTCTTTCTCTTGCCGGATGTTCTCGAAAGGAGTCTGATGCCTGGTGACTGTTCTTCCCTTTGGGACGCTCTATACCCACACCTTGACGACTTATCGCGAAAATATTGCGTTAAACCACGGGATCAGTGTGGACGATTTTCGCTTTGCCGTTGACCAAATGCCCCGACTGCGAGCGCAATTTGACGATAATCCCTTAGTACAACGGATGGCCCGGATTGCCGAACGAACCATTCGTCACTATGGCGGGGATTTTTACTTTCATGACCTGTTTTGGCTGTCCACGCATCTGGAAGATTTTTACTGGTTTGTGCGCCCGAACGGCACCCACCTAATTCCGGCTGCCGTGTCCCGGGAAGACTGGGATCGGAAACACGCCGTGCTTCAAGCGATTCAACACCAGGGTTACGATTCCCTGGCTTGCTACTACGCCGATCGTGGTCGTCAGACCCTCCGTGCCATCAAGCCGGAGGCGATTGTCTTGCGCCGAACAGCCTAAATGTCTTAAATGTTCTGAACGCATTTCCAAGATTTCGCGGCTCCGCCCCGGTTATCCGGGGTGTTTTTTTCTGTATGTCCGTCGGCCTCCCCGTGATAGGAAAGAATGGTGATAGTATGCTGATGCCTTTAGCTGATGCCAACAATTATCTGTTTTATGGCGATAACCTGGAGATTCTCCGCCAACGGATTCCCGATGACAGCGTCGATCTGTGCTATATCGACCCGCCGTTCAACTCTAAACGCACCTATTTCCAGATTTACAACCGGATTGGCTCCGATGATGTCGCTCAGGCGCAGGCCTTTATTGATACGTGGGTCTGGGGTCCAGAAGCGGACCAGGGCGTGCAGGAAATTCTCGACAATGCCCAAGGCCGGTTTCCTCCTCAAACCGTCGCGCTTATCCAGGGACTTTATTCCGTCTTAGGCCCCAGTGGCCTGATGGCTTATCTCGTGCATATGACGCTGCGCATTACGGAGATCTTTCGCGTGCTCAAACCCACGGGCAGTTTCTACCTCCATTGTGATCCCACAGCTAGTCATTATCTCAAGCTGATTTTGGACGCTGTGTTCTGCAGTCAAGGTGGTGACTTTCAGAACGAGATTATTTGGCATTATCAGACCGGTGGTGTCAGTAAGAAATGGTTCGGTCGTAAGCACGATATTATTTTCTGGTATACGAAATCCGACACGTATCAATTCTACCCCGATCGCATAAAGATCCCGCGAACCGACGAAGTCTTGCGTCGTATTCAAAGCGGCACTCCCGGTGCCACGCGGGCCACTACTCTGACAAAATTCCCGGACGATGTATTTGATATTCAAGCACTCAATGCCATGGCCGCTGAACGTCTCGGCTATCCCACGCAAAAACCGGAAGCCTTGCTCGAACGCATCATTCAAGCCAGCAGCAATCCCGGTGATACCGTATTGGATGCCTACTGTGGCTGCGGCACCACCGTAGCCGTGGCACAACGTTTGGGTCGGCGGTGGATTGGCATCGACATCACGTATCAAGCCATTAGTCTCATTCTCAAGCGCTTGGACGACAGCACTCCGGCCAACCAGCGTGCCGCGTTGCACGATCATCTCATTATGCATGGCGTTCCCCGTGATCTCGCGTCCGCCCATGCCTTAGCCCATGATTCGCGGGATAAAACCCGCAAGGAGTTTGAGAAGTGGGCCATTCTCACCTATACCAACAACCGGGCCCGCATTCAGCACAAAAAAGGAGCCGACGGGGGAATTGACGGCGTGGCGGCCTTTGTGACCGGGCCGAGCCACAGTGCGAAAGCCTTGTTCCAAGTCAAATCAGGACACGTCAATCGGGCGACGGTGGCTACCTTGCGCGGCGATATGGCGCGGGAACAGGCGGAATTAGGCATCTTGCTGACCCTACAGAGACCGACCAAACCCATGATCCAAGAAGCGGCCGCAGCAGGTTACTACATCCATCCGTTGTTTCCCAGCCGGCAACCCGAGCCCCGAATTCGTCTGGTGACCATCGAAGAGCTCGTCGATCAGCATGTCCGGTGGATGATGCCGATGACCCACGACGCGGTCAAAAGTGCGCAGACGGCCAACAAATCTTTAAAGAACGATCAGATTCGTTGGTCCTAAAACCGGGTCCGGGATTCAAAGAGATTTCGTCTCCCACACCGTGATGTACCCTTTGGCTTGTTTGCGCTGGCGCCAGCGGCGGGCGTGCCAGTGGACCTTCTCTGCATTCTCCGCCACAGAATGAATGCGCGGTTGCCCCGCCCGCTGTCCCATTCGGCCCCAGGCTACCCACACCGCCCACTGATCCCAGAGATCCGGCTGCACCCAAATTTGATACCACCGTTGCATGTGCCGATTCGGATTGATCCGGTGTCCTACCCACACGTGCGTCCGCTCCCGTTTTCTTCTTGATTGTGCAGATTGCCGGATTTTTGTCAAGAGGAGCCGCACCGCAGACTCTGTTGCCCCAGAAAGGATGATAGGGATGACGTCTTTGTTTACCCCGTTAACCGATCCGCATTTTACCGCGTTTGCCTTGGGGTGGACAATGCGCCCAGGCCATCCCCAGTGGGCTTTGGCCATCCAACACGCCGGCCGTTCTCCCGTCGTTCACGCGCTGGATGGCCCCACGTTGCCGCACTTTTAGCCTATCCTTCCGTGTTGTTCCGCGAGGACCATTGGGCCGATCCGCTTGTCGCGTTCTCCGAGGCCGATCCGGTTCCCGCCTTGCATGCGTGGGCTGCGCTGACTCGTCTCGTGCAGCGGCACCTGTTCCCCGGGGCACCCGCCTTGCTCTGCGGATATGAGATGGGACGCCTGAAGCCTTCTCTGCCGCCCGCGGCGCTGTGGCCGTGTCCGGTGGCTGATTTGCAGGTCTTGGCCGACGCCTGGCATTGTACCCCGCCACCAGCCCTGACCGATGAGAATGCTCCGGCGACCACCCAGGCTCGGACGCTGCTGGCGTTTTGGCACGATACCCTGCAACCCGCTGCCCCAGTCACGACCCGCCTTTATGACGTCATCCGCCAAGGAGCTTGGGACGCCCTATCCAATTCGTCCGGCTAATCGTCTCACCACTCTGACACCTGATCCGTCCCGCTATCCGCCTCCTGGCCGGTGATTCTCTTCCCGCGCCGTCCGGCGCGGAAGAGGAGAGGGTATTGTGTTCCTCTCGCTGTCATCAGTCATAAAGGAGGTCGTTATCCATGCTGACTTCAGGACATCCCGCCGCTCCGATCACGTTGACCGACGCCTATTCTCACTATCTCGACGAGTTGCGGTGGTTTACCGCCCATGCCGTGCATAGTCCGCTGGGCTTATCCGATCCCGACCAACCGGCCACCGGCTGGAGTTACTCATTGCCCGGAGATCCCGGCCATGTGGGAGAAATCGAACGCACCCAACCCGACGAATGGGTGCATCAAGCCTTGATCGCGCTGTGGGAGCGCCATCAAGGGGCTGTGACGGGCCGGTTTCTCTGGCGCGTGACCTGGACCGCGTCCGCCGGGTGGGTGGACCGCTGGTTTGCCCGGATTGCGCCGAATCCCTGGCAGCCGTATGCATCGGACTTTTTTATGGATTATTTGCCCGTAATTACCAAGGGTGCGTAAATGGGGTTGTGACGGGGAGTATCTCGGAATGTCTCAGATGCTCCTGGTGTTTCTGACGGGGTTCTGCGGTTTTCTTAATTATGCTATGAAAGGTGTGGTGATCGTTCATGACCGATTACACGACGTTTTGCGAGTCCTTGCGCCAAACGCTCACTCAAATGTCCGATAGTGTGTGGCGTCTGGGATCCGACGGGCAAACCTTGCAGGTCCATGAGACGTGGCCGGATCAGGATGCTGAATCCGGGGCGTCTTGGGTCATTTCCGGGGCGACGGCCTACCGTCAGTATCAACGCGGAGAATCGGTTAAGCAGATTGCCGCCATGATCGTCGGCATCTTTGACGAACAGCGCCGAGTCCAGACGGCGGATTTCGCGTCGTTGCGCGATCGGCTCAAAATCACTTTAACGATGCCGCTTTCTGAACCGACCATGATCCAACGACCCGTCCTGTCCTCCCTGGTGAAAGCCCTGGTCTTGGACTTTGACCACCACGTGCGCTATGTCCAGGTGTCTGATGCCGCGGCTTGGCACCAATCGGAGACGGCTCTGTGGGATATCGCGGAACAGAATATGGCTCCGCCACCTCTGCTGCCCCAGCGGCTTCCGTTGGCGGACGGGGCGACGCTTGCCCTTTACACCGGAGATTTTGCCGCCATTTGCGCCTGGCGGCAAGCGGCGACGGAACCCACGGCCTTGTGCGCCGTGCCGGCCAAAGAAGCTGCCGCCGTACTCACCGGTTTTACGCACTGGCCGACGGCTCTGCAAGGATTAGATTTTTTCGTTCAGCGGGTTTTGGCCGATCAGCCGTTACACGCATTGCTTCCTCAGATGGTGTTGTTTGACCACGGCGCACCCCGGCCAATCGCCATGCTGTGAACCATCCCAACCTCTGAAAGAAGGTGTCACGAATGCGCCAGTGGCGCACCACTACGACCATCATCTGTGAGGTGCCGTTTGATCACGATTTCCACCGTTTTGCGGTGTACAATGCGGTCAACGACCAATTTTTAGGTTGGATAACGCCGGTTGATAGGGCGGATATGCATGCGATCATCCGCTCTTTGGATAACGGAGCAGACTTCATCCACAATCAGGGGGGAGACGGGTCGGTTCACACGCGGGAGCTCAGCAGATGGTAAGCCCCGGGTGATTTCTCCGACGTTTTCGGCTATACTCGAGACAAAAGGAGGTGGCCCCGAGTGGACATTATTCGTCCTATTTTTTCCGCCGAGGATCTGGCTCAGATGCCCGATGACGGCAAACGCTATGAAGTGCTGGAAGGAGATCTCGCCGTGAGTCCGTCACCAAACCGGAAACATCAACGCTGTGTTTTGCAGTTAACCCGTTTCTTCGAAAAAGTTGAAGATGCTGGATACGGACAAGTTTTCCCAGCCCCATTCGATGTGATTTTGGACCACCATAACGTCGTAGAACCGGACGTTCTCTTTGTTTGCCAGGACCATCTGGATATCGTTACCGACGCGAATATCCAAGGTCCTCCCGATGTCGTGGTGGAAGTTTTATCGCCCAGCACCCGGGATCGAGACCTAGGCGTGAAGGTTCACTTATATGCCCGTTTTGGCATCCGGGAATACTGGATTGTGGATCCGGACAATCAGACTTTGATGGTGTATCGTTTGACCGCGGACGGCTATCAACCCTGGGGACCCTATACCCGCGACGAAACCGTCATCAGTCCGTTGTTTCCCGCTCATCCGCTGACTGTTGCCACGTTATTTCGATAAAACCGACCGTGTTTCTGATCCCCACTGCCGGCGGGGATCATATCGCTGTATTAATAGACAAGGAGGGCGCGATGACGAGTTTTTCTAGGATCTTTGCTGTGCTTTTTTTTATCGGATTTTATATTGCGGGTTGTGAGATCTTGTTTGTGTTGGTTCCTTATCTCTGGTCTCGCCGGCAGCGGATGCGATCTGCGCCTTCGCACCGGGGCCTGCGTCAAGCAATTGCCCGAGCGCTGGATCTGGATATCTCACACTCTGTCCGAATAGAAGATCCCATCGTTAGAGTGCAGGAACGCTATGCGCAAGGGCACATCACGCTGAAGGAACTCGAGGATCACCTGGAACAGATTCTGCCCACGCAATTTCAATAATCCTGCTTAATTTCTTTACCATACACTGGTTTCTTGCTTGTCTCGGCCTTCCGGATATTATATCGTGCGGGTAACCGCAAAGGAGGCCAGAGTTACGTCTTCAACGCATTTTTCCTGGGCTGATTGGCAACAGTGGCGCGAACAGGGCTGGAGCGTTGCCCGCATTGCTCGCCATGTCCATCTCAGTCCCAGCCGAGTCAATCAAATCGCCCGCCGCCTCGGCCGCACACCAGCCAATGACCCCCAGTACCAGAAAACCCGGCCGGGTCCGCGATGGTCCTGGGATGTTACCACCGAATCCGGAGCGTATACACTGGGGTTGCTGTGGGGTCTGGCCAGTCTCACGTCTCCAACCACCCTGCTCATACGGCACCGGGACAAAGGCCGCCTGGAGCAATTATGAGATTTATTGGGGTTGACGTCTCACATTATTACGAGCGCATCGTCTGCCGAACCCTCTCGCTTAAAAATCAGCCGAACGGCCGACCGGCAAAGTATTCTCGCCGTCTTAGACGCCCAGGGCTGGACGCCGCGTCAAGCCGCGGTGCGTCCTTATCCTTTCCATCCGGCTTTGCATCATGCCGCCTTCATTCGCGCTTGGACCGAACTCCATGCGGCAGCCGATCGGGCGCGATCCGGCCGTTCTCCGCGCCGCATCCCCCGTTTGCGCATTTACGGCAATACGGTCTTCATTCACACCATGAATACCCATATCACAGCCGCCACCCAGTTATCCCGCACTCCGCAAAAAACGTCCAATCACATCACGCGAGCATTATATTACACCGGCTCGTCTGTCCCGACATTGTTGCAGTGGCTTTACGCCGGGGCCACTATCTACTACCAGCCTGCTCGAGACCGGCTGGAACATTGTCTGTAGCCCCACGTCCTTGTCGATGGGTTCGTCAGACGATCTTTTTCTGCGCGGCTTGCCAGCCGCTCTCGTATCCTATCTTATCGTCATTCGAAAGGGGATCATCACATGGCTACGCTGCATACATACGCCATTTGGCAGCCGCGCCATCCACGAGAGCAGGGCTTTCTCACGTGGGCGGATCGGTGCCGGTTGTTGTCTACTGATATGGTCGATCTCGGGCTTTATCACAAGGTGTACTCGGGCACCATCTCCGGTGATCAGCCCATTACAATCTTGGAAAATTTGTTCGCGCAGTTCAACCTTCAGCGCCCTTCCGCGTTTCACGGGCATTCCTTAAGTGTGGGTGATGTCGTGGTGTTGGATGGGCAAGCCCATTATTGCGATAACGTCGGTTGGCAGCCTGTTGTTGTCTTCGGCGAACCCTCTTGACCCGTCCTCATCCGTCGGGAGACTTCGTCTTGCGGGGTTCCTGTTGTTCTTTAGTAAGTGTTTCCAGTAAGATTATGGCCCATAAGATCCTTCCCTCAAAACAACACGTACAGCACCTATTCTGATCCGTGCCGTGTTGAGCACAAAACATTACCAATGACTACGCTATTTACCAATTAGCTATGGAGTGTAAAAATGCACGAAAGTCCCTAGATAGCCACGCATCTCTATTGCTGTGTTGTGAAAGCCTTCGCTTCAATCATGGGAAGAAGAACTACGATGTTGTCTTGTTAAACGATATAACGCACTCATAAGTAGGCCAGGACCTACAATATAAATCAATTCCGGAGATCGCGGAAATTTAGCACTCACTATTTCACCTATGGTTAAAATTAATCCGAGAGCTCCCACAACACTCCATGCGACGCGATATGGGGTAATCACAACGACCATCTCCTCGTCTTTTCTTATCATTATAACCGACGTGCTATTTTATAAAAGATACCGCAAGCTTCCGTCCTATCATTAGAAAAATATCTTCATGGTTGATTAGGAAAAACGCCGGTTGGTAAAACGTTACCCCCTATAAAATTGAAATGTACTCCATAGCCATGATTATTACTGCTGGCCCAAAATGCATACGCACCTGCTAAACCTGCTGTAAGTGCTACAACGAAATTTATCGGTGGTGCAGGAATAAGAGAAATAAAGAAGCCATTTACTGAATAAAAATTCATGTCATAGACAAAATTGTTAGTTGCTCTATTATTTGCGATTAACGACTCACCCCACCAAAAATTTTCTTGGAACCAATAGGGTTGACTGGCCACAAACCATCCATACGATAAGTTTGCTGTGCTCATTGCTGCTATTGTGGATGGAGTAATATTAGAAGTTAATGAGCTAGAGTTCACAGAAAGACTCATGGGTGTGTGCGCCGAATTCCACGTCGGTCTAAATTTTCCTGATAGAATATTGTGATTGTACCTGATTAATTGTCGTTGAACCCACTGAATTTCGTGAGTAGATAGTCCCGAGTGTCGGAGTTGATTAATGTTAACATTCACCAAACCCCGACGATTTTCTTGAATATCACGATTGACTATCGTAATAGTTTGCTGTAATTGAGCAACAGGCATTGGCAATTTCTTAGCTACAGTCGATGGCATATTGTTGCTAACAACCTGGGGTACGGGTACGAACCCCGACCCTCCGCTAGCAGAAACGGGAGGCCTTGTTGATACTTGTTGACTCACCACCACCGGTGATTGCGCAAATGTTGGAGTAATTCCCAAAAATAATGATAATAGTGGCACGGTGGCACTCAATAGTGCTAGTTTACCTTTAACTGTCATAAATTTATTCCTCCTACCTCAATGTTCAAGTTCGTAAGACCTAGCCAATACGATCCACATTTTACTATCCTTTTCCTACCACTCACAAGAGGAATTCAAAATTTTTATAAAATTGTTGTTAAAAGACCCTTCTAAACTGAACAACACCATTGTTTGATGGGGTCCACCTTCCAGTCGTCCCGCTCCCTCGAGTTGTGCGACAGCATGGGCGCCAACAGTGCCCCTAAGACAGCGCGGCACCCACGTTTGTTGTCTTCCCATCCGTCAGCCGACCCTGCAGTCTTACAAAGCCTTCAGCACCCTTATGGGTGTCTCTCGAGACAGGGGGAACGGGCAGCCATCGTCCGGACCAACTCCAGAATCATCGGCGGGTATTGTCGAGCCATACAAATATGTCCAGACCGACCTCAATATATTTGTACAAGATAGGAGGATCCGTGTATGGCTGTTACAATTCCAATTTATCGGCTGCAATTGGTGCGGAATGCCCATTTCCGTACGCAGGCCAAGCAAATTCGCCAGCCAGACGACGCCGCTCGCATCTTGTCGGCTTATCTGGATGGACTGACCCAGGAACACTTTGTGGTCTGTACCCTGGATGTCAAAAACCGCATGACGGGCATACAGACCATTGCCATCGGTACACTCAATCAGGTCGCCGTGCATTTGCGTGATGTGTTTAAATTTGCCGTGTTAATGAATGCCGCCGCCATTATTGTCGGGCATAATCATCCCAGCGGGGATCCAACACCCAGTCGGCCGGACGCGGAATTGACCCAACGTCTCCGAGCTGCTAGCCAACTGCTCGACATCCCGCTGCTCGATCACATCATTGTGGGCGATGAGGAAAGCTTTGTCAGTTTTCAGGCGGAGCCCGCACGGTTTGCGCCAGCCCGTGCAGCCGAAACTTGCTGACGGCTTTTCTCCTGATCTTCGCATTTCCGATTTTTATTATCCTTTTATGAAAGAGAATCACCCGACGCGCAACGCGTCATCCCATCTTGTGACCCTGGCGAACACCATGGTGGCTTATGATATACTGATCTTAGAAAGGCAGGTGTGTCTGGGTGATGGCCGATCAGCACAACACCCCCGAAGGGCCTGCGGGTCCGGAAGAAAAGGTCAGCGTCAGCTGGCTGATTTTGCAGCGGCTAGACGATTTAAAAAGCCAGATCAATGAAGTTAAACAAGATTTGGCTCAATTTAAGAAGAGCACCGATGATCGTTTCCATTCGATAGACAATCGCTTTAATTCTATCGATCGCCGCTTAGATAGTATGAATCGTCAATGGATGGGATCATTAGGTCTGATTCTCGTCATGGCTTTAGGCTTGTTAGCGAAACTTTTGATTCCTGCCGCCTGAACCGTTCCGCCTACGTCGTTTTCATCGACTGTCAGAACCTCCGTGGTCTGTCTTTCACCCTCATATTCCTGACGATTTTTTGGTATACTCCTTCCAGGAGGTGTGCTGCATGCCCATTATTCGTCCCGCCATGACCTATGCGGACTTGGCTCACATGCCGGACGACGGCAAACGCTACGAATTGCTGGAAGGAGTCCTCACCGTGAGTCCCGCACCTAAAACAAAGCATCAACGCTGTGTATGGCGACTGGTGGCTTTTTTTCAGCAGGTAGAGCAAGCTGGTTATGGCTATGGATATACTGCTCCGGTCGATGTCATTTTAAACACGCATAATGTCGTCCAGCCTGACGTCCTGTTTATTCGCACGGACCGTTTGTCGATTGTCACCGAAGATAATGTGCAAGGCGCCCCCGATCTGGTGGTCGAGGTCTTATCCCCCGCGACCCGCGACCGGGATTTAACCGCCAAAGCCCATCTGTATGCCCAATTTGGCATCACGGAATATTGGATTGTCGATCCCGACGCCGAAACGCTCGCGGTCTATCAACTCACAGACACCGGCTATGCAGGAGGAGACCCGTTAACCGGTTCCGCCACCTGGACCAGCCCGCTCTTTTCCACTGTTCCGGTGAGTATCTCGAAATTGTTCCACCCCTAATGTGAGTCATGTGAATCCCCCCATCAATAGTCCTCATCTCATCAAGGCCTTTGTGACACCGACCGTAATTGCAGAATTCAGCCATGGCCCGCCAGTTTCCGGGAATCTCATGATATTGCC